>NZ_JBEZFJ010000009.1:0-184635 GCF_040649335.1 Micromonospora sp. NPDC048986
GTTGGACGTGGTGGTCGAGTACGCGGCGGGCAAGGCCGCGTACGACAAGGTGCCCTGGCCGAAGGCGATGCTGAGCCTGCCCAAGGGCGGCGCGGGCGGGCGGCGTGGGCGGGACGTCAGAGGTGGTCGTCGAAGGTGGCGATGTCGCCGCGCGTCGCGTCGGTGGGGATGCGCTTCCTGGCGTCCGCGTCGCCGTAGAGCGACCAGCGCAGGAACTCGACAGACGTGTCCGAGACGACCCGCAGCGTCGCGCCGTCACTGAGCAGCGCCCGCCCGTGGTCGCCCTTGGGCAGGCTCAGCATCGCCTTCGGCCAGGGCACCTTGTCGTACGCGGCCTTGCCCGCCGCGTACTCGACCACCTCGTCCAACTCGCCGTGCACGAACAACTGCGGTGCTGCCGCACCGGCGAACGCGGTGCCCACGCCGAGCGCCGTGCCGGCGAACACCACACCCGCGTCCAGCCGCTCGTCCCGGCTCGCGGTGAACAGGCCGATGGTGGTCACCCCGCCCGCCGAGTGCCCGGCCGCGGCCACCCGCTCGCCGTCCAACCGGCCACGCAACGCGTCGCCGGCCCTGCCGTCCAACGCCAGCACCTGGTCCAACGCGTACGACACGTCGGCGGGTTGGTTGAGCACGTCGAGGACGTTGTTGTCAGCGCCCCGCGAGGTGTGCGGGAACGTCGGCGCGGCCACCACGAAACCCGCCGCCGCCCAGCGGGTCAGCAGCGTGGCGTAGTCGTCCGGTCGCCCACCCAGGCCGTGACTGAACATCACCACCGGGAACCGGCCCTCCGCCGCCGTCGCCGACCGCTCGGCCTTGCCGCCGGACTGCCCGGCCGCCGGGTACCAGAGCGTCGTCGGCAGCGCGCGGCCGTCCCGGTTCAGCTTGAGTTGGCGTACGCCGACCGCGAAGGCGCGCTGCGGGGCCTTGCCGGCGGGCACCTGCGGTGTCGGCGTGGCGGCGGGCGGTGGTTCGACGGGTGCCTGCTGGCCCTCGGTCTTCCTGGCGTCCGCCGAGCAGCCGACCAGACCGGCCATGAGGACGGCGCTGGCCATCAGTGCGGGAGCGATGCGACGCGACATGAATCCGATTGTGCCCTGCCCCGCAGACGTGCCCGGCCGGGTTCGGCGTGGCGTGCCCATCCGCTCACCCACAGTTCAACCGGTAGTGCCGGCCGGGCCGAGTGCGCGCAGTCGGGCCAGGTCGTCGACGTCCTTCGGGCGGCGGGGGCGTTCCGGCATCCAGACCGGGTACATCTGCTTGAACTCGATCTGGGCCGCCACCGAGATGGTCGGCACGGTGAGCGGGCCGATCCGGCCGGGTGGGGCGTCCAGCATCCCGGCTGGCAGCGGGGTGCCGGCCCAGGGCCCGGCACCCACCGTCGGTCGGCCGCAGGCATCGCGACCCAGGTACGCGAAGCTGACCTCCACGTCGGCGGCGAACAGGTCGAGCTGCGACTGCACCGGCACCCGCGGGTCGGGAAACCAACCCCGGGCCAGCAGCAGGTTGGCCAGCCGATCGGCGTCGTCGCGCCAGCAGTACCAGTCGACGTCGACGTGCGGGCGGGTCACCGCGCCGAGCTGGAAGTCCATCGCCCAGCCGCCGCGCAGCCAGACCGGGATGCCGTCCGCCCCGGTCACCGCGATGACCTCGGCGATGCTCGCCAACTGCCGGCGCGCAAGCTCGTCCACGGGAGGACCGTACCGGTGCCGGTCGGGCCGGCAGGGGCGCGCGGCCCGCCCCCATCGTTCAACGGTAGGTGCCCGGGCGGGCGTGGCGGCCCCGCCGTCCGGCCCGGGTACGCCCGCCACCCGGTCGGGTCACCTCCGCCGGCCGGGTCCACCCCTGGGACGCAGCGGGCCGGGGACGGTGGCGCGTGGCCAGCTTCGCTACTGTCACCGACATGCCTGAGAACTACACGGACCCCAGCGGCAACACCGAGGCGTTCCGCGCCTTCAACCAGACGCCGGAGACCGCGGCGCCGACGGAGGCCCCGTCCCGCCTGCCGCTGATCATCGGTGCGGCCGTGGTCGTCGTGGTGCTGGTGGCACTCGTCGCCTGGCTGGCGACCGGCTGACCGAGTCGCCTGGCTGGCGCTGCGCCGGCACTGGACGGGCTCTACCGACACGCGCGCACCCTCGGGCCTCCCGGGGGTGCGCGCCTCAGTGGCGTCAGGCCGCCCCGACCACGTCCCGGGTCTGCCGGGCGATCTCCCGCTCCTCGTCGGTGCGGATCACGCAGACGCTCACCTCGGCGCCGTCGGGCGAGATCAACCGGTCGCCCTCGCCGTCGTTGCGGGCGTCGTCCACTGCGATGCCGAGCCGGCCCAGGCCGGCCAGCGCGGCGGCCCGCACCGGCGCGGCGTGCTCGCCGACCCCGGCGGTGAAGGCGATCGCGTCGACCCGACCGAGCAGCGCGTAGTACCCCCCGACGTACTCGGTGATGCGCCGGCAGTACACGTCGAAGGCCAACGCCGCCGCCCGGTCACCGGCCGCCCGGCGTTCGAGCACCTCGCGCATGTCGTTGACACCGGTCAGCCCGAGCAGGCCGCTGCGGTGGTTGAGCAGGTCGTCGATGTCGTCCACCGACAGGCCACCCTCCCGGCGCAGGTGGAAGATCACTGTGGGGTCCACGTCGCCGCTGCGGGTCCCCATCACCAGCCCCTGCAACGGGGACATGCCCATCGAGGTGGCGACGCTGCGACCGTTCGCCACCGCGCAGGCGCTGGCCCCGTTGCCCAGGTGCAGGGTGATCGTGTTGACCTGCTCGTACGGACGGCCCAGCAACTCGGCGGTGCGCCGGGACACGTACGCGTGTGAGGTGCCGTGGAAGCCGTACCGACGGATGTCGTACCGCTCGGCGGCGTCCCGGTCGATCGCGTACGTCGCGGCGGCCTCCGGCAGGGTGTGGTGGAACGCGGTGTCGAAGACGGCGACCTGCGGGACGTCCGGCAGCGCCGCGCGGGCCACTTCGATGCCGGCCAGGTTGGCCGGGTTGTGCAGCGGGGCGAGCGGCACCAGATCCTTGATCGCGGCCAGCACCGCGTCGTCGACAAGCACCGGTGCGCTGAAGGTCCGGCCACCGTGCACCACCCGGTGTCCGACCGCCGCCAGCCCGGTCAGGTCCAGCCCGTCCAGGATCTGCCGGACCGCCTCGGTGTGGTCCGCCGGGCCGCCACCGGGCTCACCGACCCGCTCCACAGTGCCCTGGTCGAGCACCCGGTCCCCGTCGTAGTGGCGCCACTTCACCGACGACGACCCGCAGTTGAGCACCAGCACCCGACTCACGACGCCTCCTCGGTGGCCGCCTGGATGGCGGTGATCGCCACAGTGTTGACGATGTCCGGCACCGTGGCGCCCCGCGACAGGTCGTTGACCGGCCGCCGCAGGCCCTGCATGACCGGGCCGACGGCGACCGCCCCGGCCGAGCGCTGCACCGCCTTGTACGTGTTGTTGCCGGTGTTCAGGTCCGGGAAGATGAAGACAGTGGCGTGCCCTGCGACGGGGCTGTCGGGCAGCTTCGTGGCCGCCACCGCCGGGTCGATCGCCGCGTCGTACTGGATGGGCCCCTCGACTAGCAGGTCGGGCCGGCGCTGCCGGACCAGCGCGGTGGCCGCGGCGACCTTCTCCACGTCCGCGCCCGCGCCGGAGCTGCCGGTCGAGTACGACAGCATCGCCACGCGGGGTTCGATGCCGAACCGGGCGGCGGTGTCGGCCGAGGAGATCGCGATGTCGGCGAGCTGGGCCGCGTCCGGGTCGCGGTTGACAGCGCAGTCGCCGTAGACCAGCACCCGGTCGGCGAGCAGCATGAAGAAGACGCTGGAGGCCACCGAGACGTCCGGCAGCGTACGGATGATCTCGAACGCCGGTCGGATGGTCGCGGCGGTGGTGTGCGTGGCGCCGGAGACCATGCCGTCGGCTCGGCCGGTGGCCACCATCAGCGTGCCGAAGTAGTTGGGCTGCGCGACGAGGTCGTGCGCCAATTCGGCGGTGACGCCCCGGTGGGCGCGCAGCCGGGCGTACTCGGCGGCGAAGTCGTCGCGCCACTCGCTGGTGCCCGGGTCGACCACCTGCACGTCGCCGAGGTCGATGCCCAACTCCCGGGTGCGCCGGGCGATGTCGTCCGGCCGACCGAGCACGGTCAGCTCGGCCACTCCACGGCGTAGCAGGATCTCCGCCGCGCGCAGGATCCGCTCGTCGGTGCCCTCCGGCAACACCAGGTGCCGGGGCTTCGAGCGGGCACGATCGATCAGCTCGTTCTCGAACATCAGTGGCGTGACCCGCGCCGACCGGCTGACCCGCAGCCGACGGGCCAGGTCGTCGGTGTCCACGCAGCGCTCGAACGCGCCGAGCGCGGCCTCCACCTTGCGGGGACTGGTCGCGCTGGGCCGGCCCTCGATGCGACTGGACGCGGCCACCGTGTCGTAGCTGTCGAGACGTACGGAGAGCACCGCCAGCCCGGTGTTGAGCCCCTCCACCAGCCGCATGACCCTGGGGTCGGGCTGCTCGCCGAGGGTGAGTACCAGCCCGGACACCGACACCTGCCCGGCCACGTGCGCGGCGCTCGCGGCGACGAGCAGGTCGGCCCGGTCCCCGGGCGTGATCACCAGGGCGCCCTCGGTGAGGTGGCCCAGCAGTGTCGGCACGTGCGCCGCGCCGACCACGAAGTCCAGCACGTCGCGACCGAGGGCGGTGTCGTCCCCGGCCAGCAGGGTGGCGCCGAGCGCCGCCGCCACCTCGGCCACCGTCGGCGCTGACACGCTCGGCACCTCCGGGATGGCGTACGCGGGGACCGGCAGCTCGGGCAGTGTCATCGGCTCGGTGACCCGGTTGGCGATCACCGCGAGCACCGTCGCGCCGAGGTCGGCCAGATCGTGGTACGCCCCCCGCATCGCCGACGCGACAGCGGCCGGCTCCTGCCCGAAGCCGTCCACCACCGGCACCACCACGCTGCCGAACTCGGTGGCCAGCCGGGCGTTGAAGGCCAGTTCCCGGGGGTGGGCCGGGTCGCCCGGCTCGTCGAAGTCGCTGCCCACCACCACCACGGCCGGGCACTGCCGTTCCACCGCCCGGTAGCGCTCGACGATGGCGGAGATGAGCTGCTCCCGTCGGCCGTCGGCGACCAGCGCCGAAGCCTCGGCGTAGCTCGCCCCGGCCAGTTCGGACAACGGCACCTCGACCCGGTAGCGCTCGCTCAGCAGGGCGAGGATCGGGTCCTGGCCGCTGTCGGCCACCAACGGCCGGAACACGCCGATCCGCCCGACCTGGCGGGACAGCAACTCCGCCAACCCGAGGGCGATCGTCGACTTGCCCCCGCCGGACCCCACGCTCGTCAGATACACACTTCGGGCCACAGCCCCACCCTAGAAGATCGCAAGGCCCACCACCTGGGCCCTCCGGCCCTGCCGGCCCCACCCTTCACCCCAGTGATCATGAAGTTGTTGCCCGACACGCCGACGACACGCGCGGACAACTTCATGATCACCGTGCGCGGAACGGGGTTAGGCGTCTTCGTCGTCGGGGTCGTCCAGGCGGGCCAGGTAGGTTGCCAGGCGCTCGATGGGGGTTTCGAAGTCCGGGTTGAGGTCGACGAAGTCGCGCAGGCGCTCGCCGAGCCACTCAAGGGTCACCTGCTCCTCGCCCCGGCGCTCGACCAGCTCCTCGATGCCACGGTCGGTGAAGTACATGGGTACGTCCTTGTGCTCGGCCCGGCTCGGGCCGGGCGGGTGCTGGGTGGATGGTCAAACGGCCGGCGGGACCTACGAGAGCCGGGGCAGGACCGTGGTGAACGGCCCTACCCCGGCTTCCGCGCTCAGGTCAGGTCACGGGCGGGGGAGAGCCGCCTCGATCAGCGCGTTCTGCTCGACCTCGTGGGTCTTGGCCGAGCCGACCGCCGGGGCGGCCGCGGCCGGGCGGGAGATCCGCCGCAGCCGAACGTCAGTGAGGTGCTCCAGCAGGTTGAGCGCGACGAACGACCAGCCGCCCTGGTTGGCCGGCTCCTCCTGCACCCAGGCGAAGTCCTCGGCGTTCGGGAACTGCGCGAGGGCGGCCCGGATCTCCTCCACCGGCAGCGGGTACAGCTGCTCCAGCCGGAGGATCGCGGTGTCGGTGACGCCACGCTCCTGCCGGGCCTGGAACAGGTCGTAATAGACCTTGCCGGAGCAGAGCAGCACCCGCTTCACCGCCTCCGGCGCCGGGGCGGCAGTGTCGCGCAGCACCGGCTGGAAGGTGCCGGTGGTGAAGTCCTCCACCGACGAGACGCAGAGCTTGTGCCGCAGCAGCGACTTCGGCGTGAACACCACCAGTGGCTTGCGCTTGGGCGACAGGGCCTGGCGGCGCAGCAGATGGAAGTAGTTCGCCGGGGTCGTCGGGATGGACACCCGCATGTTGTCCTCGGCGCACATCTGCAGGAACCGCTCCGGCCGGCCGGAGGTGTGGTCCGGGCCCTGACCCTCGTGGCCGTGCGGCAGCAGCAGGGTGATGGCGGAGCGCTGGCCCCACTTCACCTCACCGGACGAGATGAACTCGTCGATCACCGACTGGGCGCCGTTGACGAAGTCGCCGAACTGGGCCTCCCAGGCGACGAGGGCGTTGATGTTCTCCACCGAGTAGCCGTACTCGAAGCCCATCGCCGCGTACTCGCTGAGCAGCGAGTCGTGCACGAAGAACCGGGAGCGGTCGCCGTCGCTGGTCAGCGACTTCAGCGGCAGGTAGTCGTCGCCGGTGCGGGAGTCGACGACGGAGGCGTGCCGCTGGACGAACGTGCCGCGGCGAGAGTCCTGCCCGGCGAGCCGGACGGTGACCCCGTCGTGCAGCAGCGCCCCGAGCGCGATGATCTCGCCGAAGCCCCAGTCGATGTTGCCCTCGACGGACATCTTGGCCCGCCGGTCCAGTAGTTGCTGGATCCGCTTGTGCGGGGTGAAGCCCTCCGGCAGGTTGATGTGCGCCTCGCCGATGGCCTTGACCACTGACGCGTCGGTGGCCGTGTCGACCTGCGGCTCCGGCTCCTCCTCGCGGCGCGGCCGGTTGAGCTGGCGCGGTGCCGAGGCGGCGTCCCGGGTGGCCTTGAAGACCTTCTCCAGCTGCGCCTGGTAGTCGCGCAGCAGCTCCTCCGCGTCCTCCACGGTGATGTCGCCGCGACCGATCAGCTCCTCGGTGTAGAGCTTGCGGACCGAGCGCTTCGAGTCAATGATCTTGTACATCTGGGGGTTGGACATCGACGGGTCGTCGCCCTCGTTGTGCCCGCGCCGCCGGTAGCAGACCATGTCGATCACGACGTCCTTGTTGAACGTCTGCCGGTACTCGAACGCCAGCCGGGCCACCCGGACCACTGCCTCCGGGTCGTCGCCGTTGACGTGGAAGATCGGGGCCTGGATCATCCGGGCCACGTCGGTGCTGTAGAGGCTGGACCGGCTGTACTCCGGGGCGGTGGTGAAGCCGACCTGGTTGTTCACCACCACGTGCACGGTGCCGCCGGTGCGGTAGCCGCGCAGCTGCGACAGGTTGAGCGTCTCGGCGACCACGCCCTGTCCGGCGAAGGCGGCGTCACCGTGCACCGCCAGCGGCAGCACCGTGTAGCCCTCCAGCTTGAGGTCGATCCGGTCCTGCTTGGCCCGGACGATGCCCTCCAGCACCGGGTCGACGGCCTCCAGGTGCGACGGGTTGGCCACCACCGACACCTTGACCGCGTGCTCGCCGTCGGGGGTGGTGAACTTGCCGTTCTGGCCCAGGTGGTACTTCACGTCGCCGGAACCCTGCGTCGAGCGCGGGTCCAGGTGGCCCTCGAACTCCGAGAAGATCTTCTCGTACGGCTTGCCGACGATGTTCGCCAGCACGTTGAGCCGACCCCGGTGGGCCATGCCGATGACGACCTCGTCCAGCCCGTTCTCGGCGGACGACTCCAGCACCTCACCGAGCAGCGGGATCAGCGACTCGCCGCCCTCCAGCGAGAAGCGCTTCTGGCCGACGTACTTGGTCTGGAGGAAGGTCTCGAACGCCTCGGCGGCGTTGAGCCGGTTGAGCACGTGCTTCTGCTCGTCGGCGGACGGCTTCTCGTACTTGCGCTCGATCCGTTCCTGGACCCAGCGCCGCTCCTCCGGGTCCTGGATGTGCATGTACTCGATGCCGACCCGGCGGCAGTACGAGTCGCGCAGCACGCCGAGGATCTCGCGCAGCTTCATCCGCTGCCGGCCGGCGAAGCCGTTGACCGGGAACTCGCGGTCCAGGTCCCACAGGGTGAGCCCGTGCTGGAGGACGTCCAGGTCGGGGTGCTTGCGGATCTTGAATTCCAGCGGGTCGGTGTCGGCCATCAGGTGACCGCGCACCCGGTACGCGTGGATCAGCTCGTGCACCCGGGCGGTCTTGTTGATCTGCCCCTCGGAGTTGACAGCGACATCGCGCATCCAGCGCACCGGCTCGTACGGGATGCGCAGCGCGGTGAAGATCTGGTCGTAGAAGCCGTGCTCGCCGAGGATCAGCTCGTGCATCACCTTGAGGAACTCGCCGGACTGCGCACCCTGGATGATCCGGTGGTCGTACGTGCTGGTCAGCGTGATGATCTTGCTGACCGCCAACTCGGCGAGGGTGGCCTCGGACATCCCCTGGTAGGGGGCCGGGTACTCCATCGCGCCGACGCCGATGATGGCGCTCTGCCCCTGCATGAGCCGCGGCATCGAGTGCACGGTGCCGATGCCGCCCGGGTTGGTCAGCGAGATCGTGGTGCCGGAGTAGTCCTCCATGGTCAGCTCGTTGCGCCGCGCCCGTCGGACCACGTCCTCGTACGCCTGCCAGAACTGCCGGAAGTCCATCTGCTCGCAGCCCTTGATGGAGGGGACCACCAGGTTGCGGCTGCCGTCGGGCTTGGCGAGGTCGATCGCGATGCCGAGGTTGACGTGTGCCGGGCGGAGCACCGCCGGCTTGCCGTTGGCCTCGGCGAAGGAGTTGTTCATCTCGGGGTGCTGGACCAGCGCGCGCACCATCGCGTAGCCGACCAGGTGGGTGAAGCTGACCTTGCCACCCCGCCCACGGGCGAGGTGGTTGTTGATCACGATGCGGTTGTCCACGAGCAGCTTGGCCGGGACCGCGCGCACGCTGGTCGCGGTGGGCACGCTCAGCGAGGCGTCCATGTTCTGGACGATCTTCGCCGCGACGCCCCGCAACGGCGTGGTCTGCGGGCCGTCGGCACTCGGCGCGGCGGCCTTGGCGGCCGGCTTGGTCGCAGCGGCCTTCTCCGGCGCGGCCTTCGGCGTGGCCGGGGCGGCGGGCTTGGCCGACGCCGGCTGGGCGGCCGGCTTGCTCGCGGTCGCCGGCTTGGCCGGGGCCTTCGGCTGGGTGACGGTGGCGGCTGCCTCTGGCTGACCGTCCGGCTCCGGGGCGGCGGCCGGCTTGTCCGATGATTCGGCGCCGCGCGGGGTGCCCGCTCCCGGTGCCGGTCGGTAGTCGGCGAAGAAGTCGTGCCAGGCCGAATCGACGCTCGATGGGTCGGCGAGGTAACGCTGGTACATCTCCTCGACGATCCACTCATTCGGGCCGAAACCCGCCAGTGGGTTCTCCTGCGAAGTCTGCTGGGTCGACACGGCCGGTAATCGCCTCTTTCACGCGGGTTTGTGTGGCACGCGGTGGGTCCGTCGCGCCCGATTAGGAGCACGGACTAGACGGCTCCCAGGCTACGCCGTACCGATCCCGCAGGCATTTCCGCCTCGGTCCCGTGGCCGGTTTCACAGAAGATGCCAGAAGTTCACCAACGCCTGCGCGCACCGTGCCGAACTGGTAACACCCGGCCCTCGTGCGGCCGGGCGTCGAGCGTGACGCCCGACCCCGGAGCGGCCAGCCGCTCCGGGGTCGCGGACGCCGTCAGGCGATGTCGCGCCGCCGGGTGAGCAGGACTCCGGCGATTCCGCTGACCAGCGCGTAGCCGATCAGCACCAGGGCCCCTACCCACCAGGACGGTGTGAACTCCGAGGTGCCCTCCGTGATCATGACCTGGGATGCCACGGCGGGCCAGACCACCTGCCACTTGAGCACCGCCTGGCTGTCGAGCACGTTCGACAGGAGCAGGAACAGCAGACCCACCACCTGGGTGCCGATCAGGTAGAGCACCGCCGCCGTGATCACCGCTCCGAGCTGGTTGGTGATCAGCGTGCCGATGCCCACCCCGAGGATCGTCCAGATGGCGTAGGCCAGCAGGTTGAACAGCAGCGCCCGTTGCACCGGCCACTCACCGAGCTGGGTGCCGTAATCGTTCGCGGACAGGAAGATCGCGCCGGCGGCCAGGTCGATGAGCGTGGTCGCCAGCCAGAACATGAAGCCGAGCAGGCTGGCGGCGACGAGCTTGCTGACGATGACCGACGTTCGCCGGGGAGTCGTCAGGAACGTCGTGGTCGCGGTCTGGTGGAAGAACTCGTTGGTGACCATCAGGATGCCGATGAGCATCACGAACATCAGCCCGAGGTACTGGCCCGAGGTGTAGAGGTTCGCCGCCTGCGCCGGGGCGGTGGCCTGCTCGGCGCTGACGCCGATCTCCTCGGCGTCGCCACCGAGCGTCGTGACGGCCAACCACGCGTTGATCGCGAACGCCAGGGCGATCGAGAGGAGCGCGCCGAGGGCCAGCCACCACCAGGTGCTGGTGGTACGAATCTTGAGTAGCTCGGATCGGACCAGGTTCATCGGATGCCCGCCTTTCCGGCCGTCAGCTCCAGGAAGACCCGTTCCAGATCGGGCCGTTCGGTGGTCAGTTCGTGCAGCTCGACCCCTGCCGCGAGGGCGGACCGGCCGATCGTCGGGGCGTCCACCCCGCCGACGAGCAGTACACCCTGCTCGTCGGTCTCGATGGTCGCCGACTGCGCCTTGAGGGCGGCGGCCAGCACCTCGGCCTGCGGGGTGCGGACCCGGACCCGGGCGCCCTGGGCCATCGAGCCGAGCACCTGGTCGACCGGACCCTGCCGGACCAACTGCCCGGCCGCGATGATCACCACGTCGTCGGCGAGCAACTGCATCTCCGACAGCAGGTGGCTGGAGACCAGCACCGTACGGCCCTCGTGGGCGAGGTTCTTGAGGAACCCACGCATCCACCGGATGCCCTCCGGGTCCAGCCCGTTCGCCGGCTCGTCGAGGATCAGCACCCGGGGGTCACCGAGCATCGCGGCGGCGATACCGAGCCGCTGCTTCATGCCCAGCGAGTAACCCTTGAACTTGCGCTTCGCCGCCGGGGTCAGCCCGACCAGGGCCAACGCCTCGTCGGCCCGCTGCTTGGGCAGCCCGGCCGCCGCGCAGATGACCCGGAGGTGGTTGATGCCGGTGCGGCCCTTGTGTGCGCTGGACGCCTCCAGCACCGCGCCGACCTGCCGCAGCGGGGTCGCGAGGTCGGCGTACCGCTGGCCGCTGATGGTGGCCGTGCCGGCGGTCGGTGTGACCAGATTCAGCAGCATGCGCAGCGTGGTGGTCTTGCCTGCGCCGTTCGGGCCGAGGAAGCCGGTCACCCGTCCCGGCGCCACGGTGAAGGACAGGTTGTTCACCGCCCGGACGTTCTTGTACTGCTTCGTCAGACCGGACACCACGATCTGACCGTCGTTGGTGGGGCTTCGCTGCCCGTCAGTCATCGTTCTCCTCCCGTGTGTGGCGTAGAGGTACGCCGTGGCACAGCGTGACGGCCCGGGGCAACAAGGTCAATCAGGCGCGGTCAGTACGTCTGCCTCCGTCGCGGGGCGGAGGCGGGTCATCCCTGCGGACTACGGCCCGGATTCAACAGGCGATCCAGGTTGCCCGCGCCGCGCCGAGCAAGGACCCGTCCGGGCCGTACAGGCTCGTGTGCACGAGCGCCTTGCGCCCATCGACGCGCAGCAACGCCCCGGTCACCACGCACTCGTCGCCCGCCCCGGGCAGCGCCTCGACCACGGCGGCGATCCGACCCAGCAGGTACGGGCGGCCCGGCGCAAGCACCGCCCAACCTCCGGGGCAGTCCAGCGCAGCCCAGACCGTGGCCGCGCTGACCTGTGCGGGCGCGCGGAACGGCGCGGCGGTCCGGCCATCGGGCAGCCGGCCGGGGAAGATCCGCAGCCCGTCGGCCCGCTGCGGGCCGCAGACGTAACAGCTGGGGAACGGATGCTCGACCAGACCGGGGTAGCGGGCCGCGGCGGCCACCGCCGTCTCCAGGTCGACCGGGGGCACCACGGCATCGATCACCCCGGCCGGGCGCACCTCGGCCACCAGCTCGCCGGCCGGGTCCCGGACCTCGCCGTCGACCACTGTCAGCTCGGTCTCCAGCGGCGGTGGCCGGCGCAGTGTCACCTCGACCGGCCCGCTGCCGTCCGCCTCGGCGGCGAAGATCCCCGCGCTCCAGCCGCCGTTGCCGGAACCGGCGGGCCCGTTGTAGCGGGTTTCGATGCGCATCGTCGACCTCCGGTGGTGCGTGTCGGCGTCGTCGCCGGACCTTCCGCAGCCTCGCACGGCCGAGGTGGGAGCCATCTGCCGGCCGGCGTTCATCCTGCCGACACCAGTGGTCCCCGTGAACGGCAACCCGGGCCCTTACACAGATCCCATGGCCGTTCTGCATGCCGCTGGCGCACCCCTGAAGACCAGCGGATACACCCTGCTGATCGCCGACGACCCCACCCAGGTCGCGGCCGCGCAACGCCTGCGCCACGAGGTGTTCGCCACCGAGCTCGGCGCCACCCTCCTTCCCGGCGAGGCCGGTTTGGACGTGGACCCCTTCGACGCGTACTGCGACCACCTGATCGTCCGCGAGGACAGCTCCGGCGAGGTGGTCGGCACGTACCGGCTGCTGCCGCCGGGGCGTACCAGCCGGCGCTACGCCGAGGACGAATTCGATCTGAGGCCGCTCGACCCGCTCCGCGACGACCTGGTCGAGGCGGGCCGGTCCTGCGTGCACCCGGACCACCGCTCCGGCGCGGTGATCAACCTGATGTGGGCCGGCATCATCAGGTACCTGCACCCGCGCGGCTCCCGCTGGCTCGGCGGGTGCGCGTCGGTGCCGGTGGCTGACGGCGGGCGGACGGTGGCCGAGGTGTGGACCCAGGCCCGGACCCGGCACCTGGCGCCGCCGCCGCTGCGGGTCCGCCCGTTGCGGCAGTGGTTCGCCGAGGCGGCCGCCGCCGGCCCGCTCGCCGCTGCCCCGACCGGGCGGGTGGCGGTGCCGCCGCTGCTGCGTGGCTACTTCCGGCTCGGCGCGTGGATCTGCGGCGAGCCGGCCTACGACAGCGACTTCGGGTGCGCGGACTTCTACGTCCTCTTCTCCCTGGACCGGATGAACCCGCGCTACCTGCGGCACTTCCTCGGCGGTGAGCAGCGGTGACCGCCGTGCCGCGCGACCTGTGGCGGCCCTCCTCGGGCTGCGACGACGACTGCCTGCCGGCGGCCGGCGAGGTGCCCACGGTGCCGGTGGCCCGCCGGGTGCTCCGGCTGGTCGCCGCGCTCGGCATGCTGCTGGCCGGGATCCCGGTGGTGGTGCTGCTGCCGGTGCTCCCCACTCGGGAACGGCGGGTGCTGGTCAGTGGCTGGGCGCGGGCCACCGCGCGCGCGTTCGGCGTCCGCCTCGTGGTCCGGGGTCGGTTGCCCCGGCGGCGCGCGCTGCTGGTCGCCAACCATGTCTCCTGGCTGGACATCCTCGCGGTGCTGGCGGTCGCGCCCACCCGGATGGTGGCGAAACGGGAGGTCCGCGCCTGGCCGGTGGTCGGTCTGCTGGCCGCGGCGGCGGGCACTGTCTTCGTGGACCGCGCCCGGCCCCGGGCGCTGCCGAGGACCGTCGCCCGGGTCGCCGACGCGCTGCGTGCCGGGCGGTCGGTGGCGGTCTTTCCGGAGGGTACGACGTGGTGTGCCCGCAACGGTGCCACCGACTGCCGTCCCGGCGGTGGGTTCCGGCCCGCGACGTTCCAGGCGGCGATCGACACGGGCAGCCCGGTGGTTCCGCTGCGGCTCACCTACCGGTGTGCGGCCACCGGGTCGACCACCACGGCAGCCGCCTTCCTCGGCGCGGACACCCTGCTGCGCTCGGTGGCACGGGTGGTCGCGGCGCGGGAGCTGGTGGTGTCGGTGACGATCGCCGCCGCGCTGCACCCGGCCCGTGACGCCGACCGGCGGTTGCTGGCCCGGGCCGCCGAGTCGGCCGTACACCTGGTGCCAGCGGGTGCCGTGCGGGCCCGGCTGCGGCCGGTGCCGACGGTGACCCCGGCCGTTCCCGTGCCGGCTCCGCTCGTCGATCGGGAGCTGGACCTGGCGGCCTGAGGGAGCACGTCGAACGGCGAACGGGCGACCACCTCTCGACCTGTCTTGTGGTGTCGCGATGTATCGCGTTACATTCGCCTCCTGTTCGGCGCGCCTCCCGCGCGTCGTCGAGAGGGGGACGCCATGGCCGGCTGGACGGTCGAGAGCCCGCAACGGCTCACACTGGACGCTCCGGTCGTCCGGCTGGACGTTCGACTGATCAGTGGGCGGCTCAACGTGGTCGCCACCGACGGGCCGACCCGGATCGACGTGACCCAGGTCGGCCGTCGGCCGGTCCTGATCGACCACACCGACGGTCGGCTCAGCATCCGCCAGGAGCGCGGTCGGGGCTGGTCGGACGTTTTGCGCTGGTTCCGGATGATCCACCGCTATCCCCGGGTGGACGTCTCCATCGCGGTGCCCGCCGACGTCCTCGCCGATCTGGGCCTGGTCGCGGGCTCCCTGGTCGCCTCCGGCCTGCGCCGGCAGACCATCGCCAACGTCGTCGCCGGCCAGATCACCCTGATGGGATTGCGCGGCAGCACCTCCGCGAAGCTCACCTCGGGGCCGGTGGAGGCGCTCGGCGTCCGCGGCGACCTCACTGTGGAGACGGTCTCCGGGGAGGTGATCCTCGCCGACAGCGCCGCCGACCGGGTCCGGGCGCAGACCGTCTCAGGTCCGATCACCTGTGATTTGGACAATCCGCGGCGCAGCGAGATCCGGTTGAGCACCATCTCGGGCAGCATCACCGTCCGGGTCCGCGCGGACAGCGACCTCGCCGTCCAGCTGAGCACCGCCTCCGGCCGGATCACCAGCGGCTTTCCGCAGCTGCGCACCTCGACGTTCCCCCTGCCCAGCAGCGAGGGGGTGCTCGGCGCCGGCGACGGTAAGCTCTGGGCTTCCGCGACCTCGGGGAGCATCGCCCTGCTCGCCCGAGCCGTCGACGACGATGAGGAGGAGCTGCCGTGACCGCCGTGTTCAGCCACGGGCGGCTCCGGCTCTACCTGCTCAAGCTCCTCGACGACGGCCCGAAGCACGGCTACGAGCTGATCCGTCTGCTGGAGGACCGCTTCCTCGGGCTGTACGCGCCCAGCGCCGGCACCATCTACCCCCGCCTGCAACGGCTGGAGGTCGAGGGTCTGGTCAGCCACACCGCAGCCGGCGGCCGCAAGACGTACGACATCACCGACGCCGGCCGGGCGGAGCTGCGCCAGCGGGCCGGTGAGTTGACAGCGTTGGAAACGGACATCGCGGCCTCCGTGGCGGATCTCTCCAGCCTGGCCGGCGAGATCCGCAGCGAGGTACGCGGCTCGGCACGCGACCTCAAGCGCGAGTTGAGCGAGGCCACCCGGCAGACCAGGCGGGCCCGGTGGGAGGCGCCCGCACCCGAACCACAGCCCAGGCCGGCATCGACCGCCGGGCCGCAGGCCGAGCTGCTCGACGAACTCGACAAGCGGCTGGCCGCGTTCACCGTCGAGGTGGGCCGGCTGATGCGCGCCCGACAGTTCAGCGACATCCAGCTGCGCACCGCGATCCGGCTGCTCGACGGCGCCCTGGACGGGTTGCGTCGCCTACTGCGCTGACCGGCGTCGCCGGACGGTCGGCGACTCACAGCCTTTTTGCAGGAAGCGTCCAGCGCTGGCGCAGTGACGTCACCGATGATGGGCGCATGCCCGCTACCCAGACCGAGGCGCGACTGCTTGTCGTCGAGGACGACCCCAACATCCTCGAACTGCTCTCCGCGAGCCTGCGGTTCGCGGGCTTCGACGTGGCCACCGCGACAAGTGGAAGCGCGGCGCTCAACGCCGCCAAGGACCACCGGCCCGACCTGGTGGTACTCGACGTGATGCTGCCCGACCTGGACGGCTTCGAGGTCATCCGGATGCTCCGCGAGGGCGGCACGCGTACTCCTGTGGTGTTCCTGACCGCCCGGGACGCCACCGACGACAAGATCCGTGGGCTGACCCTGGGCGGCGACGACTACGTCACGAAGCCGTTCAGCCTGGAGGAGTTGACCGCCCGGATCCGCGCCGTGCTGCGCCGCACCACCACCGGCGAGCAGGCTCCCTCCCGGCTCACCTTCGCCGACCTGGAGTTGGACGAGGAGACCCACGAGGTGCACCGTGCCGGCCAGCGGGTGCAGCTCTCGCCGACCGAGTTCAAGTTGCTGCGGTACCTGATGCTCAACGCCAACCGGGTGCTGTCCAAGGCGCAGATCCTCGACCACGTCTGGAACTACGACTTCCGGGGCGACGACAACATCGTCGAGTCCTACATCTCGTACCTGCGGCGCAAGGTCGACACCACCCAACCCCGGCTGATCCACACTCTTCGCGGCGTCGGGTACGTCCTGCGCAAGCCGGCGGCGTGAACGCGGTCCAGCAGGCGAAGGGGCGGGTGCGCAGCGTTCCGCTGAGGGTGAAGCTGGTCACCTCGGTGCTCGCGCTGGTCGCCGTCGCGCTTCTGGTGATCAGCTCGCTGACCGCGTACTTCCTTCGCAACTACCTGGAGGGCCAGGTCGACGGGCAGGTACGGTCGACCGCCCAGGGCCTCGGCCAGGTGCTTCTGAAGCTGCGCAGCGGTGAGGTCGGCGCGTTGCTGCCCAGCGACTACGTCGTGATCGTGGCCGACGAGCGGCGGGTGTACGACCCCCTGTACGACAAGCGCAACTTCGACCCCGAACAGCTGCCCACCTTTCCCGCCAGCCGCAAGGACTTCGAGGCGGCGGAGGGCGAGCCGCGGACTGTCATCTCACACGATCGCCTCACCCGGTGGCGGGTCTACTACGCGGCTCAACCGGACGGCTCGGTGCTGGCAGTGGGTCAGCCGCTGACCGAGGTGGACCGGGCGGTGAAGCAGCTCGTCTGGATAGACCTGCTGGTCGGTGGTGCAGTGCTGATCATGCTGGCCTCGGTCGGCGCGGCGATTGTCCGGACCAGCCTCAAGCCCCTCGTCGAGATCGAACAGACCGCCGCCGCGATTGCCGGCGGTGACCTGACCCGCCGGGTGCCCGACCCGGAGGAGGGCCAGGCCGAGCCGACCTCGGAGCTGGGCCGGCTCTCCCGTGCGCTCAACGCGATGCTCACCCAGATCGAGGCGGCGTTCACCGCCCGAGCCGCGTCGGAGACCTCGGCCCGATGGGCGGAGAGCGCCGCCCGGGACGCCGCCGCCGCAGCTCAGGCGTCCGAGGCGCGGGCCATTCGCTCCGAGGAGCGGATGCGGCAGTTCGTCGCCGACGCCTCGCACGAACTACGGACTCCGCTCACCACGATCCGTGGCTTCGCCGAGCTGTACCGGCAGGGTGCGGCCCGTGCGCCGGAACAGACCGCCGGGCTGCTGCGCCGGATCGAGGACGAGGCGGCCCGGATGGGGCTGCTGGTCGAGGACCTGCTGCTGCTCGCCCGGTTGGACATGGAACGGCCGCTCTCGCTGACCCCGGTGGAGCTGCCGGTGCTCGCCTCCGACGCGGTGCAGGCCGCGCGGGCGATGGCACCGGACCGGCGGATCGAGCTGGAGATCAGGCCCGAATCCGGCCCGCTCGTCGTCTCCGCCGACGACGCGCGGCTGCGGCAGGTGATCGGCAACCTGGTCACCAACGCGCTCACCCACACCCCGGCGGAGGCCGAGGTCCTCGTGCGGCTGCGCGCCGAACCCGGTGGCTTCGCCGTCGTGGAGGTCGCCGACACCGGCCCCGGCCTCTCGGCCGAGCAGGCCGAACGCGTCTTCGAGCGGTTCTACCGGGCCGACGCGGCCCGTACCCGGCGGGCCGACGGCAACACCGGCACCGGCCTCGGCCTGGCCATCGTGGCGGCGCTGGTCGCCGCCCACCACGGCTCGGTCGAGGTGGCCGAGACGCCCGGCGGCGGGGCCACCTTCCGGGTTCGGCTGCCGCTGCTGGCGCAGATCGACGGAGCGGGCGAGTGACTTTCAGCCAACTTCCAGGACGGTTCCAGGTTGATTGCAGTGCGGAGGGAGAAGGTAGTGCCATGACCGAGTTCGAGTCCGACCCGCAGCGCCGGCCGGCCCCCACCGACGCCGAGCCGTCGCACCCCACCGCCGAGCTGCCGCGCGACGAGCGCGTGCAGTCCGACTCCCCGACCACTCCCGTACCGGTCGTCTCGACCGGCGGCGACCCGACTGTCGCCTCCACCACCGGTGACGCGGAGACGACCGCCGCCACCCCGGCCGGGTATCCCGGTTCCGCCGGGCCGCCGGCCGCCGCCGCGCCGACCGGGTACGAGCCGTCGACCGGCTACGAGCGCCCGGCCGCCACTGCGTCAGCTCCGCCGTACCCGGTTTCCGGTCACCCGGCGCCCGGCCAGCCCGGCTACCCGCAGCCGGCCGCCGGCCACTACCCAGGTGCCCCCTGGTACCAGGGCCAGCAGTCCGGCTGGGCCGGCGGGGGCCAGCCGGGCATGCCGTACGCCCAGCACCAGCAGCACCCCGGGCAGCACGCCCAGCACCCCGGACAGCACCCGCAGCACCCGCAGCACCCGGGCCAGCCGGTCCCACCGTGGGGCCCGCAGGTCGCGCCGCCCGGCAGCGGCCCCCGGCCGGGTCGGATCGCGAAGTTCGCCGGCGCCGGCGTCGCGGTGTTCGCCCTGATGCTCGGTTCCGGCGTGGCCGGCGGGGCACTCGCGCTCGCCCTCGACGGCGACGGCGGCGGTATCACCCGCACCTACTCCGCGGCGCCCGTGATCAATGGCGCCGACCTGCCGAAGATCGCCGCGTCGGTGCAGGACAGCGTCGTCTCGATCACCACCGGCAGCGGTGAGGGCTCCGGCGTGGTGCTCAGCGCCGACGGGTACGTGCTGACCAACAACCACGTGGTCGCGTCAGCCGCCGGCGACGCCGTACGGGTGGTCTTCGCCGACGGCACGACCGCCGACGCGAAGATCATCGGCACCGACCCGAAGACCGACCTGGCCGTGGTGAAGGCAAACGGGGTGAGCGACCTCAAGCCGGCCAAGTTCGGCGACAGCGACGCCATGCAGGTCGGCGACCAGGTGCTCGCCCTGGGCAGCCCGCTCGGTCTGCAGGGTTCGGTGACCTCGGGCATCCTCAGCGCCCGGGACCGCACCATCCGGGCCGGCGAGGGCCAGCAGCAGGACCCGACCCAGCAGAGCCAGCCGGTCAGCTCGATCTCCGGCCTGCTCCAGACGGACGCGCCGATCAACCCCGGTAACTCCGGTGGCGCGCTGGTCAACACCCGCGGTGAGGTGATCGGCGTCAACACCGCCATCGCGACCTCCGGGCAGAGCACCGGCAACATCGGTGTCGGGTTCGCCATCCCCAGCAACAAGGCCAAGGACGTCGCGGGCAAACTCCAGCGTGGCGAGAAGGTCAGCCACCCGTCGCTCGGAGTCGGCGTCAACCCGGCCGAGGGCGGCGGCGCGCTCGTCGCGTCGGTCACCCCGGGCAGCCCGGCGGAGAAGGCCGGCTTCCAGCGCGGCGACGTCGTCACCCGGTTCGGCGACAAGCCGGTAAACGACTCTGACGACCTGGTCGGCGCGGTGCAGGCCGGCAAGGTCGGCGACCGGGTCGAGGTGCAGTTCAAACGCAACGGTGTCGAGAAGTCGGCGACCGTGACGCTCGCCGAGACGTCCTGACCAGCTGTCTGAACCTGCTTCCACCCTCCGGCGGCGGGTGGCGGGGCCGAGGGGGTCGGCTCCGTCACCCGCCGCTTCTTTCCGCCCGACGGCGGTTCACCCGGATCGGGTGAACCGCCGTCACCCGTCCGCCCGGCAGGTTTGCAGGGCGACGACCGGAACCGGGGGTGGGGTGCCGTGACCGAGGTGGTGGATGTCCGCGACGACCAGCGGATCCAACGCGACGTTCTGGCCGAGCTGGCGTGGGACGCCCAGCTGCAACCGAACGAGATCGGGGTGACCGTCGACCAGGGCGTGGTCACCCTGACCGGATTCGTGGACGGTGCCGCCCGTGGCTGGGCCGCGACCCGATCCGCCCAGCGGGTTCGCGGCGTACGGGCGGTGGCCGACGAGATGGAGGTGCGGCTGCCGGGCACTCCGGGGCGTACCGACGCCGAGGTCGCCATCGCCGCCACCCGTGCCCTGGAGTGGGACAGCTTCGTGCCCGACGAGCGGCTGGACGTGACAGTTGCCAACGGCTGGTTGATGCTGCGCGGCGAGGTCGAGTTCGGGTGGCAGCGGCGGGCCGCGGAGGGCGAGGTGCGTCGACTCGACGGCGTACGGGGGATCACCAACCTGATCGAGGTACGACCTCCGGCGCCACCGGCCGGCGAGCAACTGCGTCGGGACGTCCAGCGGGCGTTGCGGCGCACGCTCGGCGGCGAGCGGGTGACCGTCGAGGTGGACGGCGACACGCTGGTCCTCGCCGGCGTGGTCCGTTCCTGGTGGGAACGCGACCAGGTCGAGCGGGTGGCGTGGTCCGCGCCCGGGGTGCGGGTGGTCCACGACCAACTCCTGGTGGGCGGGTGATCGTCCGCCATGTCCGGTTTACCCGGGACGCCACCGGGAAACCGCCGCCGACCGGCGGTGCCGCCGCACCGGGGAGCAACGGGGAGGACTCGTGGCCGTGAACCACCCGCCTGCGGGCCGCCCAGAGGAGCGGTCGCTGCGCATCGCGATGGTGGTTCCGCCGTGGTTGTCCGTACCGCCGCCCGGCTACGGCGGCCTTGAACAGGTAGTCGCCGCCCTGGTGGACGCGCTCTGCCAACAGGGGCACGCGGTGACCCTGTTCGGTGCCGGGGGTGACCACGGCACGGCCGCCGACGGCTTCGTCTCCACAGTGGCCGAGGTCCAATATGAGCGGCTCGGCGAGTCACTGCCCGAGCTGGCACACCTGGCCCGGGTGAATCGGCTGATCAGCCCGGCCGACTTCGACGTGATCCACGACCACACCACCATCGGTCCGCTGGTCGCCGGTCGCCGGGCCGTGCCGACTGTGGCGACAGTGCACGGCAACCCCGTGGGGGAGTACGGCGACGTGCTGAGCGACATCGACGCGGGGGTCGCGCTGGTGGCCATCTCGCACGCCCAGCGCCGGCTGAACCCGAACCTGCCCTGGGCCGGCACCGTGCACAACGCGCTCGACATCCGCGGCTTCCCGCGCAAGCACACCCCCGGCGCGGGGCCGGTGCTGTGGTTGGCCCGGTTCAGCCCGGACAAGGGCCCGGACACCGCCATCCGGGAGTGCCGGGCGGCCGGGTTGCCCCTGCTGCTGGCCGGCAAGTGCAACGAGCCGGCCGAGCGCCGCTACTACGAGCAGGTCGTCGCGCCGATGGTCGACGAGGACGTGACAGTAGTGCTCAACGCGGACCGCGCGACGACGCTGCGGATGCTTGTCGAGGCCCGCTGCCTGATCATGCCGATCCAGTGGGACGAGCCGTTCGGCATGGTGATGCTGGAGGCGATGGCCACCGGCACGCCGGTGGTGGCGCTCAACCGGGGTGCGGTGCCGGAGCTGGTGCGGCCGGGGCTGACCGGGCTCGTCGTCGAGCGGTCGGAGGAGCTGCCCGCGGCGTTGCTCGCGGCGGAGCGACTCGACCCGGAGGACTGCGTGGCGCACGTCGCCCGGAACTTCTCGGTCGAGCGGATGGCGAGCGGCTACGCCGAGGTCTATCGGCGCTTCGCCCTCGGCCGGCACGACGTCCGTGAACCGGCCCGGGTGCCGGTGCGATGACCCATCGGCACCGCCGGGTCAGGCCCCGGTCGCGCCCAGCTCGGCGATGGCGGCGTCGAGCTGAGAGGCGTACGCCGGGCTGATGCCGCCCTCACCGAGTCGGACGGCGACCTTGGCGCGCAGCCGGGCCACCGGCGGTGCCAGCTCTTCGCGGCCGGAGCTGACCGCGACCCTCAGGTTGCGCAGCTCGTTGCGCAGGTCGAGGGCCACGTCGTCGCGGATCTCGCCGACGCTCAGCCCGGCGCCGATCAACCCGTCGACCCGGTTCGCGACCTCGGTCAGGGTGCCCGGGTTCGAGGTGGGCGCCCCGGTGGTCGGCTTCGTCGAGGGCGCCGGGGTCGGCGGGGTGGACGTGATCGGCGCGGACGGTTCGGGCGCCGGCGGGTCGCTCGACGGGGTCGTCACCGGCCCGGCGGTTGGCTGCGCCCGACGGATCGGCTGCTGTTCGGGCAGCAGGGCCACCCCGGCCACCGTCACGCCGACGGCCAGCACCAGCAGCAACACCAGCCGCCGCCGCGACCAGCCCGACCCGGTCGCCGGCTCACCCCCGCCGTCCGAGGTGTCTCCATCCGGTAGTGCCGCCGCCGGGACGCTGGCCGTCGCGACAGCGGGGGACTGTGCCGGCAGGGGCTGGGTGGGCACCCGGACGGTCGCCGTCGGGGGCTCGGCGGGCAGCGCGTGGTCGCGGAGCGCTGTGGCGACCTGCCGGGCGGTCGGCCGATCGGCCGGGTTGCGGGCGAGGCTGCGCAGGCAGATCTGGGCCACTGGTGCGGGCAGGTCCGGTAGGTCGGCCAGCGTCGGCGGCGGACCACTGGCCAGCGCGGCGCTGAGCTGCTCCCAGGTGTCCGCCGGGTACGGGACCCGGCCGGTGAGCGCCTCGTGCAGCAGCACACCGAGCGAGTAGACGTCGGTGGACGGTTGGGCCGGCGCGCCGTCGAGACGCTCCGGGGCGACGTACGCCGGGGTGCCGAAGGTCTCGCCGTCCTCGTCCTCGTCGGGCGCGCCGATCCGGGTGGCGATGCCGAAGTCGAGCACCTTGACGCCCGTCCCGGTCATCATCACGTTGGCCGGGGTGATGTCCCGGTGCACGATGCCGAGCCGGTGCGCGGCGGCCAGCGCGTCCGCGACCTGCGCCCCCACCTGGACCGCCTCGGTCCACGGCAGCGGCCCCTCGGTGAGCCGAAGCTTCAACTCCTCGCCGCTGAGCAACTCCATCACCACGAACGAGGTGATCGAGCCGTCCGGGTCGACAGTCTCGCCGTAGTCGTGCACGGAGGTCAGGTGCGGGTGCACCAACTGGGCGGCAGCCCGTGCCTCCTCGCGCACCATCCCCCGGAACCGCGCGTCCGCGGCGAGTGACGGGGCGAGCACCTTGAGCGCGACCACCCGGTCCAGTACCTCGTCCCGGGCACGCCAGATGACCGACATGCCACCGGCGCCGATCTGGTCCAGAAGTCGGTATCTGCGAGCCAGCAATCGGCCCGGATGCAGCGCTGCCTTCACGGATCGCACCTGCCTCAGGGGTGGGAGCGGTATCAGGTTGCGCGAATGCGTCCTGCCTGTCAACGCCGTTGCCGCCGACCAGCGACGGACGGTGCCTGCCGTGCGCCGACCGCCGGTCGACGGCGGCCCGCCGGTGGGCGGCGGGCCCGTGCCAGGATGGACGACATGGCGGGGGGACCGGTGGCGTTCGTGCTCGGCGGCGGGGGAGTGCTCGGCGCGGTCGAGGTCGGCATGTTGCGCGCCCTGTTCCGGGCCGGCATCCAACCGGACATGGTGCTCGGCACCTCGATCGGCGCGGTCAACGGCGCGCTGGTCGCCGCCGACCCGTCCGAGGCGGTCACCGACCGGCTGGTCCGGCTCTGGGCCTCACCGGAGGCGAGCGAGGTGTACGGCGACTCGGTCGCCCGGCAGCTGCGCCGCTTCGCCGCCCGCACCCACCTGCACTCGCCCCGGCCGCTGCGCCGCCTGTTGGAGACCGAGCTGGGGGTGGACACCACCTTCGCCGACCTGCGGGTGCCGTTCCGGTGCTGCGCCGCCCACATCGAGCGGGCCGCCGAGCACTGGTTCGACAGCGGTCCGGTGGTGCCGGCGGTGATGGCGTCGGCCTCGGTGCCGGGCCTGCTTCCGCCGATGGAGATCGACGGCGCGCACTACGTGGACGGCGGGATCGTCAACTCCATCCCCATCGGCGAGGCGGTGGCCGTCGGCGCCCGCCGGATCTACGTCCTCCAGGTGGGTCGGATCGAACGGGAGCTGACTCCGCCCCGCCGGCCATGGGAGATCGCGCAGGTCGCGTTCGAGATCTCCCGCCGGCACCGCTTCTTCCGCGAGATGGCGGCGCTGCCGGAGGGGGTGGAGGTGCACGTCCTGCCGACCGGCGGGCTCAACCCGCGCGACGACACGCCGTGGGCGTACCGGGACATGGCGGCGGTGGGACGGCGGATCAGCCGCGCGTACACCGCCTCCCGGCGCTACCTCGCCACCCACCTGGAGCGTTGATGCCGCTGCCTCCCCGGTGGTTGCGTCGGCTGTTGCTCGCGCCCGCCGTCGTGCTGCTCGCCTTTCTCGTGGTCACCACCTTGCCGATCTGGGCGCTGCTCGCGGCGGCCGCGTCGCCGCTGGTCCCGGGCCGGTTGCGCCCGCTGCGACTGCTCTGGATCGGCTGCTTCTACCTGGTCTGGGACGCCGCCGCGCTGCTCGCGCTCTTCCTGCTCTGGGTCGTCTCCGGCTTCGGCTGGCGGACCCGGTCGCCGGCCTTCCAGCGCGCGCACTACGTGCTGGCCGGCTGGTTCCTGCGGGTGCTGTTCTGGCAGGCACATTGGACACTGCGGTTGCGCATCGACGTGGTCGGCACCGACCCGGACACTGCGCTGCCCGGCCGACCCGAGCTGGTGCTCTGTCGCCACGCCGGGCCGGGTGACTCGTTCATCCTGATCCACGGGCTGGTCAACTGGTTCCACCGGGAACCCCGGATCGTCCTGAAGGACAGCCTCCAGTGGGATCCGGCGATCGACGTGCTGCTCAATCGGCTGCCCAACCGGTTCATCGCGCCGACCCCGGAGCGCGGCGAGGAGACGCTACGCCAGGTCGGGCACCTCGCCACCGGCCTGGACGACAACGACGCCTTCGTGATCTTCCCGGAGGGCGGCAACTTCACCCCCGGGCGACGGCTGCGCGCCATTGCCCGGCTGCGCTCCCTGGGCCTGGAGAGGATGGCACTGCGCGCCGAGCGGATGCGCCACGTGCTCGCCCCGCAGCCCGGTGGGATGCTCGCCGCGCTGGACGCCGCACCGGACGCCGGTGTCATCTTCGTCGCCCACACCGGTCTGGACCGGATGCTCACCGTCGCCGACGTGTGGCGGGAACTGCCGATGGACAAACGGATCGTGATGCGGTTCTGGTCCGTGCCGCCGGAGGACGTGCCGACCGGACGGCAGGAACGCATCGACTGGCTCTTCGATTGGTGGGCGCAGATTGATGCCTGGATCGCCGCTAATCGGTAAATGTCCGCGTAGGGTGCGGGCGTGGACGAGATCTGCGTGGTGACAACGGTGGTGGATGCGCGTTCGGTCGCCGACGTGCTGGCGGCTGCGGCCGTCGCCGGCAGGCTCGCCGCCTGCGCCCAGGTGGGTGGTCAGGTGGACAGCACCTACTGGTGGCGGTCCGGGATGGAGACGAGCACCGAGTGGTCGGTGCAGTTCAAGACCGCACCGGATCGGCTCACCGCCTTGCTGGACCAGATCCGGGTCAGCCACCCGTACGAGGTGCCGGAGATCTTGGTGTCCAGGGTGGAGAGCGGCAACCCCGACTACGCCACCTGGGTGTACGAGCACACCCGATCCTGAGTACGCGCACTCTGGGTCGCACCACGGCCGGTTGTCGATGATGACCGGGTGGACGACACCCGTTACCCCTGCCCCGCCTGCGGTGCGCCGGCCGACCTGAGCGCCGGTTGCTCCGGCTGCCGGCGTGCGCCCGACCCGATCGCCGCCGAGGTGGTTCGGCTGAGTCGGGAGGTCGCCGAGCTTGAGCCGCAGGTGGAGCGGGCTCGCCGCGCGTACACCGAGCTGGCCGGACGGCTGTCGACAGCGTCCGGGCGGCGGGCCGAACTGGCGGCGGTCGTCCGCGCGGGGTTGGCGGCCTCGGTCGTGGCGCGCCCGGCGCCGGTCGTCGGCCCGACGCCGTTCATCGGCCCGGGCCCCGGGATTGCGACGGGTTCGCGGCCGGGTGCGGCGGAGACCTCGACCCGGACGGTCCAGGGTCTGCTCTTCGTCCTCGGTGGACTCCTGCTCGGCACTGCGGCTGTGGTGTTCACAGCTGTCGCCTGGGCGGCGGTGGGGGTCGCCGGGCGGGCGTTGATCCTGGTGGCGTTCACCGCGCTCGCGCTGGGCGTGCCGCTGCTGGCGGTTCGCCGGGGGCTGCGCGGTACGGCGGAGACGTTCGCCGCGGTGGGGTTGCTGCTGGTGGTGCTGGACGGTTACGCGGCCTGGTCGGTGGACCTGGCCGGTGTGACCGGCTGGCCGGGCAGCCGGTACGCCGCGCTGGTCGGGGGGGCCAGCGCGGCGGTCGCCGTGGCGTACGGCCGGTGGAGCGGGTTGACGGGGCCCTGGTTCGCCGCCCTGGTGGCCGCCCAGCCGGCGTTGCCGTTGTTCGCCGCCGAGGCCGGGCTGGGTGCGGCGGGGTGGGCGGTGGTCCTGCTCGGGGTGGCGTCGCTGAACCTGGCGGTGCTGGCCGCGCTGCGTGGCCGGGGAGGGGCCGCGCAGCTCGTCGGCCGGGTGTTGGCCGGCGCCGGTCACGTCGCCGCGCTGGTGGGCGCCTCGGCGTGCGCGATGGTGCCGCTGGTCGGCGGGCGGGCGGGGGGCTCGCCACTGCTGGCCGGGGTGCCGCTGGTGCTGGTCGCGCTGACCGGGTTCGGCGCGGCCCGGCTCGTCGGGGGGCGGGCACTGCGGGCGGTGGCGGCCGGGCTGCTGGTGCCGGTGCTCGCCGGCGCAGTGCTGCGCCCGGTGGCGGAGCTGCGCCCGTCGCTGCTGCTACTCGCGACGGCGACGGTGGCACTGGGGATGGTCGCCGCGGTGCGACTCCTGCCGACGGTGGCGGCGACTGACGGTGGCGGCGGTTGGCGGACCGGTCCGCGGGCCGGCGCGCTGTTCGTCGCGGCGGGCACGGCGCAGGTCACCGTCTTGATCACCATCGGGCTGGCGGTCGCCGCCGTCGGCCGGTCGCTGCCGCCCTGGGGCGGGGCTGGGGCGGGGCCGGACCTGAGCTGGGGTTGGCAGCTGGCGCCCGCGGTGGCGATGGCGATCGGCGCCACTGTGCTGCTGCTCCCTCGCAGCACACGGGCGGTGCTCGCCACGGCCGGCGCGGTGGCGGTGCTGTTCGCCGTGCCGGCCGGCTGGACGGCGTCCTGGCCTCAGGTGGTGGCCATCGACCTCGTGGGTGGGGTCGCGCTGCTGCTCGCCGTGCTGGCCCGCCCGAGCGCCCCACCGGTCGTGCTGCGCTTGCGTGCGTTCGGCGGTGCCGTTCTGCTCGGGCACGGGCTGCTGGTCGCCCTGGCCGCCCCGACCGGTGTCCTGGTGGCGCTCGGCGTGCTCGCCGTGGTCGGGTCGGTACTGGCCGTCCGGCGGGGGGCCGGCGCGTATCGGGAGGTGGCCGGTGCGGGTCTGCTGGTCGGGCAGCTCGCGCTGCCCGGGATCGCGGCGGTGGCGACGTTCGCCGCGGGCGGGCCGCCCTGGTGGCAGGCCCGGCTCGCGCTGGCGGCCGGCGGGTTGTCGCTGGTCGTGGCGCTCGTGGCCCGCCGCCACCGGGTGGAGCTGGTCGGGTACGCGGTGACCGGCGCCGTCGCGGCGGTGACAGTGCCCGGCCTCGCGCCGCTGATCGGGGCGGGTGCCGAGCCGCTCGCGCCGTACGCGGCGCTGGCCGCGCTGGGTGTCGCGTTCGTCGCCTGCTGGCTGCCGTCGGCGAGCGCCTCCGACCAGGCGGCCCCCGGGGACCGGCCGGCGGCCGACGGGCGCGAGTCTGCTCGGTCGGCGTTGCTGCTGGCGGCCGGCGCAACGCTTGCGGTGGTCGCCGTCCTGGCGGCCCTGCCGACCATGCTGACCGCGCTCGGGTCGCCCTACGGCGGCTGGAACCGGCTGTGGTCGGGGGTGCCCACTGTCGTCGCCGACCCGACTGTGCTCCCGGTCGGGTTCGCGCTGGTGCTGCTGGCGCTGGCCGGCGCGCTGGCCGGTCGGCGGGTCGGCCTGCCGGTGCCGTCAGCGCTGCCGTTCGTCGCGGCGGCGCTGCCGGTGCTGCTCGTCGCGATCGGCGCGCCGTGGCCGGTGCTGCCGGCCGCCGTTCTGCTCGCCGGCCTGGCGGCGCTGCTGTTCACCGCGCTGGCCGCCGCCCGCCCGGCGCTCACACCGGTCGCCGTGCCGGTGGGCGTGGTGCTGGTGGCCTCCGGTGTGCTCGGTCTGCTGGCCACCCGGGCCGGGACGCTTGCCGCCGAGGGGGCGCTGCTGGTGGCGGCGGTCGCGGTCGCCGCCGGGGCGCGCCGGTTCGAGGTACGGGTCGCCGGCTGTCTCGCCGCCGTGGGTGCGGCGTCCGCGTTGGCGGTGACCGCCCCGCTCGCCGGTGGGCTGCCCTTGCGGGCGGCCGCGTACCCACTGCTGGCGGTGGCCGCGTTGGTGCTGGTCGCCGCGGCTGTCACACCGGCGCGGATCCGGCTGGGACGGGTGCTGGACGCCGCCGCGCAGGCCGTCGCGCTGGTGGCGGCGGTGCTCGCCGTCGAGGCGGCGCGGCACCTCGCCACCATCTGCGTGCTCTGGGGCGTCGCCGTCGCGCTGCGGCTGCTGCGCCGGGGTGAACCGGCCGGTCGGCGGTGGGCGTTTGCCGGGATCGCCGCCGGCAGCGAGCTGCTCGGGGCCTGGGTGCTACTGGCCGCCGGCGGGGTGACAGTGCCGGAGGCGTACACAGTGCCGGCGGCGGCGCTCGCTGTCGGAGCGGGCCTGTTGGCGCTGCGCACCCGGCCAGGGCTGACCAGCTGGCCGGCCCTCGGTCCGGGGCTGGTCGCGGCGTTGCTGCCCAGCCTCGTGTCGGTGCTGGCCGGGGCGGACCCGCAGCCGTGGCGGCGACTGCTCCTCGGCGTGGCGGCGACGGGCGCGGTGCTGGCCGGCGCGACCCGCCGGTGGCAGGCGCCGGTGCTGCTCGGCGGCGGGGTGCTGACGCTGCTGGCGCTGCACGAGTTGGCCCGGGGATGGGATCTGCTGCCCCGGTGGATCTACCTGGGCATCGGCGGGCTGGCGCTGGTCGGGCTCGCCGCCACCTACGAGCGGCGTCGACGTGACCTGGCTCGACTGCGCGCCGCGGTCGGCCGACTGAGCTGAGTCGAACCAGTAGGGGTAGGGCCTGCCCTACCCCCCATTCGGGGGTTGTCGGGGTTACTCACCGCTACCGCGATCGGGAGACTTGACATTAAGCCCGAACCACCCCGGTACGGGCGCAAGTGAAACGGGAGCAGCGATGACGCTCGGAGCGGTGGCGGAACCGCCGGTACGACGGCGAGGTAGTGACTACGCACAGTTGTCCCGACGGATCAGCCAGGCGGGCCTGCTGGAGCGGCGCCCCGGCTGGTATGTCACCCGCATCGTGCTCACCCTCGGTGCCTTCGTGGCCGGCTGGGTCGCAGTGTTCCTGCTCGGCGACTCCTGGTGGCAGCTTCCGCTCGCCGCCCTGATGGCCGTGGCCACGACCCAGGTCGCGTTCCTCGGTCACGACGCCGGGCACCGCCAGATGTTCCGTCGGCGTGGTCCCAGCGAGTTGGTGGGGCTGCTCGCCGGCAACGCGGCGGTCGGGCTCAGCTACGGCTGGTGGGTCGACAAGCACAACCGGCACCACGCCAACCCGAACCACGAGGACGAGGACCCGGACGTCGGCGCGGGGGCCCTGGTGTGGACGCCCGAGCAGGCGTTGGAGACCCGTGGGTTCGGCCGTTGGATGGCTCAGCGGCAGGCGTACTTCTTCTTCCCGATGCTGCTGCTTGAGGGTCTGAGCCTGCACGTGGCGAGCATCCGGGCGATCGTCGGCCGGGAGGACGGCAGGTACGCCGTCCCGATGCGGCACCGGGCGGTCGAGGCGGCGTTGCTCGTCGCGCACACCGCCGCGTACGTGGCGCTGCTGTTGGCGGTCATGTCCCCGGTCAAGGCGCTGCTCTTCGCCGTCGTGCACCAGGCGCTGTGGGGTCTCTACATGGGCTGCGCGTTCGCCCCGAACCACAAGGGCATGCCGATGCCGACCGCCGAGGACGAGTTGGACTTCCTGCGTAAGCAGGTGCTGACCTCCCGCAACGTGCGCGGCAGCCGACTGGTGGACACCACGCTCGGCGGTCTCAACTACCAGATCGAGCACCACCTCTTTCCGAACATGCCCCGCGCCAACCTGCGCCGGGCCCAGCCGATCGTTCGCGCCTACTGCGTCGAGCAGGGCATCCCGTACGCGGAGACCGGGCTGGTCGAGTCGTACCGGCAGGCGCTCGGTCACCTGCACGAGGTGGGGCGGCCGCTGCGCGGCTGAACACACCAGGGGGAAGGCGGGGCGGTGCCAGACGGCACCGCCCCGCCTGCGCGTATCGGGCCGATCAACACCCCGCTACCGCTGGTCCACGCCGGGCGTCGTCCCCGGTAGGGTCGGCCCATGGCAGACCTGCTCACCGCGGACGCGGTGCGAGAAGGGCTGAGCCGGTTGCCCGACTGGTCGGGTGACCCGACCGGCATCGGTCGTACCGCCCAGCTCGGCAGTTTCCCGGCGGCCATCGCGGTGGTGGACCGGGTGGCGACGGTGGCCGAGGAGCTCGACCACCATCCCGACATCGACATCCGATGGCGGACCCTGACCTTCCGCTGTGTCACGCACTCGGCCGGTGGGGTCACCCACCGGGACTTCGAGCTGGCCCGGCGAATTGACGACATCGTCCGGAGTGCGGCATGAGATTTGAGATCAGCAAGGTGTTGGACGCCATCGAGGGTCGCGTCTGCACGGACCCGTCACTGGCGCGAGCCGTCATCGACCTGGCCGAGGTGATCCGCTACCAGGACATCGACGGTGGTCGGCCGGCCAGCCTGCTCCGCCTCGGCATGGTCATCGACGCGCTCTCCCGTGAGCTGGAGGAGGACAGCGTCCAGGTCTACGCGGTGGTGCACCGGGCGTTGCTCTCCGACGCCGACCTCACCTCGAACGAGCGGATGGTCGTCCGCCGCTGGGCCGACGACGGCCTCGTCGAGGTGCTCGACAACCCGGGTGACCGGATGTTGGAGGTCGCCGACCTGCTCGGTCTGCCGGTGCTCAGCCGGGTCCGCTTCGACGGGTTGCGCGGTCGGTTCCCGTGGCTGGTCGAGCAGCCCGGTCGGGTGGTCGCGCCGGTGCCGGGCGCCGGCGGGCCGGTGTTCATCGCGCACGTCGGTGGTGGGCACTCGCCGGTGGCCGGCAAGCGCTCGCCGACCGGTGTCAAGCTGCTGGCCCGCCAGTGGCGCTGCCCGGAGTCGGGCTGCGCGCTGTTCGGTGGCGGTGGTGGGGGTGGCGCGTTCGCCGACCTGGCCGGGGGTGCCGACCGCAGCCCCGCGGCGCAGCCGCCGCCCGCGCTGCGCAACGGCGTGCCGACCTGCCCCCGACACGGCGCGCGGCTCGGTGACGGCGGCCCGCGTCCGCGTACCGAGGTGCTCGCGGTGCGCGTCGGCGGCCTGGTCCGGCGGCGGTTCGTGCTCAGCGAGGAGCAGCCGATCGTGGCCGGTCGTGCTCCCGAGCAGGACGGCGGGATCATGCTCGGGCAGTGGCTCAACGACGAGGCCCGGCGCTGGATCAGCCGTGGTCATGTCCGCTTCGAGCTGCGGGTCGGCGAGGTCATCGTGACCGACGTCAGCACCAACGGCTCCGGCATCCGCCCGGCCGGTTCGATGACCGAGTCCGACCGGATCCCGCTGGCCCCTCAGCAGTCCCGGGTGCTGGGCGAGAACGACATGATCGAGCTGTACCCCGGCGTGCAGATCGGTCGCGCCGAGGAACTGCCGACGGGTGCCCCGTTCACCCCCACCTCGGTGATGGCCGAGGCCCCCACAATGGCCATGCGCCTACCCCGCCCCTAACCCCACCCCCGGTGATCATGAGGTTATTGGCACGACACGCCGCGGCGCCGGGCAATAACTTCATGATCACCGCCGGGAGGGGCAGTGACGCGGAAGGCGGGCGCCGGAACCCCGACGCCCGCCTTCCCACGTTCCTGGTTCAGCCGGCCAGCACCTCGGCCAGCGCGGTGACCGCCAGGTCGATCTCCTCCTCGGTGATCACCAGGGGCGGGGCGAGCCGGATGGTGGAGCCGTGGGTGTCCTTGGCCAGCACGCCGCGCTCCATCAGGCGCTCGCACGCCTCCCGACCGCTCATCAGCGCGGGGTCGATGTCCAGGCCGGCCCACAGGCCACGGACGCGTACCCCGACGAGGCCCTTGCCGACCAGCCCTTCCAGGCCGGCCCGCAGGCGCTCACCCAGCTCGGCCGAGCGGCGCTGGAACTCGCCGGTGGCCAGCAGCCGGACCACCTCGATCGCCACCGCGCAGGCGAGCGGGTTGCCGCCGAAGGTGGAGCCGTGCTGGCCGGGCTTGAGCACCCCGAGCACGTCGGCGTTCGCGGCCACCGCGGAGACCGGCACGATGCCGCCGCCGAGCGCCTTGCCGAGCAGGTACATGTCGGGCACGACGCCCTCGTGGTCACAGGCGAAGGTCGCGCCGGTACGCCCCAGACCCGACTGGATCTCGTCGGCGATGAACAGCACGTTGCGTTCGGTGCAGACCTGGCGTACGCCCGGCAGGTAACCCTCCGGCGGCACCACCACACCCTGCTCACCCTGGATCGGCTCCAGCAGCACCGCCACTGTGTTCTCGTCGATCGCGGCGGTCAGCGCCGCCAGGTCGCCGTACGGCACGACGGTGAACCCGGGGGTGTACGGCCCGAAGTCGGCGCGGGCGTCCTCGTCGGTGGAGAAGCTCACGATGGTGGTGGTCCGCCCGTGGAAGTTGCCCTCGGCGACCACGATGTTGGCCTGCCCGGCGGCCACGCCCTTGACCTGGTAGCCCCACTTGCGGGCCACCTTGATCCCGGTCTCCACCGCCTCGGCGCCGGTGTTCATCGGCAGCACGAGGTCCTTGCCGCACAGCTCGGCCAGCTCCCGGCAGAAGTCGGCGAACTGGTCGTGGATGAACGCGCGGCTGGTCAGCGTCAGCCGGTCCAGTTGGGCGTGCGCTGCGGCGATCAACTGCGGGTGCCGGTGACCGAAGTTCAGCGCGGAGTATCCGGCCAGGCAGTCCAGGTAGCGGCGGCCGTCCACATCGGTGAGCCAGGCGCCCTCGGCGGACGAGATCACCACCGGCAGCGGGTGGTAGTTGTGCGCTGTCCAGCGCTCGGCGTCCCGGACCGCTCCCGGCGTACGCAGCTTGTCATCCACTATCACTTGCTTGCCTTTCCCTGACGGAGTCGCAGCGTGCAGCACTTCGGTCCGCCGCCGGCCTTACGTAGCTCGGACAGGTCGACCCCGATGGTTTCGTAGCCCCGGTCGCGCAGCTTGGCGGCCAGGTCGGTGGCCTGCGCGGGCAGCACCACGTGCCGCCCGTCGCTGACCGCGTTCAGCCCCAGCACCTCCGCGTCGGCCATCGTGGCGTGCACAGCGTCGGGGAAGAGCCGGCGCAGAACGGCCTGGCTGCCCGCTGAGAACGCCTCCGGCAGGTACGCCACGGTCCGCTCGTCGAGCACCGTCAGTGCGGTGTCCAGGTGGTAGAAACGCGGGTCGACAAGTTGCATGGTGATCACCGGGTAGCCGAAGACCTCCTGCAACTGGGCGTGCGCGGCGTGTGCCGTGCGGAAGCCGGTGCCGGCCAGCAGGTGGTCACCGGCCAGCAGGACGTCGCCCTCGCCCTCGTTGACGTGCTTCGGGTCGTACATCTCGAAGCCGGCGGCCTCGAACCAGGCCCGGTACGCCGGCGCCTCGTCGGCGCGCTGCGGGTCCCGGAACTGCACTGCCATCGCCTTGCCGTCGATCACGGTGCCGCCGTTGGCGGCGAAGACCATGTCGGGCAGGCCGGGCACCGGAGTGATCTCCTCGACGGTGTGGCCCAGGTCAAGGTACGTCTGGCGCAACTGCTCCCACTGCCGGATGGCCAGCGCGGCGTCGACCGGCGCGCTCGGGTCCATCCAGGGGTTGATCGCGTAATCGACGGCGAAGTACGTCGGCCGGCACATCAACAGGCGCTGGCTGGTGGCGTCCATCGTCATTGTCCTGCTCCCAGGGGTCGGGCGCGCCCGGCCACCGTGGCCCACGGGCTGGCGCCGTTGCTCAACGGTATGCGGCGTCAGCGGCAGGATCCACCACTGAGGGTTGCGCAGACCGAAGATTCGTTGCGTCTGGGCACTCTCGAACTGTGAATCGTTGCGTTGGAGCCCACCTGGGGCGGGGTTCGTGTTTCCGGCCTGGCCCTGGAAACACTTCAGGGGCGGCGAACCGCCGCCCCTGAAAGGGTGTCGCCCGGCCGGTGAACCACCGGACTGATCGGGCTGCCGGCGAACCGCCGGCTGTTCGCCGGTGCATCACCGGCGAGCGGAACAGTGCCCGCTAGAAACGATCCACAAACTGTGAGTCAAGCCACTCGCGGAGGCGCTGCACCCAGTCGCCGTCGGTGGTCGGCCAGTCGAACTGACCGGTCATCGCGAGCACCCCGATCACGACCGCGGCCAGCCCGATCAGCACGCCGAAGAGCGCGTCGGTCTTGCCGGCGACGTGCCGGCGACGGGTGGCCATCAGGCCGAGCACCGCGAGCACCGCACCAAACGCGCCGAGCCCGATGCCGTACCCGGCCAGGGTTCCGGTCAGCACGAACATCGCGCCGACGACCGAGACGATCAGGCCGAGGGTGGCCAGCAGGCTGGCCCGCGGCTTCGGGGCACGCGTCACCGGCGGCTCGGGCGTGCTGACGCCGGTGGTCGGGTCAACCGGGCGGTCGGTGGTGACCCGGTCGGTGCTGCCGGGCCGGCGGGTGGGGCTGTCGACTTCGGCGGTGTGCGCCGTGGTCGGGGCGACGGTGGCCCGGGACTCGGTCCCCACCTTGTGGTCGGTGCGGGGCTCGGGTGCGACCGGGCTGGTCGTGCCGTTCACCGGCTCGGGCGCGACGGGGCGGGTGGTGCCGTTCACCGGCTCGGGCGCGACCGGGCGGGCGCTGCCCCGGGAATCGGTCTCCACCGGTCGCGCGGTGGCGGCTCGGGCCACCGCCGCACGCTCGTTGGCCCGCCGCTCGGCCTCGCTGGTCTGGCCACCGGTCGCGCCGGCGCTGCCGTACGCCGTCTGGTTGGCGTCCCGGTCGGTGACCACCGGCCGGCCGGCGCTGTCGTCGGACTGGCCGGTCTCGGTGACCGGGGTGTCGCGGCCGTCCACGCGGCCGTCGAGGTTCTCGTCCCGCGTCGGTGCCGGCTCGGACCGGCGGGACAGCGAAGGAATCCTGACCACTACACACCTCCTGTTGAATGCGTGGTGGCCGACGGAAAGGGTGGCACCCACGCGGTGTCGGCCCCCAAATACCCACCTGGGCGTTTCCTGACACCAATCCTGGGTACGGCCGCCGAGACCGGCCTTGGCCGCCTCGCCCGGTCCTGCCCTGGGCCTTGATCGACTCGGTTTCCTGCAATGCGCGGTGTCCCGCCTACTTGGACGCCCCGGTTCCCTTGGACCCGAGTCGATCAGGCACGGATCGGGTCGACGTGCCTGGCGTGGGCGCGCTGACCCGCCCGCTCTTGGCGGGGGTGGGCGTGGGCGACTTGCCGGGTGCGGGTGCGGGTGCGGGTGCGGGTGCGGGTGCGGGCTTGCGGCGGGAGGCGCGGGTGCGAGGTGCCGGATTGAGTACGGGCGCGGCGCGGAGCAGCCGCACGCCGGCCTGTTGCACGAACACCTCCCGCTTGTCGACGGCCATGCCCTTGTCGTTCAGTACGTAACCCGTCAGCCAGACCCACCCGTGGTAGGTAGGGAGCGGGTCCACACTCACCAGTCGAAGGCGCAGCGCCCGGTCACCGGCGAACTGCACCGAGCACGCCTCGCCGATCATCAGCAGGTCGCCGGGCTTCAGTTCGGTCACGTCGGCCAGTGCCCGCGGTTGATCGGGATGCGGTGGTGGGCCCGGCAGGGCAGGTCCGCGCCGCACCGGCACACAGTGCGCCAGCGCGTCCAGCTCCAGACCGGGCGGTGCCGTCGGGCGAGGGTCAGCGCGGTGACCAGAAGATATTCGTTGTACGAGACGCGCATCGTGACGCCCTTCCCGAGGAATAGCGCCACACCGGCCCGCCTAAGGATTCGTGGGATGAGGCAGAGCGCTATTGTCGGCGCAATTTATGGGATTCTCTGACGCGTGACAGCATGTTCCACGCTGGCCACCTTGTGCAACGCCCACACCCGCCCTAACCTCAGCCCATATTGATGCGCGAGGAATGGTGAGGAAATGCGTACGGGGCGAAACATTCGGTGTTGCAGGAGGAGAGCGGTGATGTTGCATGGCGGATGAAACAAGCGGGTCCACGGTCCCTCGGCGGCAGCTCGGACGGCTGCTCACGCAGCTCCGCGAGGATGCTTCGGTGACGCTGGACGCTGCGGCCGAAGCACTGGACTGCTCACGGCAGAAAGTGTGGCGCATCGAGAAGGGGTTGGTTCCGGTGCGCGTGGTGGACGCCCGCGCCATGTGCGTGCTCTATCGGGTCACCGATGACATGAGGGAGATCGTTGCCAGCCTCGCGAAAGAGACTCGCGCCAGGGGTTGGTGGCATTCGTACGGCGATGTGGTCCCGTCGTGGTTCTCGCTGTACGTCGGCCTGGAATCGTCCGCATCAGCTCTGCGTCAATATGACGCAGAGCTGATCCCCGGGCTTCTGCAAACCCGCGAGTACGCCAGCGAGCTGTTCCGCCGGAAGAATCCGACGATGCGCACTGAGGATCGGCAAAAGTTGGTCGAGGTGCGGCTGCAACGGCAGGGCATCCTCGTTCGCCGGCTGCCCACCGCGCCCACCCTGCGGGTCGTGCTGAGTGAGGCAGTGCTGCGGCGCACGATCCCCGATCGTCGGGCGATGGCTCAGCAGTTACGACACCTGCTCGACGTGGCCGCGCTGCGCAACGTGAGCCTGCGGGTGTTGCCGCTCGCCGCCGGTCCGCCGTTGGCCAGCGAGAGCGGCACCTTCGTTCTGCTGGACTTCCCGCAGGCGTTCGGGAGGGCGTCGACCGAGCCGACCACCGTCTACGTCGAGAACATCACCGGAGCGCTGTATCTGGACAAGCCTGCCGAGGTGGCCGCCTACGAACATGTCTGGTCAGACCTGGAAGCGCTCGCGTCAGGTGAGGCAGAATCAGAGAAAATGATCACTTCGATCATCGAGGAGCATCATGACTGACCTGGCCGGTGCCACCTGGCGCAAGAGCACCCGCAGTGGCGGGAGTGGCGGCAACTGCGTCGAGGTGGCCGACAACCTGCCCGGCGTCGTGGGCGTACGGGACAGCAAGGACCCGACCGGCCCGGCGCTGACCTTCGCCCCGGCCACCTGGGCCGCGTTCGTCAGCGGCGTCACGCGGCGGTGCCAGGGCTGACAAGCCAGCACCCGCGCCGGCCCGCCTCGATCGACTCGCCTTCCTGGAAATCGGGGCGTCCTGCTCATCGCAACACCCCGGTTTCCTGAAACCCGAGTCGATCAAGAGCGGTGGCGTCGAGTCGATCGACATGCCGAGGGGGCGGTCGGTGCGGCCGGGCGGCCCGTTCGGCGTGTGGCCCGGTCGGCGTGCGGCCGGGTGGGGTGGCGTGGGGTCCGGTCGGCGTGCGGCCCGGTCGGCGTGCGGCCGGGTGGGGCGGCGTGGGGTCCGGTCGGCGTGTGGCCCGGTCGGCGCGCGGGGCGGTCGGCGTGCGGCCCGGTAGGGCGGGGCTGGCTATCCTTGGCACCTGTGCCAGAGGGACACACGATCCATCGCCTGGCGGCCCGGCACGCCGAGCTGTTTGCCGGGGACAAGCTGCACGCCGCCAGCCCGCAGGGCCGCTTCGCCGAGGGTGCCGCCCGGCTCTCCGGGACCGTGCTGGAGGGCACCGAGGCGTACGGGAAGCACCTGCTGCACCACTACGCCGACGAGCTGACGTTGCACGTACACCTCGGGTTGTACGGCAAGTTCACCGACGGGCCGGGGGAGCCGCCGGAGCCGATCGGTCAGGTGCGGCTGCGGCTGGCCAGCGACCGGCACTGGCTCGACCTGCGCGGGCCCACCGCCTGTGAGCTGCTCACCCCACCCGAGGTGGCCGCGCTGCGGGACCGCCTTGGGCCGGATCCGTTGCGCGCCGACGCCGACCCGCAGCGGGCGTACGCCCGGATCGCCCGCAGCCCCACCGCCCTGGCCGCGTTGCTGCTGGACCAGTCGGTGGTGGCCGGCACCGGTCTGATCTTCGTGACCGAGGCGCTGTTCCGGGCGGGACTGCCGCCGACGATGCCGGGCAGACAGTTGACCAGGGCCGGCTGGGATGCGCTCTGGGCCGACCTGGTCGGCTTGATGCAACTCGCGGTCGAGCACGGCCGGATCGACACGGTCCGCGACGTGCACCTGCCGGAGGCGATGGGCCGGCCGGCGCGGGTGGACCGGCACGGCGGCGAGGTGTACGTCTACCGTCGCCCGGGAGCACCCTGCCACGTCTGCGGCACCGAGGTCAGTCGCGGCGAACTGGCCGGCCGCAACCTGTACTGGTGCCGCACCTGCCAGACCACCTAACCCAGCCCCACCCCGGCCCCACCCCGCACCCCGCACCCCCCACCCCCCACCTCGCGCCGATCTTGCAGTTTCTGTTGTGGAGATGGGTGGATATGCGCAGTAGGTCGGGACAGAAAGTGCAAGATCGCGGGACCGGGTCGGGCCGTGAGCGCCGAGCCGGAGCTCAGCCGCCGTCGAGCAGCCAGCGGACCACCTCGATCTTCTCGGGGAAGACGAGGTCGTCGGCGACGCTCCAGGACAGCGTGTGCCCGATCGTCCAACCCCTGACCCGTTCCCGGTCGAGCCCCAGTTCGGTGCTGAGCCGGTGCAGTCGATGCCGGACGGCGGCCGGCGAGTGGCCCAACTCGGGGCCGCGCACCATCGGTACGACCGAGAATTCCCGTTCCCCGGTCAGCGGCTTCGGGTCGATCGCCAGCCACGGCCCTCGGTCGACGGCGAGCGCGTCGGCGGCGAGGATATTGCCGGCGTGCAGGTCCTGGTTGACCAGCACCTGCCCGCCCTGGCTCGACGCCAGGCCGGAGATCAGGTCGAGCGCCGCGTCGAGCAGCCGCCGCTCGTACGGCCGGCCGGCCCGCTCCCAGGCCCGGGGCATCCGGTCGATCCAACCGGCGGCCTCCTGCGCCAGTGGGCTGAACGGCGCGCCGGCCGGTAGCCAGAGCCGGGGAAGCAGTCCGATCACCACGTCCAGCGCTCGGTCCGGCGGCAGGTCGTGCAGGGGAGTGCCGGGCTGGCAGTGTTCGAGCAGCAGGGCACGCCGCCCGGGGTCGTGGGCGAGCAGACGGATCGCCCCTGCACCGTCCCAGTGGGCCAACGCGTCGGCCTCGTACCGGCTCTCCTCGTCGGGGTACTGGAGCTTCAGCACCGCCGCGGTGCCGTCGGGCAGCCGGGCGGGAAGCGCCAGTGACGCGTACGCCTGCCGGAAGGGTGGGCCGACCCGCAGCGACCAGCGCTCGGCGCATTCCGTCAGCCACGTCGGGAGTGCGGCCAACCAGGCGCGACCGGCGGGTGTTCCGCGTACCCAGTCGAGTCCCTCGGGCAGATCCATCCGGCCCTCCTCAGTCGTACCGCGATCCGGCTGCCAGGTGATTCAGTCGGGCCACGGCGTTCACACACCGGTCCACAGTGGCTAGCGTGGGCGGGTGCAGATTGGCGTGAACGTACCGAACTTCGCCCCGGGCACCGACCCCGACGTGCTGCGTCGGTGGGCGCAGACGGTGGAGGGTCTCGGCTTCGACCTGTTGATGGTCTCCGATCACATCGTGGTGACCCCGGACGTGGCCGAGCAGTACCCGGCGCCGTTCTACGAGCCGTTCACCACGTTGTCCTGGTTGGCCGGGGTGACCAGCCGGGTTCGGTTGGGCACCACTGTGCTCATCGTCCCGTACCGGCACCCGCTGCTCACCGCCCGGATGGCGGCGAACCTCAACCGGCTCAGCGGCGGCCGGCTCGTCCTCGGTGTCGGTGTCGGCTGGGCCCGGCAGGAGTTCGAGGCGCTCGGCGTGCCGTTCCGGCGGCGCGGCGCGCTGACCGACGAGTACCTGCACACCATGCGGGCGGCCTGGCAGGACACCGACGACTACGACGCGGCGGCGATCCCGATCTGGGTCGGTGGCAACAGCGAGGCCGGCATGCGCCGCGCGGTGCTGCTCGGCGACGCCTGGCACCCGCTGCGGGTCACGCCGGCCCGGCTGACCGAGGCGGTCGGACGACTGACCGACATCGCCGACGAGCTGGGTCGTCCGGTGCCCGCGTTGGTGCCGCGGATCGCGCTTCAGGAGACCCGAGAACCGATCTCCGACCCGGACCGGCTCGTTGGTGTCGGCACCATCGATCAGATTGTCGCCGACCTGGACAAGCTTCGTGCGCTCGGTGCGGAGACGGTGGTACTGGACCCGTTCAACGGCGACCTGACCGAAATCCGCCAGCCCGAACGCGCCTGGCGGACCCTTGCGGCAGTGGCCGCACATCACGCAACCCAGGAGGACCGATGACCCCCGACGACGAGAAGTTTCTCCGCCACGCCGTGGAAATCGCCAGGCGGGCGGGGGCTTCCGGCGAACGGCCGTTCGGCTCGTTGCTGGTCGACGCGGCCGGTGTCGTCCTGATCGAGGACCACAACACGGTGGTCTCCGACTCGGACATCAGCGCCCACCCTGAGTTGAAGCTGGCCCGCTGGGCGGCTCGGGAACTCTCCCCGGAGGTGGCCGCCGGCACCACCATGTTCACCAGTTGTCAGCCGTGCCCGATGTGCGCGACCGCTATCGACCGGTCCGGCCTCGGGCGGGTGGTGTACGCGCTCTCCTCCGAGCAGTTCGAGGAGGTCAAGCCGGCCACTCCGCCGCTGCCCCCGGTCCGCTACGAGGGGCCGGCGCTGTTCGACGAGGCACGTCGGCCGATCGACGACTACTACTGACCCGAGCTTCCCCGGGGCGGTGTGACGCAGCCGGAATTGACAGTCGGCCGGCTGCCGGAGCAGGGTTGAACGGTGACAACGATGTCAACGGGCAAATGGGAGGAAAAGCCTCCCGTCGCGGGTCGACCCTGACCAGTCGATTCGTGGCGTACCGTTGGCGGTTTTGCGGCGCGGACCCGGTCCGTCGCCGATCCTGGCCGTATGTCCCTTTCCTACCCGACGGTGACCAGCTGAAATGACCGACGTGCCCCGATCCGACGCCGCAACGACCCCTGCTCCGGCGAGGTCACCAGACCTGCCCGATCTGGACGAGTTCCTCGTCGCCCAGACCCGGACGCTGCTCGACACCGCCCGCCGCTCGGTCCGGTCCGCTGGCGGCTTCTGGTGGCTCAGCGACGACCGCACCCCGGACCGCGGCGAACCGATCCACACCTGGATCACCTGCCGGATGACCCACGTGGCCGCCCTCGCCCACCGGGGTGGCGACCCGGACGCCGCCGCCCTGGTGGACCACGGGATCGCCGCGCTCAGCACGCTGCTGCACGACGACCGGTACGGCGGCTGGTACGGCGCGGTGGACCAGCAGGGAGTGCCCGTCAACGACCGCAAGGCCGGCTACGACCACGCGTTCGTCCTGCTCGCCGCCTCCAGCGCCGCGCGCGCCGGACGGCCCGGCGCGGACCGGCTGCTCGCCGACGCGCTGACCGTCGTGCGGGACCGGTTCTGGGACGACGACGCCGGCGCGGTCCGCGAATCGTGGAACCGGGACTGGACGGTCACCGAGGACTACCGGGGCGCCAACAGCAGCATGCACATGGTCGAGGCGTACCTCGCCGCTGCCGCCGCCACCGGCGACGCGAGCTGGGCCGACCGGGCCCTGCGGATCGCCACCCACCTGGTGCACGGTGAGGCGGCCCGACACGACTGGCGGCTGCCCGAGCACTTCACCACCGACTGGACGCCGCTGCCCGACTACAACCGGGACCAGCCCGCCGACCCGTTCCGGCCGTACGGCTCCACCATCGGGCACTGGCTGGAGTGGGCCCGGCTGCTGCTGGAATTGGAGGCGGTGCTGCCACAGCCGCCCCGCTGGCTGCTCGCCGACGCCAGTGCCCTGTTCGCTGCGGCTGTGCGTCGCGGCTGGGCGGTCGACGGCACTGACGGCTTCGTCTACACCATCGACTGGGACGATCGGCCGGTGGTGCGCTCCCGGATGCACTGGGTTCTCGCCGAGGCCATCGGTGCGGCGATCACCCTGCACCGCCGCACTGGCGACACCGTCTACCTCGACTGGTACCGGGTCTTCTGGGCGTACGCCCGACGCAGTCTCATCGACCAGACCGGATGGCGGCACGAGTTGGACGCGCAGAACCTGCCCGCCGACACGGTCTGGCACGGCCGACCGGACGTCTACCACGCCTACCAGGCGGTACTGCTGTCCCGCGCGGCCGACGGGCTCGGCGGCCCCGGCCCGCTCGCACCGGGGGAGGTGACCGCGTGATCGTCGTCGCGGGCGAGGCGCTGATCGACCTTGTCGTCACCGCCGAGGGGCAGCGGGCCGTGCCCGGCGGCTCCCCGGCGAACGTCGCTGTCACCCTGGCCCGGCTCGACCAACCGGTACGGCTGCTGGCCCGACTCGGCGGCGACGCGTACGGTCGACAACTCGTCGAGCATCTGAGCGCCAACCGGGTGGACCTGGAGTGGGCGGTACGCGCCGAGGAGCCCACCTCGGTGGCGGTGGCCACCCTGAACGCCGCCGGGCAGGCCAGTTACGAGTTCCGGCTGGCCGGTGCCGCCGACTGGCAGTGGACGCCGCAGGAGCTGCCCGAGCTGGCCGGGACACCGGCGATCGCGCTGCACACCGGGTCCCTCGCACTCGCGCTGGCACCCGGTGCCGACGCGCTGGAGGGCCTGCTCGCCCGGGAACGCCAACGCGACGGGCTCACCGTCTCCATCGACCTCAACCTGCGCCCCAGCATCGTCACCGATCGGGCGGCGGAGCAGGAGCGGGTACGCCGCCAGATTCACCTCGCACACCTGGTCAAAGCCAGCGACGAGGACCTGGCCTGGCTCCACCCGGACCGTTCGGTGGCCGACGTGATGACCGAATGGCGTACGGCCGGCGTGTCCTGCGCCGTGGTGACCCGGGGCGGGGACGGCGCCTGGCTGCTCGCGCCCGACGGCTCACTGCACGAGGAGCCGGCGGTCCGCACCACAGTGGTCGACACCGTCGGCGCCGGCGACTCGTTCACCGGTGGCCTGCTGGCCGCGCTGGCCGACCTCGACGCGCTCGGTGACCGGCCGGCCGACCGGCTCGCCGCGGTGACCGGTCCGCAGTGGGGTGCGGTGCTCCGACAGGCCGCCACCGTGGCCGCGTTGACCTGCGCCCGCCGCGGCGCCAACCCACCCACCCGCGCAGAGGTCGAAGCCCTCCTAAATCCCGCAACCTAACCCCACCCCACCCCACCCGCGCCCCGCCCCGCCCCGCGCCCGCACCCCGCCCTGGCCTGGCCTGGCCTGGCCCGCCCCGCCCTGGCCTGGCCTGGCCTGGCCCCGCGATCTTGCACTTTCTGTCCCGGCAAATCGGGCTATCTGTCGCAAATAGACAACCGAAAGTGCAAGATCGCGGGCGCGCGGGCGCGCGGGCGCGTGGGCGCGTGGGCGCGTGGGCGCGTGGGCGCGTGGGGTGCGCGGGAGCGTGGGCGCGAGGGGTGCGTGGGGTGGGTTAGGGCAGGCCTCGGGGTAGCAGTTTGGTGGGGAGGACCGTGGTGGACGGGGGAGTGTCGTCTCCGGCGACTCTTTGGAAGAGGCGCTCCGTGGCGACCCTTGCCAACTCCCTCGTGTCGTACGCGACGACTGTCAGCGGTCGAGGCATCAGGTGGGCCAGCTCGAAGTCGTCGAACCCGACCAGCGCGGCGTCGCTGCCCCGCCGGTGCAGCTCCTGGAGCGCGCCGACGGTGAGCCGGTTGTTGGCGCAGAAGAACGCGGTGGGCGGCTCCGGCAGGTCGAGCAGCGCGGCCACCGCTCGGCCGGCCTCCTCGGGAGCGATGAGGCGCTCGCGGATCAGCGACTCGTCCGGCTCGACCCCGGCGGCGTCCAGCGCCGCCCGTGCCCCGGCCAGCCGCTCCCGCATCGTGGGCACGCTCGGCGCGCCGAGCAGCAGCCCCACCCGTCGGTGCCCCTGTGCGAGCAGTGCGCTCACCCCGGCGTGGCTGCCACCCCGGTTGTCCAACAGCACGGCGTCGGCTTGCAGCCCCTGCGGTGGCCGGTCCAGGAACACCACTGGCATGCCCAGCTCGACCTCGCGACGCAGGAACGAGTGGTCGAGGCCCGCCGGCACCACCAGCAGGCCGTCGACCCGACGCTGGGTGAAGTCCTGGAGCAGGGCGCGTTCCCGCTCCGGGTCCTCCTCCGACGACGCGGTGATCAGCATGGTGCCGTGGGCGGCGGCGATCTCGGCGGCGACGCTGGCGATTGTCGCGTAGAACGGGTTGGCGATCTCCTCGATCAGCAGCCCGACGGTGGCGTTGAGCTGCCGGGAGCGCAGGTTACGAGCGATGTCGTTGCGCCGGAAGCCCAGCTCGGCGATCGCGGCCAGCACCCGGCCGACCAACTCCTGCCCCACCGGCTCGTCGTTGACGACCCGGGAGACCGTCTTCAGGCTGACGTCGGCCCGCCGGGCCACGTCGACCATCGTGGGACGCCGACGTACTGTCGGCCGGGTCGGGGTCTGGGTCACGGGGTGGTCCTCCACGGCGGGCGCGGGTCAGCGGTCGAGGGCGGCGAGCGCGTCGACCGCTTTTCGGGCGGCGATGAGCACCGGATCCCAGACCGGCGCGTACGGCGGAGCGTAGCCCAGGTCCAGCGCCGTCATATCGTCCACCGTCATGCCGTTCCACAGCGCCACGGCCAGCGTGTCGATCCGTTTGGCCGCCTCGGACCAGCCGACGATCTGCGCGCCGAGCAACCGGCCGCTGGGGCGCTCGGCGATCAGCTTGACAGTCATCGGCCGGGCACCGGGGTAGTAACCGGCCCGGTTGGTCGACTCGGCGATCACCGAGACGAACTCGAAGCCGGCAGCCGTGGCTTCCCGCTCCCGTAGACCCGTCCGACCCACCTCCAGGTCGCAGACCTTGGTCACCGCGGTGCCGATCACCCCCGCGAAGGTGGCGTACCCGCCGCCGATGTTGATCCCGGCGACCCGGCCCTGCTTGTTGGCGTGCGTGCCGAGTGGCACGTGCACCGGCAGCCCGCTGACCCGGTGCAGGGTCTCCACGCAGTCACCGGCCGCCCAGACCCGGGGGAGCCCTGGCACCCGCATCCGACGGTCGACCCGGATCGCGCCGGTCGGCCCGAGGGGCAGCCCGGCCGCCTCCGCGAGAGCGGTGTTGGGGCGTACGCCGAGACCCATGACCACGACGTCGGTCGGGATCGGCCCCTCGGCGGTGACCACGGCGGACACCCGGCCGTCCCGCTCCTCAATGCCGGTCACCGGCAGGCTGGTGCGGATTGTGACACCGAGACCGCGCATGGCGTCGGCGACCAGTTCGGCCATCTCGGCGTCGACGGTGGCCATGGGTTGCTCGCCGGCCTCCACCAGGGTCACCGAGAGGCCGCGTTGGATCAGGGCTTCGGCGATCTCGACGCCGATGTACCCGCCGCCGACCACCACGGCCCGGCGCGGCTGCGGGTCGGCGTCCAGCCAGTCGCGTAACGCCGCACCGTCGTCGAGGGTCTGCATGCCGAACACGCCGCCCGCGTCGGTGATCGCCCACGACGGTTTCACCGGCACCGCGCCGGTCGCGTACACCAGGTCGTCGAAGCGTTCGCGGACCTCGCCGCCGCCCTCCAGGTCCCGGGCCACCACCTCGCGGCGGTCCAGGTCGATGCTCGTGACCTCGTGGCGCATCCGGACGTCCATCGCGTACTCGGTGCGGAACGTCTCCGGGGTCCTGGCGATCAACGCCTCGGGGCCGGGCACCAGGCCGCTGATCCAGTACGGGATGCCGCACGCCGAGTAGGAGGTGAAGTTGCCCCGTTCGAAGACCACGATCTCCAGGTCGCCACTGTCACGGCGGCGTCGGGCCTGGGACGCCGCCGACATTCCGGCGGCGTCCCCGCCGATGACGATCAGCCGTTGGGCCACGGGTTCATCCTGTCACGCCGTGATCAGCCGCGGGTCTGCCGCGCGACGTCCTGCACCACGTCGGTGAGTCGTCCGGTGCGCTCGAACACCGCGCGCTGCCGCGCCGCGCCGCTGCCGTGCCGGCGCAACCCACCCAGCAGGTCGGTCACCTCGGCCCAGTCGCCGTGCTGCTCCAGCGCCGGCCGCATCCGCTCGACGAACCGGTCCAACAGCTCCCAGGTCGGGCGCAGCTCACCGGTTGTGACGTCGACGGCTTCGCCTTCCAACCCGTCGTGGGCGGCCCGCCAGTGCGCGCCGACCAGCAGGTGGTGGTCGGTCTGCAACGCCGGCCGGCCGGCCTCGACCTCCGCCATGGCGGTGGCCACGAGTGCCCGGACCAGCGCGGCGACCAGCACCGCGTCGTCCACCGACGGGCAGACGTCGCCGATCCGCAGCTCCACCGTCGGGTACTTCGCCGACAGGCGTGCGTACCAGTAGAGCATCCCCTCGTCGAGCATCACGCCGCTGGAGATCAACTGGCGGATCAGCCGCTGGTAGTGCTCGTGCGACTCCAGGAACGGCGTCGGCGCCACCGACGGCCAGCGCTCCCATTCCACCGAGCGCCAACTGGCGTAGCCGGTGTCCTCGCCCCGGGAGAACGGCGAGTTGGTGGTCACCGCGTGCAGCATCGGCAGCCACGGCCGTACGTGGTTGAGCACCTGCACGCCGGTGTCCGGGTCGGGCACCCCGACGTGTACGTGCATGCCGTTGTTGCCGGGGCCGGGGACGAGCAGCCGGAACCGTTCGATCATCCGGTCGAAGCGGGGCTTGTCCACCACCGGCGGCACCGGGCCGTCCACCGGGCCGGTGCCGATGGCGAGCAGGCGTACGCCGGCCCGCTCGGCGGCGTCGGAGAGTGCCCGACGCAGGACGCCGAGGGAGTGCCGGATCGAGGAGAGCTCCAGGCCGGGCGGGCTGCCGATCTCGATCTGACTGGTCTGGAACTCCCGCTCCACCTGCCCGCGAAGTTCGGCCGGCACCTGCTCCATGACCAGGTCCACGGCCGGAACCGCGGCCCCGGTGTGCGGGTCGACGAGCAGGAACTCCTCCTCGACACCCACGGTGAGCAACCCGGTCGCCGCAGCCATGTCGCTGGGCGCCTCTGCCACCTGACCGGTCATCGACATCACCCGTCCGTTCCTACCGTTCGCGGTCCGTCCGCGTTGGTCCATCGTTGGTTACCCAACGTGGCGATGCCGGGAAACGTGGCGGCGGCGCTCGTACTCGGGGCGGACCGCCGGATTCGGCCGGGTGACGTGACAGCGGGTCCTATGCTGGGCCCGTGCCGGTGCTGCTGGGCTATGTCGGGGTCGCGTGGATGTCCGCGTTCGCCCAGCTCACAGTGCTCGCGGGTCGACCGGTCGACCTGCTGGCGGGCGCCGCGCTGACCGCCCTGGTGCTGCTCGCGGTGGTGCTGGCGGCCCGGGTGCACGACCGGGCGGGCGGGCCCGGTGCCGGGCCGCGGTGGGCCGGCCTGCGGGCCCGTTCCCGAAGTCGCCGAATGCCTCGCCAGATCGACCCGGATGCGGCCGGTCGTCCTCGTCCCCGTGCTCCGGGGCACCCCTCGGCCGCGTAGCGCCCCGCCGCCGCGCGGCCGATCCCGCCGTCACCGGCCCCCCTTGCTGAGCGGACAACGCCCGGGGGAGGGCCTCACCGGAATCGGACCGAGGGGTTTCCCATGCTTGCCTTCGCACCACTGCACGACGCTGTCGCCGCTGCCGGCAGCGCGCTGTCCTGGCTCACCGAGCTGCTCGAACCACTGGCCGGCGGCGGGGCGACCGCCGCCGCCATCGTGCTCTTCACCATCGCCGTCCGCCTGCTGATCTCGCCGCTGACCGTCGCGCAGGTCCGCGGCGAGCGGCGCCGCGCGGCGCTCGCCCCACAGGTGCGTGAGCTCCAGCAGCGGTACGCGGACGACCCGGCGACGCTTCAGCGCGAGGTGTTCACGTTGTACCGGGAGGCCGGCGCGAACCCGATCGCCGGCTGCCTGCCGCTGCTCATCCAGGCGCCGTTCCTGCTGGTGCTGTACCGGTTGTTCAGCACCAGTGAGGGCGGCACCGGGTTGTTGGACGAGCGGTTGGCCGGCGTGCCACTGGGTCACCATCTCAGCGACGGGCTGGCCGGTGCGGCCGGACCGCTGTTCGGCGTGCTGCTTGTGGTGTTGCTGGCGGTGGCCTGGTGGTCGTCGCGGCGAGCTCGGCGGGCGGCGGCGGCGGTGGGCACGGTGGCGGGCACGCCGACCGAGGGGCCGGGGGCGGCCACGCTCGGTCGGCTGCTGCCCCTGCTGCCGTTCACGACGGTGCTGGTGGCGCTGGTGCTGCCGCTCGCCGCGGTGATCTACCTGGTGACCACGAGCGTGTGGTCGGCAGTTGAGCAGGCGGTGCTCCGCCGTCCGCAGGCGGTTCCGTCGCACCCTCTGGACAGAAACAGTTAACTGTCTTAATAATTGGCAGCAACGTTGACGTCCATAAATGCCCGTCCGGGCCCGGAGGGTCGCATGAAACGCTCCAGATCCCTCGTCCTGTCCCTCGTCGCCGCCCTCGCTGCGACACTCGGCGCGGCCTGGGTGGCGCTGCCCGCGTACGCCGCAGGCGCCACCGCCAGCTTCGTCAAGACCGCCGAGTGGGGCTCGGGTTGGGAGGGGAAGTACACAGTCACCAACGGCGGCAGCTCGACCATCAACGGCTGGAGCCTCGCCTTCGACCTGTCGTCCGGCACCACCCTCGGCAGCTACTGGGACGCGTTGCTCAGCTCATCCGGCCAGCGGCACACCTTCACCAACCGGTCCTGGAACGGCACCATCGCACCGGGCGCGTCGGTCTCCTTCGGCTTCCTGGCCAGCGGCCCCGGCTCGCCGAGCGGCTGCCAGCTCAACGGCGCGTCCTGCGGCGGCGGCACCCCACCCACCACGCCGCCACCCACCACGCCGCCACCGACGACGCCCCCGCCGACCACCCCGCCGCCGACCGACCCGCCCACCGGTGGGCTGCCGAAACACCTGCTCACCGGGTACTGGCACAACTTCGACAACCCGGCCGTCGAGCTGCGGCTGCGCGACGTCCCCGCCGAGTACGACCTGGTGGCCGTCGCCTTCGCCGAGGCCACCACCACGCCCGGCGCGCTCACCTTCGGCATCGACAGCGGGTTGGCCGCTGCGCTCGGCGGCTACACCGACGCGGACTTCACCGCCGACGTCCGCACCCTGCACAGCCGGGGCAAGCGGGTGATCCTCTCCGTCGGCGGTGAGACCGGCCGGGTCACAGTGAACAACGCCGCCTCGGCCGCCGCGTTCGCCGACACTGCCGCCGCGCTGATCGCCCGGTACGGCTTCGACGGGATCGACATCGACCTGGAGAACGGGCTCAACCCGACGTACATGGCGCAGGCGCTGCGCGCGCTACGAGCCAAGATCGGGTCGGGTCTGATCATCGCGATGGCGCCGCAGACCATCGACATGCAGAACCCGGCCGGCGGCTACTTCAAGCTGGCGCTCGACATCAAGGACATCCTCACCGTCGTCAACACCCAGTACTACAACTCCGGCGCGATGCTCGGTTGCGACCAGAACGCCGCGTACGGCCAGGGCACTGTGAACTTCATCGTCGCGTTGGCCTGCATCCAGTTGGAGGCCGGGCTCCGCCCCGATCAGGTCGGCCTCGGCCTGCCCGCCGGAGCTGGGGCGGCCGGCGGGGGCATCGTCGCGCCCAGCGTGGTCAACGCCGCCCTGGACTGCCTGGCCCGGGGCACCAACTGCGGCAGCTTCCGCCCGCCGCGCACCTACCCCGGCATCCGGGGCGCGATGACCTGGTCGGTGAACTGGGACGTCAGCAACGGCAACGGCTTCGCCAACACTGTGGGCCCGCACCTGGACACCCTGCCCTGACCGCGCTCGCCGGCGTCCGGTCAGGACGCCGGCGGTAGGCGGTGACGCGGATCAGCGACCGGCGGTCACCGACCGCCGGTCGTCGCGGTCCCGACGCTTGCGGACCTTACGGATCACCCAGCTGACCACCATCACCACGAAGACCGCGACGATCGCGTAGTTGAACCAGTCGCTGTAGCGCTCGACATCCTGCCAACGGCTCCCGAGCGCGTAACCGGCCCCCACGATGAGACCGTTCCACACCCCGCTGCCGATCGTGGTGAGCAGGATGAACTCACCCAACGGCATCCGGTTGGCCCCGGCCGGCACGGAAACCAGGCTGCGGACCACCGGCACCACCCGGCCGATCAGCACCGCCCACCGACCGTGCCGCTCGAACCACTTGTCGGCCTTCTCCAGGTCGTCGGTGTCCACCAACGGGATGTGGTCCAACCAGCGCTTGAGCCGTTCCTCGCCCAGCGCCGCGCCCAGCCAGTACAGCACCAACGCGCCGACGAGTGAGCCGACCGTCGCGGCCAGCACCACGAGGAAGACGTTGAACTCGCCCTCGTGCGCCAGGAAACCGGCGAGCGCCAGCACGATCTCACTGGGGATCGGCGGAACGATGCTCTCCAGCGCCACCAGCAGCGCCACTCCGACCGGGCCCATCACCTCGATCACCGAGGCCACCCAGCCGGTCAACCCGGTGAACTCGGACGGGTCGCCAGCCTGGGCGTACGCCATGGTCGTCCTTCCGGTCGGCGGTCGGGGATCGGAGGGTCATACCCACCGGGGCGCGAACTACACCTGCGCTCAGTGCTCCGGGTGCAGGGCCGTGTCCGCCGGCCCCTGCCGCCAACCGGTGAACACCACTGTCAGACCGGCGCGGGACGGCGAACAGCAGAACGGGCCGGCGACAGCCTCGGCCGTCGGGTCCAGCGGGGCGAGCCGGACCAGTCGCCACGGTTCGTCGTCGACCCGGGCGCGGACAGTCAGCGCGTCACCGGCCCGGCTGACCCGGACGGTCACCTCCCGGCCCGTCCAGTCCGGCACCGGCCCCACCGACCAGTCGGAGAACTCCCGGGTCACCACCGCGCCGAGCTGCGCCTCGCCGTCGCTCACCTCGACACCGGCCTTGGTCCAGGTCCGTTCGTCCACGCGGACGAAGACCCCGGCCTGGTCGAACTGCGCCGAGAAGTCGAGCCGGAAGCTCACCTCCATGGCGGTGCCCACCGGCAGCGGCGCCAGCAGGGCCGGGCCGTTGTCGTGGACGAAGCCGTAACTGGTCCGCCGCCAGAAGTCGCTGTCCGCCGCCGGCTCGACGACCAACTCGCCGGCCGGGCCCTCCTCGACGCGTACCGGCGGGTGCAGCCAACTGCCCCGGGACCAGTCCAACAGTTCGCTCGGCGGTACGAGGTCGTTCTCCATGACGGCACGGTAACCAACGCCGCCCCGTGCCCGCCGTGCGCCGCCCGCCGGACGGGGTTTGCCGCGGTGATCGAACGGAGATGTTCCTTCGGCATGGGTGACCGTTGGTATTCCGAAGCCGTCGTCTACTGCCTCGACATCGACACGTACGCCGACTCCGACGGCGACGGGGTCGGTGACATCCGTGGGCTGATCGGGAGGCTGGACTACCTGGCCCGGCTCGGGGTGACCTGCCTGTGGCTGCACCCGATCCACCCGTCGCCCAACCGTGACGACGGCTACGACGCCACCGACTTCTACAACGTGGACCCGCGCTTCGGCACCCTGGGCGACTTCGCCGAGCTGCTGCACCAGGCGCAGAACCGGGGCATCCGGGTGATCATCGACCTGGTGGTCAACCACACCTCCGACGAGCACCCGTGGTTCCAGTCCGCCCGCTCGTCGCCGGACTCGCCGTACCGGGACTGGTTCGTCTGGTCCGACACCGAGCCGGACGACAGGCACCAGGGCATGGTCTTCCCCGGCGAGCAGAACGAGACCTGGAGCTACGACCGCACCGCCAAGGCGTGGTTCTACCACCGGTTCTACAAGTTCCAGCCGGACCTCAACTTCGCCAATCCGCAGGTCCGGGACGAAATCAAGAAGATCATGTCGTTCTGGCTCCAGCTCGGTGTCTCCGGTTTCCGGATGGACGCGGTGCCGTTCATCATCGAGCTGACCGAACCGGGCAACCCGAACTCCCCGAAGGACTTCGAGTTCCTCACCGAGATGCGCCAGCACGTCCAGTGGCGCCGCGGCGATGCCGTCCTGCTGGCCGAGGCGAACGTCGAGCCGGACCAGCTACCGACGTTCTTCGGCGACGCCAGCGGCTCCGGCAACCGGATCCACATGCTCTTCGACTTCATGCTCAACGGTCGACTCATGCTCGCCCTGGCCAGGGAGGACCCGGAGTCGCTGATCGAGGCGCTCCGCGACACCCCGAAGCTGCCGGTCGGCGGGCAGTGGGCCACCTTCCTGCGCAACCACGACGAGATCGACCTGTCCCGGCTGACCACCGAACAGCGCAACCAGGTGTACGCGAAGTTCGGCCCGGACGAGAACATGCGCATCTACGACCGGGGCATCCGTCGCCGGCTCGCTCCGATGCTCGGCAACGACCGGCGGCACATCGAGCTGGCGTACGCCCTCCAGTTCTCGATGCGCGGCACGCCGGTGCTGCGCTACGGCGAGGAGATCGGGATGGGCGAGGACCTGTCGCTGCCCGGTCGGGAGGCGATCCGTACCCCCATGCAGTGGTCGTACCAGCCGAATGCCGGCTTCTCCACGGCGGACCCGGAGAAGCTGGTCCGCCCGGTGATCGACAAGGGTGAGTTCGGCTACCAGAACGTCAACGTCACCGCCCAGCGCAGCGACGCCAAGTCGCTGCTCGCCTGGTTCGAGCGCATGATCCGTACGCTGCGGGAGGCTCCGGAGATCGGCTCCGGCTCGACGACCCACATCGACGTGGCGATGCCGGCCGGAGTGCTCGCGCACCGGGCCGACGGGCCGACCGGGACGATGGTCTTCGTGCACAACCTCAGCACCGACGACGTCGAGGTGGATCTCAGCAGCCTTGAGCCGGAGGCCGACCTGCCGATCGACGTGCTCGCCGATCGTGGCTACGGAGAGTTGGGCAAGCTCGGCGCGGTCAAGGTGTCCGGCCACGGATACCGGTGGATTCGCCTATGCCGAGGGTCGGCCTGTTGAGGTTAAGCTCCTCCGATCGACCCCAAGTTACCGGGAGGTAATCATGTCGGAGGAGTCCCGCGTCGCCATCGTCACCGGAGCCGCACGCGGCATCGGCGCGGCCACCGCCCGACGGCTGGCCGCCGACGGACTGGCCGTCGCCGTGGTCGACATCGAGGAGGCGGCCACCAAGGAGACGGTGGACGCCATCGCCGGTGCCGGTGGCCGGGCGCTCGGAGTGGGCGCGGACGTGTCCGACCGGGACCAGGTCGAGGCGGCGGTGACCCGGATCGCCGCCGAGTTGGGCGCGCCCACCGTGCTGGTCAACAACGCCGGTGTGCTCCGCGACAACCTGCTGTTCAAGATGACCAACGCCGACTGGGACACGGTCATGGGGGTGCACCTGCGCGGGGCGTTCCTGTTCAGCCAGGCCGCCCAGAAGCACATGGTGGACCGGAAGTGGGGGCGGATCGTCAACCTCTCCAGCACCTCCGCGCTGGGCAACCGGGGCCAGGCGAACTACGCAGCCGCCAAGGCCGGTCTGCAGGGCTTCACCAAGACGCTCGCCATCGAGCTGGGTCCGTTCGGAGTGACAGTGAACGCTGTCGCACCCGGCTTCATCGTCACCGACATGACAGCGGCCACCGCCGCCCGGATGAAGGTCGACTTCGACGACTTCCAGAAGCACGCCGCCGCCGAGATCCCGGTCCGTCGCCCGGGCCGGCCGGAGGACGTCGCGCACACCATCTCGTTCCTGGCGAGCGAGGGCGCCGGCTTCGTCTCCGGTCAGGTCATCTACGTCGCGGGCGGCCCACGGGACTGACCCGTACTCCCGACGAGGGCGCTCCGGCAGGTGAGCCGGCGCCCTCGTCGCCGGGTCTGCGCCCGGTCGGGCGGCGCGCGGCGGGTCAGCGGGTGCGGCAGGTCAGGCGGGTGCGCGACGGGTGCGCCAGAGCCAGATCAGGCCGAGCACCGGCAGCACCAGTGGGATGTAGCCGTACCCGCTGCCGAACTGCGACCAGACCGTCTCGTCCGGGAAGAGGTCCTTGTCGACCAGGCTCAGAATGCCGACCGCGACCACCCCGACCAGCTCCACCGAGCAGCACGCCAGCGCGACCCGACGGCCGGTGTGCCCGGCGCGGGCCAACCCCACCGCCGCCACGATGTAGATGAGCGCGGCCACCCCGGAGAGCAGGTACGCCACCGGCGCCTCGTCGAACTTGGTGGCGATCTGCAAACCCGCCCGACTCGTCGCCGCGATGGCGAACAGCAGGTAGACAGCGATCAGCAGCCGACCCGGGCCGGAGTTCGTGCGCTGCCGAGCCGGTCCTGTCTCAACCACCGAGCACCTCCCAGGTCTGCTGCAGGCGGACCACCACCACCGGGGTCACCAGGCAGACCGCGCACACGATCGCCGAGCCCCAGCGGGTCGGTTCCATCCGGGCCAGCACCCAGGCCAGTGGCGGCAGGCACACCAGCGTGACCAGGTAGCCGAAGAAGGCGCCGGGCTCGCCGGGCCGATCCCCGCCGCCGACCGCGACGAGCGCCAGCACGCCCAACACCAACAACGCCACTTCGAGTACGGCCAGGCCGACGAACTGCATCCGGTCCGGCGGTCGGTGGCGTACCGCCGCCACCAGCGCCCACGCCGCAACGAGCAGTGACAGCACGATCGGCACTGTCGCGACGATCCCGTCCACCGGCGAATCGGCGCCCACGCTGGTCACCGGGACCACCCGGTCGTTGCCTCGGTCACCGGCCCAGCCTACTAACCGTCGTAGTAAAGGGCCGCGCTGCCTCTGCACGTGTGACGGGCAGGTCGAGGTGCCCGCAGTTCCCGGTGCCCGCCGGGCGTCAGTCGCCTGCTTGCAGCCAGTAGACGGAGACGGCCAGGAGCGCATCCGGGCCGTCGTTCGTGATCTGGTGCGGCACTCTGCTGTCGAACGCCGCGACGTCTCCGGCCCGCACGACCCTCGTCTGGTTGGCGAACGTCAAGGTGCCGGCCCCGGACACGATGATCCACACCTCGCGGGACCGGTGGACGTCGAGGTCGTTGGAGGTGTTCGGGGCCACCGACCAGCGAGCGACCTCGAACGGGGCGGGCGCCGTCGACGGAAACGGCAGCAGCGCGCGGTGCACGGGGCCACCCTGGGTGAAGTCGTACCAGTGTTCAAATGTCACGACACCGCTGGTGATCGCTGGATCGGTGCTCTGCATGCCGTCGAGACTGCCTCGCCGCGGCTGCCGGGTCTGGCGGAGATCGGACCTGACGTTGCCGACAGCGGCGCGCTGGCGGGGCCGGCAGACCACGGGCGGACCGATGCGCCGACGGCCGGGCGGTCAGCTCGACCACCGACCCCGGAAATGAAGGTGAGCTGCTTCGATTGGTCGAACCCGCCGCCGTCATGGCGGCCCGGGCGACTAGCGTGGATCACGTCCGTGGCGTTGTCGCGGTGCGGGGAGACAGCGGAGGTACACGTGCTGCGGTTCGGCTTGTTCGGCACCGGTCACTGGGCGATTGAGACGCACGGGAAGGCGCTGCACGCACATCCCGACGCGGAACTGGTCGGGGTGTGGGGCCGCAACCCGGAGCGGGCCTCCGCGCTCGCCGAGCGGTACGGGGTGCCCGCCTACGCCGACGTCGACGCGCTGATCGAGCAGTGCGAGGCGATCGCCGTCGCCCTGCCGCCGGACATCCAGGCCGACATCGCGGTCCGGGCCGCCCGCGCCGGCCGGCACCTGCTGCTGGACAAGCCGCTGGCGCTCAGCGTGGCCGACGCCGACAGCGTCGTGGCCGCCGCCGACGAGTCCGGGGTCGCCTCGGTCGTCTTCTTCACCCAGCGGTTCCAGCCGAACGTGACAGCGTTCCTCGCCGCCACCGCCGCCGCCGGGGGCTGGCAGCACGGTCGGACCACGGCGTTCGCCTCGATCTTCCAGGACGGCAGCCCGTACGGCGGCTCGTTGTGGCGTCGGGAGCACGGTGCGCTCTGGGACATCGCCCCGCACGCGCTCTCGATCCTGCTGCCGGTGCTGGGCCGGGTGACCCAGGTGGCGGCGATGGACGGACCGAGCGGGATGGTGCATCTGCTGCTCACCCACGAGGGCGGTGCCACGAGCAGCGCCTCGCTGTCCCTGGACGCCCCGACCGAGTCGATGGCCCGGGAGTTCGTGTTCTACGGCGAGAACGGCATCGAAAACGTCCCGTTCGGCGAGAACGACGCCGCCACCGCGTTCGGCGTCGCCATCGACCAGCTCGTCGAGCAGGTGCGGGCCGGCACCCGGGACCACCGCTGCGACGTCCGCTTCGGCCGCGAGGTCGTCAGCATCCTCGCCGCCGCCGAAACCGCCCGCACCGAATCCCGCACCATCCCCCTCCCCTAACCCCCACCCCCACCCGCCGTTCCCGTCGATCATGAAGTTAGCGGCGCGACACGCCGTGGCAGGTGGCAATAACTTCATGATCAACGGGGTGGGGTGGGGTGGGGTGGGGTGGGGTGGGGGGTTGGGGGGTTAGGTGGGGGTGGAGAGGGCGGCGTTCAGTTCGTCGGGGGAGTTGAACTGGTCGGGTGGTAGTGCCTGCAACATCTGCAACATCGCCGTGCTGGCCCCGTTCTCCTGACCCCAGCGGATCAGGTCCTCCCGGGAGACCGGGTAGTCGAGCCCGGCCAGGTACTCCTGCAACTGAACCCCGGTGACGGTCATGCCGGCCGGCTACCCGCTCGCGGTGGTCGTACACCGGCCTGGTTGGGCCCAGGACGGCCCGGCGGCCGGCGTGTCGGCCCGCGTTGCGCGCACGGTTTGCCGCAGCGGCGGCCGGGTAGCCGCTGCCATGCTGGTTCAGCGGCTCGGCGCGCCGAGCGATTTCGACCCGTTGCTGGAGCGCGTTCGGAACGCCAGGGTGGTGATGATCGGTGAGTCCACCCACGGCAGCTACGACTACTACCGGTTGCGGGAGCAGCTCACCCGCCGGTTGATCGCGGAGTGCGGTTTCTCCTTCGTCGCGGTGGAGGGTGACTGGCCCGACTGCGACCGGGTGCACCGTTCGGTGACCGCCTCGCCCGGCGGCGCGCTCGAACCGCAGCTCGCACTCCACCAGTTTGAGCGATGGCCGACCTGGATGTGGGCCAATGCCGAGGTGGCCCGGTTCGCCAGTTGGTTGCGGGCCTGGAACGTGGAACGGCCGGAGGAGCAGCGGGCCGGGTTCCACGGCCTCGACGTTTACAGCCTCTGGGAGTCGATGCAGGCGATCTTCGACTACCTGGGGGAGGAGGATCCGAAGTCGCTGGAGGCCGCGCAGGACGCGTACCGCTGTTTCGAGCCGTACGGCAAGAGGGTCGAGGAGTACGGCGCGGCCAGCCGCTTCGTCTCCGCCCGCTGCGAGGAGGAGGTCGTCCGGTTGCTCGCCCGGACCCGTGAACACGCCCTCTCCGATGGCCCGGACCGCTTCTCGGCCTGGCAGAACGCGGAGGTGGTGGCCGGCGCCGAGCGCTACTACCGGGCGATGGTGGCCGGTGGGCCGGACTCGTGGAACATCCGCGACACCCACATGCAGGACACCCTGGACCGGCTGTTGGACCGCTACGGCCCCGACGCCCGGGGCGTCGTCTGGGCGCACAACACGCACGTCGGGGATGCACGGGCCACCGACATGGCCGCCGACGGGATGGTCAACATTGGTCAGTTGGCCCGGGAGCGGCACGGCGAGGACACGGTGGCCCTGGTCGGCTTCGGCAGCTACCGGGGCACCGTGATCGCCGCACCGCGCTGGGGTTCGCCGCCCGAGGCGATGGTGGTGCCCCCGGCTCGGGAGGGCTCGATCGAGCGGCGGTTGCACGAGCTGATGCCGGAGCGGGCGGTGCTGATCTTCGGCGGTGACGACCAGCCGGGCTGGGTCACCGAGACCGTGGACCACCGGGCGATCGGGGTCGTCTACGACCCGTCGTTCGAGTCCTGGGGCAACTACGTGCCCACCCGGCTCGGCGACCGCTATGACGCCTTCATCTGGTGCGACGACACGACGGCCCTGCACCCACTACCGGTGCCAGCGGTCCCCGGCGAGATGGAGACCTACCCGGCCGGCGTCTGACGCGGTGCCTGATGGCGTCGATCATGGAGTTGTGGTGCTGGACGAAGGCCTCTGATCGGGGCACGACGGGCACCACAACTCCATGATCGACGGGGTGGTGCGGGTCAGACGTGGGTGGGGGTGCGCTCTTCGAGGTGGGTCCGCAGGCCCTCGCCTTCGATGTCCACGTTGGGCAGGGCGCGGTTGAGCCAGCGCGGCAGCCACCAGGCGCGGTCGCCGAGCAGCGACATCACCGCCGGGACGATTGTCATCCGGACCACGAACGCGTCGATGGCGACGCCGATGGCGAGCGCGAAGCCCATCGACTTGATCACCGGGTCCTCCAGGAAGACGAAGCCCCCGAAGACCGAGATCATGATCAGCGCGGCGGCCGTGACCACCCGTGCGCCGTGCCCCATACCGCTGATGGTGGCCTGTCGGGCGGTCTCACCGTGGACGAAGTCCTCCCGCATCCGGGAGACCAGGAACACCTCGTAGTCCATGGCGAGCCCGAACAGGATGCCGATGAGCAGGATCGGCAGGAAGCTGATCAGCGGGCCGGGCGTGTCCAGGCCGACGAGGTCGGCGAGGTGTCCCTGCTGGAAGACGGCCACCGTGATGCCGAACGTGGCGGCGACGGTGAGCAGGAAGCCCAGCGCTGCCTTGACCGGCACCAGCAGCGAACGGAACACCAGCATCAGCAGCAGCACCGAGAGGCCGACCACCAGCAGCAGGTAGATCGGTAGCGCGTCGGAGAGCTTCTCGGATACGTCGATGCCGATGGCGGTGACGCCGGTGAGCAGCACGTCCGCGTCGGGGATTCCGCTCACCGCGCCACGGATGTCGTGCACCAGGGTCTCGGTGGCCTCGTCGGTCGGGCCGGTCTTCGGGACCACGCCGAGCAGCGCGGTCCGGCCGTCCGGACTGAGCTGGGGCGGCGCCACCGCGAGGACGTTCTCGGTGCGCTGGAGCAGTGCGGTGACCTGCGGCACGGCGGCCGAGGTGGCCTGTGGCGTGTCACCGGCGACCACCACCGCGAGCCGGCCGGTGAAGCCAGCCCCGAAGCCCTCGACGGTCAGGTCGTTCGCCACCCGGGCGGGTGAGCCGACGGCGGCCGTCGCTGCGCCCGGCAGGGCCAGCCGCATGTCCGGCGTGGGCAGCGCGAGCAGCCCCAGGCCGAGCAGGCCGACCAGGATGACCGGTACGCGGAACCTGGTGACCAGTCGCGCCCAGCGGAAACCGAACCGGTTGCGCTCCTCGGTCGTGGTCGTGGCCGCGGCGGGCCGGTCGGTGACGTCCGAGTCGTCCTCGTCAGCGACGGTGCCGTCGGTGGGAACGGCGCGCAGCCGGCGGGGGAGCACCCGGCGACCGGCGAAGCCGAGCAGTGCCGGCTGGAGGGTGATGGCGACCAGCACGGCGACGGTGACCGTGCCGGCGGCGGCGAGACCCATCACGGTGAGGAACGGGATGTCGACCACGGCGAGCCCGGCCAGGGCGATGACCACTGTGGCGCCGGCGAAGACCACTGCCGAGCCGGCGGTACCCACGGCCCGGCCGACCGCCTCCTCCGGGGACAGGCCGTCGAGCAGGTTCTGCCGGTGTCGGGAGGTGATGAAGAGTGAGTAATCGATGCCGACAGCGAGACCGAGCATCAGCGCCAGGATCGGCGCGGTGCTGGTGAGCTGGACGGCGCCGCTCAGCGCGAACAGTCCGGCCATGCCGGCGCCCACGCCGATGAGCGCGTTGAGCATCGTCATGCCGGCGGCCACCAGGGACCCGAACGTGATGATCAGGACGATCGCGGCGACAAGCACGCCGAGCGCCTCGGTGGAGCCGATCTCCGGCTCGCCGCCGAGCACCTCACCGCCGGGGGCGACCTGCCAGCCCTGCGCCTTGGCCGCCGCGCCAACCTGCTCGTACGCGGTGCGCTGTTCGTCGGTCACGTCGTCCCCGCCAGTGGCGAACTGGACCTGGACCAGCGCGTACCGGCCGTTGGGTGAGACCGCGCCGACCTGGAGCGGGTTGACCGCGCCGACCACGCCGGGCAGTGCCGAGGCCTGCTGGACGAGCTCCTGCACCACTGCCTGACCCTGCGGGGTGGCCAGTTGGCCGTCGGCGGGCGCCTTGACCGCGATGGTGCCGGTGGCGCCGCTGGCCGCGGGGAACTGGTCGGCCAGCAGGTCGAGCGCGCGCTGGCTTTCGGTGCCGGGCATGGTGAAGTTGCTCGCCGTCGGGCCGCGCAGGGTCGCCGCGGCCAGGCCGGCGACGACGAGTACGACGAGCCAGAGCGCGACGACGAGCCGTCGCCGGCGCAACGCGCCCCGGCCGAGCCGGTAGAGCAGGGTGGCCATCAGGAGTCCTTGTCCTCGGTCGTGGGTGGATGGGGCAGTGGAGCGTCGACGGGTTCGACGGCCCGCCGGGCGAGGGTGAGCAGGCCGAGGCGCAGTTCGTCGTCGGGGATGTCGGCGAACTCGGCGCATGCCTCGGAGATGCCGGCGAGCAGGACCAGCGCGGCGATCCGGGCGCCCGGCCGGTCGGAGTGCCCGGCCAACGCGTCCCGCAGCCGGTCGGAGATCTCCTGGATGTGCGCGAAGGCCGGCTGGCACAGCAGCTCCGGGAACTCGCCGCGCAGTACCGCGATCTCCTGCCGGAACCGGACCGCGAGGTCGACGAAGCCCTGTGCGGCGACCTCCTGGGCGGCCGCTCCGGTCAGGCCGTTGAGCTGGTCGTCGAGGTTGCGGAGCACAGCGATCGCGGGTGCCATCAGTTCGGCGAGCAGGGCTTCCTTGTTGGCGAAGTGGTAGAGCACCGTGGCCTTGGAACAGCCGACCTCCCGGGCGATGTCCTGCAGGGAGGTGCCCCGGTAGCCGCTCACAGTGAACTGCCGCGCCGCGGCGGCGAGGATCTCGCCGTGCGTGTCGGGTACCGCTCTGACCATGCCGGTCCACCTCCCGCAGACCAGCATGCCTGACCGATCGGTCAGACCCTGACCGATCGGTCAGATAGAAGCGGTGGCGTTCACCACACCGCCGGGGCGGTTTATCGGGTGTGCTGGGTGTCGTACCTGGTCCGGGCCTCGGCGATGGCCCGCCGGTGCCGCTCGGCCCAGCTGGTCAGCGCCACCAGCGACTCGTAGAGCTCCAGCGCCATCGGGGTGGCGGTGTACTCGACCTTGGGCGGGACGGTCGGGTAGACAGTGCGGTGCAGCAGGCCGTCCCGCTCCAGGTTGCGCAGGGTCAGCGTGAGCATCCGGCGGCTGATCCCCTCGATGTGCCGCTCCAGCTCGGTGAAGCGCACCGGCCCGTGCGAGGCGGCCACCAGGATGCCGATGCTCCACTTGCCGCCGACCCGGTCGAGCACCTCGCGGACGGTGCACGCCCGAGCCTGACCGGGGGTGAACGGCACGTTCCCGGCCGAGCAGGTCAGCTCGGCCTCGACCAGCGCGGACACATCGCTGTTCCTCTGGGACATCAAAGTGCCTCCTTCCGCTCCGCCTCATGGTCACAGACGATGACCTCGGTAACAAACCGTGCACCAAGGAGGATTCGTGGAGCGTGTCGTCCCATCCCGTTGGCCGGCGTTGCTGGTGCTCTGCGCCGGCAGCCTGATGATCATCCTGGATGGCACAGTCGTCGCTGTGGCGCTGCCCGCCATCCAACGCGACCTGGGCTTCAGCGCCGCCGGCCTGGCCTGGGTGGTGAACGCCTACCTTGTCGCGTTCGGCGGGCTGCTGCTGCTCGCCGGCCGGCTCGGTGACCTGCTGGGCCGGCGCGGGGTCTTCCTGGCCGGGGTCACGCTGTTCACAGCGGCCTCGCTGGCCTGCGCTGTCGCCACCGGGCCGGCAGTGCTGGTGGGCGCGCGGTTCGGGCAGGGTGTCGGCGGTGCGTTGGCCATGGCGGTCAGCCTCGGCATGATCGTCCGGCTCTACCCGGAACCGGCCGAGCGGGCCCGCGCCATCGCCGTCTTCAGCTTCACCGGCGCGGCCGGCGCGTCGGTCGGGACCGTCGCCGGAGGGGTGCTCACCCAGGCCGCCGGGTGGCGGACGATCTTCCTGGTCAATGTGCCGATCGGGGCGGCCATCCTCGTCGCGGCCCTCCGCCGACTCCCGGCCGAACGAGGGATCGGCCTGCGCGCCGGCCTGGACGTGCCCGGCGCGCTGCTCGCCACCGCCGGTCTGATGGCCGCCGTGCTGGGCATCGTCGGCACCGGCGAGCACGGCTGGACCCACCCCCGGACGCTCGGCGCGGTGGCCCTCGCGGCGCTGCTGCTCGCCGGGTTCGCGCTGCGCCAGCGGGTGGCGGCGACCCCGCTGGTGCCGTCCCGGGTGCTGCGCGTCCCGGGCCTGGTGGCGGCGAACGCCGTGCAGTTCATCATGGTCTGCGCGTACTTCGGATTCCAGTTCCTGCTCGCCGTGGAGCTGCAACTGGTGCTGGGGCTGGACGCCGCCGCGACCGGCTGGGCCTTCCTGCCCACCCCTGTCGTGATCGCCGTGGTCTCGCTCGGCCTGGCCGGTCGGCTGATCGCCCGCTTCGGCGCCCGGATGGTTCTGCTGGTCGGGCTCGGCGTGGCGACCGTCGGCTTCCTCCTGCTCGCCCGGCTGCCCGCCGACGGGGTCTACGTCGCTGACGTACTCCCCGCGATGTTGATCTTCGGGGTGGCCGGCGGCCTGACCCTGCCGGCGGTCACCACAGTGGCCATGGCCGGCGCGACCGACACCGACGCCGGGCTCGCCTCGGGCCTTGCCAACACCACCCAACAGGTCGGCGGAGCGGTCGGCCTGGCCGCGCTGGCCACCCTGGCCGCCGCCCGCAGCGACGCGCTGAGGGCCGCCGGCCGGGCCGAGACCGCCGCGCTCGCCGGCGGCTACCGGACCGCGTTCGCCGTGGCCGCCGGTCTGGTGCTCGCCGCGTGGCTGGTGGCGCTGACCACACTGCCCCGACGCCCGGCCCGGCCGTCGTCGGCCGCCGATCCGTCTGGCCCGGCCGGGGTGAGCGCCGGAATCGATCCGTACCGAAGCGCCGCGTCCGGTTGACCGACGGCATCCAGGCCGGGAGGGTGGTCGGGTGAGCGAGGCTGACGAGACCCGGGACGGCGTGGCCCTGACCAACCTGGACCAGCCGCTGTCCGACCGCGACGGCGCGACAAAGCGTGACCTGGTCGACTACCTCGACGCGGTCCGGGACCGAATCCTTCCGCAGCTGCGGGGCCGGCCGCTGTCGGTGATCAGGGTCCGCCCCGGCCAGCCGCCGTTCATGCAGAAGAACCTGCCCCGCTACACCCCGGACTGGATCCGCCGGGCACCGGTCTGGGCCGAGGCGTCACACCGGGAGATCTCGTACGCCCTCTGCGACGACCGCCGCACCCTGCTCTGGTTCGCCAACCAGCGGGCGGTGGAGTACCACCCGACGTTGGCCACCGTGGCGGATCTGCACCGCCCGACCCACCTGATCCTCGACCTGGACCCGCCGGACGGCGACGGGTTCCGCGCGGCCGTCGACGCCGCCCTGCTGGTCCGTCAGGCGCTCGCCGACGCCGGTCTGGCCGGCGCCGTCAAGACCAGCGGCGCCAAGGGCGTGCACGTCTTCGTTCCGGTGACCGACGAACCAACGGCCGAGGAGCTGGCCGCCGCCACCCGGGCACTCGCCGTCCGCGCCGAGCGGCTCGACCCGGCGCTGGCCACCACTGCCTACATCAAGGAGGACCGGGGTGGCCGGGTCTTCGTGGACGCCACCCGGGCGGGTGGGGCGACAGTGGCCGCCGCGTACAGCCCCCGGCTGCGCCCGGGGATGCCGGTCTCCTTCCCTGTCGACTGGGCGGAGCTGACCGAGGTGACCCCCGCCGACTTCACCATCCGGACCGCGCCAGCACTGCTCGCCGACGGCGACCCGTGGGCCGCGCTGATGCCGGCACCCCAACAGCTCCCCGCCGATCTGGTCGCCGAGGGGCGGACCATCCCGGTGGCCCGGGTGCAGGCCATGCACGAGGGGAAGCGCCGGGCCCGCGCCCGCCGCGAGGCCGGCTGACCAGGCCCGTCGGCCTCAGCTCGCGCCCGGCGAGCGGTCGATGTCGGTGGGTTGTGGCACGATTTCGCAGGTGAGCAGCAAAGCCGACGCGACCCAGCGACTGGCCGACCTGGCGCGGCTGCGCCGGGTCCGCGACCGGATCGACAGGGAGTACGCGTCTCCGCTGGACGTCGAGGCGCTCGCCCGCGGCGCGCACATGTCGGCCGGGCACCTCAGCCGCGAGTTCCGGCTCGCCTATGGCGAATCTCCGTACAGCTACCTGATGACCCGACGGATCGAGCGGGCGATGGCCCTGCTGCGCCGTGGTGACCTGAGCGTTACCGACGTCTGTTTCGCTGTCGGTTGTTCGTCGTTGGGCACCTTCAGCACCCGCTTCACCGAGCTGGTGGGCGTGCCACCCAGCGTCTACCGGCGGCAGGCGGCGCAAACCACGGCGGGGATGCCGTCGTGCGTGTCGAAGCAGGTGACCAGACCGGTCAGGAATCGAGAAGCGCAGGTCACCGAGGCGCAACTAGCGTGACCAGCATGGACATCACCATTCATTCGAGTTTCCTGCCGCACACCGACCCGGAGGCCTCGCTGGTCTTCTACCGCGACATCCTCGGTTTCGAGGTCCGCCTCGACGTCGGGTACGAGGGGATGCGGTGGATCACGGTCGGGCCGGTCGGCCAACCCAGCACCGCCATCGTCCTGCACCCGCCGGCCGCCAACCCCGGCATCACCGACGACGAGCGGCAGACCATCCTTGAGTTGATGGCCAAGGGCAGCTACTTCGGCGTCAACCTCGCCACCACCGACCTCGACGCCACCTTCGCCAAGTTGGAGGCGAGCGACGCCGAGGTCGTCCAGGAGCCGACCGAGCAGCCGTACGGCGTGCGCGACTGTGCCTTCCGGGACCCGGCGGGCAATATGGTCCGCATTCAGGAAGTGCGCTGAGTCCCGCGCGCCCGACAGATGGAGAGACGATGAGCACGGCCAGCCAGCCGTCCGCGCCGCACGTCGCCGACAGCCACGACCTGATCCGGGTGCAGGGCGCGCGGGTGAACAATCTCAAGGACGTCAGCGTCGAGATCCCGAAGCGGCGGCTGACGGTGTTCACAGGTGTCTCCGGCTCCGGCAAGAGCTCGCTGGTGTTCGGCACCATCGCTGCCGAGTCGCAGCGGATGATCAACGAGACCTACAGCACCTTCGTGCAGGGTTTCATGCCGACGTTGGCGCGGCCCGAGGTTGACCTGCTGGATGGCCTGACCACTGCGATCATCGTGGACCAGGAGCGGATGGGCGCCAACTCCCGCTCCACAGTCGGCACCGCCACCGACGCCAACGCGATGTTGCGCATCCTGTTCAGCCGGCTCGGGCAGCCGCACATCGGCCCGCCCAACGCGTACTCCTTCAACGTTCCCTCGGTGAAGGCGACCGGGGCTATCACTGTCGATCGCGGAGTCGGCAGGACGAAGACCGAGAAGGCGACCTTCAACCGTCTCGGCGGCATGTGCCCGCGGTGCGAGGGCAGGGGGGCGGTGACCGACATCGACCTGTCGGCGCTCTACGACGACAACCTCTCGCTCAACGAGGGCGCGATCACCATTCCGGGTTACAGCATGGAGGGCTGGTTCGGCCGGATCTTCCGGGGCTGTGGCTACTTCGACCCGGACAAGCCGATCGCCAAGTTCACCAAGCGGGAGCTGCACGACCTGCTCCACCGGGAGCCAACCAAGATCAAGGTCGATGGGATCAACCTGACGTACGCGGGCCTGATCCCGTCGATCCAGAAGTCCTTCCTCGCCAAGGACATCGACGCGTTGCAGCCGCACATCCGCGCCTTCGTGGAGCGCGCGGTGACCTTCACGACCTGCCCCGAGTGTGCCGGCACCCGGCTCAGCAAGGAGGCCCTGTCGTCGAAGATCAAGGGCCTGAACATCGCCGACGTGTGCGCGATGCAGATCAGCGACCTGGCTGCCTGGGTACGCGGGATCGAAGACCCGTCGGTGGCCCCGCTGCTGGCCGGTCTGCAACACCTCCTCGACTCGTTCGAGGAGATCGGGCTGGGCTACCTGTCGCTCGATCGACCGTCGGGCACCCTCTCCGGCGGTGAGGCGCAGCGCACCAAGATGATCCGCCACCTCGGCTCCTCGCTCACCGATGTCACCTACGTCTTCGACGAGCCGACGATCGGCCTGCACCCGCACGACATCCAACGGATGAACGAGCTGCTGCTCCAGCTGCGCGACAAGGGCAACACGGTCCTGGTGGTGGAGCACAAGCCGGAGGCCATCGCCATCGCCGACCACGTCGTCGACCTCGGGCCCGGCGCCGGCACCGAGGGCGGGACCGTCTGCTACGAGGGCACAGTGGAAGGTCTGCGGGCCAGCGGCACCATCACCGGCCGCCACCTCGACGACCGGGCGGCCCTCAAAGCGACGGTGCGGACACCCACCGGCAAACTGGAGATCCGGGGCGCCACCGCCAACAACCTCCAGGACGTCAACGTCGACGTACCCCTCGGGGTGCTCGTCGTCGTGACCGGCGTCGCCGGCTCCGGCAAGAGTTCGCTCGTGCACTCCTCGATACCGGCCGGCGCGGGCGTGGTCTCCATCGACCAGGGCGCGATCCGCGGCTCACGGCGCAGCAACCCGGCCACGTACACCGGGTTGCTCGACCCGATCCGCAAGGCGTTCGCGAAGGCCAACGGGGTGAAGCCGGCGCTGTTCAGCGCCAACTCCGAGGGTGCCTGCCCGAGCTGCAACGGCGCTGGTGTCATCTACACCGACCTGGGGATGATGGCGGGCGTCGCCGCCCCCTGCGAGGACTGCGAGGGCAAGCGGTTCCAGGCATCGGTGCTGGAATACCGTTTCGGTGGTCGCGACATCAGCGAGGTGCTCGCCATGTCGGTGACGGAGGCCGAGAAGTTCTTCGGCGCCGGTGAGGCGCGCACGCCCGCGGCGCACGCCATCCTCGACCGGCTCGCCGACGTCGGGCTCGGCTATCTGAGCCTCGGGCAGCCGCTCACGACTCTCTCCGGCGGGGAGCGGCAACGGCTCAAGCTGGCCACCCACATGGCTGAGAAGGGCGGCGTCTACGTCCTCGACGAGCCGACCACCGGCCTGCACCTGGCCGACGTCGAGCAACTGCTCGGCCTGCTCGACCGCCTTGTCGACTCCGGCAAGTCGGTGATCGTCATCGAGCACCACCAGGCGGTCATGGCGCACGCCGACTGGATCATCGATATCGGCCCCGGCGCGGGCCACGACGGTGGGCGGATCGTCTTCGAGGGCACGCCCACAGACCTTGTCACCGCCCGCTCCACCCTCACCGGCGAGCACCTGGCGGCGTACGTCGGCACCTGACGACCGCCATTCACGCCACCGGTGATTGGACGCGGCGTGCCGTCGAGCGCGCGAGGACTCCGCAGGTGGCGGCGACCAGACCGAGGCCAACAGTGGCCGGGGTGACGTACCCGGGCACGGACGAGGTCACGTAGGCGCCGCCACCGCTGAGGCGGCACTCGAAGTGCAGCGGTAGCAAGCTGACGTCGTAACCGACGACCAGGCTCGCCACCTGTGGCCCGGCCTGGCGACAGGGCCCGACCGGGGCGGATCCGGCGCCACCGTCCTCGGCCTGCATCACCGCGTAACCGAGGTGGAGCAGACCCCATGCGTACACCGCGACGGCACCCGCGCCGAGGAGCAGCGCCGCAGTGCGCAGGCGACCCGACCGTTCGCTCTTCCTGAACATCGCGCGGAACCCGCGGACGGTGAGGACTGTCGCCATGACCGCCCCACCCAGCGCGGCGAGGAGCAAACCGAGAAACAGCATGATCGACATTCTGGCCTGTGCTCCGCCACAACGATGAAGGCCCCTGACCGAATTTCTGGTCAGGAGCCTGTCGTGCTGGTCAATCTTGGTGCCCCCGGCAGGATTCGAACCTGCGCCCCCGCCTCCGGAGGGCGGTGCTCTATCCCCTGAGCTACGGGGGCTCAGCGACTGGAGAAGACTAGCAAACCTCCCCTGCGTACGCCGAATCGGTATCGGGTGGGCCGATCGTGTCGGACCGGCCCACCCGGTGCTCAGGCGGCTACCGCCCGCCCGCAACTGGGCAGCGGGTGCAGGACGATTCGTCGAGGGAGCCGGCGCGGCCACTCGTTGCGCGGCCAGGAGCCGTCCACGATCAGGTGGACGGTGCGCTGCTCCTCGCCACTGAGCCGCAGCACGAAGTCGCGGGGGAGCGGCGGGTCCACCGTCGGCGTAGTGATCATGAAGCGCACCCGACCGCGGGACGAGACAGCGGAGATCACGTCGGCGGCCGGCATCGTGCCGCGCAGCCGGACCCGGCCGATCCAGTAGACCTCCGCGAGGTGCTCCTGGGCGGCCCGGGTGATCCCCGGGTACTCGCTGCGGACCCAACGCTCGACCGCGCTGACGCAGAGCCCGCAGGCCCGCTCGCGCGGCTCCCGCGGACCCAACCCCCAGGCCCGCAGGTACGCCCCGACCGCGCCAGTGTCCAGCGGCAGCTCGAAACGCCGTTGGATGAGCGTGGTGAGGCTCTGCCGTGTCCACAACTCCTCGTCCAGGCCGAACTCGTCGGGATGGACGCCCCGCAGCGTGTCGATCAACTCGAGTTCCTGTTCGCGGCTGAGCATTCCCGGCTCGCCCTGCCGCTGTCCGCGACGGACGGCTGCCACCGCCCCGTCACCACCGATGGTGTGGCGTCGGCACCAACTGGTGACCGAACGCCGTGCGTCTCTGAGTGCAACCCCCACGTCTTGGGCAACGAGCCCGAATCGCAACTGGTCACGATATGTGGGGAGAAAACTCTCTAAGCAACGTAATCGCCTGTGCCACGCAAAACGCCCACAAGGGACGAGAGGGGTGTTCAGGTCATACACGACGTGGGCGGCCACCATGGTCGACTCGGGTTCCTGAAGGTCGGGGTGTCCCGGTTGCGAGGACGGCGCGGTTTTCTGAAAGTCGAGTCGATCAAGGCCTGGGGCCGAGCCGAGCCGGGGCCGGGCTGGGGCCGAGCCGAGCCGGGGCCGGGCTGGGGCCGCGCCAGGCCGGGTCGGGGCTAAGGCAGATCGGGGCTAAGCCAGGTCGGGGTCAGGTCGGGTCGGGGTCAGGTCGGGGCCGGGAGGCGCTGGTGGTGACATGGTGCGGCCCGCGTCACCGCCACGGATGGGCGGTTACGCGGGCCGGGTGCGCCGTCCGGTCGGTCAGCCCTTGGCCTGCGCCTGGAGCTGCCGGAGGTTGTTCAGTTCGGTCTGCTGGGTGGCTTTCATGGTGTTCGCCACCCGCACCACCTCGGCGTTGTCTGTCGCGCCGAGCGCCGCGTCGATCATGTGGATGCCGCCGAGGTGGTGGTTGTACATCAGGGTCAGGAACTGCCTGTCGACCTCGATGCCCTGGGCGTCGCGCAGGGCGGTCATCTGTTGCGGCGTGGCCATGCCCGGCATCAGGCCGTCCTTGACGGTGGCCCCGTCGGACATCCACGACATCGGTGGGTTCGACCCGGTCGGGCTGAGGCCCCACTCGCGCAGCCAGGTCTGCATCGCGCCGATCTCGCCCTGCTGCCCGGTGGCGATGTCCACGGCGATCTGCCGCACCTCGGGGAGGGTCGCCGACCGGTACGCGATCAGGCTCATCTCCACCGCCTGCGCGTGGTGGGTCGTCATGTCCCGGGCGAAGCCCGCCTCGACCGAGGCGTCACCGGGTCGGGTGAGCCGCGGGGTGAGCAGACCGCCCGCGTACCCGAGGAGGAGCCCCACCACCAGCATGATGGCGAGCGCCAGCACGCCGTAGCGCGACGCCGGGGCCCGGCCGCCCTCGTCCGGGGCGGCCGGGATCTCGTCGTACTCGCTGTCGGTGGTTGCCGGAGCGGTCATTGCCGTCCTTACTGGGTGGGCTGCTGCTGTTGCTGGAGTTCACGCGGCGTGGTGCCGGTGGCGGTGATGCCGGTGTTGCAGAGCGCCGTCGGGCCCTCCACGGAGGCGTTCACCCGCAGGTCCTTGATGAACTCGTCGATCCGCGAGTCGTCGGCGTTGTCGACCTTGAGTTGGTAGCCCCAGGCCTGCAGCGAGATCGGCTTGTCCAGGCCCTCGTACGGGCTCATCAGCATCTTCTCGACGCCGCGCACCTTGCCGGCGAGCTTGTCGACCTGGTCCTTGGGCAGGTCCGGGCGGTAGGTGATCCACACCGCGCCGTGCTCCAGGCTGTGCACCGCGTGCTCGCTGGCGATCGGGGCGTCGTACACGTCGCCCATGCAGTTCTGCCAGGCGGCGTTGTGCACCCCGCCCACCGGCGGTGAGTACTTGTAGGTCAGCGGGCCCGACTTGTGCGACTCGTAGTCGAGGCTCGCCTTGTCGGTCTTGCGGATGTTGACGATGCCGTCGATGGCGTTGGCGCGCTTGTCCCACGGCTTGGAGCCCTGGAACGACGCCCAGGCGCCGTAGCCGATGATGCCGGCCGCGAGCACGCCGACCGCGACGAAGAGCGCGATCGGCCCCCACGCGCGGCCCTGGCTCACCTTGACCGGGGTGACCGGCTTGCGCGGGCCCTTGCCCCCGGCCCGGGGGGAGCCCGTCGGCTTGCCGGAACCGGCCTTGGCGCCGGACGCCGGCCGGCCCGCAGCCGGCTTCTTGCCGGTGCTGACCACGGTCGGGCGGCGCTCAGGGCCACCCGGGGTGCTGATGCTCATCGTGCCTCGTCAAGTCGGTCGGTCAGGGGAGTGGCGGGCCGGATGACGCGCAGGGGAGCCGCCGAGTGCCCGAGTCTACCCCCGATAACATGGTTGGGTGACTCCTGCAGAACTAGCCTCGGTCGTCCTTGCCGCCGCCCACGCCGTCTTCGAGCAGCGTGGGCTGGACCGCGCCGCGTTGCCGGCGAGCACGGTGGTGGAGCGACCGCGCAACCCCGAGCACGGCGACTACGCCTCGACGCTCGCGCTGCAGTTGAGCAAGAAGGTGGGCGTCCCGCCCCGGGAGCTGGCGACGGCCCTGGCCGATGAGCTGGGTCGGGCGGCGGGGGTCAAATCGGTGGAAATCGCCGGGCCGGGCTTTTTGAACATCCGGCTCGACGCCGCCGCGGCCGGTCAGCTCGCGCGGGTGATCGTCGAGACCGGCGCGGAGTACGGCCGCAGCGACCGGCTCGCCGGCGAGAAGATCAACCTGGAGTTCGTCTCGGCCAACCCGACCGGGCCGGTGCACATCGGCGGGGTCCGTTGGGCTGCCGTCGGTGACGCGCTGAGCCGGCTGCTGCGGGCCACCGGCGCCGACGTCGGCACCGAGTACTACTTCAACGACGCCGGTTCGCAGATCGACAGGTTCGCCCGGTCGCTGCTCGCCGCCGCCAAGGGCGAGGCGGCGCCGGAGGACGGCTACGGCGGGGCGTACATCGCCGAGATCGCCGCCGAGGTGCAGGCCCGCCGGCCGGAGGTGCGCTCGCTCGACGACGACGCCGCCCAGGAGGTCTTCCGGGTCGAGGGCGTCGCGCTGATGTTCGACGAGATCCGCACCTCGTTGCGCGACTTCGGGGTGGAGTTCGACACCTACTTCAACGAGAAGGACCTGCACGACCGGGGTGAGCTGGACCTGGCGTTGAACCGGCTGCGCGAGCAGGGGCACCTCTACGAGTCCGAGGGCGCCACCTGGCTGCGCACCACCGACTTCGGCGACGACAAGGACCGGGTGCTGCGCAAGTCCAACGGCGAGTGGACGTACTTCGCCGCGGACTGCGCCTACTACCTGGACAAGCGCGAGCGCGGCTTCGAGCGGGTCGTGATCATGCTGGGCGCCGACCACCACGGCTACATCGGCCGGATGAAGGCGATGTCCGCCTGCTTCGGCGACGACCCGGAGCGCAACCTGGAGATCCTCATCGGGCAGCTGGTCAACCTGCTGCGCGACGGCGCGCCGATGCGGATGAGCAAGCGGGCCGGCACCGTGATCACCCTGGAGGACCTGGTCGACGCGATCGGGGTGGACGCCGCCCGGTACGCGTTGGCCCGCTACTCCAGCGACTCCCCGATCGACATCGACATCGAGCTGTGGACCCGGGCGACCCGCGACAACCCGGTCTACTACGTGCAGTACGTGGCAGCCCGGACGGCGGGCGTGGCCCGCAACGCCGCCGAGGTCGGGCTGGTCCCGGGTGACGCCGACGCGTTCCGCCCCGAGCTGCTCGACCACGAGAAGGAGAACGAGCTGCTCAAGGCGCTCGCCCAGTTCCCAGCGGTGGTGGCGACGGCCGCCGAGCTGCGGGAGCCGCACCGGGTGGCCCGTTACCTGGAGGAGAGCGTCGCCGCCTCCTACCACCGGTTCTACGACAACTGCCGGGTGCTGCCGCTGGGCGACGAGGAGATCACCGACCTGCACCGCGCTCGGCTCTGGCTCAACAACGCCACCCGCACGGTGATCGCCAACGGCCTCTACCTGCTCGGCGTCTCCGCACCCGAGAGGATGTGACATGAGGGCTCACGAGGCCGGTGCGCTGCACGCGGACATCAGCAACCAGGGCCCGGCCTGGCTGCGTACCCCGGCCGACGTCAACGCCCTCGTGCCGGCGCTGTGGCCGCGCAGCGTGACGCGCGGCCCGGACGGCGCGGTCGCCGTCGCGGGCCTGAGCGTCAGCGACATCGCGGCCGAGTTCGGCACCCCGGTGTACGTCCTCGACGAGGCCGACCTGCGTTCGCGCTGCCGCGACTTCCGGGCGGCCTTCCCGACCGAGGACGTGTTCTACGCGGGCAAGGCGTTCCTCTGCCGGGCGGTGGTCCGGATGATCGCCGAGGAGGGGCTGCACCTGGACGTCTGCACCGGTGGCGAGCTGGCCACCGCGCTGTCGGCCGGGATGCCGCCGGAGCGGATCGGCTTCCACGGCAACAACAAGTCGGTCGCCGAGCTGGGCCGGGCGTTGGACGCGGGCGTGGGCCGGATCATCGTCGACTCGTTCACCGAGATCGACCGGCTCACCGCGCTGGCCCGCGAGCGCGGGGTCCGGCCCCGGGTGCTGGTCCGGGTCACCGTGGGCGTCGAGGCGCACACCCACGAGTTCATCGCCACCGCCCACGAGGACCAGAAGTTCGGCTTCTCGTTGGCCGGCGGCGCCGCCGCGAACGCCGCCTTCAAGATCCTCGACGAGGGTATGCTGGAGCTGCGCGGCCTGCACTCGCACATCGGCTCGCAGATCTTCGACGCCAGCGGCTTCGAGGTCTCGGCCCGGCGGGTGCTCGCCCTTCAGGCGCAGATCCGCGACGCGCGCGGGGTGGAGCTGCCCGAGCTGGACCTGGGCGGCGGCTTCGGCATCGCGTACACCACCCAGGACGACCCGGCGACCCCGCAGGATCTGGCCAAGCGGCTTCGGAGGATCGTCGATTCGGAGTGCGCCGCGGAGAACCTGGCGGTGCCGCGCCTGTCGATCGAGCCGGGCCGGGCCATCGTCGGGCCGGCCGTGTTCACCCTCTACGAGGTCGGCACGGTGAAGGACCTCGACGGCCTCCGGACGTACGTCAGCGTCGACGGCGGGATGAGTGACAACATCCGCACCGCCCTCTACGACGCGACCTACTCGGCGACGCTGGCCTCGCGGGCGTCGACCGCGCAGCCGTTGCTCGCCCGCGTGGTGGGAAAGCACTGTGAGTCCGGGGACATCGTGGTGAAGGATGAATTCCTGCCCGCCGACGTGCAGCCCGGAGATCTTGTAGCAGTGCCCGGCACCGGTGCGTACTGCCGAAGCATGGCCAGCAACTACAACCATGTGCCCCGGCCACCGGTGGTGGCGGTGCGCGACGGCCAGGCGCGCCTGATCGTCCGGCGGGAAACCGAAGAGGACCTGCTCGCATTGGATGTTGGATGACGTCACCTGTGCGCTTGGCGCTGCTCGGCTGTGGCACTGTCGGCCAGGAGGTGGTCCGGCTGCTGCACGAGCAGTCGGCCGACCTCGCCGCGCGGATCGGCGCTCCGCTGGAGATCGCCGGCATCGCCGTCCGCCGGCTCGGCCGCAACCGGGGTGACCTGCCGGTCGACGAGGACCTGTTCACCACCGACGCGCTTGGCCTGATCAAGCGCGACGACGTGGACGTGGTGATCGAGGTGGTCGGTGGCATCGAACCGGCCCGGAGTTGGCTGGTCGAGGCGCTGCGGGCCGGCAAGAGCGTGGTCACCGCCAACAAGGCGCTGCTCGCCGAGGACGGCGTGGCCCTGCACGAGGCGGCGGCCGAGGGCGGCGGCGACCTCTACTACGAGGCGTCAGTGGCCGGGGCCATCCCGCTGCTGCGCCCGCTACGGGAGTCGCTGCACGGCGATCGGATCAACCGGGTCACCGGCATCGTCAACGGCACCACCAACTTCATCCTCTCCGCGATGGACGCGACCGGGGCCGGCTTCGCCGAGGCCCTCGAAGAGGCCACCTCCCTGGGGTACGCGGAGGCCGATCCGACCGCCGACGTGGAGGGTTTCGACGCGGCGGCGAAGGCGGCGATCCTCGCCTCGCTGGCGTTCCACACCCGGGTCGGCGCCGCCGACGTGCACCGCGAGGGCATCACCGAGGTGACCGCCGCGGACATGGCCAGCGCCCAGGCGATGGGCTGCACAATCAAACTGCTCTGCATCGCGGCCCGGGGTGTCGACCCCACCGGCCGGGAGACGGTCAGCGTCCGGGTACACCCGGCGATGATCCCGCGCAGCCACCCGCTGGCCAGCGTCGGGGACGCGTTCAACGCGGTCTTCGTGGAGGCGGACGCGGCCGGGCAGTTGATGTTCTACGGTCGGGGCGCCGGTGGCGCGCCCACCGCCAGCGCGGTACTCGGTGACGTGGTCGCGGTGTCCCGCAACCGGCTCGCCGGGGTGCGTGCGGCCAGCGAGAGCGCGTACGCGGCCCTCGCGGTACGGCCGATGGGTGAGGCGTTGACCCGCTACCACGTGAGCCTCGACGTGGCCGACCGCCCGGGTGTGCTGGCCTCGGTGGCGGGCGTCTTCGCCCGGCACGACGTGTCGATCGCGACGGTGCGGCAGGGCTCGGCGGGCGGGCCAGCGGGCCGCGACGGCGACGCCGAGCTGGTCATCGTCACGCATGTGGCACCGGACGCCGCGCTCGCCGCGACAGTCGGCGAGCTGCGCGGTCTGGACACTGTCCGGTCGGTGACCAGTGTGCTGCGGGTCGAGGGCGACGCCTGAGTCGTTGCATCATCGACGGAACGGCTCGCGCGTCCCGCCAGGTGGGTAGGCGGGGGTGTGCCATTGACCACTCCAGCAGGCTGGTCCAAGGTGGCCCTGATATCGGGTGGGTGCAGCGGTAGAAGCGAGGAGAGCGACATGTGGCGGGGTCTGATCGAGGCGTACCGGGATCGGCTGCCGGTCACTGCGGCCACGCCGGTCGTCACGCTGCACGAGGGCAACACCCCGCTGTTGCCGGCGCCGGTGCTGTCCGCGCGGCTCGGTTGCGACGTGCACCTCAAGGTGGAGGGCGCCAACCCGACCGGCTCCTTCAAGGACCGGGGGATGACCCTCGCGGTGTCCAAGGCGGTCGAGGCCGGCAACAAGGCCATCATCTGCGCCTCCACCGGCAACACCAGCGCCTCCGCCGCGGCGTACGCGGCCCGGGCCGGGTTGACCTGCGCCGTGCTGGTGCCGCAGGGCAAGATCGCGCTGGGCAAGCTGGCCCAGGCGCTGGTGCACGGCGCGAAGTTGCTGCAGGTGAACGGCAACTTCGACGACTGCCTGGCGACGGCCGCCAAGCTTGCCCAGGACTACCCGGTCGCGTTGGTCAACTCGGTGAACATCGACCGGCTGCACGGCCAGAAGACCGCCGCCTTCGAGATCGTCGAGGCGCTCGGTGACGCGCCCGACATCCACTGCCTGCCGGTCGGCAACGCCGGCAACATCTCCGCGTACTGGATGGGATACGCGGAGGAGCTGGCCGCCGGCGCCACCACCCGCACCCCGAAGATGTACGGCTTCCAGGCCGCCGGGGCGGCCCCGATCGTGACCGGGCAGGTGGTGCCGGAGCCGTCCACCATCGCCACCGCGATCCGGATCGGCAACCCGGCCAGCTGGACCAAGGCGTTGGACGCCCGGGACGCCTCCGGTGGCCTGATCGCGTCGGTGACCGACCGGGAGATCCTCTCCGCGTACCGTCTGCTCGCCCGTGAGGTGGGGGTCTTCGTCGAGCTGGGCAGCGCGGCCAGCGTGGCCGGCCTGTTGCAGCAGGCAGCGGCGGGCGCGGTGCCGCCTGGTTCCACTGTGGTCTGCACGGTGACCGGTCACGGGCTGAAGGACCCGGAATGGGCGATTTCCACCGCGCCGGCGCCGGTGACCATCGCGAACGACCCGCTGGCTGCGGCGCGCGCCCTCGACCTGGCCTGAGCGCGTCACCTCCGGGTGGTGACCGACGGCGGGTGGCTGGACGGCGCGACGGTCCGGGGGCGGCGGGGGCCGAGGTATGCGAGTCCGGCACACTTTCGGGTATCCCCGCCCGCATTCTCGTTCAGGAGTGAGCCAGGCCGATGTCGCTGCTCGCCAGATTCAGCCTCGCCAACCGAGGGCTGATTGCCCTCATCGCGGTGGTGACCACGGTGTTCGGAGTGTTCGCCGTGCCGTCGCTGAAGCAGCAACTGCTGCCGTCGCTCGAGTTCCCGGCCGCGTTCATCGTGGCTCCCTACCCCGGCGCCGGCCCCGAGATCGTCGAGTCGCAGGTGACCGAGCCGATCGAGAACGCCCTCCAGGGCATCCCGGGGCTGGACCAGGTCACCTCCACCTCACGCGAGGGGGCGGCCACCGTCCAGGTGACCTACGAGTTCGGCACCGACCTCGACGACGTGGTCAACAAGATGCAGACCGCGTTGAGCCGGATCGACGCCCAACTGCCGGAGGGCGTCGACCCACAGGTCATCGCGGGTAGCACCGACGACCTGCCGGCGGTGGTGCTGGCCGCGGCCGGCGCGGCGGACGAGCGGGCGCTCGCCGAGAAGCTGCGCGCGACTGTGCTGCCGGAGCTGGAGGGCATCGAGGGGGTACGCACTGTCGAGGTGACCGGCACCCGCGACAACGTCGTGGTGGTCACCCCGGACCCGGCGAAGCTGGCCGCCGCGAAGATCCAGCCGACGGCGATCGGCGCGGCGCTGAAGACCAACGGCGTGGCGGTTCCGGCCGGCGCGGTGACCGACGGCGCGTTGGCCCTCCCGGTGCAGGTCGGCACGCCGATCGCCACCCTGGAGGAGTTGCGCGGCATCGTTGTCGCCCCGGCCGCGGCACCGGTTCGCCTCGGTGACGTGGCGACGGTCGAGCAGCAGCTCGCGCCGGCCACGGCGATCACCCGGACCAACGGCAAGGACAGCCTCGGCATCGCGGTCACCGCCTCGCCGGACGGCAACGCCGTGGAGATCTCGCACGAGATCAGGGACCGGCTCGACGACCTGAAGGACGCCTCCGGCGCGGAGCTGACAGTGGTCTTCGACCAGGCGCCGTTCGTCGAGAAGTCGATCGAGTCGCTGACCACGGAGGGCCTGCTCGGCCTGGTGATGGCGGTCATCGTCATCCTGGTCTTCCTGCTGTCGGTGCGCTCGACGGTGGTCACCGCGGTCTCCATCCCGCTCTCCGTGCTGGTGGCGCTGATCGCCCTGTGGATCGGTGACTACTCGCTCAACCTGCTCACCCTCGGCGCGTTGACCATCGCGGTCGGTCGGGTGGTCGACGACTCGATCGTCGTGTTGGAGAACATCAAACGGCATCTGGAGTACGGCGAGGAGAAACGGCACGCCATCATCACCGGCGTCCGGGAGGTCGCCGGTGCGGTGACCGCGTCCACCCTCACCACGGTGGCGGTGTTCGCGCCGATCGCACTGGTCGGCGGGTTCGTGGGCCAACTCTTCGCGCCGTTCGCGATCACCGTGACGGTGGCTCTGCTCGCCTCGCTGCTGGTGTCGCTGACCGTGATCCCGGTCCTCGCGTACTGGTTCCTCAAGCCGCGCGGCGGCACCGCTGACGACGAGGCGGTACGGCACGCCGCGGAGGAGAAGGAGCTGCGCAGCCCGTTGCAGCGGGCGTACCTGCCCGTGATCGGGTTCGCCACCCGCAAGCGGTCGACCCGTTGGATCACCGTCGGGCTCGGCCTGCTGGTGCTCTTCGGCACCTTCGGTCTGGCGCAGAAGTTGGAGACCAACTTCCTGGACGACTCCGGCCAGGACACCCTCAACATGAGCCAGGAACTGCCGGCCGGCAGTGGCCTGGCGGCCACCGACGCGGCGGCCAAGCAGGTCGAGTCGGTGCTGTCCCGCACCGACGGTGTCGAGACGTACCAGGTGACAGCCGGCGGTGGGGACAACCCGTGGGCGGGCGGCGGCGGCAACAACGTCGCCAGCTGGTCGCTGGCGCTCGACGGTGACACCGACGCGAAGCAGATGCGTGAGGTGCTGCGCAAGGAGTTCGACAAGCTCGGCGCCGGTGTGGGTGAGATCAGCTTCGGTGGCGGGCAGGAGGCGTCGACCAGCCAGCTTGAGGTGATCGTCCAGGCCAGCGACCCGGAGACGCTGACCCGGGCCGCCGAGGAGGTGCGGGCCGCGATGGACGGCGTCCCGGACGTCGAGGACGTCTCCACCAGCCTGGCAGCGCGGGTGCCGCGGGTCGACGTGGTGGTCGACCGGGTCGCCGCCGGTCGGGTCGGGCTCACCGAGGCCGCCGTGGGGCAGCTCGTGTCGCAGGCGTTCCGGGGAGCGCCGCTGGGTCAGGTAGCGCTCGACGGCCAGCAGCAGAACGTGGTGCTGCGGTTGGGCACGCAGCCGCCGATGACAGTGGAGGAGCTGCGGGCGCTGCCTGTTGGTCCGGTCAAGCTGGGCGACATCGCGCAGGTCACCCAGGGCGAAGGCCCGCAGCAGGTCACCCGCATCGACGGTGAGCGCAGCGTGTCGGTGACCGGCGCGGCGACCGGGTCGAACCTGGGCGCTACCAGCCAGGAGTTGCAGAAGCGGCTGGACGCCATCAACGTGCCGGGTGCGAGCTTCACCATCGGTGGTGTCAGCGCGGATCAGGCGGATGCCTTCGCGGACCTGGGCCTGGCGGTGCTGGCCGCGATCGCCATCGTCTTCCTGATCATGGTGGCCACGTTCCGCAGCCTCACCCAGGCGCTCATCCTGCTGATCTCCATCCCGTTCGCGGCGACCGGTGCCATCGGTCTGCTGTTGGTCACCGGGACGCCGCTCGGCGTGCCGGCGCTGATCGGTGTGCTGATGCTGGTCGGCATCGTGGTGACCAACGCGATCGTGTTGCTCGACCTGATCAACCAGTACCGGGCGCAGGGCATGGGGGTCCGGGAGGCGGTGGTCGAAGGTGGCCGTCGCCGGCTGCGCCCGATCCTGATGACGGCGGTGGCGACCATCTTCGCGCTGCTGCCGATGGCGTTCGGGTTGACCGGTGAGGGCGGCTTCATCTCTCAGCCGCTGGCGGTCGTGGTGATCGGTGGTCTGCTCAGCTCGACGCTGCTCACGTTGATCCTGGTGCCGACGCTCTACACGATGGTGGAGCACACCAAGGAGTCGCTGCGGGCTCGGCGTGCACGGCGTCGTTCCGGAGGGTCGGCGGAGACCACGACGCAGACCGACGAGGTGCCAGCGCCGAACCAGGTCGCGGTGCCGAGCGGCGCGCCCGCCCCGGTCGCTGCCGAGGGTGAGCAGCCGGCCGGGCGACCCGCGCCGTCGGCCGCGTTGGTGGAGGGTACGGACCAGTTCGAGGTGCTGCGGTTGCCGCGTAGCCGTACCTCGCCGTTGCCTCCGGCGGAGCCGACCGAGTAGGTCGCAGCGCGTTTCGGAACGCCCCCGGCGAGTGTTCGCCGGGGGCGTTCCAGGTTCATTCGACCGAAAACACTCCGACTCGACCACCCCATACTTTGTGTAACTTCTTGCATACTCCTCGTAGACAGGTGGGGGGTGTGGGTGAAGCGGGGCGGGCAGGTGGCCGGGGGCGCGCGCGGGTGGGGGCGACGCGACCTGCTGCGCCGTGGCCTCCTGGTGGTGGGCGGTGTGACCATCGGCGCCGGGACGTCCGAGGCGTGGTGGATCACTCATCGCCGGATGCCGATCGCCGGCGGCCCCGCCAGCGCCACCCTCGGTAGCGGTCAACAGGATGTCGGCCCCGGCGCGCTGGAGGTCGTCTGGTCCGGGCGGACCAGCCAACGCCTGGTGGCCCTCACCTTCGACGACGGCCCAGCACCACAGTGGACACCCATGGTGCTCGACACCCTGGCCCAGCACCGGGTTCCGGCCACCTTCTTCATGGTCGGGGCGCAGGTCCGCCGGCACGCCGACGTCGTCCGGGACCGGCTGGCCGGGCACGAGGTGGGCAACCACAGCTGGGAACACCGGGACCTGGCCGAACTGGACGCCGCCGAGGCGTACGACGACCTGCGCCGCAGCCACGACGCGATCACGGACCTGACCGGGGTGCCGCCGGCGCTCCTGCGCCCGCCGTACGGCCACCTGGGCGGGGCGGTGCTGCACGCGGCGGCCCGGCTGGACTATCGGCTGGTGCTCTGGTCGTTGCAGATGGTGGAGCGCCAGTTCCCCGACGATCCGGCCGGTCACGCCCAACGGATGGTGGCCGAGGTTCGACCGGGAACGATAGTGCTCGGCCACGATGTGGGGGCCCGCCGGCGGCTGGTCGCGCTGCGGGGTCTGACCGACATGATCGACGGGTTACGGTCGCGCGGTTACACCTTCGTCACGGTTTCGGCGCTGCTGGGAGCAGGTGTGGCTCCGACACCGACCAGGTAGGGTCGCGCTCCGTGGCGTCCACCCTCTCGGTTCTGACCGGCAATCGGAGCTTCCGCAACCTGTTCCTCGCCGAGTTGGTGGTCTTCGGCGCCGACTGGTTCGTCATGGTGCCGCTGCTGGTGCTGCTGCCGCAACTGACCGGCAGCGGCGTCTGGGGCGCACTGGTGTTGGCGGTGGACACCGGCATCGTGGCGTTGCTGCTTCCGTACACGGGCACGATCGCTGACCGCTTCGACCGCCGGAAGATCATGATCGCCGCGAACGTGGCCGCGCTCGCGGGCGTGTTGCTGCTGCTCGGCGTGCGCAACGCCGGAACGGCGTGGCTGGCGCTGGTGGCGATCGGCGCGGTGGCGGTCGCCAAGGCGTTCTACTCGCCGGCCGCCCAGGCCGCGCTGCCCAACGTGCTGGAGCCGCACGAACTCGCCGCGGGCAACGCCGTCGCCGGTTCGGCCTGGGGCACCATGACAGTGGTCGGTGCCTCGCTCGGCGGCGTGCTCAGCACCGCTGCCGGCCCGTACGTCTGCTTCTGGGTGGCGGCGGCGAGCCTCGCGGTTGCCGCGACCCTCGCCACCCGGATCCGCCGGCCGTTGCAGGCGCCCCGGGACGCCGACCAACCAGCCCAGCGAACGTGGTCGGCGGTCCGCGAGGCGCTCGGCTACATCGGCCACCGCCCCCGGGTGCTCGCGCTGGTCACCGTCAAGTCCGCGGTGGGCCTGGGCAACGGCGTGCTGACAGTGTTTCCGCTGCTGGCCGGCGTGTACGGGGTGGGCCCGCTCGGCGCCGGCCTGCTCTTCGCCGTACGCGGCGCGGGAGCGTTGGTGGGGCCGATCCTGATGCGCCGGGTGTTGACCAACCGGGCCTGGCTGCTGCCCGGGCTCGCGCTGTCCATGTCGCTCTACGGCCTGTCCTACCTGGGCACCTCGGTGGTGCGATGGTTTCCGCTGGTGCTGCTGCTGGTCTTCGTGGCGCACTTCGCGGGTGGCAGCAACTGGGTGATGTCGAACTTCGCCCTCCAGGGGGAAGTTCCGGACCGGTTGCGGGGCCGCGTCTTCGCCACCGACATGATGCTGGCGACGCTGGCGATCTCGGTGAGTCAGCTGGCGGTGGCCCTGGTGGTGGACTCGGTCGACGAACGGGTGGTGCTCGCCGGCTGCGGTCTGATCACTCTCGTGTACGCGGTCGGCTGGCGGATCGCCACCCGTCGGCTGTCGCTCACCGACCCGGCCGTCGAGCCGGTCCCGGACCCCGCCGGCTGAACTCGGCGGTCCCAGGCAGCGGGCGCGGGACCAACTCGTCGGTCCCGGGCCCTAGCATGAGCGCGTGCCGACGAACTTCACCGCCGAGCCGGTCCGGGTCCGCACCCCGGCGACCAGCGCCAACCTGGGCCCAGGCTTCGACGCGCTGGGTCTCGCGCTCGGGCTCTACGACGACGTGGCCGCCGAGATCGCCTCGGGTGGTGTCCGGGTGACAGTGACCGGGCAGGGCGCCGGTGAGCTGCCAGACGACGACCGGCACCTGGTGGTGCGTGCCATGCGCGCCGCGTTCGACGTGCTCGGGGCCCACCCCGCGGGGCTGAGCGTGGAGTGCGTCAACCGGATCCCCCAGGCACGAGGGCTGGGCTCCTCGTCCGCTGCGATCGTCGCCGGGGTGCTGCTGGCCCGTGCCCTCGTCGTCGATGGGGAGGACCGCCTCGACGACGCCGCTGCGCTGCGGCTGTGCGCCGAGATCGAGGGCCACCCCGACAATGTGGCGCCGTGCCTGCTCGGCGGTTTCACGCTGGCCTGGTCCGAGCCGGGCGGTGCCCGGGCGGTCTCCCTGCCGGTCGCCGCGGCGGTGCGCCCCACTGTTTTCGTCCCGGCGGAGCGTGGTTTGACGGCGACCGCGCGGGCGGCTCTGCCGGCAACCGTGCCTCATGGTGACGCCGCGTTGACCGCCGGGCGGGCGGCGCTGCTGGTGCACGCGCTCACCACGGACCCGTCCCTGCTGCTGCCGGCCACCGTCGACCGACTCCACCAGGATTACCGCGCCGCCGGGATGCCAAGCACGTCTGCCCTGGTCAGCGCGTTGCGTGCGGCCGATGTGGCAGCTGTGGTCAGTGGGGCGGGGCCGACTGTGCTGGCGCTCAGCCAGCCTCCAGCGGGCTTCCCGGTGGGAACAGACTGGGAGATCTGGCAGTTACCGATAGACGTCAGCGGCGCGCGGGTCGCTCGGGGTAGACTTGGACACGCCGAGCGGGACCCTGTTGCCGCAGGTCGGAAGAGTTGATTACGCTCTAGACCTAGCACAGCCGCGAAGCACGCGATCTCCTGCGGGGCGGCGCACCCCCGAAGCTCTCGGCGGTCAGCCCGTCTACCCCTGCCAAAGGCCCACGCCGCACCGCAGTTTCCACAGGTCGCCGCAGACGGCGAGACCTGCTCACCGACGTTGGTGAGTCGGGATACCGACCGGCTGCTGTGTCACAGACTCCCGCGACGCGTCCTTGCGAGGCGGGTGCACCGAGGCCGCCCGGCCACCTGAGTTCCGACTCCGGGCAGTCCCGGCCTTATCGAGGGAAGGAATCCATTGAGCGACACCACCGACGTGACGTCGGATGTTTCCAACGTCGCTGGCGATGCCACCGCAGCCGCTCCCGCCCGTCGTCGGCGTAGCGGCACCGGTCTGTCGGCGATGCTGCTGCCGGAGCTGCAGAGCCTGGCTGCGTCGCTCGGCATCTCCGGCACGGCTCGCATGCGCAAGGGCGAGCTGATCGCCGCGATTTCCGAGCGGCAGGGCGGCAACGCCGCCGGGACCCCTCGACCACGGGCCGAGGTCGCGGCCGCGGCCGCCCCGACCCGTGAGGGAGTGCGCGCCGAGGTGCGGGAGACCGCCGACCGGCCGGCAGCCGAAGGACGCGGTGCCGAGCAGGCGCCGGCCGAGCCGGCCGCCGAGACCGAGGGCCGTAGCCGCACCCGGCGGAGCCGGACCGCAACGGCGGAGGCCCGCACCACCGAGGCTCGCCCCGCTGAGGCGCGGGCGACCGAGCCGCGGGCGACCGAAGCGCGGGCGACCGAGCCGCGTACCGACGAGGCGGAAGCCGGCGAGCGGGCCGACCGTGGCGAGAACCGCCGCGAGCGGGCCGAGCGTCCGGAGCGCGCCGAGCGGGGCGACCGGGGCGAGCGTGCCGACCGGGGCGACCGTGCCGACCGGGGCGACCGTGCCGACCGGGGCGAGCGTGCCGAGCGGGGCGAGCGCAACGACCGGAGCGAGCGTGCCGATCGGGGCGAGCGGGCCGAGCGCAACGACCGGGGCGAGCGTGCCGATCGGGGCGAGCGGGCCGAGCGCAACGACCGGGGCGAGCGTGCCGATCGGGGCGAGCGTGCCGAGCGCAACGACCGACCCGACCGCGGTGACCGCAACGACCGCAACGACCGCAACGACCGGAACGACCGTGGTCAGCGTGCCGAGCGGGACAGCGACGACGACGACGAGGGTGGCGGCCGGCGCGGCCGGCGCAGCCGCTTCCGGGACCGTCGCCGCGGGCGCGGCGAGCGCACCGAGACCGGTGCCGACACCGGCGGACGTGAGCCGCAGGTCAACGACGACGACGTGCTCGTCCCGGTGGCCGGCATCATCGACGTGCTCGACAACTACGCCTTCGTGCGGACGACCGGTTACCTGGCCGGCCCGAACGACGTGTACGTCTCGATGTCCCAGATCAAGAAGTACGGCCTGCGCCGCGGTGACGCGATCACCGGTGCGGTGCGGGCGGCCCGAGAGGGCGGCAACAGCGGCGACCAGCGGCGCGACAAGTACAACCCGCTGATGCGGCTGGACACGATCAACGGGATGGAGCCGGAGGAGGCGCGGCGTCGTCCGGAGTTCTACAAGCTCACCCCGCTCTACCCGCAGGAGCGCCTGCGGTTGGAGACCGAGCCGCACATCCTGACCACCCGGGTCATCGACCTGGTCATGCCGATCGGCAAGGGCCAGCGGGCACTCATCCAGTCTCCGCCCAAGGCGGGTAAGACGATGGTGCTGCAGGCGATCGCGAACGCGATCACCCGCAACAACCCGGAGTGCCACCTGATGGTGGTGCTGGTGGACGAGCGGCCTGAAGAGGTCACCGACATGCAGCGGTCGATCAAGGGCGAGGTCATCGCGGCCACGTTCGACCGTCCGCCGCAGGACCACACCACAGTGGCGGAGTTGGCCATCGAGCGGGCCAAGCGCCTCGTCGAGCTTGGACACGACGTCGTCGTGCTGCTCGACTCGGTGACCCGGCTCGGTCGGTCGTACAACCTGGCGGCGCCGGCCAGCGGCCGGATCATGTCGGGTGGTATCGACTCCACGGCGCTCTACCCGCCGAAGCGCTTCCTCGGCGCGGCCCGCAACATCGAGAACGGTGGGTCGCTGACCATCATCGCCACGGCGCTGGTGGAGACCGGTTCCATGGCCGACACGGTCATCTTCGAGGAGTTCAAGGGCACCGGCAACGCCGAGTTGAAGCTGGACCGGAAGATCGCCGACAAGCGGACCTTCCCGGCCATCGACATCAACCCGTCCGGTACGCGTAAGGAAGAGGTCCTGCTCGCACCGGAAGAGCTGGCCATCATCCACAAGCTCCGGAAGGTGCTGCACTCGCTGGACTCGCAGGCCGCGATGGATCTCCTGCTGGACCGGCTCAAGCAGTCCCGCACGAACATCGAGTTCCTGATGCAGATCGCGAAGTCGACGCCGGGGGAGTAACCATCCCCGCGTGACGACGAAGGGGCACGGCCATCGCGGCCGTGCCCCTTCGTCATGTCCGCTGGCCGACATCCGCGGTCGGCGGGCGGGAGATGACGCTTGCGGCGTGAGGTGATGGAATTTTCCTTCGGTTAAGTCGACAGGTATTGAAACTTCTATTCATTGCCGGGTTGACTGTCGTCCATGCGTACCCGCAGACGATCCGCCCGCCGCACCGGCGTCCTGCTGCTGACGCCGCTGCTCGCCCTGGCCCTGTCGCCGCCGGCCACCGCCGCGCCCACCATCGACCCGCCCACAGTGGCCGCAACGTCAGTGGCCTCACCCACCATCGCCGAGGACGCGCCGCCCGCGTCCTCCCGTCCGGCCGGCTCGGTCAGCCTGGCCGCCGCCCCGACAGCCGCGACCGCCCCGACCACCGGCGCCGGTGGTCTGGAGCCGGCCGGCGGGCTGGAGACCACGAAGGCCACCCGGCCGGTCGCGCCGGGCGTGCAGCTGACGTCCTTCGACAGGTACGACGCCGAGGGCTGGCTGCGCGCCGATGCGCTCACCACCGACCTGGCCGGCGGCTCCACCGTCGACTACGTCAACTCCGGCGCTGTCAGCCGGGCCGAGCCGCTGCGGGAGGCGGTGGACCAGACGCACGCCGTCGCCGCGGTCAACGGCGACTTCTTCGACATCAACAACTCCGGCGCCGCCCAGGGCGTCGGCGTCCGTGACGGCGAGCTGATCCAGTCGGCGGTCAGCGGTCACCGCAACGCGGTGGCGGTCACCACGAACGGGCTCGGGCGGGTGATCGAGGTGAACTTCGACGGCAGCGCCACACTGCCCACCGGGCCGGTCCCGCTGACCCAGTTCAACAACATGGTGCAGGCCGACGGCATCGGCGCCTTCACCGAGCTGTGGGGGACGTACTCCCGGCAGCGTGCCGTCGAGGGCGCGGACCGGGTGGTCGAGGTCACAGTGACCGGCGGCCGGGTGGCCGCTGTGGGAAGCGTGGCCGGCAGCGGCCCGATCGTCGCGGGGAGCACCGTGCTGCTCGGCCGCGACCTCGGCGCGGACGCGCTGGCCGCCCTGCGCCCCGGTGACCCGGTGGCGGTGGCCTGGCGGCCGAAGCCCGCCGACGGCAGCACCCTGCACGCGGCGGTCGGGGGCGGCAACGTCCTGGTCCGCGACGGCGTCGTGCAGAGCATCGCCGACCCGACCCTCGCCCCCCGCACCGCCGTCGGGTTCAGCGCCGACGGCCGCAAGATGATCATGTTGACGGTGGACGGGCGTCAGGTCGACAGCCGTGGCGTGACGCAGACCGAGATGGGCCGGATGATGGCCGAACTGGGCGCCCACCACGCGCTCAACCTGGACGGTGGCGGATCGTCCACGCTGCTGGCCCGGGAGCCGGGCGCGCCCGCCGTGCAACTGGAGAACGGCCCCTCCGACGGCAGCGAGCGGGCCGTGCCCAACGGCCTGGCCATCTACGCGCCGAAGGGCAGCGGGCGACTCACCGGCTACTGGGTCGAGACGGCCAGCGACCCCACCGCCGCCCCGGGCGTCTCACCGGTGCGAGGCGGGCGGCCCGACCGGGTCTTCCCCGGGCTGACCCGCACCATCACCGCATCCGGCTACGACGAGACGTACGGCCCGGCGGCCGGCGCCCCCACCTGGCGGGCGACCCCGGCGGTACGCGGCCGGGTCGACAGTGACGGCGTGTTCCACGCCGGCGCGCCGGGGGCCAGCACCGTCACCGCCGCACGGGGGCGGGTCACCGGCTCGCTGAACCTCACGGTGCTCGGCCCGCTGGCCCGGATCGGGGCCACCGCGCCGCGGGTCGGACTGGTCGGCCGGGACGCTAACGCGGTGGTCGGCGTGGTCGGGTACGACGCCGAAGGCAACACCGCGCCGATCGAGCCGGCCGACCTCACCCTCGACTACGACCGGGACCTGCTGCGGATCACCCCCACGAGGGACGGCAACCTGTCCATCGCCGCGTTGCGGGACACCGGCTCGGGCCTGGTGACCGTTCACGTCGGACGCACGAGCGCTGTCCTGCCGGTCACCGTCGGGCTGACCGACGTGCCGGTCGCCGGTTTCGACGACGCCGCGTCCTGGCGGTTCAGCCAGGCCCGGGCCAGTGGTTCGGTGGCGCCGGCCCCCGGGCACAGCGGCACCGGCCTGCGAATGTCGTACGACTTCGGCCAGTCCACTGGCACCCGGGCCGCGTACGCCGACCCGCCCGCCTGGATCGAGGTGCCCGGTCAGCCGCAGGCGTTCGGGATGTGGATCCACGGCAACGGCACCGGGGAGTGGCCCAGCCTGCACCTGCACGACGCCCAGGACACCCAGCACGTGCTGCGTGGCCCACTGATCACCTGGACGGGCTGGCGGTACGTGGAGTTCGCGGTGCCGGCCGGGGTGCAGTACCCGGTGCGGGTACGCCGCTTCTACGTGGCCGAGACGAACGCCGCGGCGCAGTACACCAGCGAGGTGATCATCGACGACCTGGTGGCGAAGGTGCCACCGACTGTCGACGTGCCGGCGGTGGCCCCGCGTACCGATCGGGTGGTGGTGCGCGACGGCACCGTGGACGGCGCGCCGTGGCGGTTCGCGGTGCTCTCCGACGCCCAGTTCGTCGCCGCCGACCCGGACAGTGACCTCGTTGCCCAGGCCCGGCGGACGTTGCGCGAGGTGCGGGCGGCCCGGCCGGACTTCCTCCTGATCAACGGCGACTTCGTGGACACCGCCTACCCGGCGGACTTCGCGCTGGCCCGGCGGATCCTCGACGAGGAGTTGGGCGACGCGCTGCCCTGGTACTACGTGCCCGGCAACCACGAGATCATGGGCGCCCCGATCAGCAACTTCGCTGCCGCCTTCGGTGCCACCTCCCGGGTGTTCGACCACAACGGCACCCGGTTCGTCACGCTGAACTCGTCCACCGGGACGCTGCGCGGCGGCGGCTTCGACCAGGTACGGATGCTGCGCGAAACGCTGGACGCGGCGGCCACCGACCGGCGCGTGGGTTCGGTCGTCGTCCTGCACCACCACCCGCCGCGTGACCCCAGCCCGGCGCAGGCCAGCCAGCTCGGCGACCGCAAGGAGGCGGCGCTGCTGGAGCAGTGGCTGGCCGACTTCCAGCACCGCACCGGCAAGGGCGCGCTGTTCGTGGGCGGGCACGTCGGCACCTTCCACGCCGACCGGGTGGACGGGGTGCCGTACGTGATCAACGGCAACGCGGGCAAGACGCCGTCCACCCCTGCCGACCAGGGGGGCTTCACCGGTTGGACGGAGTTCGGCGTGGACCCGGTGACCCCGGCCGAGGCCGACCGGGCCCGTCGTGACCCGCTCGCCGAGGGCCCGCGCTGGGTGGACGCGGAGTTCCACGCGCACACCGATCGGCTCGCGCTGACCGCCCCGGCCAGCGTCGCGGTCGGCACCCCGGCGTCGGTCACCGCCATGCTGACCCAACCCGGTGGGCGTACGGTCCCGGTGGCCGCCCCGGTCAGCGCCGACTGGTCGGCCTCGCCGGGAGTGCACGTCGGCTCGGCGGCCGGGGTGCGCCAGTGGCACACGGCCCGATTCGACCCGGCCACCGGCACCCTGACGGCGCTGCGGCCCGGCGCGCCGATCCGGCTGACGGTCGAGGTCAACGGGGTCCGCGCCGAGGCCATCACCACCGTCACCGGGTGAACTGTCCGGACGGGCCCCCACGCGCGGGGCCCGTCCGGACACCTCAGAAGTCGCCGTCGGCCACCTGGAAGACGGCGAGACCGAGAGATCGCCACATCTGGACCACCTGGACACGGTCGTCGAAGACGCCCGCCACCCGGTAACGGTCCCGGATCTCCCGGTCGTAGATCTCCCGCTTGACTATCGAGTCCTTCCGGGCATCGCCGACGGCCCGCAGGTGCAGGCCCAGGTAGGGCACACGTACGTGCCGGGCCAGCCACGCCTCGGTGGCCGGGCGGGCGGAGGCGTCCCTCCCCGAGCAGAAGACCACCCCGTACCCGGCCGCGTGCATCGCCCGGACCGCCGCGATCACCGCCGGGTTCGGCGCGTCCTGGTCCACCCGGGTCATGTCGTACGGGCTGCGGGAGACGGCCAGCGCGACGGTGCCGTCGATGTCCACCAGGACGATCTCCGGTGGCTCGGTCGACGGCGGGTGCACCACGGCGGGGCGTCCGGTGCGGGCCTGCGGCACCGGCAACGGCAACTCCCGCCCCTGTAGGTACCGCTCGTGCAGCCGGCGGATCGCGTCCGCGCCGACCTGCTCGGCGGCCGGACGGGCGGCGTCGCGGCGCAGGCACTCGTCCAGCGGCACGTCGGTGAAGTCGTGCACCTCGAAGTCGGCGCCGTGGCGGGCGGCCAGCTCGGCCCAGCCCCGCAGGGTTCGCGCGCGCAGGTTGGTGTCGTCCACGCAGACGTCCGCTCGGGCCCGCAGCAGCGCCTCGACCTGAGCCCGCTGTACGGCGGTCACCTGCGCCTCGGCCCACTGCGTGAACAACCGCTCGCCGTGCAGCATCCGGCGCAGATCGTCCCGGTTGACCCGGAGCACCGACGGCTGGAGCGTACGGGCGAACGTCGTCTTGCCGGAGGCGGGCAGTCCCCGGGTGGCGATCAGGCGTGTCATCGGCGCACCTCCGGCTCGACGGGCGTACCCCGGCCGGGGTACCTGGCGGCGGTCCGCCGGACGCGCGAATGCCCCACCAGCCGGCGGGAATGCGGACGGGTAGGCCCGTGTTGACGATGCCGGACGAGGTGTGCGGCCCGATTACCGGGTGGGCTCAGGCCCATGGCACACTGGTCAATCGGCCACCGGTTCCGGTTCACGCCCGAGCCCGTCGCGTACGGCGCGACGAGTGATGACGGCGACCCGGCGACCACCAACGAGAGGACCGAGGCGACATGAAGGCAAACATCCACCCGGAGTACGTGACCACCGAGGTCAGCTGCTCCTGTGGCAACACGTTCACGACCCGCAGCACCGCCAAGGGCGGGGCGATCCACGCCGAGACCTGCAGCGCCTGCCACCCGTTCTACACCGGTAAGCAGCGCGTCCTCGACACCGCCGGCCGGGTCGCGAAGTTCCAGCAGAAGTACGCCAAGGTTCAGGCCAAGAAGGCCAAGTAACTCCTCGTTCGGCGCCCGCGTCCGGTTTTTCACCGGACGCGGGCGCCGTCCGCGTTTTCCTCCACTTCCGCCCGGCCGCTGGCCCCCCGGCCCCGGCCCGGTCGTCGCGCACCGTCGAAGGAGCATCCGCAGCATGAGCAGCGAGCGTCTGGCCGGCCTTCTCGACGAGTACGCGGAGCTGGAGAAGCGGTTGGCCGACCCGGCCATCCACGCCGACCAGGCGACCGCGCGCAGGGTCGGCCGCCGGTACGCCGAGCTGGTGCCGCTGCACAAGGCCGCCGACGAGTTGGAGCAGGCCCGCGCCGATCTGGCAGCGGCCCGCGAGCTGGCCGCCGAGGACCCGTCCTTCGCGGGTGAGGCGGATGCCATCGCCGGGTCCCTGCCGGTGCTGGAGGAGCGGCTCGCCGAGCTGCTCATTCCGCGCGACCCGCACGACGCCAAGGACGTGATCGTCGAGATCAAGGCCGGTGAGGGTGGCGAGGAGTCGGCGCTGTTCGCCGGTGACCTGCTGCGGATGTACACCCGGTACGCCGAGCGGCACGGCTGGGTCACCGAGGTGATCGACGCGCAGGATTCCGACCTCGGCGGGGTCAAGGACGTCTCCCTGGCGATCAAGACCAAGGGGGTGCCGGACGGCGGCAACGGCGTCTGGTCGCGGCTCAAGTGGGAGGGCGGCGTGCACCGGGTGCAGCGTGTCCCGGTGACCGAGTCGCAGGGCCGGATCCACACCAGCGCCGCCGGAGTGCTGGTGCTGCCGGAGGCCGAGGACGTCGACGTCACGATCGACCAGAACGAACTGCGCATCGACGTGTTCCGCTCGTCCGGCCCGGGTGGCCAGTCGGTGAACACCACCGACTCGGCGGTGCGGATCACCCACCTGCCGACCGGCATCGTCGTCTCCTGTCAGAACGAGAAGTCCCAGTTGCAGAACCGGGAGCAGGCGATGCGGATCCTGCGGGCCCGGCTGCTCGCCGCTGCCCAGGAGCAGGCCGACGCCGCCGCCTCGGACGCGCGCAAGGCGCAGGTGCGCACCGTGGACCGCTCGGAGCGGATCCGCACCTACAACTTCCCGCAGAACCGGATCACCGATCACCGGATCGGCTACACCGCGTACAACCTGGACCTGGCGCTCGGCGGCGAGCTGGACGGGGTGCTGGACGCCCTCACCGAGGCCGACCGGGCCGCCCGGCTCGCCGGCGACACCGAGCTGACCCGCCGCTGACCGCGGCACCGAGCTGACCCGCCGCTGACCGCGGCACCGAGCTGGCGCCGGCCCACCCGGTCGATCATGGAGTCGTGGTGGGTCGACTGTGGTGTCGTGGGGCTTTTCTGAGGCACCACAACTCCTTGATCGACCCCGCCGGGTGGGGGGGCGATCAGCTCGCGCGGGGGCGGGTCTTGGCGCGGAGCATCTCGCGGTCGGCCTGCTCGAACGCGACGCTGAGCGCGTCGCGCAGCCCGCTGCCACCGGAGACCTCGGCGAAGCCGATGCTGACCCCGACCGGGGTGCCCGGGACCAACGACTCCCAGTCCTCCAGGCGGACCGCGGCCTCGATCCGGCGGGCCACCTCGGTGGCCTCGGTCATGCCGGTGTCCGGCAGCACCACAACGAACTCGTCACCGCCGTAGCGGGCCACGAAGTCGCCCCGGCGCATCACCCGGTTGATCACGCCAGCGATGCGTTGCAGCACCAGGTCGCCCGAGTGGTGCCCGTGCCGGGTGTTCACCGCCTTGAAGCCGTCCAGGTCGCAGACGCCGATCACCACCCGATCGCCGCGGGTGACCACGGCCGTGATGTAGCGCTCCAGCCGGCGGCGGTTCGGCAGCCCGGTGAGCGGGTCGGTCAACGCCTCGCCCTCGAAGCGCGCCGCCTCGCGGCGCATCTCCTCGTGGTCGATGCGGGCGGCGATGCCGTCGATGTAGACGTCGCGCAGTCTGTCGTTGCGCTGCGCGGCGAGCCGGAACGCCAGCCGGTCGGCCCGGTGCGCCGCCAGGTGGTCCCCGGCGCGGGTCAACGCGATGCTGCGCAGCCGGGCCGGCTCGGCCGCCCCGAGCGTCTCGTTGGAGACCTGGACGGTGTCCAGTCGCGCGACCGCCTCGATCGGCCGACCGTCGGCGACGGCGAGGCACACCTGCCCTAGCTGACGCAGGTCGCGGGCGCGGGCGCTGTCCCCGCCATGGGTGATCAACCGGGCCGGCTCGGGGCCCTCGGTCGCCACCTGGTCGCCGAGCGCCGCCTGTCGGGCCGCCGCGTAGCCGTACGCGGCGAGGCTGCTCGGGCGTAGCTGGCCGGCCCGGCCGGCACGGACGAAGCGGGTCAGGTCGGCGGCCACGTCCCGGAGCACCCGCAGGCACCCATCGCTGTCGCCGTTGTGGTCAAGGGCCACGGCGTTGCGCAGCCGGATGCCCGGCGCGGCGAACGTCTCCTCCGGGATCCCGGCGGTCAGCCCGAGCTGCCGGGCCCGTTCGATGGCGCCCAGGGCGTACCCGTGGAAGCTGAGGTAGCTGTAGGCCATGGCCAGGTCGTGCCAGCCCCAGGCGGTGTCCCGGTCCGGGTCGGCGACGGCGCCCAGCGCCCGGGCCGCTCGGACGAGGTGCATGACGCAGCGGTCCAGTGCGCCCTGGTGGTGCGCGGCGAGCGCGGCGAGGGCGTTGAGGTGACCGTGCAGATAGGGCTCGGCGAGGTCGCGGACCGCCGCCGACGCCTCTTCGATGGCCCGGGTGAACTCCGCGGTCCGACCGAGATTGATCAGCGCGGAGAGGCGCTGCACCATCGCGTCCGCTCGCGCCGCCGGGTCGTTGGTGGTGCGGATCACACGCTCCAGCAGGACGTACGCCTCCGCAGAGCGGCTGGCCTCCTGCAACGCCCGGGCGTGCGTCAGGGCGTCAACCTGGTCATCGACCCGGTCGAGCCAGCCCACCCGTCAACCTCCTGTCGTGCGCGCCCGGGCGCACCTGTTCGTCACGTCGCCCGCGACGCTTCATGATTATGTCGTGAGTACTTTGCCGCAACACCCCCCCGAAGGGACAGGCCCCATCCGGCCGTCCGCCGCGGTGGCCCGAGTGGCCCGCGCGCTCGCCGCCGCCGGGGTCGGGTCCGCCCGGGTGGAGGCCGAGTTGCTGACGGCGTACGTGCTGGGGGTTCCCCGGGGTCGGTTGGCTCTCGCCGACGACCTGAGCGACGACCAGTTGGTGCGGCTCGACGGGTTGACGCGCCGCCGCGCCGCGCGCGAGCCGTTGCAGTACCTGACCGGTAGGGCCGCGTTCCGGCACCTGGAGTTGTCGGTCGGCCCCGGTGTCTTCGTGCCCCGGCCGGAGACCGAGCTGTTGGCCGGCTGGGGTGTCGAGCAGGCCCAGGGTCGACCCGACCCGGTGGTGGTGGACCTGTGCAGCGGCTCGGGTGCGATCGCGTTGGCGGTGGCTCAGGAGCTGCCGGGAGCGCGGGTGATTGCGGTGGAGCGGTCCCCGGAGGCGCTGGCCTGGCTGCGCCGCAACGCGGCGGAGCGCGCCGCGGCGGGGGACCGCCCGATCGAGGTGGTAGAGGCCGACGTGACAGCGCCGGACCTGCTGGCCGAGCTGGTGGGCCGGGTGGACGTGCTGCTCTGCAACCCGCCGTACGTGCCGGACGACGTGGTGGTCCCGCCGGAGGTGGCCGGGCACGACCCCGCGGAAGCGGTCTTCGGCGGCGCGGACGGTCTGGTGGTGATCCGACCGGTCGTCGCCCGGGCGGCGGTGCTGTTGCGCCCGGGCGGCGTGTTCGGCGTCGAGCACGACGACACCCACGGTGTGGCGGTGCCCGAGCTGCTCGCCCAGGGCGACGGCTTCACCGCTGTCGCGGAGCATCTGGACCTCACCGGGCGTCCCCGCTACGCGACGGCGTCCCGACGGGCGGACGGCCAGCACGCCCCGATCGGGGCGGCGTGGCAGACTGACTCCTCGTGATGCTCTACGACTGCCGGTCGCCCGCCGATCGGGACCGCGGCATCGCTGCGGCGATCGAGGCGGTCAAGAACGGCGAGCTGGTTGTTCTTCCGACGGACACCGTGTATGGGATCGGCGCGGACGCGTTCACCCCGTACGCGGTGAAGGCGCTGCTCGATGCCAAGGGCCGGGGTCGGCAGATGCCGCCGCCGGTGTTGATCGGCTCGCGGCACACCCTGGACGGGTTGGTCTTCTCGCTGCCCACCGCCGCACGGGACCTCGTGGAGGCGTTCTGGCCGGGTGCCCTGACGATCGTGGTCGAGCACTCGCCGAGCCTGCAGTGGGACCTGGGCGACAAGACCGGCACGGTGGCGGTGCGGATGCCGCTGCACCCGGTCGCGTTGGAGGTGCTGCGCGAGACCGGTCCGATGGCGGTCTCGTCGGCCAACAAGACCGGCCAGCCGGCAGCCGTCACCGCCGACGAGGCGCGTGACCAGCTCAGCTACTCGGTGCGGGCCTACCTGGAGGCCGGTCCCTGCCCGGATCCGGTGCCGAGCACGATCGTGGATCTGACCGGTGAGGTGCCACAGCTCCTGCGGGCCGGGGCGATCCCGCTGGAGAAGCTGCGCGACGTGGTTCCGGACCTCGTCGACGGTCGGGCGGTCTGAGTGCCCCCCTTCACTGTTCTGCACGTCTGCATGGGCAACATCTGCCGCTCACCGATGGCGGAGCGGCTGCTCGCCCTGGCGGTGCGGGAGCGGCTGACCCGGCGTTCGCAGGACCCGGCCCAGGCCGAGGAGCTGGTGCACAGCCACAGCGCCGGCACGGGTGGCTGGCACGCGGGCGAGGAGATGAACCCGCCGGCGGCACGGCAGGTCACCGGCCGTGGTGGGGACGTGGAAGGGTTCGCCGCGCGCAAGCTGCGCTCGGACCACATCGACGCCGCCGACCTGGTCCTGACCGCCACCGCCGATCAGCAGGAGTACGTGGTGGCGCTTCGTCCGGACGCGGCGGCCCGCACATTCGTGCTGGGCGAGTTCGGTCGGCTGCTGGCTGCTGTGGACGCCACCGCGCTGCCGCCGGGTGACGCCACTCCGGAGGCCGTTTACGCCCGTGGAGTGGCACTGGTGGCGGCGGCTCACGACGCGCGCCTCGGCGCCTCGGCGCTGACCACCGATGATCTTGACGACCCGTGGGGTCGTGGCGACCAGTGCTTCAGCCGGGTCGCCGACGAGATCGAGGAGACGGTCCACCCGCTGGCCGGCGCGCTGCTGCCCTGAGCGTGGTGCGAGTTTCCTCCGGGTTTGGGGAAAACCCAGGGCTAAAGGGGCGTTCCGGGTCATTCTGAACGGGTCCTAGCGTGACCGGCTCCTGCGGGGAGAGCTGATGATCCGGGCCCAATTCGACAAACTGCTGACCGTGGTGATCGCCGGAGTGCTGGCCGGGTTGGTGCTGGCCGCCGCCGCACTGCCAGCAGCCCTGGTCTTCGGGATCGGCTTCAGCGCCCTGTCGACGCCGTACTCGGAGCTGCCGAACACACTCCGGACGCCGCCCACCGCGCAGCGCTCCAACCTCTACGCCAACGACGGCACCACACTGATCACCTCCTTCTACCAGGAGGACCGGGTGGACGTGCCGCTGCACGAGGTGGCTCCGGTGATGCGCCGGGCGATCGTGGCCGCCGAGGACGTCCGGTTCTACCAGCACAGCGGGGTCGACCTGCGGGGCGTGGTGCGCGCGTTCACAGTCAACAAGCGCGACGGCCAGACCCGGCAGGGCGCCTCCACGCTGACCATGCAGTACGTCCGCAACGTGCTCAGCAACGACCCTCGGCTGACCGAGGCGCAACGGGACGCCGCCACCGAACTCACCACAGTCCGCAAACTCCAGGAGATGCGGTACGCGCTCGCGTTGGAGCGGGAACTCGACAAGGACGAGATCCTCACCCGCTACCTCAACATCGCCTACTTCGGTGCCGGGGCGTACGGCATCGCGGCGGCCAGCAAGCGGTACTTCTCCCGGTCCCCGGCCGAGTTGACACTGGCCCAGGCGGCACTGCTCGCCGGTCTGGTGCGTTCGCCGGACAGCGACGATCCGATCAACGGCGACGCCGACAGCGCCGTTGCCCGACGGTCGTACGTGTTGGAGCGGCTGGTGGAGACGGGGCAGGTGCCGGCGGACGCGGCGGCGGCGGCCCGCGCCGAACCGCTGCAACTGCGGCCCAGCGAGACCCCGAACGACTGCACGGGAGTGCCCGACGGGCACAACGACTGGGGCTTCTTCTGTGACTGGTTCACCCGCTGGTGGAGCAGCCAGTCCGCGTTCGGGGCGACCGCCGACGACCGGCAGCGCGCGCTGCGCCGGGGCGGCTTCTCCATCGTGTCGTCGCTGGACCCGGCGGTCCAACGGGCCACCACCGAGCAGGTGCTGAAGATCTATCCGACGACGAGGGCCGAGGCGGTGCCCACCGCAGTGGTGCAACCGGGCACCGGGCGGGTGCTGGCGATGTCGGTGAACCGTGCCTACAGCGTGGCGGACAACCCGGTCGGGCAGAAGAACCGCCCGAACACCGTCAACCAGTTGGTCGCCGGCGGCGGCGCGATCGAGGGGTACCAGGGCGGTTCGACGTTCAAGCTCTTCACCCTGCTGGCCGCGCTGGAGTCCGGCCTGCCGCTGTCGACAAGCTTCGTGGCGCCGACGCAGTTGCTCACCCGCTTTCCGGTGACCGGGGAGGCGAGCTGCGACGGACGGTGGTGCCCGGCGAACGCCAGCCCGTCGTCGATGGACGGCCCCCGCACCATGTGGAGCGCGTTCGGCCGCTCGGTGAACACGTACTTCGCCTGGCTCACCGAGAAGGTCGGCGCCGACCGGGTGGTGGAGATGGCCGAACGGCTCGGCATCGTGTTGCGGGCCGAATCCGACGCCAAGCTGGCCCGCTACGGCGCGAAGGACTGGGGTCCGTTCACCCTGGGCGTGGCCGCGACCACCCCGTTGGACCTGGCCAGCGCGTACGCCACCGTGGCGGCCGAGGGGACCTGGTGCGCGCCGCTGCCGGTGGTCTCGATCACCGACTCGGGCGGCCGGCCGGTCGACGCCGCCAAGCCGGACTGCCGACAGGTGCTCGACCCCGACGTGGCGCGGGCGGCCACCGACGCGGCCCGCTGCCCGGTCGGCGACCAGTCGATGTACGGACGCTGCGACGGCGCCACAGCACCCGGGTTGCGGGCGAAGCTCGGCCGTCCGGTGGCGGGAAAGACGGGCAGCTCGGAGCGGTACGAGACGGAGACGGTGGTGGCGTTCACGCCGCAGCTCGCGGTCGCCTCGATGGCCGCGAACCCGGACGATCCCCGGGACGCTGTCGGTCAGACGGTGCAGGCCCAGATAGTGAACGCGGTCGGTGAGGTGCTCGCCTTCGCCCTGCGCGACCAACCGGTCCGCGACTTCGTCCCGCCGAGCGAACGAACCGCCTTCCAAACCCAACCCCAAGCCGGCAACTAACCCCGCACCCCACCCCACCCCGCTCGCCGATCTTGCACTTTCTGCCGCGACAAAAGGCGCCAAGGTCTGCAAATCGCCAACACAAAGGGCAAGATCGCGGGGAGCGGGGAGCGGGGAGCGGGGAGCGGGGAGCGGGGAGCGGGGAGCGGGGAGCGGGGAGCGGGGAGCGGGTTAGCGGGGTTGTTCGGCGTTGCGGGCTATGTTGCGGGCCATTCCGCCGAAGACCACAGCGTGGAACGGGGCCACCGACTTCCAGTAGGCGTGCCCCGGCAGGCCACGCGGCAGGAAGACGGCGCGTTGCTGGTAGCGGCTGCTGCCGTCGTCGGCCGGTAGTACCCGCATTTCCAGCCAGGCCCGGCCGGGTAGCCGCATCTCGGCGCGCAGTCGCAGCAACTCGCCCGGGACGATCTCCTCGACCCGCCAGAAGTCCAGCGCCTCACCGACCTGGAGGCGGTGCGGGTCGCGTCGACCCCGGCGTAGCCCGACCCCGCCGACCAGCCGGTCCAGCCAGCCGCGGATCGACCAGGCGAGGGGGAACGAGTACCAGCCGTGTTCGCCGCCGACGCCCTCGACGACCCGCCAGAGCGCCGCGGGCGGCGCGTCCACGACCCGTTCCCGGACGTCGGTGTAGGCGGTGCCACCGGACCACACCGGGTCGCTGGGCAGTGGCTCGGCGGGGGCGTCCGGGCCGCTCGCTGTGGACCAGCGGGTCTCCACCTGGGCGTCGCGCACCTTGGCCAGCGCCAGCGCCACCGCCTCGTCGAAGCCGGTGAGCCCGCCGGCCGGGTCGGGGACGTAGCGGGCGATGTCGTGTTCGTGGGCGATCGCCTCGTGGATCAGGCTCTCCACCAGCGGGCGGGCGATCTTGTTCGGCACCGGGGTGATCAGACCGACCCAGTGCGAGGAGAGCGACGGGGTGAGCGGGCGGACCGGCACGATGATCCGCTGGCGCAGCCCAGCAACCCGGGCGTAGCGCTGCATCATCTCGCGGAAGGTCAGCACGTCCGGCCCGCCGACGTCGAAGCCCCGGTTGACCTCGGCCGGCAGTTCGGCGCAGCCGGCCAGGTAGTGCAGCACATCGCGGACCGCGATCGGTTGGATCCGGTTGCGGACCCAGCGTGGGGTGATCATGGCGGGCAGCCGCTCGGTCAGGTAACGCAGCATCTCGAACGACGCCGAGCCGGACCCGATGATCACTGCGGCACGGAGCACCGCGGTGGGCACCCCGCTCTCCAGCAGGATCCGACCGACCTCGGCACGGGACCGCAGGTGCGGGGAGGGCACCTCCGCGTCGGACGCCGGCTCCGGGCCGCCCAGGTAGACGATCCGCCGTACGCCGGCCGCGCGCGCCGCCGCCGCGAAGTTGGTCGCCGCCGTTCGGTCGGCCGCCTCGAAGTCGGAGCGGCCCAACGAGTGCACCAGGAAGTACGCGACGTCCACGTCGGCGAACGCGGCGGTCAGCGTCTCCGGTCGACTCAGGTCCCCTTCGACGATTTCGGCCGCCGAGGCCCAGGGCACGTCGCGCAGTCGCACCGCCTTGCGGGCGAGGCAACGCACTGTGTGCCCATCGGCGAGCAGCAGCGGCGTCAGCCGCCCGCCGATGTAGCCGGTCGCTCCGGTGACGAGGCATCTCACAGGTCCCAGTCTGCGGCCCCCTAGACTCGTTCGCTGTGGAGACCGAGACGAGCACCTTCTGGGGGCCGGATTTCGCGCAGCTCAGGGCCACCGATCCGGAGATCGCCGGGGTGGTCCTCGGCGAGCTGGACCGGTTGCGGGGCGGCCTTCAGCTCATCGCCAGCGAAAATCTGACCTCGCCGGCGGTGCTGGCCGCGCTCGGTTCGACACTGACCAACAAGTACGCCGAGGGTTACCCGGGCCGGCGCTACTACGGTGGCTGCGCCGAGGTGGACCGGGCCGAGGAGATCGGCATCGCCCGGGCCAAGGAGTTGTTCGGGGCCGAGCACGCCAACCTGCAGCCGCACTCCGGGGCGAGCGCCAACCTGGCCGCGTACGCCGCGCTGGTGCAGCCGGGGGACACGGTGCTGGCGATGGACCTGCCGCACGGCGGGCACCTCACCCACGGCAGCCGGGTGAACTTCTCCGGCAAGTGGTTCCACCCGGTCGGCTACCCGGTCCGGCCGGACACCGAGCAGATCGACTACGACGAGGTACGGGACCTGGCGCGGGCGCACCGACCCAAGCTGATCATCTGTGGGGCCACCGCGTACCCGCGCCTGATCGACTTCGCGCGGTTCCGGGAGATCGCCGACGAGGTCGGCGCGTACCTGATGGTGGACGCGGCGCACTTCATCGGCCTGGTCGCCGGCCGGGCGATCCCGTCCCCGGTGCCGTACGCCGATGTCGTCTGCGCCACCACCCACAAGGTGCTGCGCGGCCCGCGCGGCGGCATGATCCTGTGCCGCGAGTCGCTGGCCCAGCGGATCGACAAGGCGGTCTTCCCGTTCACCCAGGGCGGTCCGCTGATGCACGCGGTGGCGGCGAAGGCGGTGGCGTTGCGCGAGGCCGCCCAGCCGGAGTTCCAGACCTACGCCCGGCAGGTGGTCAGCAACGCCCAGGCGCTCGCCGCCGGGCTGGCCGACGAGGGGATGCGCCCGGTGTCCGGTGGCACCGACACCCATCTCGCCCTGATCGACCTGCGCGAGCTGGGGGTGACCGGCACGGAGGCCGAGCGACGCTGCGACGCCGCGTCGATCACCCTGAACAAGAACGCCATCCCGTACGACCCGCAGCCGCCGATGGTGGCCTCCGGCATCCGGGTGGGCACCCCGAGCGTCACCACGCAGGGGATGCGCGAGGGGGAGCTGCGCCAGGTGGCCACCCTGATCGCCCGTGCGGTGCGCACCGATCCCGGTGCCCCGGGTGGGGCCGACGAGTTGGTCCGGCTCGGTGCCGAGGTGTCCGAGCTGGTAGCGGCGTTTCCGGCGTACCCCCGTGGCTGAGCCCGGGGTGGTCGAGCCGGGCACCGACCGGCGGTGGCGGCTGCGGCACCTGCCGGTGTTGTTGGGCGCGTCGGCGGCGCTCGCCGTTGTCGCCGCGGTGGTGGGCGCTGTGACCGGCGGCGTGACGGGGGCGCTCGGCGCGGCGGCCGGCGTGGGCGTCACGGTGCTCAGCTACACCCTCACCACTGTGGTACTGGCCCGGGCCGACCAGATCAACCCGCAGTTGCTGCTGCCGCTCGGGGTGGGCCTGTACGTGCTGAAGTTCAGCCTGCTGGGTGTGGTGCTGGTGGCTGTGGCGTCGACCGGTTGGCCCGGTTTGATCCCTCTCTGCCTTGGCATCGTCGCCGGGGTGGCAGTGTGGACAGCGGTACACCTCTGGTGGCTGACCGCGGTGCACGCTCGCCGGCCCCGCGGCTGACCTGGCGGTCGTCCCAACCAGCGGACGCGCCGCAATGTGTCGGCCTCCGGTCATTTTCCGACGGGCGGAAGGGGAGTAGCGTGCCCACAGACGACGGCGCCCACGAGAAGCCCACACAACGACGGTTGTGCGGGGGGTGAGGCACAGCCTCGTCTTCCCGGCTGATATCGTTCGCCCCGTCATGGCTGGTGACCAAACCCCCCGTCCCGCCGGTGAACCGGACGATTATCCGTCCGGCGCCGGTCAGGGTTGGACCGCGCTCAGCTACCTCATCGGAGGAATGCTCGTGTGGGGTTTCATCGGCTGGCTGGTCGACCAGTGGCTCGATACCGGTGGCGTCGCCACCGGGATCGGCGTCGTGCTCGGCGTGACCGGGGGGATCATCCTCGTCGTCCGTCGGCTCGGCACGCCTACTTAGGAAGGGACACGGTGTTCGGACAGGCGAACGTTCTGGCAGCGGGCCAGGCGGCATTCCCACCCAGTGTGGACGACTTCTACCTGCCCGCGATCGCGCCCTGGGGTGTGGAGAACGCTCCGTGGTTCACCAAGTTCACGCTGATGATCTGGATCGCGGTCGGCGTTCTGATCATCTTCTTCCTGGCGACGTACCGGAACCCGAAGTTGGTGCCGACCAAGAAGCAGTGGTTCGCCGAGTCGATCTACGGATTCGTCCGGAACAACATCTCGGTCGACATGATCGGTCACCAGGGCGTGCGGTTCGCTCCGTACTTCACGACGCTGTTCTGCTTCGTGTTGCTGACGAACGCGTTCGCGATCATTCCGCTCTTCCAGATCTCGCCGAACTCGCACATCGCCTTCCCGGCGATCCTCGCGGTGATCAGCTACGTGCTGTTCAACTACATCGGCATCCGGCACCACGGCTTCGGCAAATACTTCAAGCACGCCCTGATCCCACCGGCACCGTGGTACATCCTGCCGCTGCTGATCCCGATCGAGGCGTTCTCGACCTTCATCATCCGGCCGTTCTCGCTGGCCGTTCGTCTCTTCGCCAACATGTTCGCCGGCCACATGCTCCTGCTGGTCTTCACGCTCGGCGGCTTCGCGATGCTCAACGCCAACGCCTGGCTGGCGCCGATCTCGGTGGTCTCCTGGGTGATGACCGTGGCGCTGACCCTCCTCGAGGCGCTGGTCATCGTCCTGCAGGCCTACGTCTTCACCGTGCTGAGCGCCAGCTACATCCAGGGTGCGCTCGCCGAAGAGCACTGATCCACGCACCAACCGTTGTCGTCCCGCGTGAGAGTCACGCGTGATAACCAGGAGGAACCACACCAATGGACGCTAGCGTTCTCGCCGAGGTCACCGGTAGCACCGCTGCCATCGGCTACGGTCTCGCCGCCATCGGCCCGGGCATCGGCGTTGGCCTGGTCTTCGCCGCCTACATCCAGTCGACCGCCCGGCAGCCCGAGTCGTCGCGCATGACCCTGCCGTACGTCTGGATCGGCTTCGCCGTCATCGAGGCGCTCGCGCTGTTCGGCATCGCCTTCGGCTTCATCTGGGCCGGCTGATTCCGCCCCTTCCGACCGGGAGGTCACCCATGTTGTTCCTCCTCGCCGCCGAGGGTGGTGAGTCAGACCACAACCCGATCATTCCGATCTGGCAGGAGATCGTGGTCGGCACGGTCGCCTTCGCCGTGCTCTGCTTCGTGCTGATGAAGTTCGTCTTCCCGCGTATGGAGCAGACGTTCCAGGCTCGGGTCGACGCGATCGAGGGCGGCATCAAGCGCGCCGAGGCCGCCCAGGCCGAGGCGAACCAGCTGCTCGAGCAGTACCGTGCCCAGCTCGCCGAGGCCCGGACCGACGCCGCCAAGATCCGTGACGACGCGCGGGCCGACGCCGAGGGCATCCGGCAGGACATCCTCGCCAAGGCGCGGGAAGAGTCCGACCGGGTCATCCAGGCGGGCAAGGACGCGCTCGCCGCCGAGCGGGCCACCATCGTGCGCGAGCTGCGCGCGGAGGTCGGCACCATCGCGGTGGACCTGGCCAGCAAGATCGTTGGCGAGTCGCTGGCCGACGAGGCGCGGCGTAAGGGCACCGTCGACCGGTTCCTGAGCGGTCTCGAGAGCACGGGGGCCCGCTGATGCAGGCCGCCAGCCGGGAGTCGTACAAGGTCGCGGCCGAGCGCCTCGACACGTACGTCCGCGGCGCGGAGCCGTCAGCGGTGGCCTCCACCGCCGACGCCATCCTCTCCGTGGCGACCCTGCTGCGGCGTGAGCCGCGGCTGCGCCGGGCGCTCTCCGAGCCGTCCCGGTCCGGCGAGGATCGCGGCGCTCTGCTCGGCGACATGCTGGGCGGGCGGATCGGCGCGGACGCGCTCGACCTGCTCGTGTCGCTGGTCTCCGGCCGGTGGTCGGCACCGTCGGAGTTGCTCGACGGCGCCGAGCGCCTGGGCGTGGAGGCGCTGCTGGCCAGCGCCGACTCCGCCGGCGAGCTGGGCGAGGTCGAGGACGAGCTGTTCCGCTTCGGCCAGGTAGTGGCCGGTCAGTCGGCGCTGAGCAACACGCTCGCCGACCCGGTCGCCCCGGTCGAGCAGCGGGCCACCCTGGCCCGCGAGCTGCTCGCCGACAAGGCCCGTCCGGTCACCGTCCGCCTCGTCGAGGTAGCACTGGGCGGGTACGGCGGGCGCTCCTTCACCGGCGCGCTCACCCGGCTGGTGGAACTCGCCGCCGAGCGACGTGACCGGCAGGTGGCGTACGTGATCGTCGCGGCCCCGTTGAGTGACGAGGACGAGCGCCGGCTGGGTGCGAGCCTCAGCGCGATATACGGTCGAGAGGTCTCCGTCAAGCAGACGGTGGACCCCCACGTCCTGGGTGGCGTGAGCGTGCGGGTCGGCTCCGACCTGTACGACGGCACCATCCTGCGCCGCCTCAACGAGACCCGCAACGCGCTCGCGAAGCGCTGAGCGGCTCCGCCGCCCAGCAATGCGGTGGCTTCGCCGCCCCGCCGCTGAGCGGCTCCGCCGCCCAGCATCGGGGTGGCTGGACCGCTCAGCGCCCGGAATGACAGACGCCATTCGGACCGGTCGGTACTAGGTATCCCGGGCCCCTGAATTTTAAGGAAGCAGAGGATGGCCGAGCTGACCATCTCGACGGAGGAGATCCGCGGCGCCCTGGAGCGCTACGTCTCTTCCTACTCGTCCGACGTCTCCCGCGAGGAGGTCGGCACCGTCGCCGACACCGGTGACGGTATCGCCCACGTCGAGGGCCTGCCTTCGACCATGACCAACGAGCTCCTGGAGTTCGAGGACGGCACGCTCGGCGTGGCGTTGAACCTCGACGTCCGGGAGATCGGTGTCGTCGTTCTCGGTGACTCCGCCAAGCTGGAGGAAGGGCAGCGCGTCAAGCGCACCGAGCGGGTTCTCTCCGTTCCGGTCGGCGACGCCTTCCTCGGCCGCGTGGTCAACGCGCTCGGTGAGCCGATCGACGCGCTCGGCGACATCGCCAACGAGGGCTTCCGCGAGCTGGAGCTGCAGGCTCCGAACGTGATGTCCCGGCAGTCCGTCGACGAGCCGCTGCAGACCGGCATCAAGGCCATCGACGCGATGACCCCGATCGGTCGGGGTCAGCGGCAGCTGATCATCGGTGACCGGAAGACCGGTAAGACCACTGTCGCTCTGGATGCCATCCTCAACCAGCGGGACAACTGGCGCACCGGCGACCCGAAGAAGCAGGTTCGCTGCATCTACGTCGCCATCGGCCAGAAGGCCTCCACGATCGCCTCCATCAAGGGGCAGTTGGAGGAGGCGGGCGCGATGGAGTACACGACCATCGTCGCCTCGCCGGCCTCCGACCCGGCTGGGTTCAAGTACCTCGCCCCGTACACCGGCTCGTCCATCGGGCAGCACTGGATGTACGGCGGCAAGCACGTTCTGATCGTCTTCGACGACCTGAGCAAGCAGGCCGAGGCGTACCGCGCCGTGTCGCTGCTGCTGCGTCGCCCGCCGGGCCGTGAGGCGTACCCGGGTGACGTCTTCTACCTGCACTCCCGCCTGCTGGAGCGCTGCGCGAAGCTCTCCGACGAGCTGGGTGGCGGCTCGATGACCGGTCTGCCGATCATCGAGACGAAGGCCAACGACATCTCGGCCTTCATCCCGACCAACGTCATCTCGATCACCGACGGCCAGATCTTCCTGGAGACCGACCTGTTCAACCAGGGCGTCCGTCCGGCGATCAACGTCGGTACCTCGGTCTCCCGGGTCGGTGGCGCCGCGCAGGTGAAGCCGATGAAGAAGGTCGCCGGTTCGCTGCGGCTCAACCTGGCCCAGTACCGCGAGCTGGAGGCGTTCGCCGCCTTCGCCTCCGACCTGGACCGGGCCTCCCGTGCCCAGCTGGACCGCGGTTCGCGCCTTGTCGAGCTGCTCAAGCAGCCGAACTACTCGCCGTTCCCGGTGCAGGAGCAGGTCGTCTCGGTCTGGGCCGGCACCGAGGGCAAGCTGGACGACGTTCCGGTGGGTGAGGTGCGGCGCTTCGAGTCGGAGTTCCTCCAGTACCTGCGGCACAAGCACGAGGGTGTGCTGGCCGGCATCGCGGACAACCAGTGGAACGATGACATCATCGGCTCCCTGGACAGCGCGATCGCCGAGTTCAAGCAGGTCTTCCTCGGCAAGGAGGACGAGCGCAAGGTCAACGACGCGCCGGCCGCGCCGCTTGAGGGCGACGAGAACCGCGAGACGGTGACCCGCTTCCGCGACGGCGCGACCGACCGCCCGGCCGAGAGCTGATCCCGTGGCGGCCCAGGTACGCGTTCTTCGTCAACGGATCCGCTCGGCGAAGTCGATGAAGAAGATCACCAAGGCGATGGAGCTCGTGGCGACGAGCCGGATCGCCAAGGCTCAGGCCCGGGTGCAGGCGTCCCTGCCGTACGCCCAGGCCATCACCGGCGTGCTCACGGCGCTGGCGTCCAACGCGCGGATCGACCACCCGCTGCTCACCCCGCGTGAGCGGGTGCGGCGGGCCGGCGTCCTGTTGGTCACCAGCGACCGTGGCCTGGCCGGCGGTTACAGCTCCAACGCGATCAGGATGGCGGAGTCGCTGATCGCGCGGCTCAAGGCGGACGGCAAGGAGCCGGTGCTCTACGTCATCGGGCGCAAGGGCGTCGGGTTCTACCGCTTCCGCGAGCGGCCGATCGAGGCGAACTGGACCGGCTTCAGCGAGCAGCCGTCGTTCGAGGACGCCCGTACCGTTGGTGAGACGCTGATCAAGGCGTTCACGGCCGGTGCGGACGACGTCGACGGCGGCGCCGGAGCGGACGGGGTGCTCGGCGTCGACGAGTTGCACATCGTCTACACCGAGTTCCACTCGCTCATGACGCAGAGCCCGGTTACCAAGGTCATCGGTCCGATGCAGGTGGAGGACCGGCCGCGCTCCGAGGGGTTGCTGCCGGCGTACGAGTTCGAGCCGGAGGCGGAGGCGCTGCTCGACGCGCTCCTGCCGAGGTACATCAACACGCGGATCTACGCGGCGTTGATCGAGTCGGCGGCGAGTGAGTCGGCGGCACGGCGGCGGGCGATGAAGAGCGCCACCGACAACGCCGAAGAGATGATCGAGAAGTACACGCGCGAGATGAACTCGGCTCGCCAGGCCGGGATCACCCAGGAGATCAGCGAGATCGTCGGCGGCGCCAACGCGCTGGCCGCGTCGGGAAGTGAAGTGTGATGACTGCACCAGTAGAGACCAAGACGGCCACGGGTCGCGTGGTCCGGGTCATCGGCCCGGTCGTCGACGCCGAGTTCCCGCGCGACGCCATGCCGGCCCTGTTCAACGCCCTGAACGTGAAGGTGAACCTGTCCGGCGGTGAGAAGACGCTGACCCTGGAGGTTGCCCAGCACCTGGGTGACAACCTGGTCCGTGCCATCTCGATGCAGCCGACCGACGGCCTGGTCCGGGGCGCCGAGGTGCGCGACCGCGGCGAGCCGATCACGGTGCCGGTGGGCGACGCGGTCAAGGGCAAGGTGTTCAACGCGATCGGCGAGGTGCTCAACCTCACCGAGGGCGAGACGTTCGAGGCCGACGACCGGTGGGGCATCCACCGCAAGGCCCCGGCCTTCGCCGACCTTGAGCCGAAGACCGAGATGCTGGAGACCGGCATCAAGGTCATCGACCTGCTCGCCCCGTACGTCAAGGGCGGCAAGATCGGCCTGTTCGGCGGCGCGGGCGTGGGCAAGACGGTGCTCATCCAGGAGATGATCACCCGTGTTGCCCGCAACTTCGGTGGTACCTCGGTCTTCGCCGGCGTGGGTGAGCGCACCCGTGAGGGCAACGACCTCATCGCCGAGATGACCGAGTCCGGCGTCATCGACAAGACCGCGCTGGTCTACGGCCAGATGGACGAGCCGCCGGGCACCCGGCTGCGGGTGGCGCTCTCCGCGCTGACCATGGCCGAGTACTTCCGGGACGTGAAGAAGCAGGAGGTGCTGCTCTTCATCGACAACATCTTCCGCTTCACGCAGGCCGGTTCGGAGGTGTCCACCCTGCTCGGCCGTATGCCGAGCGCGGTGGGTTACCAGCCGACCCTGGCCGACGAGATGGGCGAGCTCCAGGAGCGGATCACCTCCGTCCGGGGCCAGGCCATCACCTCCATGCAGGCGATCTACGTGCCGGCGGACGACTACACCGACCCCGCCCCGGCCACCACGTTCGCCCACCTGGACGCGACCACCAACCTGGAGCGGTCGATCTCCGACAAGGGCATCTACCCGGCCGTGGACCCGCTGGCGTCCTCGTCCCGGATCCTCGCCCCGGAGTTCGTCGGCAACGAGCACTTCCAGGTTGCCACCGAGGTGAAGCGGATCCTGCAGCGCTACCGCGACCTGCAGGACATCATCGCCATCCTCGGTATCGAGGAGCTCTCCGAGGAAGACAAGATCACCGTGGCGCGCGCCCGGCGGATCGAGCGCTTCCTCTCGCAGAACACCTACGCGGCGGAGCAGTTCACCGGCGTGCCGGGCTCGACGGTCCCGATCAAGGAGACCATCGAGGCGTTCCGTAAGATCAGCGAGGGTGAGTACGATCACTTCCCCGAGCAGGCGTTCTTCATGTGCGGCGGTCTCGAGGACCTGGAGCGTAAGGCTGAGGAGCTGATGAAGGGCTGACCAGCCCTCGTCCGATCTGTAGCAAAAAGACTGCCCCGGCAATGCCGGGGCAGTCTTTTGTTCATGTTCGCGTCCTACCATCGTCGCGGTCCGTTACTCGTGGTCGTCACTTTGGAGGCTCCCGAGCTACGGTTCGTTCCGCGCTCACCTGAACGAGCGTTGATCTTTGCAACCTTTCGGCGACGTGCGCCCGTCTTCCTCGTCGTGGGCGTAACGAACGGAGATGCTCGTGGGTAAGGCCGGCAAGAGGGGCCGCAAGCCGTCCATCTGGCGAGGTGTGCCGCGGTGGGCCAGGATCTGCACCGTGTTCGGCACCGTGCTGGCCGTGCTCAGCGGCGCTGTGCTGGTCGGCACCGAGGTGCTGATGGCCCGCTACGAGGGGTCCGTCGGCAAGGCAGACCTCTTCGGCGACCAGGCGGCGGGCGCCCAGGCGAAGAAGAGCGACATCAAGGGCCCGCTCAACATCCTGCTCGTCGGCATCGACCCGCGTACGCCGACCGCCGCGCCGCTGGCCGACTCGATCATGGTGCTGCACGTGCCGGCCTCGATGGACCGGGCCTACCTGTTCTCGCTGCCGCGTGACCTCTACGTGCGGATCCCGGCGTTCAAGAAGGCTGACTTCCCGGGCGAGACCACGAAGATCAACGCCGCGATGTCGTTCGGCAGCAAGGTGCCGGGAGGCAACCCCGACGCGGCACGGGGCTTCGAGTTGCTGGCCACCACAGTGCAGAACGTCACGGGCATCAAGCGCTTCGACGCTGGCGCGATCATCAACTTCACCGGTTTCCAGAAGATCGTCGACGCCATGGGCGGTGTCGACATGTACATCGAGCGCGACGTGAAGTCCGAGCACAAGCAGCCGGACGGCAAGCCACGGCCGGGCAACACCCGTGGTGAGGGCTACGTCGGCCCGCAGGCGCTCTACAAGAAGGGCAACCGGCACCTGAGTGGGTGGCAGGCGTTGGACTACGTCCGGCAGCGCTACCCGAAGAACGGCGTTCCGGATTCCGACTACGGTCGGCAGCGCCACCAGCAGCAGTTCGTCAAGGCCATGGTCGGCCAGGCGTTCAGCGCCGACGTGGTGTCCAATCCGATCAAGCTGGACAAGGTGCTCCGCGCCGCCGGCCAGTCGTTGATCTTCAACGGTCGAGGCAACAGCGTGGTCGACTTCGGCCTCGCCCTGAAGGACATCCGCCCGAACACCATCGAGATGATCAAGCTGCCCGGTGGCGGGGTCTTCGAGGGTCAGAAGTACCTGGGCGAGCAGTTCCAGGACGGTGTCCCGGACTTCTTCACCGCCCTACACAACGAGCAACTCGACCCGTTCCTGCTGGAGCACCCGGAATTCGTCAACAAGACCAAGTAGTCAGGTAGGCGTTGTCGCCACCCGCGTTGGGCGCGCCGCGTCGTCAGGCTAGACTTTCGGCAATCCGTAGCCGCAGCAAGGAGACAGCGTGGCACAGCAGCTTCACGTCGAGCTCGTCGCCGTCGAGGAGAAGGTCTGGTCCGGTGACGCCGAGATGGTCGTCGCCCGGACGACCGAAGGCGAGCTCGGTGTCCTGCCGGGGCACGCGCCGCTACTCGGCCAACTCGCCGAGCCCGGCCAGGTGCGTATCAAGCTCGCCGGCGGCGAGCAGATCGCCTACGAGGTGGCCGGCGGCTTCCTCTCGGTGAGCGCCGACGGTGTCACAGTGCTGGCCGAGAGCGCAACCCCGGTCTCCGCGCAGAGCCGCTGAGCCACACCGGGGATGGAGATCGTCGAAGGATTCGGAATCGGCGTTGTCGTCATCCTCGGCGCGCTTCTGATCCTCTTCGTCCGGCGAGCTCTGGTCACCCGCAGCGGTGGCATCATCCGGCTCAGCGTCCGGGTCTCCACCATGCTCGACGGCCGCGGCTGGTCGCCCGGCTTCGGCCGGTTCGCCGGTGACGAGCTGCGCTGGTACCGGATGTTCAGCTTCGCGATCCGGCCCAAGCGGGTGCTCTCCCGCAAGGGGTTGGCAGTGGAGCGCCGCCGGTTGCCCGAAGGTCAGGAACGGTTCTCCATGCCGGCCGACTGGGTGATCCTCCGCTGTACCAGTCACCACGCACCGGTGGAGATCGCCATGGCGCGATCGACAGTCACCGGTTTTCTCTCCTGGCTCGAGGCCGCCCCTCCGGGGGCGGTCTCGCCGCGTATGGCCTCCCAGGACTGGCCTGCCGCCTGATCCGCTCTTCTGTGGTTGCTCTTCTGGGTTTGCGGGGGAGCCCGCCCGGCTCCGGGCGGTCAGGCTTGATCCCTGCGCCGGGCGGGCTCCCCCCGCAAACCCCTTCGTGGGCACTGTCCGCCGTTCTGGCGCGTTTTTCGGGTTTCTTGAAACCGTGGTGTCGTGGTGGCCAGGATGGCCCGACTTCATGGAACCCGAGTCGATCTCGACGCTGACTCGCCCCGGCCCTGGCGGGGGTCGCCCGGAGGACGAGTCGGCCCTGGCTACGCGTGGTGGCGGGCAGAGTGGGAACCCAGACCTCGACGTGGTGCGGAGCGCCCGACGTTCAGCGCTTGCCGCCCGGCACCCATAGCACGTCTCCTGCCGGATTTGCCGTTCTTGACAGGATAAAGAGCAGATCGGAGAGCCGGTTGAGATACTTTGCCGGGAGCGTGCTGGTTCGTTCCGGATCGTGGCTCACCAGCGCCCACGCTGCCCGTTCGGCACGCCGGGCGACGGTCCGCGCCACGTGCAGCAGCGCCGCACCTGCGGTGCCGCCGGGGAGGATGAAGGAGTCGAGCTTGCTCAGGCGTGCGTTGTACTCGTCGCACCAGCCCTCCAGGCGCTCGACGTACTCCTCGGTCACCCGCAGCGGCGGGTACTTCGGCTCCGGCTCGACCGGGGTGGCCAGGTCGGCGCCGACGTCGAACAGGTCGTTCTGCACCGACCCCAGCACGCCGCGAAGCTCCTTGTCGAGGTCTCCCAGCGCGAGCGCGACGCCGATCGCCGCGTTGCACTCGTCGACATCCGCGTACGCGGCGATCCGTGGATCGGTCTTCGGCACCTGCTCGTTGTTGCTCAGCCTGGTCATGCCGGCGTCGCCGGCCTTGGTGTAGATGCGCGTGAGGTGGACGGCCATGACGCACAGCCTACGGATTCCCGACCTGACGATCCCGGCGCGGCCGGACAGCACCGCCGGCTGGCCGGTGGTGGTGGGCCCCGGCGACGCCGGCGATTCGGCGGTCAGCGATGTCGACGTCATCCGGGTACGCGGTGACGCCCGACTGTCCGGCACCGTGCACGTGGTCGGTGCCAAGAACTCGGCGTTGAAGTTGATGGCCGCCGCGCTGCTCGCGCCGGGCCGCAGCGTGATCACCAACGTCCCCCGGATCACCGACATCGCGATCATGGGGGAGGTGCTGCGTCGGCTGGGCTGCGACGTCCAGTTCGACGCCGACGACCCGGTCGACCCGATGGTCGCCAGTGGCGGCGTGGCCCGGTCCCGGTCGGTGACGATCGACGTGCCCGAGCAGCCGGGCGCGGAGGCCGACTACGACCTGGTCCGACGGTTGCGCGCGTCGATCTGCGTGCTCGGCCCGTTGCTGGCCCGCCGAGGGTACGTGCGGGTGGCCCATCCCGGCGGCGACGCGATCGGGTCGCGGGGGTTGGACATGCACATCTCCGGGCTGACCCGGATGGGCGCGGAGATCTCCGGTGAGCACGGGTTCGTCATCGCCTCCGCCCCGCACGGTCTGCGGGGCGCTGACATCGTGCTGGATTTCCCCAGTGTCGGCGCGACCGAGAACCTGGTGATGGCGGCGGTGCTGGCCCAGGGCACCACGATGATCGACAACGCGGCCCGGGAGCCGGAGATCGTCGACATCTGCACGATGCTCAACCAGATGGGCGCGCGCATCGTCGGCGCGGGCACGTCCACGTTGCGGATCACCGGTGTGCCTGGTCTGCGTCCGGTGCGCCACGCCACGGTGGGGGACCGGATCGTCGCTGGCACCTGGGCGTTCGGCGCGGCGATGACCCGGGGCGACGTGACGGTGACCGGGCTGGACCCGGCCTTCCTGGAGGTCGCCCTGGACAAGGTGGTGGCCGCGGGTGGGCTGGTGGAGACCCGGGGAGACGGCTTCCGCGTACGGATGGACGAGCGACCCCGGGCGGTGGACGTGGTGACGCTGCCGTACCCCGGCTTCGCCACCGACCTGCTGCCGATGGCGATCGGGCTGGCGGCCGTCAGCGACGGCGCCTCCCTGATCACCGAGAACATCTTCGACGGCCGGTTCATGTTCGCCAACGAGATGATGCGGCTCGGCGCGGACATCAAGACCGACGGGCATCACGCGGTGGTCCGGGGACGGGACCGGCTCTCCGGTGCCCCGGTGCGGGCCACCGACATCCGGGCCGGCGCGGGGTTGATCATTGCCGGGCTCTGCGCGGAGGGGGTCACCGAGGTCTCCCACGTGCACCACGTCGACCGGGGTTACCCGGACTTCGTTGCCGACCTGCGTGCGCTCGGGGTGGCTGTCGAGCGGGGCACCACGCCGGAGGAGCCGGCACTGGAGATCTGACGGCCCCGCCACTTAGTCATCGTTCAGTCTCGCCGACTAGGGTGCAGGCAGGCACTCAATCGCAGCGAGGGAGAAGCAGATGGCGGGTCGACTCGCGGTCGTCGGGGCCGGGTTGATGGGTTCCGGCATCGCCCAGGTGGCGGCGCAGGCGGGCTGGCAGGTGACGCTGCGCGACCTGGACGACGCGGCCACCACCCGGGGTCTGGGCGGTATTCGGAAGTCACTGGAGAAGTTCGCCGAGAAGGGCAAGATCGAGGCGTCCGAGGTCGAGGCGACGCTGGCTCGGATCACCCCGACCACCGACCTGGAGGCGGCGGCGGACGCGGACATCGTGGTCGAGGCGGTATTCGAGCGCCTGGAGATCAAGCACGAGGTGTTCCGCGCCCTGGACAAGATCTGCAAGTCGGACGCGGTGCTCGCCACCAACACGTCGGCGATCCCGGTCACCCAGATCGCCGCGGTGACCGAGCGGCCCGAGGCTGTCGTCGGCACGCACTTCTTCTCCCCGGTGCCGATGATGCAGCTCTGCGAGTTGGTGCGCGGTTACAAGACCAGCGACGCCACGCTGGACACCGCGCGGGTCTTCGCCGAGGAGATCGGCAAGACGGTCGTGGTGGTGAACCGGGACATCGCCGGCTTCGTCACCACCCGGCTGATCTCCGCCCTGGTGATGGAGGCGGTCAAGCTGGTCGAGTCCGGCGTGGTGTCCGCTGAAGACCTGGACACCGCCTGCCGGCTGGGCTTCGGGCACGCGATGGGCCCGCTGGCCACCACCGACCTGACCGGGGTGGACGTGCTGCTGCACGCCTCGAAGAACATCTACACCGACACCGCCGACGAGAAGTTCTTCCCGCCGGAGCTGCTCCAGCGGATGGTCACCGCCGGTGACCTGGGCCGCAAGACCGGCAAGGGCTTCTACACGTACTGAGTGCTGACGGCCGGGGCGGGCAGCCGCCCCGGCCGGCCGCTCAGCCGTCGCGCTTGGTGGTCCAGCGGAAGGTGGTCAGGCAGACCACCGCACCGATCACGCACCAGAGAGCCAGCACCACCGCCACCCGGCCCAGCTCGAACGAGCCGCCCGGTTCCTGGGCGCCGAAGCTCTCCGGGAGGAAGACCGATCGGAGCCCCTGGCACATCCACTTGAGCGGGAACAGCGCCGCCACCTGCTGCATCCAGGTGGGCAGGTCGGTGAAGACGAAGAACACCCCGGAGATGAACTGAAGGATCAGGGACACCGGGGTGACCACCGCCGAGCCGCTGCGGGCGGTGCTGGCCACCGACGAGATGGCGATGCCGCACAGGGTGCACGCGATCACCCCGAGCACGGCGACCCAGCCGAAGGTGAGCCACTTCCCGGCGGTGCCCGGCAGGTCGAGGTCGAACAGCGCCACCGCGAAGGCCAGCAGCAGCGCCGTCTCGGCGATGCCGATCACCGCCACCATGATCACCTTGCCGGCGAACCAGACCCACTTCGGCATCGGCGTGCCCCGGTAGCGCTTGAGCACGCCCCGGTCCCGCTCGACCGGGATCCAGATGCCGAGGTTCTGGAAGCTCACGGTCATCAGGCCGGTCGCGATCATGCCGGTGATGAAGTACTGCGTGAACTTCACCCCACCGCCGATCGTCCCATGGAAGATCGACGCGAAGATCAGGATCATGATGATCGGGAAGCCCATGGTGAAGACCACCGACTCCCGGCTGCGCAGGAACTGGGTGATCTCCAACCGGCCCTGGCGCAGGGCGAGCCCGCCGGCCCCCGGCCTCCGCCCGCGAGTCGCGGTGACCGGCGTCGCCGGCTTCGTCGTGGTCGTCATCGCGCGTGTCCGATCATGGTGAGGTAGACGTCCTCCAGGGTCGGCCGGGTCACGGTGAGCCCGGGGACCTCGCCGCCGTGGCGCGCCGCCAGGTCGGCCACGAAGGCCGTCGGCGTCGCGCTCTGCGCGCTTTCCAGCGTCCCTTCGGGGGTACGCCAGGAGACCGTCGCGAGGGCCTCCTGCCGATTGCCCAGCCGGTTCGGGGCGGCCACCTCGACCAGCCGGCCGCCGGCGATCACGCCGACCCGGTCGGCGAGCGCTTCCGCCTCGTCCAGGTAGTGGGTGGTGAGCACGATTGTGGTGCCGGCGGCGGACAGGTCGCGGATCAGCTCCCAGAACTCGCGACGCGCCTCCGGGTCGAAGCCGGTGGTCGGCTCGTCGAGGAAGAGCAGCTCCGGCCGGCCGACGATGCCCAGTGCCACGTCCAGGCGGCGCTTCTGCCCGCCGGAGAGGGTGTGTGTGCGGGCCTTCGCCTTGCCGGCCAGCCCGACCCGCTCGATCACCTTCGCCGGGTCGTCGGCGTCGGGGTAGAAGCCGGAGAAGTGCCGAATCACCTCGGCCACTGACATCTCGTCGAACTCGCCGGTGCCCTGGAGCACGATGCCGACCCGGGAACGCCAGTCGGAGTCTGGGTGGGCCGGGTCCGCGCCGAGCACCGAGACCTCGCCGGCATCCCGGTGTCGGTAACCCTCCAGGATCTCCACCGTGGTGGTCTTGCCGGCGCCGTTCGGGCCGAGCAACGCGAACACCTCGCCACGGCGCACGTCGAGATCCACGTCCGCCACCGCTACGTTGTCCCCGTACGCCTTGCGCAGCCCTCGGACGGAGATGGCCAGCTCGTCATCCATGCCGTCCAGTGTGCGTCCTGACCTGGCCCGCGTGGTGCCCGGGGTGTGGCGGTCCGCGCCACTGCGGGAACTTGACACCCGGACGTCCCCGACATGGACCTGTGTGGTTTTCCACAACCCCTTTTACTGAACGGTAACTTAGACTCCGGCCATGGATGAGACGGCATTCCCGGGGCGGCTGCCCGAGCGGGACCGCCCGTGGGTGATGCGCACCTACGCCGGCCACTCGTCGGCCGCGGCGACCAACGCCCTCTTCCGCCGCAACCTGGCGAAGGGGCAGACCGGTCTGTCGGTCGCCTTCGACCTGCCCACCCAGACCGGGTACGACCCGGACCACGAACTCGCCGCCGGCGAGGTCGGACGGGTCGGCGTGCCGGTGGCCCACCTCGGCGACATGCGGGCGCTCTTCGACGGTCTCCCGCTCGCCGACACGAACACCTCGATGACCATCAACGCCCCGGCGATGTGGCTGCTCGCCCTGTACGCAAGCGTCGGGCTGGAGCAGGGCGCCGACCTGACCCGCTGCGCCGGCACCACCCAGAACGACATCATCAAGGAGTACCTGTCCCGGGGCACCTACATCTTCCCGCCGGCGGCGTCGCTGCGGCTGACCGCCGACGTGGTGGCGTACACGTTGCGTGAGATGCCCCGGTGGAACCCGGTGAACATCTGCTCGTACCACCTCCAGGAGGCCGGCGCCACGCCAGTGCAGGAGGTCGGCTTCGCCCTGGCCACCGCGGTCGCCGTGCTCGACGCGGTCCGCGACTCCGGGCAGGTGCCCGCCGAACGGATGGGCGACGTGGTCCAGCGGATCTCGTTCTTCGTCAACGCCGGGGTGCGCTTCGTCGAGGAGATCGCCAAGATGCGCGCGTTCGGCGTGCTCTGGGACCACATCACCCGGGACCGCTACGGGGTGACCGACGCCAGACAACGGCGGTTCCGCTACGGCGTACAGGTCAACTCTCTCGGCCTCACCGAGGCGCAGCCGGAGAACAACATCCAGCGCATCGTGCTGGAGATGCTCGGCGTGACGATGTCCCGCGACGCCCGGGCCCGCGCGGTCCAACTGCCCGCCTGGAACGAGGCGCTCGGCCTGCCCCGCCCCTGGGACCAGCAGTGGTCGCTGCGGATGCAGCAGGTCCTGGCGTACGAGTCGGATCTGCTCGAATACCCCGACCTGTTCGCCGGCTCGCACGTGATGACCGCGCTGGTGGACGAGGTCGTCACCGGGGCGCGGGTCGAGCTGGACAAGGTGCTGGAGCTGGGCGGCGTCGTCGCCGCGGTGGAAACCGGGTACCTCAAGAGCGCGTTGGTGGCGTCGCTGGCCGAGCGCCGTCGGCGGATGGAGTCCGGTGCCGACGTGGTGGTCGGGGTCAACCGGTACACCGAGACCGAACCCTCCCCGCTGACCGCCGCCGGCGCGGACGCCGTCGAGCAGGTCGATCCCGCCGTCGAGGCCGCCGCCGTCAACGGCGTACGCCGGTGGCGGGCCGACCGGGACGCGGCCGTCGTCGACGCGGCGCTGGCCCGGCTGCGCGCGGACGCCGCGACCAGCACCAACCTGATGCCGGCCACAGTGGAGTGCGTGCGGGCGGGGGTGACCACCGGCGAGTGGGCCGGCGCGCTGCGCCAGGTCTTCGGCGAGTACCGGGCGCCGACCGGCCTGGCCGGTGCCACCGGCGGCGGTGGGGAGCCGGGACTCGCGGCGGTCCGCGAGCGGGTCACCGCCACCGCGCGGGAGTTGGGCAGCGGCCGGCTGCGGCTGCTGGTCGGCAAACCCGGCCTGGACGGGCACTCCAACGGCGCGGAGCAGATCGCGGTACGGGCCCGCGACGCCGGCTTCGAGGTCGTCTACCAGGGCATCCGGTTGACCGCGGGGCAGATCGTCGCCGCCGCCGTCGAGGAGGACGTCGACCTGGTCGGGCTCTCAGTGCTCTCCGGATCGCACCTGGCCGCCGTGCCCGCGGTGCTCGACGGGCTGCGCGCCGCCGGCCGGGCGGACCTGCCGGTGGTGGTGGGCGGCATCATCCCGACCAGTGACGCGGACACCCTCCGGGCGGCCGGGGTCGCCCGGGTCTTCACCCCGAAGGACTTCGCCCTCACCGGCATCATCGACGACCTGGTGACTGTCATCCGTCACGCCAACGACCTGCCGTGATCGATGGCTGTTCCGGCAGGTCGGCGGCGGGCGTGGGTCAGCGGCCGGCGTAGGTCATGCAGTCGGCCATGTCGTTGTCCGGGCCGACCCTGATCGAAGGCGCGTGGCACTCCAACTGCTCGTTGTGCCGGCAGTCGGCGCGTTGGCAGGCGCCCACCTGCGCGATCAGGCTCTCCACGCCGCCCCGGACGGGCGACTCGACGAAGGTGTGGCAGTGGGCGTGATCCATGCTGCCGATGGTGATCGCGAAGGCGTGGCAGTCACCCGACTGGTTGTACGCGCACGCGGCAACCACACATTCCTGGACTCGGGGCATCTCCAACGCTGCGGTCATGCCGACCTCCTCTAGGCTCTTGCCCCGATACTAGGCTTTTGTCGGCCTGGGGAAGCCCGGTATGCCGGGCCGCCGATCCGCCGGGTCAGACGCGGAAGCCGGCGGCGCGGGCGGCCTCCCGTTCGCGGCGTCGTTCGGATCGACGACGGAAGAACCAGAAGACGAAGAACGCCAGGCCGACCAGGACGACGAGCACCAACACCGGCAGGATGATCGCCACCAGGGAGACCACCACGCTGGTCGCGTCCTCGGCGGTGCTGGCGACCGGCGCGCCGATCCCGGCGGTGGTCGCGTTGATCACCGGGCGGGCCGCGGACTTGAGCAGGTGCACGCCCAACGCCAGCAGGACGCCGGTGACGACCGGCACCCACTGGTGCGACGAGAAGAAGCTCCCCGGGTCGCTGACCGTCACCGTCTCCGACGAGGAGCCGGCGCCGAAGGCGAGGCCACCGGCGGTGGGTCGGACCACTGTCTGCACCACGTCGTTGATGTGGTCGACCACCGGCACCTTGTCCGCGACCATCTCCACGGCGAGCAGCACGGCCATGATGGCGATGACCCAGCCGTTGCCGAGCCAGGTCCAGCCGCTGGGCAGGTCGATCAGGTCGGTGTAACGGCCGAGTAGACCGAGGATGAGCAGGGGTATGTAGGCGTTCAGCCCCGCCGAGGCGGCGAGACCGGTGCCGGTGAGGACTTCGAACACGGTCTCAGCATCGCATCGACGCGCCAGTGCCGCTCGCTGGCGACCGGTGGGTGCTCGGCTACCCTCGTCGGGTGCGGTTGGTCATTGCGAAGTGCTCGGTGGATTACGTCGGACGGCTCTCGGCTCACCTGCCGCTGGCCACCCGGTTGCTGATGGTGAAGGCGGACGGGTCGGTGTCTATTCACGCCGACGACCGGGCGTACAAGCCGTTGAACTGGATGAGCCCGCCGTGTCGGTTGGAGGAGGCCCCCGGGGTGTGGCGGGTCGTCAACAAGGCTGGCGAGGAACTGCGGATCACCCTGGAGGAGATCTTCCAGGACACCTCGTACGAGTTGGGTGTGGATCCGGGCCTGCGCAAGGACGGGGTGGAGGCGCACCTGCAGGAGTTGCTGGCCGCCAACCCGGGTGTCCTGGGTGAGGGGTTCACGCTGGTCCGCCGCGAGTACATGACGGCGATCGGCCCGGTCGACCTGCTGTGCCGGGACGCCAACTCGGGTTCGGTGGCCGTCGAGGTCAAGCGGCGTGGCGACATCGACGGGGTGGAGCAGTTGACCCGTTATCTCGAGCTGATGAACCGTGACCCGCTGCTCAGCCCCGTCGTCGGGGTCTTCGCCGCCCAGGAGATCAAGCCGCAGGCCCGGGTGCTCGCCACCGACCGGGGCATCCGGTGTGTGGTCGTGGACTACGACAAGCTGCGCGGCATCGTGAAGGACGAGCTGACCCTCTTCTGACCGGCGTCCTACCCGTTGCGCACCGCGATCAGCGACTTCGGCAGACCGAACACCCGCTCCACCAGCATCGTCGAGTCGGGGAAGTAGTGGCGCATCTGCGAACGGTCCAGCAGTTCGGTCCAGAGCACCTGGTGGATGGCGGCGGCGTGGCTGCGGGTCGGCTTGTGCCCGAGCGGCCAGCGTTGGGCGAACGCGGTGCGCAGTCGTACCGGCAGGAACTGCATTCCCGGCGCGATCCAGTGTGGCTCGATGGGGAAGTAACGGTAGGGCGTCTGCACCCAGTGCCGCTCGGCCAGTGAGCGGGCGGCGGCGGCGAAGCGAATCCGGCGTTCGTGCCCGCCGACATGCTCCAGCACCGAGTTCGAGAAGACCAGGTCGTAGCTGCCCTTGGTGAGGTGCGGGGGCAGAGCGCAGGCGTCGGCCTGCTCGACGTGGGCCCATTCCGGGACGACGGCGGGCGGCTGCTCCAGGTTGACGACTGTCACCCGGGCCGGTCGGACGGTGGCGCGGTGCCAGGTGCCGAGCCGCCCACCGAGGTCGACGACGTGCATGTCCCCGATGTCGGGAAAGGTGCGCGCCAGCCAGTCCGAGCGGTGCCGACGCCGTCGGGCGCTCCACGACTGGTCACTGTCGACAAGGCGGTAGCGCAATCGATTGGGGCCCATTTAACGCAATGTACCGCCGTGACCACGGCGTATAAACATGTGGATACACCGATCCTTGTTGATGATCGGTTATCCGACACTTACCTCCCGTACATGACCTTGATGGCCTTGACGAGTCGGGCCACGTCGGCGGGGGTGCGTTGAAAGGTCATCGACGGCAGCAGCGACCGGGCACGACGTCGGGTGATCGCCTTGGCCCGACCGAACTCACGCAGGCCGTCCTCCCCGTGGATCCGCCCGAAGCCGGAGTCGCCGACACCGCCGAACGGCAGTGTGGACATGCCGGCGAAGGTCAGTGTGGAGTTGATCGACGCCATCCCGGAGCGCAGTCGCCGGGCGATGGCCACCGCGCGCCGCCGGCCGAAGACCGAACCCCCGAGGCCGTACGACAGGGCGTTGGCGCGGGCGACTGCCTCGTCGGCGTCGCGGACCCGGCTGATGGTCAGCGTGGGGCCGAACGTCTCCTCGCGGACGGCCGCCGACTCCTCCGGAACGTCCACCAGCACTGTGGGGTGGACGTACGGCGGCTGCACGGCGCTCGGGCCGCCGAGCACGGCGCGCCCGCCGGACGTGATGGCGGCGTCGATGTGTCGGCGAATCACGTCGATCTGCTGGGGCATGGTGATCGGGCCGATGTCGGTGCCCTCCGGCCCGACAGTCAGCCGACCGGCGCGGGCCACCACCTTGTCGACGAAGGTGTCGAAGACGGCGTCGACCGCGTACACCCGCTCGATGCCGATGCAGGTCTGGCCGGCGTTGGTCATGCCGCCCCAGACACACGCCTCGGCGGCCGCGTCCAGGTCGGCGTCGCTGTCGACGATCATGGCGTCCTTGCCGCCGCCCTCGATGAGCACCGGGGTCAGCGTCTCGGCGCAGGCGGCCATCACCTTTCGGGCGGTGGCGGTGGAGCCGGTGAAGGCCAGTTTGTCGACGCCGGAGCGGCACAGCGCCGCACCCACGTCGCCCAGCCCGTGCACGGCGGTGAAGACCGGCTGCTCGGGCACGACCTCGGCGAAGCTGTCCACCAGCCACTGGCCGACGGCGGGCGTGTACTCGCTCGGCTTGAGCACCACGGCGTTGCCGGCGGCGAGGGCGTACGCGGCGGAGCCGATCGGCGTGAAGACCGGATAGTTCCACGGCCCGATCACGCCGACCACCCCGTACGGCTGGTATTCGAGGTGCCCGGAGAACTCGGCGAGGATAAGCCGGGACCGCACCCGACGTGGACCGAGCACGCGGCCGGCGTTGCGGGCGGCCCAGTCGATGTGCTCGATCGCGGTGACGATCTCGACGATGGCGTCGGCGACCGGCTTCCCGCCCTCGACGTGCACCAACTCGGCCAACTGCTCGATGCGCTTGGCGAGCAGCGCACGCCATCGCAGCATCCGCTGGCGGCGGCCGGTGAAGCCGAGACCCGCCCACCACTCGCTGGCGGCGCGGGCGCGGTCGACGGCCTGCCGCACGTCGGCGTCGGTGGCGACCGGGAGACGGCCGGCCTCGGCGCCGGTCGCCGGGCTGGTGGAGACCAACTGGTCCGCGTCGATGACCGGAACGCCCGGGATATGCACTGCCGTCATGGCGGAAGTCTAGACCCGAGGATTACTCACCGGTAGGGTCCCCGATTCGGGCCCGAGGGAGCGGCGTCGCACCAACCCGGCCGATCGTTGATCAGTGCAGGTCAGGGCGTTGGTGACGGATGCGGCCCGCCCGAATCGTCGAACGGCAGGTGGCCGGGAGGTGACGAGAGGCTGACCGGCCGGTCGGTATTGACGACTACCGTCTGATGGCAAGCTGACGCGCGGAGTGACGGTGTGGGGTGGAGGGCTGACTGTCCATGGAGGAACATCCGGAACTGATGCCGCTGTTGACGGTCGCGGGTGGACCGATGCGCGGCGCGAGCTTTCGTATGCGAGCCGAGATACAGGTGATCGGCCGAGCGCCGAGCGGTCAGGTGGTCATCAACGACCCACACCTGAGCCGTCGCCACGCCGAGGTGTGGCTGGCGCCGGAGGGCCCGTCCCTGCGCGACCTGGGCTCCACCAACGGCACCTGGCTCAACGACCGGCGGATCACCGAGGTGGAACGACTCTCCGACGGCGACGTCATCCGGCTGGGCCGTACCGAACTGCGTCTGTTCGACCCCGGGGTGGCACTCACCGACCCGGTGGGGCTCAGCTTCGGCCCGTCCCGACGCGACGTCCGACCGACGTTGCCGCTGCCGCTGGCCGCGCCACCGGGCTCACGTCGCTGATCGCCTGGCGGCCTGCCACACCGGGCGGCTCCGTTGGGTGGCGGTCCGACACCTGGACTGGCGGGGACGCCCGTGGCAGCATGCCGCGGATGGAGACCGAGCAGCGGACCGTGACGGCGAACGGCATCACCCAGGCGGTACGGGTGGCCGGCCCGCCGGACGGCACACCGGTGCTGCTGATCCACGGCAACTGCTCGTCCGCGCTGTTCTGGGAGCCGCTGGTCCGTCGCCTGCCACCGACGCTGCGGGTGGTCGCCCCCGACCTACGGGGGTACGGCGACTCGGCTACCGCCCCGGTGGACGCCACCCGAGGGCTGCGCGACTTCGCCGACGACGTGGCCGCCCTGCTCGACGACCCGACGCTCTTCGACGCCAACGCGCGCCCGGTGGTGGTCGGGCACTCCCTCGGCGGCGGCGTGGCGATGCGCCTGCTGGTCGACCATCCGCACCGGGTGGGGGCGTTGCTGCTCGCCGCGCCGGTCTCCCCGTACGGCTTCGGCGGCACCCGCGACCTGACCGGCACGCCGACCACCCCCGACTTCGCCGGCACCGGCGCCGGCACGGCGAACCCGGACTTCGTCGCCCGCCTCGCGGCCGGTGACCGGAGCACCGACGCGCCGGCCAGCCCGCGCGCCGTGCTGCGAGCCACCTACGTGGCCGATCCCGCCTCTCTAATCGAGGACGAGGAACTGCTGCTGGACACCGTGCTCTCCACAGCCACCGGGGACGACAACTACCCGGGCACGGCGGTGCCGTCGGAGAACTGGCCGGGCACCGCGCCGGGGGAGCGCGGGGTGCTCAACGCGCTCGCGCCGACCTGGTTCCGGCTCGCCGACGAGCTGGTGGCCGTCGCCGAGAAACCCCCGGTCACCTGGGTACGCGGAGACGTCGACGTCATCGTCTCGGACACCTCGCTCTTCGACCTGGCGTACCTGGGTTCGCTGGATCTCGTGCCCGGCTGGCCCGGCGCGGACGCCTGCCCACCGCAGCCGATGGTCGGCCAGACCCGGGCGGTGCTCGACCGGTACGCGGCGGCCGGCGGCGCGTACCACGAGGTGGTGCTGCCCGATTGCGGACACAGCCCGCACCTGGAGCGCCCTGCGGAGTTCGTCGCGGAGTTGTTGGCCCTGACCAGCGTGGCGGCCGGGTAACGGCGATGCCGAGCCGTTGGTGAAATACGCCACGGCGTCTCGACAACTCATTGTCACGTGGCAGACTCGCGCGCATAACCTTAGCGGCCGTTCAGTGGTCGTGCGGAGTCTCTGGGGAGGCCGGTCGTGGCGCGCGAGTTCAGCACCGTTGGTGTGGTGGGGCTGGGCACCATGGGTGCCGGCATCGTCGAGGTCTTCGCCCGCAACGGCATCGACGTGGTGGCAGTGGAAATCTCCGCGCCGGCGCTGGAGCGTGGCCGGGCCACCCTGAAGGGCTCCACCGACCGGGCGGTCGCCAAGGGCAAGCTCGCCGAGGCGGACCGCGACGCCCTGCACGAGCGGGTGCACTTCGCGGTCGGGCTGGACGCGCTGCACTCCGTCGACCTGGTCATCGAGGCGGTGCCCGAGCACCTGGACCTCAAGCAGCGGATCTTCGCGGAGCTGGACCGGGTCTGCCGACCGGAGACGATCCTCGCCACAAACACCTCGTCGTTGAGCGTCACTGAGATCTCGGTCGCCACCAGTCGACCCAACCAGGTCATCGGCATCCACTTCTTCAACCCGGCCCCGGTGATGAAGCTTGTCGAGGTGGTCCGCACCGTCGTCACCGCACCCGAGGTGGTCGCCGACGTGGAGGCGCTCTGCGCCCGACTCGGCAAGGTCGACGTCACCATCAACGACCGGGCCGGCTTCATCGCCAACGCGCTGCTCTTCGGCTACCTCAACCACGCGGTCGCCATGTTCGAGTCGCACTACGCGACCCGGGAGGACATCGACGCCGCCATGAAGCTCGGCTGTGGCCTGCCGATGGGCCCGCTGGCGTTGATGGACCTGATCGGCCTGGACACCGCGTACGAGATCCTGGACACCATGTACCGGCGCGGCGGGCGGGACCGCCGCCACGCCCCCGTGCCGCTGCTCAAGCAGATGGTGACGGCAGGGCTGCTCGGCCGGAAGTCGGGCCGGGGCTTCTACACCTACGAGCGGCCCGGCTCCCCGGTGGTCGTACCGGATGAGACGACGCCGCTGGCCACGGACGCCGCGCTCGCCGACGGCGCTCGCGCCATCGCGAAGGTCGGCGTGGTCGGCTCCGGAACCATGGCCACCGGGATCATCGAGGTCTTCGCGAAGGCCGGCTACGAGGTGGTCTCGGTGACCCGCGGCATGGAGAAGTCCGCGAAGGTCTGCGAGGCGGTGAAGACCTCGCTCAACAAGGGCGTGGTGCGCGGGAAGCTCGCCGAGGCCGACCGGGACGCCGCCCTGGGGCGGATCAGCTGGTCCGCCACGCTCGACCACCTCGCCGACGTCGACCTGGTGGTCGAGGCGGTCGTCGAGGAGTTGAGCGTCAAGAAGGCCCTCTTCGCCAGCCTCGACGAGATCTGCAAGCCGGGTGTGGTGCTGGCCACCACCACCTCGTCGCTGCCGGTGATCGACGTGGCGATGGCCACCCAGCGGCCGGCCGACGTGGTCGGGCTGCACTTCTTCAACCCGGCCCCGGTCATGCCGTTGGTCGAGGTCGTCCGCACCATTCGCACCTCCCCGGAAGCCACCGCCACCGCCCGCGCCGTCTGCGCCGCGCTCGGCAAGACCGGCGTGGTCTGCGGCGACCGGTCCGGCTTCATCGTCAACGCGCTGCTCTTCCCGTACCTGAACGACGCGGTGAAGATGCTGGAGGCCAGCTACTCGACGGCCGACGACATCGACCACGCCATGAAGCTGGGCTGCGGCTACCCGATGGGCCCGTTCGAGCTGCTCGACGTGGTCGGGTTGGACGTCTCCCTGGCCATCCAGCGCGAGCTGTACCTGGAACTGCGCGAGCCGGGCTTCGCGCCAGCGCCGCTGCTGGAGCACCTGGTCACCGCCGGCTACCTGGGCCGCAAAACCCGCCGCGGCTTCCGCGACCACGCGCACCGCTGAGCGGTGTCAACAGTGGGCGCCGGTGACGGCGTCTGAGTGGTGTGACCTTCGAGGAATACGTCAGCAGTCGCGGGCCGGCGCTCGTCCGGCTGGCCCGGCTGCTGACCGGTGACGAACACCGCGCCGAGGACCTCACCCAGGACGTCTTGGCGCGCGCCTACGTGCACTGGCGGAAGATCGCCCGTGCCGACCGCCCGGACGTCTACGTGCGCCGGATGATGGTCAACGCCAACACCTCCTGGTGGCGCCGCCGATCCAGCAGGGAGCTGGCCACCGCCGAGTTTGCCGACCGGCCGGGGCGCGGGGACCTCAGCGGCGATGCGGCCGACCGGGACGAGATGTGGCGGTTGATCCTCGGCCTCCCCGGCCGGCAACGCGCTGTGCTCGTGCTGCGCTACTACGAGGACCTCGACGACCCGACCATCGCCCAGATTCTCGGCTGTTCCCCGGTCACCGTCCGCACCCATGCGATGCGGGCGCTCAGCCAGCTGCGGGAGCGCCACGGCGTTCCCACGACGAACGGGAGCCGGCCGTGACCAGCCTCGACGAGCGGATCGCCCGGGCACTCCGGGAGCAGGCCGACGGGCCCGTGGACACCGACAGCCTGCTGACGGCGGCGGTGAACGGGGGACGGGCCCGTCGGCGACGGCGGCGCGCCGCCATCGGGGCGGCGCTCGGCGTCGCGGTGATGCTCGGGGCCGGTGTGGCACTGCGTACGCCGCCCGCCGCGCCGCCGCAGCCGGCCGTCACGCCCAGCCCGGTCGTGGTCACCCCGCCCCGCGCGCCGGGGGTTCCGGGGGCAGCGGAGCGCCCCGCAGCGATCGGCACGGATCCACAGTTGCTGCACTTCGGGGTCGATCCGACAGCGGCGGAGTCGGTCGCCTGGCGCTCCGCGGGCCAGGTCGAGAGCATGCGACTGGACCTCGGTGACGGCGTGCAGGCGATGGTGATCGTCGCCGCCGACCCACGCACGGCCGAGACCGGTGACCCGAGCCAGCTTCGTGACATCGGCCCCGACAGAGCGGACGCCGGCACCAGCGACAAGGATCCTGCCCCGCCCGGCCAGGGCGTCGACGCCGCATCGAGGTACAACGGGGTGATACGTCAGCTCGACAGGGTCACCAGGGGTTGGGTGCTGCGCTGGCAGCCCGTCCCGGGCCTGTACGTCCGGGTCGCGGCTCTCGGGGAGACCAGCGCCGAGGTCCGCCGGGCGGCGGCGGCGCTTCGGTTCGACGAAGCCCGCCGCTGTGTCGCGCCGGTTCAATTGACCGCCCTGCCACCCGGTGCCCGGATCAGCACGTGCGAGGTGGCGGTGCGGCAACTGGTGTGGCCCCGCATCGTGAATGTGGCGGGAACCACGACGCCGACGCAGATGCCCGTTGCCGCTTCGGACGACACCGAAGCGGCGTTGACAGTCGCTCTCGAAGGCGCGGCCACCCTGCCGGTGCGGCTCAACTACACACCCCGTCGCTCCTCGCCCGACCGTGCCACGGCCAATCGGACAATCGCCGGCAGGCCGGTGTTCGACATGGGCGACTTCTGGCACGTACTCGGCATTCCGAACACCCTGCTGTCCATGGGGCACGAGAACCGCTGGGAGCGGTCGCCCACGGACGCCGAGGTCAGCACTGTCATCGGCGGGCTCCGGGTCGCCGACGACCTTGGCGAGCCGGCCAGCTGGAAGTGACCGTAACCTTGGTGACTGTGAGCCCCCGTCGCAACCGCCCTCGCCGGGACGAGAACGCCAACCTGGACGCCGACCGGGTCCGCCAGGGCGTCGCCTCGGTGCAGCAGTGGACCGACGGCGCCTGGCAGGTACGCGGCATCGGCGCTGGCGCGTCGGTCAAGACGTACCGCTGCCCCGGGTGTAACCAGGAGATCCGACCAGGGGTGGCGCACCTGGTGGCCTGGCCGGCGGACGGCCTGGGTGACCTGACCGACCGGCGGCACTGGCACAGCGGCTGCTGGCGGGCCCGGGACCGGCGTGGGCCGGCGGTGCAGCGTGGCAGGGGATCCCCGCGCTACTGACCTCGTCCGGGGCGCTGCCGCGTCAGGGCTGGGCCGACCTGCGCGGGGCGCTGCCGCGTCAGGGCCGGGCCGACCTGCGCGGGGCGCTGCCGCGTCAGGGCCGGGCCGACCCGTCCGGTAGCGACCTGGGTCACCCTGTCAGTGCCTGGGCGGGCGGCGGGGGCGACTTCGCGACAGACTTGGGCGGTGAGCACAGCGATCCGCGCGTCGTCGATCCTGCCCGGCCGCCGGGAGGACATCGAGCTGCACACCGCCGACGGTCTGCGGCTGGTCGGTGAGCTGGCCCTGCCGGCCGACCGGCCGCCGGTGGCCACCCTGGTCTGCCTGCACCCGCTACCCACCCACGGCGGAATGATGGACAGCCACGTGTTCCGCAAGGCGGCCTGGCGGCTGCCCGCGCTGGCCGACCTGGCGGTGCTGCGGTTCAACACCCGGGGCACCAGCAGCGTGCGCGGCACCAGCGAGGGAGCCTTCGACGGCGCGGTGGGCGAGCGGTACGACGTGGCCGCCGCCATCGAGTACGCGGAGTTCGCCGAGCTGCCCAACATCTGGCTCGTCGGCTGGTCGTTCGGCACCGACCTGGCGCTGAAGTACGGTTGCGACCCGGCGATAGCCGGGGCGATCCTGCTCTCCCCGCCGCTGCGCTTCTCCGCCCCCGAAGACTTGGCCACCTGGGCCGACTCGGGTCGGCCGCTGGTGGCGCTGGTGCCGGAGTTCGACGACTACCTGCGCCCCACCGAGGCGCGGGAGCGGTTCGCCGCCGTGCCACAGGCAGAGGTGGTCGGGGTGCCGGGCGCCAAGCACCTGTGGGTGGGCGACGCGGAGACGGTGCTCGACGAGATCGTCCGGCGGGTCAACCCAGCCGTCGAGGTGCCGCTCCCGACAACCTGGGACGGCCCGATGGAGGCCGGCGACGTCAGCGCGTACGCCGACCGGACGGTGGCCGCCTTCGCCGACACCCCCGTCCCCGGCCCGGCCGCCACCAAGGCGGACTGACCCGCCCGTCCGCGCGGGTCTGGCCGCCACCCAGGCGGGCCGACTCAGCGGCGCTCCTGGCGGGGCAGCACCACCTCGCGCAGGATCAGTTGCAGCGCGGCCACAGTGGGGATGGCGATCAGCGCGCCCACCACACCCAGCAGCGCCACCCCGAGCAGCGCGGCCAGCAGCGCGGCCACCTCGTTGACCTCCACCGAACGCCGCATCACCTTCGGGTAGATGAGGTAGTTCTCCACCTGCTGATAGATGAGGAAGAAGACCGCGCAGGCGATGCCGGTGGGCAGGTCGGCGGCGAACCCGACCAGGCTCACGATCACCGCGCCCAGGGTGGCGCCGATCTGCGGGATCAGGTCGGTCACCGCGACCACCACGGCCAGCGCGAACGGGTACGGCAGGTCGACGATCAGCGCGAAGACGAAGGTGGTCGCGCCGGCCAGCACCGCGATGCTCAGCGCGCCGACCATGTACGAGCCCACCTTGGCCAGGATCTCGTCGCCGATCAGCTGCACCCGCTGCCGCCGCGACCGGGGCACCAACGAGTAGCCCAGCGAGCGCAGCTTGTCGAAGTACGCCAGGAAGTAGATGGTCAGCACCAGCACGGTCAGCGTTCGGAACACCGTGCCGAAGATCAGTTGTGCGCCGCCCAGCACCCCGCCGAGCGCCCGTCCGACAGTCTCCGCGTTGGCAGCGCCCTGCACCCGCTCCACCACGTCGTACCGCTCCACCAGGTCATTGACCGTCGGGTTGCGGCGCAACTCGTCGAGCAGGCTCGGGATCTGGTCGATGAACTGCCCCGACTGGGTGACGATCGGCGGAACCAGCGCCACCACGCCCCCGCAGAGCAGCAGCACCACCGTCAGGGCGACCGCCGCCACCGCCAGGCCGTGCGGCACACCCCAGCGGCCCAGTCGGACCACTGCCGGGTTGAGGCCGACCGCGAGGAAGAGCGCGATCACCACCAGCACGAGGATGCCGCCGGCGTTACGAATCCCCAGATAGAGGGTGTACGCCAGCAGCACTCCCAGCGCACCGGTGAAACCGATCAGAAAGCTGCTGCGGCGCAGTGGCCGCCCCGGTGTGCCGAACTTCCCCGACGGGACAGCCGGCGGCTCATCCGGGTCGACCCCCGGCACGGGAACCGGCACCGGCGGTGGCGTCTCGGCTGGCTGTGCCGTTTCCGCCGGTGGGGCCGGCTGCGTCTGCGCCGGTGGTGGCGTCTGCGCCGATTGTGGGGTTTCCGCTGGCGGGGGAGCGGGGGTCACGTCCGGCTCGTCGCCGGAAGGGTCGTGCTGTGGCACCAGGAACCTCCCGGCTCAGGCCGTCGGACGACGGGCGACGGCCACGAACGCCCGCCACGCGGCGGGCACGAACACCAGGACCGCACCGGCCGGATCCTTGCTGTCCCGCACCCCCACGACCCCCGGCAGATTGTCCGCCACCTCGACGCACTCACTGTTGCCGCTGCGAGTGGAGGTGCGCCAAACTGCGCCGCTCAGGTGCATGAACCCACTGCTTCCTTCATCAGGTCAATCGAGTGCCGACGAGAAAGGGCTTCGTTGCGAACCGTCTCCCACCGTGAGAGCAGCGTAGCCACGTCGCCACCTCCGTCAACCACGACGCCGGCAAGCGCCGGCAGAACGGCGTCTGGACCAGCGGCGACCGGATTCTGCGCTTCCCGGCCTGGCTGGTTCGCGCTCGCCCGGACGAGGTCACCGACAGCGTCCGTCGCGCCCTCATCGCGGCCGGCTGGATCCCCAGCGCGCCCCTAGGCCACCCGGCGCAGAAGTGAATCTTGGACACTTTCCGTCAGCCGCTGACGGAGAGTGTCCAAGATTTCAAAGCTTCGACTGGCGGGTGCCCGTCACTCCTTCTCGATGGTGACCTTGCTGGGCTTCGCGCTGCGCTCGTCGGTGGTCGGCTTGGTGGGTCGCTTGCCGTTCTCACCGGTGCTAGTGATCTTGGTGGGTTTGGCGCCCCGGCCACCCTCGCCCGGAACGGCGGCCACTGTCGGCTCACCGTCCACCCCGGCGCTCGCCGTGCCGCCGTCCACAGTGGTCACCGGCTCGCCGACCGGCCGCGTCGTGGACTGCCCGGGCTCCTCCGCACCGGCGTTCACCGGCTGCCTGGTGTCGGCGGGCTCCGTCTTCAGCCCGCCGCCCGTACCCGAGCCGGCGGCAACGCTCACGCCGTCGTCCCCACCACCGGGCACGCCTTCGCTCGCGCTGGCGTCTCCGGCCGGCGCGGTCGGGCCGTCGATCGGACCGGCGACACTCTGCAACCGCAGCTCGGACATCTGGCGCTGGAGCTCGTCGGACTCCTGCCGGGCCTTCCAGGTCTCCTGCCGCAGATCCGCCAGCTGCTGCTGAGCCTGGGCGATCTCCAACATCACCTGGGCCAACTGCTGACGGCCCGCCGCCGACTCCTGCTGGGTCGCCGCCAGGTGCTGCTGGGTGGTGGCCAGGTGCTGCTGCGTGGTGGCCGCGTACTCCTCGAACTGCCGCCGGGACGCCGCGACATGCTCGTCGGCCTTGCGGCGCTTGTCGCTGGCCTCGGCCTCGGCCTGGCTCAGCAGCTCGGCGGCCTCTGCCTCGGACCGCTGGCGCAGCGCCGCCGCGTCCTGCTCGGCAGCCTGACGGACGCCGGCCGCACCCTGCTCGATCTCGTTCTTGCGAGCCGTGTACTCGGTCTCCAGCTCGTTCTTCCGGGTGGAGTATTCGGTCTCCAGCTCGTCGCGGCGGGTGGTGAACCCGGCCTCCAGCTCCTGCTGACGGCTGGTGAACCCGGCCTCCAGCTCCTGCTGGCGCGCCGCGTGGTGCTTGTCCAGCTCGTCGCGGCGCTTGGCGAACTCCTGCTCGGCCGCGGACTGTCGCTGCGCCAGCTCCCGGTCGGCCGCCTCCCGACGGGAGTTGACCTCCTGCTCCACCCCTGCCCGCCACGCGCCCAGCTCCTGCTGGGTCTGCGCCCGGGTGTGCTGCACGTACGCCTCGGTCTCGGTGCGCATGCGCTGCACGTACGCCTCGGTGTCGGCGCGGCTGCGCTTCGCCGACTCGGTGGCCTGCGTCGTCAGCCGCTCGGCCTCCTGCTGCGCCTTGGCGCGGGTGGCCCGACCGGCCATCGACGCGTCGTCGATGATCTGCTTGGCCTCCTGCTGCGCCTTGGCGTGGGTGGCCCGCCCGGCTTCGGTAGCGGTGTCGGTGAGCCGCTTGGCCTCCTGGAGGGCCTTGGCATGCACCTCCTTGGCGGCATCGCGCAGATCGCTTGCCTCCTGCCGGGCGTTGGCCAGCGTCTCGCGGGCCGTCTCGCGCAGCTTGGTGGCTTCCTGCTGGGCCCGGGTGTGGATCTCCTTGGCCGAATCCCGCAGCTGGGTGGCCTCCTGCTGGGCCTTCGCCAGAGCGTCCTGCGCGGCCTTGCGCAACTGCGCCGACTCGTCCTTGGCCGACCGCAGGGCCGCGTCCGCCTCGGCCCGCTGCGCGGCGCTGTGCCGCTCCTCCTCCGCGCGTCGGGCAGCGAGGGCGATCTCGAAGTCCTTCAGAGCCCGCGCTGCCTGCTCGCGGGCCTCCTCGATGATGTGCTCGGCGGCGGCACGACGAGCCTCGATCTCTCCGTTCGCGTCGCCGAGGATCTGCTCGGCCTGCTCCTCGGCGAGAGTGAGGATCGACTCGACCCGCGGGCCGAGGTGCCGGAACGACGCCCGGTCGACGACGTTCATCTGCTTGCGCACCTGGGTCAGGTCGCGCTGGAGAACCTCGACCTGGCCGGCGAGCTTGTGGATCTGTGTGTACGCCTGTTCCCGTTCGGAGGCGAGGGTCGCGATCTCGTGCTCAGCACGTGCGACATAACGGTCGACCTGTTTCTTCTCGTACCCCCGCAGAGCGGACTCGAAGCTGGGCTCCGTCGTCACGTCCCCGCCGAGAGCGAACAGTTCCTCGCCGTGCGACATGCCCCCATCCTCACACGCAACGGGCCCGGCTGGGGCGATACGGACGGGCCTTGTGGGAGCTACTTCACTCCGTTGCTGCCAACGGATACCAGGGGTTAGGAAACGCATACGGCGCGAGGTGGCACCGGTTACCCGGTGTCACCTCGCGCCGTCGATGCCCCGACCTGACGCCTCGCGTCAGCCGGCGGTCTCCGCGGGCACCCGCTCCTGACCACCATCGGTCTTCTTGGCTGCTTCCGGCTTGGCGGCCGGAGCGGCCTGCGCCGGCATTCCCGGAACGATGCCGGCGAGGCCGGAGAGCATCTGACCCAGCTGCGACGTGACAGCGTCCTTCTGCCGGGTGAGGTCCTCGACCTCGCGGCGAGCGGCCTGCGTGGTCAGCTCCGCCTCGGTGCGAGCCTCGGTGAGCAGGCGCTGCGACTCGGCCTTCGCCTCGTTGAGGGTCTTCTCCGAGTGGGCCTTGGCCTTGTCGACCGTCTCGGCGGCGTTGCGCTCCGACTCGACCCGCCGCGCCTCGGCGCGCTGCTCGATCTCCTTGGCCCGCTCCTGCGCGGCCCGGGCCCGCTGCTCGGCCTCGCTGACCATCTTCTGGGTCTGCGCGACCTGTGCGGCGTGCCGCTCGGACTCCTCGCGCTCGGCCTTCTCCCGCCGCTCGGCCAGCTGGAGCTCCAGCGCCTGCAGGTCCTTGTCGCGCTTGTCCCGCGCATCGGTGAGCAGCTTGGTCGCCTCGGCGCGCTTCTCCTCAGCCTCGCGGGCGGCCTTCGCCCGCTGCTGGGTGATCTCCCGCTCGGCGGTGGCCCGCAGGGTGGCGACCTCCCGCTCGACTGTCGACTTCAGCTCGGCCACCTCGTGCGCGGTGACAGTACGCAGCTGCTTGGTCTCCCGGTCGGCGTCGGCGCGCAGCGTGTCGGCCTCGCGGCGAGCCTGCACCCGGACCTCGGCGGCCTCGCGCTCGGCGGCCGTGCGCAGGTTGCCCGCCTCGCGCTCGGCGCTCGCCTTCATGGCGGCGGCCTCGGCACGGGCCTTGTCGGTGATCTCGCGGGCCTCGAGGCGGGCGGCGGAGAGGATGCCCTCCGACTCGCGCTTGGCCTCGTTGCGGTGGTCGTTGGCCTGCTCCTCGGCGAGCCGGAGGATCTGCTCAACGCGCGTGCCGAGCCCGGAGAGGGTGGGTCGGCTGTTCTCTTCGAGCTGCTTGTTCGTGTCGGTGAGCTTCTGCTCCAGCGCACTCATGCGCTGCTCGGCCTGGCGGAGCCGACGCTGGGCGTCGTTCATCCGCTGCTCGGCCTCGGCACGGGCCTGCTCGGACTGGGTCAGCGCGGCGGTCATCCGGCCGAGGAAGTCGTCGACCTGATGGGTGTTGTATCCGCGCAGGCCAACGGTGAAATCTGGCTGCGAGTTCGCGTTATCGAAGAACGCGAGAGGGGAGGACTGCTGCTGGGGCATTGGGACATACTGGCAGACGCCCCAGGGTGCTTCGCAAGAGCGGTGCGAAGCTTTCGTGCCCTCTTTACATGGTCAACTCCCGCGATCGGCGAGGTGGGACCAATCGGCGATCTTGGCAGGTCCCGGCGGGTCGGACGCCACGCAGCGTGACGCGGAAAAGGGCCCCGGGGTTACCCCGAGGCCCTTTGTTCGATCCGGGTGGCGTATCCGCTAATGGGGGCGGAAGAACAATGAGCGATCAGCGCAATGGTCATCCGGCGTTCCACCGTCCGGCCGGGACCCGCCTCGGCACCCCGGAGCCCGGTCAGTGACCCCGGGAGCCGGCGGTGCCGCTCAGTGACCCCGGAACCGGTTGATCGCGTCCTCGTGCCGGGCCCGCAACTCTCCGTCGCGTACGCCCAGCCCGTCGGTGGGTGCGAGGCAGCGCACGCCGACCTTGCCCTGGTGGGCGTTGCGGTGCACCTCGTACGCGGCCTGGCCGGTCTGCTCCAGCGGGTAGGTGCGCGACACCGTCGGGTGCACCTTGCCGAGCGCGACCAGGCGGTTGGCCTGCCACGCCTCGTGGTAGTTGGCGAAGTGGCTGCCGACGATCCGCTTGAGGTGCATCCACAGGTAGCGGTTGTCGTACTGGTGCAGGAAGCCGCTGGTGGAGGCGCAGGTGACGATGGTCCCACCGCGCCGGGCCACGTAGACGCTGGCGCCGAACGTCTCCCGGCCCGGGTGCTCGAACACGATGTCCGGGTCCTCGCCGCTGGTCAGCTCGCGAATCCGTTCGCCGAAGCGCCGCCACTCGTCCGGATCCTGGGTCTCCTCGTCCTTCCAGAAGCGGAAGCCCTCGGCGGCGCGGTCGATGACCAGATCCGCTCCCATCCGGCGGCACAGCTCGGCCTTCTCCGGCGAGGACACCACGCAGACCGGAATCGCGCCGCCGTTGAGCGCCATCTGGGCGGCGTAGCCGCCGAGGCCGCCGGACGCGCCCCAGATCAGCACGACGTCACCCTGCTTCATGTTGGCGCCGTGGTGCGAGACGAGTTGCCGGTACGCGGTGGAGTTGACCAGCCCGGGACTGGCCGCCTCCTCCCAGCTCAGGTGCCGCGGCTTGGGCATCAGCTGGTTGGCCTTGACCACCGCCAGTTCGGCCAGCCCGCCGAAGTTGGTCTCGAAGCCCCAGATCCGCTGTTGCGGGTCGAGCATGGTGTCGTCGTGCCCGGCGGCGTCCTCCAGCTCGACGGAGAGGCAGTGCGCGACCACCTCGTCGCCGGGCGCCCACCGGGTCACGCCGGGGCCGGTGCGCAGCACCACGCCCGCCGCGTCCGAGCCCACAACGTGGTACGGCAGGTCGTGCCGGCGGGTCAGCTCGGAGACCCGGCCGTAGCGCTCCAGGAACTTGAAGGTGGGCAGCGGCTCGAAGATGCTGGTCCACACCGTGTTGTAGTTGATCGCGCTGGCCATCACCGCGACCAGCGCCTCGCCCGGCGCCAGCTCCGGCGTCGGCACCTCCTGCACGTGCAGGGCCTTACGCGGGTCCTTGTCCCGGGTGGCCATGCCGTCGAACATCCGGGCCTCCTCGGCGCGGACCACCACGCCCCGGTAGCTCTCCGGTACGGGCAGCCCGGCGAGGCCGGCGAGTTCGCGGTCCGGATCGTTCGATTCCTCCGCCGCCATGATCGCTTCGAGGATGTCCTGCACGGTGACCTCCGGTTCATCCGCACCCGCACGGGCCCGGGTGCTGCCATCGTCGGCGCCGGTGGGCACGACCGCCATGTCGGCATTCGACACATCCGGCACCGGTCGCGCTCCTGTGGGGCCGGACGTTACTGAACGGTAGCTAGGCCGGGAAGTCCTCTGTGAAAAACTGCATCCGCCGATGCGTGAAGGTGTCCAGCCACCCCACGAATCGCGCACTGACGTGCGCGCCCACCGGGCTCCCAGGGCGCCACCCCCTGTCGATCAAGAGCTTTCGGTCACCGACGAGGCGCCGGTTGACGCACACCTCTTGATCAACAGGGGGGGGCGGCGGGGGGTAGGGGGTCAGTGGGGGGTGGGGGCGGGTTGGACCAGTTCGACGAGGACGCCGCCGGCGTCCTTGGGGTGGACGAAGTTGATCCGGCTGTCCGCGGTGCCACGCCTCGGTGCGTCGTAGAGGAGGCGCACGCCGCGCTCGCGCAGCGCGGCGCAGGCCGCGTCGATGTCCACCACCGTGTACGCGACCTGCTGCACGCCGGGCCCGTTGCGGTCCAGGAACTTCGCGATCGTCGACTCCGGGGTGAGCGGGGCGAGCAACTGCACACAGCCGCCCTCGGTGGTCGGCCCGACGGCAAGCATCGCCTCCCGTACGCCCTGCTCGGTGTTGGTCTCCACGTGGACGCAGCGCATCCCGAACGTCCGCTGGTAGAAGTCGATCGCGGCGTCCAGGTCGGCCACGGCGATCCCGACGTGGTCAATCTTGCGAAGTCCGATGTCTGTGACGTAGTCCGCACCGGGCTCGACGGGGGAGTTCTCTGCCATGGCGCTAGTCTGGCCGAACAATCGTTAAGGCGTACAGCTCGGCACCCCTCTCGGAGGCAGGCATGGCTTCGGTGATCGTCAGCGGCGCGCGGACCCCGATGGGCCGGCTGCTGGGCAACCTCAAGGACCTTCCCGCCACGAAGCTGGGCGGGATCGCCATCAAGGCGGCGCTGGAGCGTGCCGGCGTCAGCCCGGACCAGGTCCAGTACGTGATCATGGGGCAGGTGTTGCAGGCCGGCACCGGTCAGATCCCGGCTCGGCAGGCGGCCGTCGAGGCCGGCGTGCCGATGTCGGTGCCGGCGCTGACCATCAACAAGGTCTGCCTCTCCGGCCTGGACGCGATCGCCCTGGCCGACCAGCTGATCCGCGCCGGCGAGTTCGACATCGTGGTGGCCGGCGGCATGGAGTCGATGACGAACGCCCCGCACCTGCTGATGGGCCAGCGCACCGGTTACAAGTACGGCGACGTGGTGGTCAAGGACCACATGGCGCACGACGGGCTCAGCGACGCCTGGGACTGCTGCTCGATGGGCGAGTCGACCGAGCGGCTCGGCGTCAAGCACGGCATCACGCGTGAGGAGCAGGACGCCTTCGCCGCCGCCAGCCACCAGCGGGCCGCCGCCGCGCAGAAGAACGGCCACTTCGCCGACGAGATCGCCCCGGTCGTCATCCCGCAGCGCAAGGGTGACCCGCTGGTGATCACCGAGGACGAGGGCATCCGTCCGGACACCACTGTCGAGTCGCTGGCCAAGCTGCGCCCGGCCTTCGCCAAGGACGGCACCATCACCGCCGGCAGCTCGTCGCCGATCTCCGACGGGGCCGCCGCGGTGCTCGTGATGAGCAAGGCCAAGGCGAAGGAACTCGGGTTGACCTGGCTGGCCGAGATCGGTGCGCACGGCAACGTGGCGGGCCCGGACAACTCCCTGCACTCACAGCCGTCCAACGCGATCAACCACGCCCTGAAGAAGGGTGGCCTGAGCGTCGCGGACCTGGACCTCATCGAGATCAATGAGGCGTTCGCGCAGGTCGGCGTCCAGTCCACCCGGGACCTCGGGATCAGCCCGGACAAGGTCAACGTCAACGGCGGCGCGATCGCGCTGGGGCACCCGATCGGCATGTCCGGCGCGCGTCTCGTACTCACCCTCGCCCTGGAGCTGAAGCGGCGCGGCGGTGGCACCGGCGCGGCCGCGCTGTGTGGCGGCGGTGGCCAGGGCGACGCGCTGATCATCCACGTGCCGGGCAAGGCCGAGACCAGCCAGTGAGCACGAGGAGTGAGTCGGTCCTGCGAGCCCCGCGGACACGGACAGGGATGACGCAGTGAGCGAGGCTGAGCACGTCCCGGCAGCGGTCACCACGTCGGTGCGCCGCAGCCGGGACGTACCGCTGCTGGTCGAGCGGGCCCGCACTGGCGACCCCCGCGCGGTGGCTCGCCTGATCACATTGGTGGAGAACGGTGACGCGCTGTTACCGGAGATCGCCGGGGCGCTGGCGCCGTACGCCGGGCAGGCCCAGGTCGTCGGGCTGACCGGCTCACCAGGGGTGGGCAAGTCGACCACCACCAACGAGCTGGTCCGCGCGCTGCGGGCGCGCGGGCACCGGGTGGGCGTGCTGGCGGTCGACCCGTCCAGCCCGTTCACCGGCGGTGCGATCCTCGGCGACCGGGTGCGGATGCAGGACCACGCCACCGATCCGGGCGTCTACATCCGGTCGATGTCCAGCCGGGGGCACCTCGGCGGGCTGGCCGCGGCCACGCCGCAGGCGGTCCGGGTGCTCGAGGGCGCCGGCTGCGACGTGGTGCTGGTGGAGACGGTCGGCGTCGGGCAGGCCGAGGTGGAGGTCGCCTCGCTCGCCGACACGACGTTGGTGCTGCTCGCACCCGGGATGGGCGACGCGATCCAGGCGGTCAAGGCCGGCATCCTGGAGATCGCCGACGTGTTCGTGGTCAACAAGGCGGACCGGGACGGCGTCGACGCCACCGTCCGTGACATCCAGGGCATGATCGCGCTCGGTGAGCGCGGGCCGGGGCAGTGGCGGCCCCAGGTGGTCCGGTCGGTCGCCGCGCGCGGCGAGGGCATCGACGACATCGCCGCCGCCATCGACAAGCACCGGGGCTGGCTGGTCGAGCACGGCGAGCTGCGCCGCCGCCAGGAGACGCGGGCCGCCGCCGAGATCGAGGCGATCGCGCTCGGCACCCTCCGCGCCCGGATCGGCTCACTGCGCGACGGTACGGAGTTGGCCACGCTCGCCGCGAAGGTCGCCGAGGGCGCCACCGACCCGTACACGGCGGCGGACGAGTTGCTCGCCCAGCTCGCGCGCTGACCGGGGAGTGCGGCGGGGGCCGCCGCCGACGACCGGCGACGGCCCCGCGTCCGCGGATCTATCCGCAGTGCCCCCAGGGGCTGGTCCAGCAGGTGCCGCGGCTTTGGCCACCGAACCTGACCCACTGGCCGCCAGCGTCGGCCCGCACCGGCCCCGCGTAGTACCCGAAGCGCCCCTCGTCGATGCGTCCTGCGCATCAGACAGACCGCACTCGTGTAGCGGGAGCGATCCATTGTGGATTGTTCCGATCGTCGGCCCAAGTGGTCCGATGGTGCGCCGAACTCCACGCCGGTACGTCGCTGCGACGCCGTGGTTCGGTTGCCCGGAAGCGAAGGTCACTCCGGTTTTAGTAGGCTCGCGGCGCGTGGCCGCCGAATGGCCGGCCTCGCGAGCGGGCTGACGGAACGGTCGGTCCACAATGTGTCGGACCAGGGGAGATGTGATCATGACGGACGCGGTGGAGAACGGTGCAGTGCAGCCCGCGACGGGCGCGGCGCGGGGTGTCACGTCGGTCTCCGACGAGGTCGTCGAGAAGATCGCCGGTGCGGCCGCTCGTGCCGTGCCCGGTGTCGCCGACCTCGGCGGCGATGTCTCCCGGTTCTTCAACAGCGTGCTGGACAGGATCGGCCTGGACGAGGTGGGCGACGCTCGGCGGGGCATATCGGCCGACGTGAAGGGCAGCTCGGCCGTCATCAACGTGGTCCTGGTGATCGACGCCGGTCACGTCGTAGCCGACGTGACCGAGGCGGTGCGGGCCGCGGTGATCGAGGCGGTGGAGAAGTACGGCCTGACGGTCACCCAGGTCAACGTCACTGTGGACGACATCGAGCTGAACCAGCCGGGTGCGGCAGCCGGAGCCTGAGGCGTAACTGCCCAACGGCGTGACGGCTGCCGCGCCGCCCGTTGGCTGTCCGCCGGGAACATCCGGGGACGCATCGTCCCAGTAGGCTCGCACCGCCCCGTCTTCAGTGGGGCCGGACGTGCCCGAACGCGGTGGTGCGAGGAGCAGGGAGCGACTGTGGACCTGGAAGCAACGCGGGAGCTGGCGAGGGCGTCGGTGCCGGCTGGCGGGACGACGCAGGTCGCCGACGAGGTGATCGAGAAGATCGCCGTCGCGGCGGCCCGCGCGGTGCCCGGCGTGGCCGATTTGGGCGGGGACGTCGCCCGGTTCTTCAACGCGGTTCTCGACCGGGTCGGGTTGGACCAGGTGGGTGACGCCCGGCGGGGTTGCTCGGCCCACGTGACCGGGGACGCCGCAGTGGTCAACCTGGTGTTGGTGATTCAGGCCGGTCGGCCCGTGTCGGAGGTCACCGGTCAGGTGCGCGCTCGTGTGACCGAGGCGGTCGAGGTCTTCGGGTTGCGGGTCGATGAGGTCAACATCCGGGTTGACGACATGGCGATCGGCGACACCCCCACCACACCCCCGGCCTGAGCGGTGCGCGACGCGACCTGCGCCACCTCCCGGGTCGATCATGCAGCGTCTGCCGTTACCCGCCGGTAGGGCGTGACTTAGCGATCGTTCAGGTAGGGGCCTTACACTCGACGGGCAGTCGAGGACCCGAGGAGGAGCCCTGCTCATGGACGCCGACGAGATCGACGCCGGACGGGCGCGCTGGCAGGCCCGGTACGACGCCGCGCGCAAGCGGGACGCGGACTTCACCACGCTCTCCGGAATGCCGGTGGAGCCGGTGTACGGGCCGCCGGAGGGGGCCACCTATCCGGGCTTCGAACGGATCGGTTGGCCGGGCGAGTATCCGTACACCCGGGGTTTGTATCCGACCGGCTACCGCGGTCGGACCTGGACGATCCGGCAGTTCGCCGGCTTCGGCAACGCCCAGCAGACCAACGAGCGCTACAAGATGATCCTCGGCGCCGGCGGCGGCGGGCTCTCCGTGGCGTTCGACATGCCGACACTGATGGGCCGCGACTCGGACGACCCGCAGGCGCTCGGCGAGGTCGGCCACTGCGGCGTGGCCATCGACACCGCCACCGACATGCAGGCGCTGTTCGACGGCATCGACCTGGCCGGCGTCACCACCTCGATGACCATCTCCGGCCCGGCCGTGCCGGTGTTCTGCATGTACCTGGTCGCCGCCGAGCGGCAGGGCGCCGACCTGTCCAAGCTGGACGGCACCCTGCAGACCGACATCTTCAAGGAGTACATCGCGCAGAAGGAGTGGCTCTTCGACCCCGAGCCGCACCTGCGCCTGATCGGCGACCTGATGGAGTACTGCGCCCGGGAGATCCCGCGCTACAAGCCGCTGTCGGTCTCCGGCTACCACATCCGGGAGGCCGGCTCGACAGCGGCGCAGGAGCTGGCGTACACCCTGGCGGACGGCTTCGGCTACGTCGAGCTGGGTCTCTCGCGTGGGCTCGATGTGAACGTCTTCGCGCCGGGGCTGAGCTTCTTCTTCGACTCGCACCTCGACTTCTTCGAGGAGATCGCCAAGTTCCGCGCCGCCCGCCGGATCTGGGCCCGCTGGCTGCGCGACGTCTACGGCGCGACCAGCGAGAAGGCCCTGTGGTTGCGGTTCCACACGCAGACCGCCGGGGTGTCGCTGACCGCGCAGCAGCCGGTCAACAACGTCGTACGCACCGCCGTCGAAGCGCTCGCGGCGGTGCTCGGCGGCACCAACTCGCTGCACACCAACGCGCTGGACGAGACCCTGGCGCTGCCCACCGACGAGTCGGCCGAGATCGCCCTGCGTACCCAGCAGGTGCTGATGGAGGAGACCGGTGTGGTCAACGTGGCCGACCCGCTCGGCGGCTCCTGGTACGTCGAGGCGCTGACCGACAAGATCGAGGCCGAGGCGGAGGAGATCTTCGCCCGGATCCGGCAGCTCGGCGGAGACGGGCCACACCAGATCGGCCCGATGACCTCGGGCATCCTGCGCGGTATCGAGGACGGCTGGTTCACCGGGCACATCGCCGAGTCGGCCTTCGTCTACCAGCAGGCCCTCGAAAAGGGCGACAAGAAGATCGTCGGGGTCAACTGTCACACCGGCACTGTCGCCAAGGAGCTGGAGATCCTGCGCATCTCGCACGAGGTGGAGCTGGAGCAGCGCCGGGTGCTCGCCGAGCGCAAGAGCGCGCGGGACGAGGACGCGGTACGCGCGGCGGTGCACCGGATGGTCGAGGCGAGCCGCACCGACGAGAACATGATCCCCGCCATGCTCGACGCGGTCCGCGCCGAGGCGACCCTTGGCGAGATCTGCGACGCCCTGCGCGCCGAGTGGGGCACCTACCGAGAGCCAGCCCGCTTCTAACCCCACCCCACCCCCACCCCGTCGATCTTGCAGTTTCTGCGCCGACATAAGGCATGAATGCGGCCTACCGGCGACAGAATATGCAAGATCGCGGGGGTGGGGACGGGGCGTGAGAGTTGCAACGTCGGGGTTGCGGGTCACCTGAGAATCCGGGCTCACGTGCGAGACTAGGTAACCATGAGCGACCCACGGATCACCTCGTCGATCTTCACCCGCGGCGCGGTCGACCTCAGCACGCTGCGTGGCCCCGCACCAGCAAGTACCCGCCCCGGCACGCCCCCGCAGGGCGGCCCGTCCAACGGCGCCCCCGGCGCGCCCACCACCGGCGGTGACACCGCCATCGTGGACGTCACCGAGGCGACCATCCAGTCCGACGTGCTCGAACGCTCGATGGCTACGCCCGTCGTCGTGTTCTTCGGTGCGGCCGGCTTCCCGGAGAGCGACGAGTTCGCCCCGGTCCTGGAGCGGCTGAACGCCGAGGGCGGCGGCACCTGGGTGCTGGCCCGGGTCGACGTGCAGGAAAATCCCCGAATCGCCCAGATGTTCCGGGTGCAGGGCATCCCCATGGTCTACGCGGTCGTCGGCGGCCAGCCGGTCGACGCCTTCTCCGGAGTGGTTCCCGAGGCTCAGCTGCGGCAGTGGATCCAGGCCGTGCTCAAGGCCGGTGGCGTGACCGTCGCCGAGCCGGAGGACCCCCGCCTCGACGAGGCGGACGACGCGCTGATGAGCGGCGATCTGGACGCCGCCGAGCAGGCGTACCGGAAGATCCTCGCCGACGCCCCGGCGGACGCCGCGGCCACGGCCGGGCTGGCCCAGGTCGGAGTGGCCCGCCGGGTGGCCGGCGCCGACCCGTCCACCGCGCTGGCCGCCGCCGAGAGCGCCCCCGACGACGTCGCCGCCCAACTGCTGGCCGCCGACATCGAGGTGCTCAGCGGCCTGGCCGAGCAGGCGTACGCCCGGCTCGTCGGTCTGGTCCGGCGCACCGCCGGTGAGGACCGTGAAACGGTTCGCCAGCACCTGGTCTCGCTCTTCTCCATCGCCGGCCCGGACGATCCGGCCGTCGCCTCGGCGCGTCGGGCACTGGCCAGCGCCCTGTTCTGAGTTCGTAGCACGCCAGCGCGGGCCGGCGTTCCGGCCGGCCCGCCCGACCACCGAGGACGGGAGCTCACGATGCGCCGGATCGCCGTCCTCGACGCGCCGACAAATCTCGGTCTACGGCCGCCGACGCCCACGTCGGTCCCGGGTTGCGCCAAGGCACCCGGGGCGCTGCGCGACCACGACCTGCTGGCCCGGCTCCGCGCCCGCGACGCCGGCTGCGTCACCCCCGCCCGCTACGACCCGGGCGACTGGCGGCCCGGCGACGGGGTCTGCCACGCCCGGGAGATCGCCGACTACTCGTTGGCCCTCGCCGAACGCATCGGCTCGATCATCGACCGGGGCGAGTTCCCGGTGGTGCTCGGCGGCGACTGCTCCGTGCTCCTCGGCTCGGCCCTGGCCATGCACCGCCTCGGCGAGGCCGTCGGCGGGCGGATCGGGCTGGTCTTCGTCGACGGGCACTCCGACTTTCGGCACCCCGGCAACGCCTCCTACGTCGGCGCCGCCGCCGGTGAGGACCTGGCCCTGGTCACCGGGCGAGGGCAGGCCGACCTGGCCGCGCTGGAGGGCCGGCGGCCCTACTTCCGCGACATCGACGTGGTGGTACTCGGCATCCGGGCCCAGGACGAATACCGGCTCGACCTCCAGGCCGCCGGGATCACCACCCGACCGGTGCCGGCGCTGCGCGCCGAAGGCGCCGCCCGGACGGCCCAGTGGGCGCACGAGCAACTCGCCGACTGCGCGGGCTACTGGGTGCACATCGACGTGGACGTGCTCGACCCGGCGGTGATGCCCGCCGTGGACGCCCCCGACCCGGGTGGAATCGCCTTCGCCGAGCTGGAGATCCTGCTCGCCGGCCTGGTCGACACCCCGCACTGTCTCGGCGTGGAGCTGACCGTCTTCGACCCCGACTACGACCCGGACGGCTCGTACGCGGCCGAGATCGTGAACACCGTGGTCGCCGGTCTGGCGCCGGTGACCGCCCCGGAAGCCGTGCCGCCCCGACTGCTGTCGGCACGGCCGACGCCCTCTCCGCGGCGCGGCAACGGCCGGGCCGCGACAGCCACCGAGCGTCCCGACCGTGCCGAGCGTGCCGACCGTGTCGAGCGGCTCGACGGGCTGGTTGGGCTCGACGGGCTGGCCGGCCCTGATGGGCTCGACCGCGTTGAGCGGGTCGCGGAGCCTGATGTCGCCGCTGACCTCGACACCGCCGGGGTCCGGTCCGCCGAGCTCGGGCCTGCTGGGCTCGGGCCCGCCGCGCTCGGGCCCGCTGGGCTCGGGCCGGCTGGGCTCGGGTCTGCTGGCGTCGGGTCTGCTGGGCTCGGGTCTGCTGGCGTCGGGCCCGCTGGGCTCGGGCCGGCTGGCGGCGGCACCCCAGGCGCGGCGCCTCGCGGCGTGCCGGCCGAGGCGGAGTCGCCCGGCACCGGCGGACCAGCCCACCCCGAGCCGCCGGGCGTCGCGGCCGGTATCGCGCCGCTGATCGAGCGCGAACCGGTCGGCCCGCCGGCGTCGGCCGGTCCAGGTCTGCTCCGACGTATCTCCCCGTCGACCCAGAATCCGCCCGAAGGGCGCGAAGCCGACACCGCCTGACCCGGCCCTCGGCCACCCGGCCTTGATCGACTCGGTTTCAGTGAATCCGGGGCGTCCGGGTGGCTTGGACACCGCAGTTTCACCGAAACCGAGTGGATCAAGGCCAGAAGGGCCGAGGCCGGTGGGGTCAGGGGGTTGGGAGGGCGCGAAGGAAGCGCTCGGCAATCGGGACGGCCGAGGCGGTGCTGGCCCCGCCCTTCTCCACGAAGACGGCGAACGCCACGTCGCCCCGCCAGCCGACGAACCAGGCGTGGGTGTGCGCCGGGTTGTCGTCGTACTCGGCGGTGCCGGTCTTGCCGTACACCTCGCCCGGCACATCCTTGAGCGCGCTGCCGGTGCCGGCGGTGACCACCTCGCGCATCATCGTGCGCAGCGCCTCGACGGACTCCGGCTTGAGCTGCTCGCCCGCTGGGGCCGGCTTGGCTGGCGCCGGGTCGATCAGCAGCTTCGGCTGCTCGAAGCGGCCGCGGGCCACTGCGGCGGTAGCGCCGGCCATCGCGAGCGGGCTGACCAACGTGGTGCCCTGCCCGAACGACGCGGCGGCCTGCTCGGCCAGGCTTCCGCCCGTCGAGACCTTGCCGGTGAAGGCGTCCGTGCCGAGGTCCCACTGACCCTCCAGGCCCAGCGAGCGACCGGCGGCGGCCAGCCCGTCGCCGCCGAGCTTCGGGGCCAGCGCGGCGAACGCCGTGTTGCAGGACTTGGCGAAGTCGGTGCGGAACGGCACCGAGCCGAGCTCGAAGTTGTCGGAGTTCTTGAAGGACCGGCCGTCCACGGTGAAGGTCTTCTTGCAGTCCACCGGCCCGTCCAGGGTGACCGCGCCCCGGTCCAGCAGGCCCAGCGTGCTGACCATCTTGAACGTCGAGCCCGGAGGCACCTGGGCGTCGAAGGCCAGATTTTCCCCGGCCGGGCCGGGGCCGTTGGCGGCGGCGAGCACGGCGCCGTCGCTGATGCGGAGCGCCACCAGTGCGGATCGGCGCGACTCGGCGCGCAGTGCCCCGTCGGCCGCGTTCTGGACGGCGACGTCCAGCGTGGTCTTCAGCGCCTGCCCGGGTTGCGGCTCCCGGCGGAACAGCTCAGCGCCGGTGGGTTCGAGTTTGCCGCCCTCGGCCGGACGCTCGACCACAACTGTCAGCCCGGGGCCGCCGCGCAGTCGCTCGTCGTAGCGGCCCTGTAGCCCGCCATGCCCGACCAGATCGCCGACGACGTACCGGTCGGGGTGTGCGGCGAGGTCGTCGGCCTGCGCCTGGTCGACACTGCCGAGCAGCGCACGGGCGAACTCGCGGGTGGGCGCCAGGTCGATCTTGTCGGAGACGAACTTGGTGCCGGGCAGGTCGTAGATCCGGGGCTTGATCTGGCGGTATGCCTCCTCGCGGAGCGACACCACCTCGACGAACGCGCCCGGCTCGGCCTTGGCCACCCGGTCGGGCAGGTCGGCCAGGTCGACGCCGGGGACCAGCGCCGGGCGGATGGCAGTGAACGCCGCGTCGAGGTCCTTGACGAGCTTCCTGATGTCGGTGACCCCGTTGGGCTGCACACCCACCCGGACCACCGGGCGCGGGGTCACCAGCGCCTTCCCGGCGTTGTCAAGCACTGCGGCGCGGGCACCGGGGTCGCGACGCAGCGCCAACCGGTCACCCTTGGTGAGCTGCTCGTGCACCACCTTCGGCTCCCAGATCACCTGCCACTGGTCGTCGCCGCCGTGGGCGAGCCGAACCTCCCGGTCGTACGCCCAGCGGGTCTGACCGGGCAGGGTCCACTCCACCTGGACGGTCGTGGTGGCGATGTCCTTCGTGATCTTCGGCTCGCCGCGACGCGTCAGCGTGGGCGGCGTGGCGGCCAGCTCACCGGAGAGGTCCTTGATCTCGCGAGCCACGTCGGCCGACGGCAGTTTCGAGCCGAGCGGGTCGATCAGACCGACCGCCTGGAGGTCGCCGCTGCGCCAACCCGCGAGGAAGGCGTCGACGGTGCGTTGCGGCCCGTCGTCACCGGAGCAACCGACCAGGGCACCCGCCGCGAGCAGCGCCGTGGTGGTGGCGGCGGCGAGCCGGCGGGCGGGGTTCGGCCGGTGGGGCCGGGGGTACGACAAGGGCATGAAGCTGGTCCTTCCGATCTCGGACTGCCCTCGCACGGTAGTACGGGAACGTCGTCCCCAACGTCCCCCAGGTGCTCGGCCGCGCTCAAAGACGGGCCGTACCCGTGTGATGAACATCGCGTGGCGGGGTATCCCGGAGCCGGCCAACCTCGGACCCGCAACGGGTGAAAGGACAAAGTCCCGATCCGGACGTCTGGCCAGTGGTCCGCCGACGAAGGCGCACAACGGCAGGGCCTAGGCTGGGCGGCAGAGTGACCCACAACGCGGTGGGTCGAGGGGAGTGGCACCGATGGACCGGCGTCCGGCGATCAAACCGGAACCCGACCTCCGGCAGGATGACTCCGGCCGGGACGATGACAGCTTCGATTCGGCGACCGACGGGGACGGCTACGGCCGACTCGACACGGGAGTCACCGGGCTGACCGGGTCGAGCATCGACACCATCTACGATCTGGGTCTGCCAGCCGAGGCGCTGGCCGACGACGTGGAGGACGCCGAGCTCGACGAACCCGTCCCCAACGCGGAGCGCCTGGTGGCCCAGGCCGTCGCGCTCGCCGGGGACGACCACGACGCGGCGACACTTGTCGGCCGTTTCTGGCGGTTCGCCCCGGACGAGGAGCTGGTCGGCTTCACGGCGGAAGAAATGCTCGACGCGGCCCGGGCACACCGGGATCTCGCCCAGCAGCGGGTGCCAGGCGAGTTGAAGCTGCGGATCCACGAACCGCACGCCGACCAGCACCACACGGTCGTCGAGATCGTCACTGACGACATGCCGTTCCTGGTCGACTCGGTGACGGCGCTGCTCAACTCGTACCACCTCGACGTGCACCTGCTGGTGCACCCGCTGGTGGTGGTGCGGCGGGAGCCGCTGGGTCGGCTCACCGAGGTCTCCGCCGATGTGGAACCGGACGACGCGATCGCCGGCGACATCATCGAGAGCTGGATGCGGATCGAGATCGACCCCGTCCGGGACGCGGCCGAACGGGACCGGTTGCGCCGCGAGTTGCAGCGGGTGCTCACCGACGTGCGGGAGGCGGTGGAGGACTGGCCGAAGATGCGTCAGCGTGCCCTCGCGCTCGCCGACGAGCTGGCGTCCGCCCGTACCTCCGACAACCGCCCACCGGTGCCGGAAAAGGACATCACCGACTCGGTGGAGCTGCTGCGGTGGCTCGCCCAGGACCACTTCACCTTCCTCGGCTACCGCGAGTACCGGTTGGTGGACGCCGACGGCGGCGACGCCGCCGACCCGGTCGACGGCAAGGCGTTGGAGGCGGTGCTCGGCACCGGTCTGGGCATTCTGCGCTCCGACTCGCCGGACGCCCGGTCGCTGTCCTCGATGACGCCCGAGGCGCACGAGAAGGTGCTGGAGAAGCGCCTGCTGATCATCACCAAGGCCAACTCCCGGGCCACAGTGCACCGCTCGGCGTACCTGGACTACATCGGCTTCAAGATCTTCAACTCCGCCGGTGACGTGATCGGTGAACGGCGCTTCCTGGGCCTGTTCTCGACAGCCGCCTACCGGACCAGCGTCCGCGAGCTGCCGGTGGTACGCCGCAAGGTGGCCGAGGTGCTGGACCGCTCCGGCCTGAGCCGGCGCAGCCACTCGGGCAAGGATCTGATCCAGATCCTGGAGACCTATCCGCGCGACGAGCTGTTCCAGATCAAGACCGACGACCTGTACCACGCGGTGGTCGGAGTGCTGCGGATGGCCGGCCGCCGGCAGCTGCGGGTCTTCCTGCGTCGCGACGCGTACGGGCGGTTCATCTCCTGCCTGATCTACCTGCCCCGGGACCGGTTCACCACCCAGAACCGGCTGCGCATGCAGGACATCCTGCTGCGTGAGCTGAACGGTGTCGGGGTGGACTACACCACCCGGGTCACCGAGTCGATGCTGGCCCGGGTGCACTTCATCGTCCGTACCGACCCGACGCGGCCACCCGGCGACATCGACGCCGACCTGCTCGCCGAGGAGTTGGCCGACGCCACCCGACTGTGGGACGACGACTACCGGTTGGTGCTGGAGCGCAAGCTCGGCGACGAGCAGGCCAAGCACCTGTTCACCAGGTACGCCGACGCGTTCCCGGAGGGCTACAAGGACGGGCACACGCCGTACGAGGCGATGAAGGACCTGGCGAAGCTGGAGCTGCTGGAGGAGCCCGGCCAGCTGGAGATGCACCTGTTCCGCAAGCAGTTGGCGCCCCGGCCGGGCACCCGGGTGCCGGGCGCCGACCTGGCCGAGGCGATGGACGTCCGGTTCAAGGTCTACCGCTACGGCGAGCCGATGATGCTCTCCGCGGTGCTGCCGGTGCTGCACTCGCTCGGCGTACGGGTGGTCGACGAGCACCCGTACGAGGTGGACCGGATCGACGGTCGGGTCTACCTGTACGACTTCGGCCTCATGCTGCCCGAGGGGCATCACGAGCTGGCCGAGGTGCGCCCGCACGTGGAGAACGCCTTCGCGGCTGCCTGGCGCGGCGAGGCCGAGGTGGACCGGTTCAACGAGCTGGTGCTGCGCGGCGGGCTGACCTGGCGGCAGGTGGTGGTGCTGCGGGCGTACGCGAAGTACCTGCGGCAGGCCGGCACGGTCTTCTCGCAGGACTACATGGAGCAGACCTTCATCGCGTACCCGAAGCTCGCCGCGTTGCTGGTGGAGCTCTTCGAGACCCGGTTCGCGCCGGGCGAGTTGAGCACCGAGCAGCGGCAGCAGCGCAGCGGTGAGCTGGTGGAGACGATCCGGGGCGCGCTGGACGACGTGGCGAGCCTCGACCAGGACCGGATCCTGCGCTCGTACCTGACGCTGATCGAGGCGACCCTGCGGACGAGCTTCTACCAGAAGCGCGCCGACGGGCGGCCGAAGGCGTACGTGGCGTTCAAGCTCGACCCGCAGGCCATTCCGGACCTGCCCGCGCCGCGACCGAAGTTCGAGATCTTCGTCTACTCGCCCCGCTTCGAGGGTGTGCACCTGCGGTTCGGGCCGGTGGCCCGGGGCGGGTTGCGGTGGTCCGACCGTCGGGAGGACTTCCGCACCGAGGTGCTGGGCCTGGTCAAGGCGCAGATGGTGAAGAACACGGTGATCGTGCCGGTCGGCGCCAAGGGCGGCTTCGTGTTGAAGCAGAAGCCGGGCGACCGGGACGAGGCGGTCGCCTGCTACCAGGAGTTCGTCGGCGCGATGCTGGACGTCACCGACAACATCGTCAGCGGGCAGATCGTGCCGCCCGAGGACGTGGTCCGGCACGACGGCGACGATCCGTACCTGGTCGTGGCGGCCGACAAGGGCACCGCGACGTTCTCCGACATCGCCAACGAGATCTCCAAGGCCCACAACTTCTGGATGGGCGACGCGTTCGCGTCCGGCGGATCCGCCGGCTACGACCACAAGAAGATGGGCATCACCGCCCGGGGCGCCTGGGAGTCGGTCAAGCGGCACTTCCGTGAGCTGGGCCTGGACACCCAGACCCAGGACTTCACTGTGGTCGGTGTCGGCGACATGTCCGGCGACGTGTTCGGCAACGGGATGCTGCTCTCCGAGCACATCCGGCTGGTGGCGGCCTTCGACCACCGGCACATCTTCCTCGACCCGGAGCCGGACGCGGCCACCTCGTACGCGGAGCGTCGACGGCTGTTCGACCTGCCCCGTTCCTCCTGGGAGGACTACAACCCGGAGCTGATCTCGGCAGGTGGCGGCATCTTCGCGCGTACCGCGAAGTCCATCCCGATCACGCCGCAGGTGCGGGCGGCGATCGGCCTGGACGACGACGTGACGCAGTTGTCGCCGCAGGACCTGATGAAGGCGATCGTCACCGCCCCGGTGGACCTGTTCTGGAACGGCGGCATCGGCACCTACGTCAAGGCCTCCACCCAGACCAACGCCGAGGTGGGCGACAAGTCCAACGACGCGATCCGGGTGGACGGGCGCAACCTGCGCTGCCGGGTGGCGGGCGAGGGCGGCAACCTGGGCTGGACCCAGCTCGGCCGGATCGAGTACGCGTTGACAGGTGGCCGGATCTACACGGACTTCATCGACAACGCGGCCGGGGTGGACACCTCCGACCACGAGGTGAACATCAAGATCCTGCTCAACACGGCGGTGGCCGACGGTGAGCTGACCACTGACGACCGGGACGAGCTGCTGGCCGGGATGACCAACGAGGTCGCGGAGCTGGTGCTGCGGGACAACTACGACCAGGCTCGGGCGATCAACAACGCCCAGGCCCAGGCCGCCTCGCTGCTTCCGGTGCACCGTCGGATGATCAACGAGCTGGAGCGTTCGGGCGGATTGGACCGCGCGTTGGAGGCGCTGCCGCCGGACGAGGAACTGGCGGTCCGCAGCGAGTCCGGGCTGACCGCGCCGGAGTTCGCCGTGCTGCTCGCGTACGTGAAGATCGTCCTGGAGCGGGAGATCCTCACCGAGGGGTTGGCCGACGAGGAGTGGACGACCGACGTCCTGGTCAACTACTTCCCGACGCCGATGCGCGAGCGGTTCGCCGACCGGATGGGCCGACACCGGCTGCGCCGCGACATCGTCACCACAGTGCTGGTCAACGAGGCGATCAACCGGGGTGGCATCTCGTTCATCTTCCGGGTGGTCGAGGAGACGGCGGCCAGCGCGGCCGACGTGATCCGGGCGTACGTGGTGGTCAGCGAGGTGTTCGGCCTGCGCGACCTGTGGGACGAGGTCGAGGCGCTGGACAACAAGGTGGCGCCGGAGCTGCAGACCAGCGTCTACCTGGACACTCGTCGGCTGCTCGACCGGGCGGTGCGGTGGCTGGTCTCCAACCGGCGTTCGCCGATCGACGTGCCGGCCGAGATCGCCCGGCTGCGCGACGGGGTCACCCGGCTGCTGCCGGGGCTGGAGGAGCTGTTCTACGGCAACGAACGCCAGGGCATCGCCGCGCACATGGACTCGATGACCGAGCGTGGGCTGCCCCGCGAGCTGGCGGAGCGGGCCACCCGGCTGATGTACAGCTTCGGTCTGATGGACGTGGTGGAGACCGCGAACGCCAGTGGGCGGGACGTCAGCGAGGTGGCCTCGGTCTACTTCGTGCTGTCGGACCTGTTCCGGGTGGACTCGCTGCTGTCGAAGATCTCCCTGCTGCCGCGGGAGGACCGCTGGCAGACGCTGGCCCGGATGGCGCTGCGGTACGACCTGTACGCCGCGCTGGCCGCGCTCACCGCGGAGGTACTGGACTCCACACCGGGCGACCTGCCGCCGCACGAGCGGGTGCAGCAGTGGGAACAGTCGAACGCCACCTCGATCCACCGGGCCCGGCGGGCGATGGGTGAGTTCGACGAGTCGCGGGCGGATCTCGCCGCCCTGTCGGTGCTGCTGCGCCAGATCCGCACCCTGGTACGGACCTCCGCGGCCGCCTGAGTCAGAGGTACGCCGGACGCGGTCCGGCCGGGCGGGTGACCCGACCGGCCGGACCGCGTTTCGTCTCGCCGCCGGTCAGGCCGCCAGGGTGGCGAAGACGACGATGTTGTCCGGGTAGCTCTTCGCGGCCTGATCGAACTGACCGCCGCAGGTGACCACCCGCAGGCTCGGCCGGTCACTCGGTCCGTAGACCAGCTCGGTGGGGAAGGCCGTCTTCGGGTACGACTTCACCGAGTCGACGGTGAAGGTGGCCGGCACTCCGTCGGCGCGGCGCACTGTGACGGTGTCGCCGGGGGTGAGAGCGCCGAGGTCGAAGAAGACAGCCGGGCCGAGCACCGCCGAGTCCACGTGCCCGACGATGACCGCGTTGCCCGTCTCGCCGGGGCTCGCCCCTGGCTCGTACCACCCGGCCTGGTCGGCCTTCTCCAGCGGAGGGACCTGGACCGTGCCGTCCGGGTTGGTGCCCAACGACATGATCGTCGCGTCGACGCCGATCCGGGGGATCTCGATGCTGGTCGGTGCCGAACGGGCCAACCCGGCCGCCGCCTGACCGACCGGCTGCCCATCGACCGGAGGGGCATCGTCGGCGGTGCTCGCCGGCCCGGTCGCCTCGGGGCCGGCCTGCGCCAGCGGCTGCGGCGGTCGGGGAGTGGGCGTGGTCTTCAGGGAGGCGCCGATCATGCCGGCACCGATCATGGCCATGGTGACGACGACGGCCGTGCCGGCGGCACGCCACGGTCTCCCGCGACGGCCGCCGGCCGGTGTCGTCGTCACGTCAGACGAGCGAACCATCGGTCCGCCGACGACGCATCAGCACGATCCCGCCCAGCGCGGCAGCGCCGAGCAGGCCCGCCCCGCCGGTGGCCAGGCCCCGGTCGGTACCGGTGCTGACGCCGCCGTCACCACCGTCGACACCGCCGTGCGGCAGCACGACGAGCTCGCCCTCGCCGCAGGAGCCCTTGAGCTCGTAGCGACCCGGCTTGGCGTCCTTGTCCACCTTGGCTTCGCCGTAGTAGACGAACTCGCGCTCCTTGTCCCAGTCACGCTCGTCCGAGCCGCGCTCGTCCTTGCCGTAGCCGCCACGCTCGTCCGAGCCACGCTCGTCCTTGCCGTAACCGCCGCGCTCGTCCGAGCCGTACTCGGAGCCGTGCTCGTCCTTGTTCTCCCAGCCCTTGTCGGAGCCGTATTCGGAGCCGTGCTCGTCCTTGTTCTCCCAGCCCTTGTCGGAGCCGTATTCGGAGCCGTGCTCGTCCTTGTTCTCCCAGCCCTTGTCGGAGCCGTACTCGGAGCCGTGCTCGTCCTTGGACTCCCAGCCCTTGTCGGAGCCGTACTCGGAGCCGTGCTCGTCCTTGGACTCCCAGTCCTTCTTGTCTTCGTCCTTGGAGTCCCAGTCCTTCTTGTCACGGCCTTCTTCGGCGTCCTGGCCGTGCTCCTCGCCCTTCCAGTCCTTGCTGTCCTCGTCGCCGTAGGCGTCGGCGGCAGCGCCGCCACCCTGGCCACCCTTGCCGTTCTCGTCCTTGTGCTCGTCCTTGCTCTTGTCGTCCTTGCCGTGCTCGTCCTTGCCGTTCTCGTCCTTGCCTTCGTGGTCCTTGCCCTTGTCGTCCTTGCCTTCGTGGTCCTTGCCGTTCTCGTCCTTGCCGTTCTCGTCCTTGCCGTGCTCGTCCTTGCCCTTGTCGTGGTCGGAGGAGTTCTCCTCCTCGCGCCACTCGCGGTCCTCGCCCCGTTCTTCGTGCGCCGGCTTGAGCTTGACCTTGCCGGTGACCTTGGACCACACGTACGCGTGCTCCTGCCGATCCGGGCAGATCTCGAGGAGCTTGACCTCGTCGCCAGCCTTGACGACGTGCGGCTTGGCGTAGACCTTGCCGTCGTCGTGGCCGTCGGCGAACGCGATCCCCGGTGCGAACACCAGGAGCGACGCGCCGCCGAGCGCGGCGCCCGCAACGACCTTCCCGAGCATCTTCTTAGCCATGACCTGCGTCACTCCATCCCTGTTGTCCTGAGCTCGGCGACAACCGAGCTAAGACCGACGTTAGACCGTTTCATGACTTATGAAGTGAAAGATTCGCGTTTTACCTTTGATCCGGGTAAGAGGTGAAGGGGTGGTACGCGGCTTTCGCCGCACTCAGTGTCGTGTCAGGCGTCCCGGGGCCTGTGTGTGGGCCACGGTGTTCCGCGCTGCCCGTGCCCGGCCTGCCCCGGTCATCCGGTAACGGCGGGCCCGAGCGGCACGTGCCGGTCGGGCGCACTCGGAGGTATCGTCCGAAACGACTCCCCGGCGAGGCATCGAGCCATTGCCATGGAAGCGCTCCCATGCAAGAATCGGCGAACGCGGTTCAGAGAGCCACACCGTGCAGGCAGGGGAGTCGAGGGCACCCGGTTTCACCGGGCGACGCACCCGCCGCCGATCGACCGGCCGACGCATCGGCCGGGCACCACCACCACCATCGCCCGTCCGGGTCGGGCGCCCCCAAAGAATCCCGTTGGCGCCGACGGCCGTCCGTGCAGGACGCCCATCGGGCCGTCCCGCCGGGCCGTACCTGGGCCCGGTCTCGCCCAAGGAGATCAGTGGCATGAATGTGTGGAGAAGGCTAACCGGCCCACGCCGGGCCCTCGCGCTCGCCGGCGCGGGTGCCCTGGTCGCCGGTGGGCTCGTAACGATTCCGGTTACCGCGGCGCAGGCCGCGACGCAGTGCGACATCGCGTACACGAGCAACGACTGGCCCGGCGGTTTCACCGCGAGCGTCACCATCAAGAACGTCGGCGACCCGCTGAACGGCTGGACGCTGGGCTGGACCTTCGCCAACTCCAGCCAGCGGGTGCAGCAGGGCTGGTCGGCCACGTTCACCCAGTCCGGCAGCCAGGTCACCGCCCGGAGCCTGTCCTACAACGGCACCCTGGCCACCGGTGCGTCGACGAGCATCGGCTTCAACGGCGCGTGGAGCGGCAGCAACCCGAAGCCGACCTCGTTCACCCTGAACGGTGTGGTCTGCAACGGTGGCACCACGCCGCCGACTAACCCGCCGACCGATCCGCCGACCGATCCGCCGACCGACCCGCCGACCGACCCGCCGACCGATCCGCCGACCACGACGCCTCCCGGCGTCAAGGTCGACAACCCGTACGCCGGGGTGCGCGGGTACGTGAACCCGGAGTGGAAGGCCAAGGCGGACGCCGAGGCCGGCGGAAGCCGGGTCTCCAACAACCCCACCGCCGTCTGGCTGGACCGGATCGCAGCGATCAACGGCACGCCGGACAGCAGCTCCAACGGCGCCTTCGGAGTGCGGGACCACCTGGACGAGGCGCTGCGTCAGGGCGCCGGTTACATCCAGTTCGTGATCTACAACCTGCCCGGCCGGGACTGCTCGGCGCTCGCCTCCAACGGCGAGCTGGGCCCGGACGAACTGCCGAAGTACAAGTCCCAGTACATCGACCCGATCGCCGCGATCCAGGGTGAGTCGAAGTACAGCAGCCTGCGGATCATCAACATCATCGAGATCGACTCCCTGCCGAACCTGGTCACCAACACGTCCGATCAGGCCGGCGGCACCGTCATGTGCGACACGGTCAAGGCCAACGGCGCGTACGTCAACGGTGTCGGCTACGCCCTCGCCAAGCTGGGCGCGATCGGCAACGTCTACAACTACATCGACGCCGGCCACCACGGTTGGCTCGGTTGGGACTCCAACTTCGTCCCGACCTCCAACATCCTGAAGACCGCCGCTGTCGCCTCCGGCAGCACTGTCAACAACGTGCACGGGTTCATCACCAACACCGCGAACTACTCGGCGCTGCAGGAGCCGTACTTCAAGGTCACCGACAACGTGAACGGCCAGACCGTGCGGCAGTCCAAGTGGGTCGACTGGAACTTCTACGTCGACGAGTTGTCCTTCGCCCAGGCGTTCCGCAACCAGCTGGTCTCGGTGGGCTTCAACTCCAACATCGGCATGCTGATCGACACGTCCCGCAACGGTTGGGGTGGCTCTGCCCGGCCCACCGGCCCGGGCGCGACGACCAGCGTGGACACGTACGTCAACGGGGGCCGCATCGACCGCCGGGCCCACCTCGGCAACTGGTGCAACCAGGCCGGTGCCGGTCTCGGCGAGCGGCCGCGGGCGAACCCGGCCACGGGTATCGACGCCTACGTCTGGGTGAAGCCGCCGGGTGAGTCGGACGGCTCCAGCAAGGAGATCCCGAACAACGAGGGCAAGGGCTTCGACCGGATGTGCGACCCGACGTACGGCGGCAACGCCCGCAACGGCAACAACCCGTCCGGGGCGCTGGCCAACGCACCGATCTCCGGTGCCTGGTTCTCCGCCCAGTTCCAGGAGCTCATGCGCAACGCCTACCCGGCGCTCTGATCGGGTAGCCCACGCACCAACCCGCTGCCAGTGGTTGGTGAGGCACTGTTGGCAGCAGGTTCCCCCCGGGTCCCCGGCTCGACCGTCACAGGTCGGGCCGGGGACCCCCCCTTGCCCCCGATCAGGGCACTGTGCGTTCGATCGCCGCCCGGCCCTGCTCGGCCAGGTCACGGCGGGCCTTCTCCAGGTTTTCCGGTGTCAGATCCTGCCCGCGGGCCATCACCAGGTCCTCCGGCTCCCACTGCTGCTCGCCACCGGTGCGGATGTTGTCCCCGCCAGCGCCGGTGCCCGTCCCGGTCGCCCCGGTGCCGGCGGCGTACGGATCGCCGATCAGCTCGTCGGTGTCGGGTGCGAGGTCGTCCGGTCGGCTGCGGGGTTCGGCGAAGCCCGGAGTGTCCCGGTCCGGGCCACCTCCGGTCCGCAACTGCGGCACGGTGGCGTCATCGTCCACCGCCGAGGCCACCTCGGGGCTGTCCTCCAACGGCGGTTGGCGATCGCGATCGGTCATGGTGCTGCCTCCTGTGTCCGACACGGTGCCTGATTTCCCCCACGTACCCCTTCGTGCCGCGCTCATGCCGCACGGCCCGGCGGTCCGGCCGGGCCGTGCGCATGCCGTGCGGTCAGGCGGTCAGGCGTCCGGCTGCTGCTCGTTCGGGGCCGGCGCTTCCGCCGGGCGCCACCACTGCCAAAGCAGCATGAGCAGCCCGAACACGAGCATCACCAGCCCGGCCCACAGGTTGATCCGTACGCCCTCGGCCTTGTCGATCTCGGCCCGGCTGTCGAAGATGCCGATCAGCGTCACGATGACCCCGTACGCGACGAAGAGGCCACCGATCACCCGGCGGATGTCGAACAGCCGGGCCGCGGCCGAGCGCCGCTGCTCCGCCTGCGCCTCGTCGATCAGCGGGTCCTGTGCCGGCTGGCCATCGTTACTCATCTGCCGACCCCTTTCCTTAGAAGACCGGGATGTAGAACAGGGCGGCCAGCGCGACCGCGATCAGACCGAGCAGCACCGGGGAGCGGTACCAGGCGGCGTCCCCGGCGAGCACGTCGCCCTTCAGGTCGACGCCGCCCATGCCGTACACCAACCCGCGCAGCTCCTCGTCCCGCTTGGGCGAGGTGAGCGGAGTGACGATCGCGGCGACCACCACCGCCGTGACGAACGCCAGACCGGCGCCCCAGAAGCTCTCCTCCAGGTCGGAGTTGAAATCGATCACCCCGCCCTTGTAGAGCAGGTAGAGGCTCAGCGACACCAGGGTGCCCAGCAGCAGCGACCAGAAGCCGGCCAGCGCGCTCATCCGCTTCCAGAACATGCCGATGATGAAGGTGGCGAACAGCGGCGCGTTGAAGACGGAGAAGAGCGCCTGGATGTAGTTCATGATGTTGCTGAACCCGGCCGCGATGAACGCGGTGCCGATCCCGATGACCACTGCGGCGACAGTCGCCCACCGGCCGACCCGCAGGTAGTAGTCGTCCGACCGGTCACGGCGGATGTACGCCTGCCAGATGTCGTAAGTGAAGACGGTGTTGAAGCCGCTCACGTTGGCCGCCATGCCGGCCATGAACGAGGCGAGCAGGCCGGTGACCGCCACCCCGAGCACGCCGTTGGGGAGCAGGTCGCGCATCAGCAGCGGGATGGCGTTGTTGTACTGCAGGTCGCCGCTCTCCGCGCCGAGGCCCTTCACGGTGACCAGGGCCACCAGGCCAGGGATGACAGTGACCAGGGGGATGAACAGCTTCGGGTACGCGGCGATGATCGGCGTACGCCGGGCGGCGCTCATGTTCTTGGCCGACAGGGCCCGCTGCACCTCGGCGAAGTTCGTGGTCCAGTAGCCGAACGACAGCACGAAGCCGAGGCCGAAGACGATGCCGATCCAGTGCGCGCCCAGCGGGTTCGCGGTGCTGCCGGTGTCCTGCCAGGCGTGCAGCCCGGCCTCGCCGAGTTTGGTGTCGCCGACCGCGTCCATCAGGCCGTTCCACCCGCCGACCTTGACCAGGCCGATCACCGTGACCGGGATGAGGCCGGCCAGAATGACGAAGAACTGGAGCACCTCGTTGTAGATCGCCCCGGACAGGCCGCCGATGGTGATGTACGCCAGCACGATCGCCGCGCCGACCACGATCGCCGTCCAGAGCGGCCAGCCGAGCAGCGCCTGCATGACGAGGGCCAGCGCGTACAGGTTCACGCCGGCGATCAGCACCTGGGCGACGGCGAAGCTGATCGCGTTGAGCAGGTGGGTGGGGCGGTTGAACCGCAGCCGCAGGTACTCCGGCACACTGCGGACCTTGGAGCCGTAGTAGAAGGGCATCATCACGATGCCCAGGAAAACCATCGCCGGGACCGCGCCGATCCAGTAGTAGTGGACCGTCATGACGCCGTACTGGGCCCCGTTGGCGGCCATTCCGATGATCTCCAACGCGCCCAGGTTCGCCGAGACGAAGGCGAGACCGGTCACCCAGGCCGGCAGGGAGCGGCCGGAGAGAAAGAAGTCGACGCTGGTCCGGATGGCCCGGCGCGCGGCGAAGCCGACCCCGAGGACCGTGACGAAGTACAGCGCCAGGATCAGGTAGTCCAGGCCGTTCATGTTGAGCCGAAGACCGTCGCCGTCCATCCCGTCACCCCTCGTCCCGACGTCCACGCTGGTTGGTTCGCGCGCGCCCTATTACCCCGTCCGCGCGATTTCACTCCCGAAGGTGTCGGGACTGCCGTGTTCGGGCCCTTCGGGCGGTCTGGCGGGCTCGGCGACGATCGGCACGCAAGCTGGCGCCCCGGCCGTTTCGGCCGGGGCGCCAGTGTTGGTCGGGTGGACTCAGCGACCGAGTACGCGGTCCAGGAAGTCCCGGTAGTTGCGGACCGCCATCCGCAGTTGCTCGGTGTCGGCGGAGCCGGCGTCCTGCCACCCGCCCAGCGTGTTCTTCTGGGCGGCCAGCGCCGAGGAGAGGGCCTGAATGGCCTCCTGCACCAGCGACTGCGCCTCGCCGGCAGCAGCCTGCGGGTCGTCGACGAAACGCAGCTGCACGTCCCGCCAGCGGTCCCGGAAGCCCTGTGCGGTGTCCGCGTCGAGGAGCGTGGCCGGCTCGGCCGCTACTGTCGACCCGGCGGGTCGGGACGTTCCGGCGGACTCCAGCGTGGGGCTGGTGTCGTCGCCGGGGACCGGTTCGCCGTCCGCGTCCGGGTCGACCATCTCCGGGGTCGCGCTGCCGTAGCCGGCCGCGCCCGCCGCGGCGGCGTCCCGGTCGCCGGTCAGATCGACGCGCCGCTCGGGGTCGCCGTCAGTGCTCCCCGGGGGGATGACGGTCCGCGCGGACGTGTCAGCGTCGGCGCTGTCGTCGAGGTCGGTGCGGCCGTCGACGTCCGCGCTGTCGTCGACGTCCGCGTCGCGCCGGTGCAGCTCCGCTGTCGGGTCGGCGCGCAGACCCTCCCGCTCACCATCCTCGGCGCCGTCGCCCGGCTGGGCGGTCCGCTCGGCCCGGGGGTCCGGCTGATCCTGCGGACGCGGGCTGGCCAGCGCGGAGGCGGCCACCGCGTCGGCCACAGTGGTCGCGCCGAACGTCGTGGGCAGCGGCCCCGGCTCGTGGAAACCGCCCTCGTCGGTGGACCGGTCGTCGCGCCGGTGGCGCGGGTCGGAGTCGTCGGTCAGCTCGTCGTCGGCCCTGTCGTACGCGGCGTCCCGGTCGGTGTCGTCGGCGTCGTACGCGGCGTCCCGGTCGGTGTCGTCGGCCCGCTCGTGGGCGGCGGCCTGGTCGTCGAAGGTGCCCCGGTCGTCGAGGGCGTCCTCCGGCACGTCGGAGCGGCCGGCCCGGTCGCCGGCCGGGGGCACCGGCACGGGCGCGGACCGGACTGCCTCCGGGTGGTCGTTGCTCACCTGCTGCTCTTCCTGGCGCATCGGTGGCCTCCTCAGCGGCTCGTGGCGTCGTGGTCCGGGTGGTGGCGCTGTTCGGGCGTGTGGTGGCCGACCGGCTCCTCGCCCAGCAGGTCGGCGAAGAGTGCGCGGTAGTGCACGACCGCCTGCCGCAGCTCCTCGGTGTTGGCCTCGCCCCGGGAGTTGCGCAGATGGATCTCGTGCGCGTCCCGGTAGTTGGTCAGGGTGCGGGCGTGCTCGACGGAGAGGTGGGCGATCTGGTCGGAGAAGTCACCGGTCGGGTAGCCCTGCTCCTCGATGAGCCGGGTGACCAGTTCGTCAGCGTCACCCACTGTCTCGCCGGGGGAGTCGATGAAGCGGACCTGGAGTTCCTCCCAGGCGGCGGCGTACCGGGCCCGGGACTCCGGGGTGAGTGGGGTGAGCGTGAGCTCGGCATGCCGGCGTTCCCGGTCGCGCAGTTCGCGCTCCGCGGCGGAGCGGCTGTCCTGTTCCGCCACCACCCGGTCGTACTCCGGTCCGAACCGGTTGCGCAGGGCCCGGCGGTTGTTGAGCGAGCGGGCGGCCACGGCCAGCACCGCGACGATCACCAGCACGACGAGCACGATGACGACTATCTGCGTGGGCGACATGGGCTCCTCCTTCGTCATCTGCTATTCCCTCCACGCAGTGATCGCCAATCCCGATCCGAGACACTTTCCTGACGAGGGGCGCAACTACTCACCGGGCAAAACCTGATTCATCCCCGAAGAGGCGCTTGGGCGGTGACGACACGGGCGGTAGTGAAACAGCCTCCGATTACGTATCCTGCCCAAGGCGCCCGCGCCGGTGCCCGGCGACGCGGCCGGGCGCGCAACCGGCAGGCGCGGTGCCCGGCGGTGCCGGCACCCCTCCTGCCACCCTGTACGGGCGAGGTCTGATGAAAACCCGCGACTGGCCGATCCGCTCGAAGCTGACCGCGTTGGTCGTAGCGCCGGTGACCGCGCTCCTGGCGCTGTGGATCTTCGCAACCACGCTGACCTTCGGCCCCGCCCTGAACCTGCTCTCCGCCCGCACCCTGCTGTACGACCTGGGCCGCCCCGGCGAGACAGTGGTCACCGAGCTGCAACGGGAGCGCCGACTCTCGGCGGTGCAGCTCGCCGGCAGTAGCGAGCTGCCCGCCCTCGCCGAGCAGCGCGGACGCACCGATCGGGCGGTCGCCGAGCTGCGCCGCCGGGTGGACGGGGAACCGCTGCGCGACGCCGCTGACGACCTGCTGGAAACGCGGGTCGACCAGTTGGTCAACGCCCTGGCGGCGTTACCCGACGGGCGGAGGTTCATCGACGAGCGCAAGGTGGACCGGGCCGGCGCGATCGGCCTGTACAGCGGCATGGTCACCGCGGCCTTCCAGGCGTTCGCCGGCATGGCGACCCTGACCGACCCGGACATCAACCGGCAGGCCCTGGCGCTCACCGCGCTGGGTCGTTCCCGGGAGCTGCTCGGCCAGAGCGACGCGCTGCTGGCCGGCGCGCTGACCGCCGGACGGTTCGCCGAGGGGGAGCACACCCAGCTCGTGCAGGCCATCGGCAACCAACGGTGGCTCACCGAGAGCGCCGTGGCCGACCTGCCCGAGAGCAGCCGGGTCGCGTACCAACGGCTGACCGAGGGCGAGGCGTTCACCAGGCTGCGCAGCATGCAGGACGCGCTTGTCGTACCCAACCGGTCCGGTCGGCCGACGGTCGACGCGGCGGCCTGGCAGGCCAGCCAGGACGCGGTGCAGCAGCAGTTGCGGGACTTCGAACTGTCCGAGGCCGACGCGCTGACCGACCGTTCGGTGCCGATGGCGGTCCGGATTTTGGTGCGGCTGGCCGCCGCCGGCGTGCTCGGGCTCGTCGCGGTGGTGGTCTCGGTGCTGGTGGCGCTGCGGGTCGGCCGCACCCTGGTCCGGCGGCTCAGCGGCGTCCGCACCGCCGCGCTGGAGCTGGCCGAGCACCGGCTGCCCGACGTGGTGGCCCGACTGCGCCGTGGCGAGCAGGTCGACGTCGCCCGGGAGGCACCGCCGCTGGAGTACGGCCACGACGAGATCGGCGAGGTCGGGCGGGCCTTCACCGAGGTGCAGCGCACCGCCGTCCAGGCCGCGGTGGACGAGGTAACCCTGCGTCGCGGGCTCAACGAGGTCTTCCTCAACATCGCCCGCCGCAGCCAGAGCCTGGTGCACCGCCAGTTGCACCTGCTGGACCGGATGGAGCGGCGTAGCGAGGACCCGGACGAGCTCGCCGAGCTGTTCCAGGTCGACCACCTGGCCACCCGGCTGCGCCGGCACGCCGAGGATCTGGTCATCCTCGCCGGCTCCGCGCCCGGCCGGGGTTGGCGGAACCCGGTGGCGATGGTCGACCTGATCCGCGGCGCGATCTCCGAGGTCGAGGCGTACGAGCGGGTGGACGTCAAGGCCGTGCAGCCGGCCGGCGTGCTGGGGCGGTCGGTCGGCGACATCATCCATCTGCTCGCCGAGCTGGTCGAGAACGCCACCGCCTTCTCCCCGCCGGACACCCGGGTGACAGTCACCGGGGCGCAGGTGGCCAACGGGTACGTCCTGGAGATCACCGACCAGGGGCTGGGCATGTCCGACGCGGCACTGGAGAGCGCAAACACCCGACTGGCCAGCTCGCCCGAGTTCGACCCGGCGCAGAGCGCCCGACTCGGCCTGTTCGTGGTGGCCCGGCTGGCGGCCCGGCACGGCGTACGAGTGGGGTTGCGCCCATCCGGGGAGGGTGGTGTGACCGCCGTGGCGCTGATCCCCGGCGACCTGGTCACCACCGAGCCGCCGGCCGGCCCCGACCCCGCCACGCTCGGTGCCGCGTCCGCCGACCCGAGCCGGCGGCTGGCCCGGACGCAGCGCCGGGGCACCGTCACCCGCCCCCGTACCCGACCGCCGACGGCCCCGTCCGCCAGCACGGCCCCGCCCGCCCCACCCACCGGAGCGCCGACCTCGGCCGTCGCGCCTGCCAACGGGCGCGACGAGGGGTCGGCGACCCCCGACGAGCCGGACGACGAGCTGGATGGCCTGCCCCGCCGGGTGCGACGTCGTACCCCGGCGGCGGCCCAGCCCCGGTCGACAGTCACCGACACGCCGTCGCCCCGCTCGCCCGAGGAGGTCCGTCAGGTGATGGCGGCGCTCCAGGCCGGCACGGCGCGCGGACGTGCCACCGCCATCACCCCGGCGGCGCCAACCGGCCCGGCCGCGCCAACCAGCCCGCCAGCGCCAACCGACCCGCCGACGACGACCCCCGAACCCCCGACCGTGACTGAGAGGGACGCCTAGTGCGGCATTCGACGAAGCAGAGCGCCGGCCTGGACTGGTTGCTCGACGAACTGGTGCAACGGGTACCGGCCGCCCGCGAGGCGGTGGTGCTCTCCGCCGACGGCCTGCTGCTCGGTTGCTCGGCCGAGCTGGAGCGCGCCGACGCCGAGCACCTCTGTGCGCTCGCCGCCGGCTTCTCCAGCCTCGCCCGAGGCGCCAGCCGGCACGTGGACGGCGGCCCGGTCCGGCAGACAGTGGTGGAGATGGAGGCGGCGTACCTCTTCGTCACCGCCGCCGGGCAGGGTGCCTGCCTGGCAGTGGTGAGCGACGCCGACGCGGACATCGGGCTGGTCGCGTACGAGATGGCGATGCTGGTGATCCGGGTGGGGGAGAGCCTTGCCGCGCCGGCCCGATCGGCAGCGGGTGCCGGAGATGCGGACTGAGCCGCCCGGGCCGCAGCACGAGTGGCTGGACGGTGAAGCCGGCCCGGTGATGCGCCCGTACACGCTCACCGGAGGCCGGGTACGCTCCGCCGTCGACGATTTCAACCTTGTCGCGTTCGTGCTGGCTGGTTCGAACGTCGACGCGACGAGCCAGTCGCAGCTGCCGCCGGAGCATCGACGGTTGGTCACGTTGGCCCACCGGCCGGTGTCGGTGGCCGAACTCGCAGCCGAGCTGGACCTCGCGGTCGGCGTGGTCCGGGTACTGCTCGGTGATCTCCTCGCCGAGGGCCTGGTAGCGGTGCACGAGCCGCCGCCCGCCGGCATCCTTCCCGACGACGACATCCTCAAGGCGGTGGTCAGTGGACTCCGTGCGCTATGACCAGGTGGGCACCAGCACCACCATCCCGCTGGCCCTGAAGATCCTCATCGCGGGAGGCTTCGGGGCTGGCAAGACGACATTGGTGAGCGCCCTGAGCGAGGTCCGTCCGTTGCAGACCGAGGAGGTGCTCACCGGTGCCGGGATCGGCACCGACGACATCTCCGGCGTGGAGGGCAAGTCCACCACCACCGTGGCGATGGACTTCGGCCGGATCACCATCAACGACGACCTTCAGGTCTACCTGTTCGGCACGCCGGGCCAGGACCGGTTCTGGTTCCTCTGGGACGAGCTGGCCTTCGGCGCGCTCGGCGCGGTGGTGCTCGCCGACACCCGACGGTTGGCCGACTGCTTCCCCTCCATCGACTACTTCGAGCAGCGGGGAATCCCGTTCGTGGTGGGCGTGAACTGTTTCGACGACTCCCGCCGGTTCAACCTGGAGACCGTACGCCGAGCGCTCGACCTGGACCCGGACGTGCCGATGGTGCTCTGCGACGCCCGGGACCGGCAGTCCGGAAAGATGGTGTTGATCTCTCTGGTGGAGCACGTCGCCCGACAGCGCGGCGAGCCGGTGCCGGCGGCCTGAGATCCCTGCCGGAAAGCCGGTTAACGGACGGGCAACGCGGGCAGCCTCTGGTTGGATCGACGAAGGATGCCGGCAGAGGAGTTGGGCGTGAGCGGTAGTGGTGAGGTCGTCCACATCGGGGGTTACACAGCGCAGAGCGGCGGGCGGGGCAGCGGCATCGTCGCCGCTCGTCGCGACCCGAGGACCGGGGCGCTGACCCCGCTCGGCACTGTGGCCCTCACCCCGTCCCCCTCCTTCCTGGCGCGGCATCCCACCCAGCCGGTGCTCTACGCGGTCAACGAGCTGACGGACGGCGAGATCAGCGCCTGGCAGGTCGGGGCGGACGGCGCGCTGGACCCGCTCGGCAGTCGGTCGACCGGCGGGGCCGAGCCCTGCCACCTGGCGGTGCTGCCCGGCGGGAGTCACCTGCTGGCGGCCAACTACGGCGGCGGCAGCATCGCGGTCTTCCCGCTCGACCCGCAGGGCGTGCCGGGCGAGCGCACCGACCTGGTGGTGCACGAGGGGCACGGCCCCGACCCGGAGCGCCAGGACCACGCCCACGCCCACATGGTCTCGCCCGGGGCGGGCCACGGGCCGATCTTCGGTGTGGATCTCGGCACCGACTCGGTCTACCGGTACGACCTGGACGAGGCGACCGGTCGACTGGTGCCGCGTGGCCCCCGGATGCACACGAAGCCCGGCAGCGGCCCCCGGCACCTGGCCCGGCACCCCGACGGACGGCGCTGCTACCTCGTCGGTGAGCTGGACGCCTCGGTCACCGCCTACGAGTTGACCGACGACGGCGCGTTGCACCAGCGCGGGCGGGTCGAGGCGAGCGAGCGCGCCGGCCACGTCCAGCCGTCGGAGGTCGCTGTCGCCCCGGACGGCCGGTTCCTCTACGTCGCCAACCGTGGGGTGGGGACCGTGGCGGTCTTCGCCCTGGTTGGAGAGCTGCCCGAGCTGGTGGCCGAAGTGGACACCGGCGGGGAGTGGCCCCGGCACTTCGCCCTCATCGGGGAGCACCTCTACGTCGCCGACGAGCGGGCGGACATGGTGCGGGTGTTCCGTCGCGACGCCGACACCGGTGTCCTGGAGGCGGTCGGCGAGCCGGTGCCGGTGCCGAGCCCGACGTGCGTACTCGCCTGAACGATGACTTAGAGAAGTGAGGGCGATACTGATTTGGCAACGCCGTGAGGCTGCCCCATCACTCTGTGTTGCAAAAAAGTGGTCAACTGTTTCTCCTCCGTAACTTTAGTCCGAACGGATGTGGCAGAGACGGCACCTAGTACGCAAGATGGTCACCGTGTCAGCAGGCCGCCATCGCATGCGTTCGAAACTCCACCTAGCCGCCGCCGCCGCAACGGCGGGGGTGCTCGTCGTGACGACGGGCGCGTGGTTCGGCTACCAGGAGTTGATTCAGCCCAGCTGCTCGGGAGAGATCCGACTCGCCGTGGCGGTCGCCTCCGAACTCGCGCCAGCGGTGGACGCCGCCGCGTCCCAGTGGGTCAAGGATGGCGCGGCGGTGGGCCCGACCTGCATCCGCGTCGACGTGTCCGCGTCCGACCCGGTCGACGTGGCGGCCGTGGTGGCGGCCAAGCACGGTGCTGTGCTGGCCGGTGTGGGGCAGGCCAGTGGCACCGCCGTCAGCCCGGACGTCTGGGTGCCCGACTCCTCGACCTGGCTGCTGCGGTTGAAGAAGGATGCGACGGCGTTCGCACCGACCAACGGCCAGTCCATCGCGCGCAGCCCGATCGTCGTCGCGATGCCCGAGCCGATCGCCACCCGGCTGGGCTGGCCGGACAGGAAGTTCAACTGGACCGACCTGCTCAAGCAGGTGAACAACACCAGCGCGCCGCTGCGGACCGGGATCGTCGAGCCGACCCGCGACGCGGCGGGTCTGTCCGGTCTGCTCTCGCTGACCGCCGCCGCGAACGGCGCCGGCGGCGACGCCCAGCGCAACACGGTCGGCGCGCTCCGCGCACTGGCCACCGGGCGATCCTCGCTCCGCAACGACCTGCTGGCCCGCTTCCCCACCGCCAACGACTCGACGTCCATCGCCAGCGGTCTCGGCGCGGCGGCCCTGTCCGAAGAGGACGTGATCGCGTACAACAGCAAGAAGCCGCCGGTGCCGCTCGCCGCGCTCTACATGGAGCCGGCGCCGATGCCGCTGGACTACCCGTACGCGGTGCTGCCCGGCATCGAGCCGAGCAAGGCGTCGGCGGCCAAGGTGCTGTTCGAGCTGCTCACCAGCCCGACCTTCCGTAACCGGCTCGCCGCGCAGTCGCTGCGCGCGCCGGACGGCAACTGGGGTGAGGGATTCAAGGCGCCGCAGGGTGCTCCGAGCCCGTCCGGCGGCGCGCCGACCGCACCGGCGAACGGCGGCACCGCGGCGGGTGGCCTCGACCCGGCCGCCATCCAGCGGGTCGTCTCCAGTTGGTCGATCGCCACGCAGTCCGGTCGGATGCTCGCCGTCATCGATGTATCCGGCTCGATGAAGGACCCGGTGCCCAGCGCCAACAACCGCAGCCGGGAGGAGGTCACCGTCGACGCGGCTCGTCGCGGCCTCGGCCTCTTCGACGACTCCTGGTCGATCGGCCTGTGGACCTTCTCCACCAAGCTCGTCGGCAACCGGGACTACCGGGAGCTGGTCCCGATCGGGCCGCTCTCCGGCCAGCGGGCCCAGTTGGAGGGCGCGCTCGCCACCGTGAAGCCGTCCAGCGGCGACACCGGCCTCTACGACACCATGCTGGCGGCGTACCAGGCCGTGCAGGAAAACTGGCAGCCCGGCCGGGTCAACTCGATAGTGCTGTTCACCGACGGCAAGAACGAGGACGACAACGGCCTCAACCAGCAGCAGTTGCTCGGCAAGCTCAAGCAGATCGCCGACCCGGAGCGGCCGGTCCAGGTCATCATGATCGGTATCGGCGAGGGCGTCAGCAAGGCGGAGCTGGAGTCGATCACCAAGGTGACCGGTGGCGACGTCTTCGTCACGAAGGACCCGAGCGAGATCGGCAGCATCTTCCTCAGCGCCATCGCACGGCGTCCGCCAGCGCCGCGCTGATCCGACGCTCAGACGTCAAGGGGCCTGCCGTACCGTCGATTCGGTGTGGCAGGCCCCTTTTCGGTCACGAGGTTGTTGAAGAAAAGTGACGGCAATACGTCGGAAGCAATCGGCAGTCATAGTTGTCAAGGCAGGATGTCGACTGTTCCGGCATGGTCGGTCCGCCTCCGGTCCGAGCCGTCGGCCGGGGCCATCCTGTACAGAGTGGGAGGGCCGGTGAGCGTGGCGACACTGTTGACCCCCGCCACGTCGGCGGAGCCGGACGGTGCACGCGCCGGGTTCGTGGCGCGCGCCGACGAACGGTCCTACGTCCGCGTTCTGGTGGTGCTGGACACCACCATCCTCATCATCGCGCTGCTGATCGGGTACGTCGCCCGTTTCGGTGACGACGAGCCGACCGGGTCGGAGATCCCGTACGTACTGGTCGCCCCCGGGTTGGTGCTGGCCTGGCTGATCTCGCTCAAGGCGCTCGGCTGCTACGACGACCGGGTGATCGGCTACGGCGCGGACGAGTACCGGCGGGTCAGCTCCGCCAGCCTGCGGCTGGCCGGGGCGATCGCCATCATCGGCTACATCGCCGACGTCGGCGTCTCCCGGGGCTTCCTGGGCATCTCCTTCGCGGTGGGCACCGTCGGGCTGGAGGTGGCGCGGTTCGCCGCCCGCAAGCGGCTGCACCGGGCCCGCTCGCTGGGCGCCGGCTGGTCCCGCAAGGTGCTGGTGGTCGGTGACACCGCCCACGTGTTGGAGTTGGTCCACACGCTGCGCCGTGAGCCGTACGCCGGCTACCAGGTGGTGGGCGCCTGCATCCCGGACGCGCTGCTCGCGCCGGTGGCGCAGCGGCTGGGTGACGTGCCGGTGGTGGGGTCGTTCCGGGGCATCCCGGAGGCCGCCACAGCGATCGGCGCGGACACTGTCGCGGTGACCGCCTCCGGTGAGCTGACCGCGACCCGGCTGCGCCGCCTCGGCTGGCAGTTGGAGGGGACCGGCATCGATCTGGTGGTGGCACCCGCGCTGACCGACGTCGCCGGCCCGCGCATCCACACCCGCCCGGTCGCCGGCCTGCCGCTGATCCACGTCGAGGCGCCCGAGTTCCGCGGCGTCCGCAAGCTGGTGAAGGGTCTCGTCGACCGGTCCGTCTCGTCGCTGGCGCTGGCGGTGCTGTTGCCGCTGATCGCGTTCATCGCGCTGGCCATCAAACTGGACAGCCGGGGCCCGGTGCTGTTCCGACAGGTCCGGGTCGGCCGGGGCGGGCAGGAGTTCGGCGTGTTCAAGTTCCGCACCATGGTGGTGAACGCGGACGCGCTGTTGGCCGAGCTGACAGCGCGCAACGAGACCGACGGCCTGATGTTCAAGATGCGCCACGACCCCCGGGTCACCCGCGTCGGCCGGCTGCTGCGCAAATGGTCACTGGACGAGCTGCCGCAGCTGGTCAACGTGCTGCTGGGGCAGATGAGCCTGGTCGGGCCCCGCCCGCCGCTGCCCTCGGAGGTGGCCCGCTACGACGGCGACGTGGCCCGGCGGCTGCTGGTCAAGCCCGGCATGACCGGCCTGTGGCAGGTCAGTGGCCGCTCCGACCTGAGCTGGGAGGACGGCATCCGGCTCGACCTGTACTACGTGGAGAACTGGTCCCTCGCCGCCGACCTCACCATTCTCTGGAAGACCTTCGGCGCGGTGCTCAACGGCCGCGGCGCGTACTGACCACCGCGCTCACGCCTGCGGGCCGGTCCAGTCCAGGCAGACGACCACCGCGTCGTCGACCAGGTCACCGGCCACGAACGCGCGCAGATCACCGATCAGCGACCGGACGGCGTCCAGGGGTGCCATCGGCCCGGTCCGCCGCAGGAACCGATCCAGTGCCGTCTCGCCGTAGCGCACGTGCTGACCGGTGGCCTCCACCACCCCGTCGCTGACCACGAAGACCCGGTCGCCGTGCTCCAGCGGGAACTTCTGCTCGTGGTAGTCGGTCGCCTCGAACATGCCCAGCGGGAACTGCGCCTCCAGCGGTTGCTCGGCGACGTCGCCGTCGCGGAGCAGGACCAGCCGGGGCGAACCGGCGTCCACCACTGTCATCATCCCGGAGCGCAGGTCCAGCTCCATCAGCAACGCGGAGAGGTGCTGTTCGCCCCGGTACAGGTCGTAGATGGCCTGATCGGCGAGGGCGGCCTGGTCGGCCAGGCTCAGCCCGGCCCGACGCGCGTTGCGCAGGGCGTGGGTGGCCAGCGAGGTGAGCAGGGAGGCGGCCACGCCCTCACCGGTGCCGTTGATGGTGGACAGCCAGAGCCGTTCCCCGTCGTCGGACCAGTCGAAGCTGTCGCCGCGCACCGCGTACGCCGGCTCCAACTGCCCGGCCAGGCTGAACGAGGGGCGGATCCGGCTGCGGCCGGGGAGCAGGTCCCACTGCATCTCGGCGGCCAGGGTGAGGCGTTGGGCGCGCCGGGCCGCCCGATAGACGTCGGTGCCGGCGGAGACCGCCGCCACCTCGTGGGCGAGCGCGGTGGCGATGTCGGCCAGGTCGGCGACGAGCTCCCGGTCGTCCGAAACGGGCGAGAGGCACAGCACACCTCGACGCTCGCCACGCATGGTGACCGGGAACCAGGCGGTGCCGTCGATCAGTATCGGCGACTGGTGGTCGAAGGCGCGCCAGGCCGGGTGCCCGGGGCTCGTGATCGAGTCACCGTCGGTGAGTGGCAGGAGCTCCGCGAGTCGGTAGTCGACCTGATAGAGCTCGACGTCGGTGATCCCGTACGACTGGGCGAGCACGTCCCCGATACCACCGACGAGCCGGTCGGCTGGTGTCTCGTTCAGGGCACGTCGTGCCCGATTGACCGGTTCGCTCATCGTCACTCCCTCGCTGAAAGCTCGACTACCAGTGGGTTCGGAGTACTCTCGGGCCACCATGGCCGAACTGAACCGTCCGACGGACCCTGAGACGAGTATGGCTGCCGCGCTGGACGTGGCGGCCGCTGCCCTGCTGGGCATCTGGGAATCCGCCCGGGAGGGGACCGCCAGCCGAGTGTCCGGTGCCCAGTTACGGGCGGTGATGGTGGTGGAGCAGTTCGACGGGATCAACCTGCGTCGGCTCGCCAGCCGACTCGACATGCTGCTCAGCTCCGCCAGCCGTCTCTGCGACCGGCTGGTCGCCGCCGGCATGCTGGAGCGTGAGCCGGGCCGCTTCGACCGGCGGGAGATCTCGCTGCATCTCACCCCGGAGGCCCGCCGGCTCGTCGCCGAGCTGCGGGCCGACCGCCAGGCGCAACTCGCCGCCGTGTTGGCCGGGATGAGCAGCGAGGGCCGCGATGCGCTGCTGATCGGGATGCGGGAATTCGACGAAGCCGCCCGTCGCCAGCAGGCGCAGAACGCACCGACGCCGGGTGAGCCGACGGGCCAGGGGGACTGGCCGGACGACCCGGACGACCGGCCCGGTGGGCGGTCGGGGGACTGGTCGGTCGATTCGGACCGGCAGACCCGAGCGGGGTGGACGGGTTCGTCGGGCGGTCCGGAACGATCGGTAGGCGCCGCCCGGGAATGGCCGGCCGGCGAGCCGCCGGTGGCGCGTACCGCCTGATCAAGTCGGCCGAGCCGCCGCCCGTCGGTCATGCCGGCGCGGACGCGCCCACGGCCAGCATGGCGACGTCGTCGTGGGCCTGCCCGCCCAGCCAGTCGTCGACAGCGCGGAGCACCCGGTCGATCAGCGCCGCCGGTGATCGCCCGGCCGCCGACGCGAGCGCGGCCCGCAGCCGGGCCTCGCCGAACATCGCCGCGTCGCGCGGGCCGCGCGCCTCGGTCACCCCGTCGGTGTACGCGAGCAGCAGATCGCCCGGGTCGAGGTGCACCCGGGTCTCGGCGAACCGTGCGGCTGTCAGCGCCCCCACCGGCATGCCACCGACCGGGACCGGGGTGACAGTGCCGTCGGCGGTGACCAGCAGTGGTGCCGGGTGCCCCCCGCCGGCGATCCGAACGTCCAGCCCGGCCGGCCCTCGGTCCACCGAACCGAGCAGCACCGTGGTGAACTGGTTGCGGCGTGCCGCGTCCGGCGCGTCGAACAGCGCCTGGTTGAGCAGGTGGATCAGCTCCAGCGGGCGTTGCTCGACGAACCGCAGCGTCTGCAACGACTGGCGGACCCGGCCGGTCAGCACCGCCGCGCCCACGCCCTTGCCGCAGACGTCGCCGAGCGCGAACAGGGCGCCGCGCGGGTGCGGGAACACCTCGTAGAAGTCGCCGCCGATGCGCAGGGTGTCGCCCGCTGCCCGGTAGCCGCCGGCCATGCTCACTCCGGGAACGACGGGCAGCTCGGGCGGGAGCAGACTGGTTTGCAGCACCCGGGCCAGGTGGGCCTGCTCACCGTGCAGGTCGGCGGTCGCCAGTGCGGCACCCGCACGGGCGGCGAACTCCCGGGCCAGCTCCACGTCGCGTGGGTCGAAGCCGGGCCGCCCGGGGCGACGGATGAGCAGCAGCGCACCGGCCGACCCGCTGGCGCTGAGCAGCGGGCTGGCCAGCACCGTGCCCGGGGGGCCGAACTCGGGCGGCAGCAGGTCGGCCAGGTCGGTGAGCGCGGCCTCCGGCCAGGGGCCCGGCTCGGCCCGGTCGCCGGCGAGCGCTTCGGCCAGTACGGTCACCGGGCTGGCCAGCGTGGGGCTGGTCAGCCCGGTGACCGGGGCGGGTTCGCCGTCGGCGTACCGGATCCATCGGGGGTGCGGTTCGGCCGGCGCTGTCGGCCGGGGTAGCGCCACGGCGACGTCGGCCAGGTAGGGAACGGCGAGCGTGGTGGTGGCCAGGAGGACCTGATCCCGGTGCAGGGCCAGCGCCAGCCGACTGCCGGCCTGGGCGAGGAACGCGGTGCGGGAGCGTTCGGCGAGCAGGGCGGCGGCGCGGGCGTGCTCGTCGGTGACGTCGCGGACATACCACGCCCACCGGGAGCCGGCGAGCTGCCGTCGGACGCCGCGCAGTCGCCGGCCGTGATGGTCGGCGTCGAAGCGGTCAGCGCCGCTGGCGACCGCCCGGGCCAGGGCTGTCACCGAGCAGCCGGCCAGCTCGGTGCCGGCGTCGATCTCCGGGATCAGCTCGGCCGCCATGGCGTTGACCAGTGTGACCCGACCGGTCCCGTCCGTTGTCAGCACGGCCTCGGCGAGCCCGTCGAGCAGCTCCCGGGCCAGCAGTTCGTCGGCCGGCAACGACGCGTCGCCGGGTTGCTGGGTCGTGGTCACCGCCGGACGCCGGCTCGCGTCTGACGACGTGTGCGCATGCTGCTTCTCGACTCCTCACCGGGGATCGTTGCCTGAGGGCAAGGATACCGATTCCCCCGAGGGCGCCGCACGGCGTGGAGTGGCGATCAGCCGGAGCGGGCCAGCCAGCCGGCAGGCTGGGCGACGATCCGACGGGCCACCGAGCCGGCAGCGCCTACCGCGGCGGCCTCCGCGCCGAGCGTCGACGGGCGGACCGTGACCGGCGACCAGGCCGCGGTGAGCACCCGGGCACCGATCTCGGCGAGGACCGGAGGGCACAGCCAGGGCGCGAGCGCCGCGTAACCGCCACCGAGCACGACGGTGTCCAGGTCGAGCAGGTTGACGACGCTGGCCACCGCGACGCCGAGCGCCGTTCCGGCGTCGTGCAGCGCCCGCAGCGCGTCGGCGTCGCCGGCCTCGGCCAACTCGGCCAACCGGGCCGTCGCGGTGTCTGCGGGAAGCTCCGCCCGGACCAGCCCGGCGGCGGCCACGATCGCCTCCTGACCGGCGTACTGCTCCAGGCAGCCCTGCCCGCCGCAGCGGCACGGACGGCCGTCGGGGCGCACCGGAAGGTGCCCGATCTCGCCGCTCCACCCGCGTACGCCGCGAAACAGCGCGCCGTCCAGCACGATGCCGGCGCCGATGCCGACCTCTCCGGAGATGTGCAGGAAGCTGGACGGGCCGGGTGGCTGGGAGTGCAGCTCGCCGAGCGCGGCGAGGTTGGCTTCGTTGTCCACCACCAGTGCGGGGACGCCGGGCACCTGCTCGATCAGCGGAGGGTGCTCGGCGAGCAGCGCGGGCACCGGCACGTCGCGCCAGCCGAGGTTCGGCGCGAGCCGGACCAGCCCGGCGTCGTCCACCAGGCCGGGCACCGCGAGCGCGGCCCCGACCAGGGTGAGGCCACGGCGGGCAGCGTCCTCGCGGGCCGCCCCGGCCATCTCGACCAGGCGGGCCAGGGCGTCGGCGGGAGCCACCGGGCGCAGATCGGCCCGGTGCACGGTGCGGTGCCGGACCTGGCCGACGAGGTCCACCACGCAGACTGCCAGGTAGTCCACGTTGACCTCCAGACCGAGCCCGGCCGGTCCCTGATCGGCCAGGACCAGCCCGCGCGCCGGGCGGCCGGCACCCGAGCGGGGTGCGGGGTCGGACTCACTGACCAGTCGGCCGGCGAGCAGGTCCTCGACGACAGCGGAGACCGTGGCTCTGGTCAGGCCGGTCGCGGTCGCCAGGTCGGCCCGGGAGGGCGGTCGGTCGGCCGTGGCGATCCGGCCGAGGACCAGGGCGAGGTTGAGCTCGCGCAGGCTGCCCTGACGGACTGCGCCGGCCGGGGCGTGGGTGAGGCTCACCCCTTGACAGTGCCATAGGGTGGGCAAATAATTCAATCGCTGAACAAATAGCGGACAACACCACCCCGGAGGTCGCTCATGGCACCCCGTCCCACCCCCGCCGACAAGTTCTCCTTCGGGCTCTGGACCGTGGGCTGGCAGGCCCGCGACCCGTTCGGTGACGCCACCCGTCCCGAGCTCGACGCGGTCGAGGCAGTGCACCGGCTCGCCGAGCTGGGCGCGTACGGCATCACCTTCCACGACGACGACCTGATCCCGTTCGGCGTCGACGCGGCCACCCGTGACCAGCACATCGCCCGGTTCCGCAAGGCCCTCGACGAGACCGGCCTGGTGGTGCCCATGGTCACCACCAACCTCTTCACCCACCCGATCTTCAAGGACGGCGGCTTCACCAGCAACGACCGCGACGTCCGCCGGTACGCGCTGCGCAAGGTGCTGCGCCAGGTCGACCTGGCCGCCGAGCTTGGCGCCAGCACGTTCGTCATGTGGGGTGGCCGCGAGGGCTCCGAGTACGACCTCGCCAAGGACGTCCGCGCCGCCCTGGACCGCTACCGCGAGGCGGTGGACCTGCTCACCCAGTACTCCATCGACAAGGGCTACAACCTGCGGTTCGCCCTGGAGCCCAAGCCGAACGAGCCGCGCGGCGACATCCTGCTGCCCACCATCGGGCACGCGCTCGGCTTCATCTCCCAGCTGGCCCACCCCGAGCTGGTCGGCCTCAACCCGGAGGTCGGCCACGAGCAGATGGCCGGGCTCAACTACGCCCACGGCATCGCCCAGGCGCTCTGGCAGGGCAAGCTGTTCCACCTGGACCTCAACGGCCAGCGCGGCATCAAGTACGACCAGGACCTGGTCTTCGGCCACGGTGACCTGATGAACGCCTTCGCCCTGGTGGACCTCCTGGAGAACGGCGGCCCCAACGGCGGGCCGGCCTACGACGGGCCGCGACACTTCGACTACAAGCCCTCCCGCACCGAGGACATGGAAGGGGTGTGGGCCTCGGCGGCGGCCAACATGAGCACCTACCTGCTGCTCAAGGAGCGTGCGGCAGCGTTCCGCGCCGACCCCGAGGTGATCGAGGCGCTCGCCGCCAGCAAGGTCGGCGAGCTGAACACGCCGACGCTCGGCGACGGCGAGGGCTACGAGGAGTTCCTGGCCGACCGGTCCGCGTTCGAGGATGTCGACGTCGACGCGGTGGCCGCCCGAGGCTTCGCCTTCGTCCGGCTCAACCAGCTCGCCGTCGAGCACCTGCTCGGCGCCCGCTGAGGCCCCGCCATGCCGTTGGTCGCAGGCATTGACTCGTCCACCCAGTCCTGCAAGATGGTGATCCGGGACGCGGAGACCGGGGCCCTGCTCCGGCAGGGCCGGGCACCGCACCCGGACGGCACGGAGGTCGACCCGGAAGCCTGGTGGCAGGCGCTGCGTAGCGCCGCCGACCAGGCCGGTGGGTTGGCCGACGTGGCGGCGATCTCCGTCGCCGGCCAGCAGCACGGCATGGTGTGTCTCGACGAGGACGGCCGGGTGGTCCGCCCGGCGCTGCTGTGGAACGACACCCGATCCGCCGACGCCGCCGCCGACCTCATCGAGGAGGCCGGCGGCGGCTCGGCCGGGCGTCGGTTCTGGGCCGAGGCCACCGGCAGCGTCCCGGTGGCCAGCTTCACCCTGACCAAACTGCGGTGGCTGGCGACGCACGAACCGGAGCTGGCCGCCCGGGTGGCCGCCGTCTGCCTGCCACACGACTGGCTGACCTGGCGGCTGGCCGGCGCGCCGGGGTTGGGCGCGCTGCGCACCGACCGGGGCGACGCCAGCGGCACCAGCTACTGGTCGCCGGCCACCGGTGACTACCGACTGGACCTGCTGGAGCGGGGCTTCGGCCGACAGTTGGTGGTGCCCGAGGTGCTCGGCCCGGCGGAGTCGGCGGGCAAGCTTGCCGACGACCTGGGTGGGTCGGGTGGCGCGCTGCTCGGCGCGGGCACCGGGGACAACGCCGCCGCCGCACTCGGCGTCGGCGCCGGGCCGGGTGACGTGATCGTCTCGATCGGCACCTCCGGCACCGTGTTCAGCGTCGCGGACGTTCCCGCAGCCGACGAGAGCGGCGCCGTGGCGGGCTTCGCCGACGCGTCCGGTCGGTTCCTGCCGCTGGTTGCCACGCTCAACGCCGCCCGGGTGCTGGACGCCGCCGCCGCGATGCTCGGCGTCAGCCTGGACGAGCTGGCCGACCTGGCGCTCTCCGCGCCAGCCGGAGCGGACGGGCTGGTCATGGTGCCGTACCTGGAGGGTGAGCGGACACCGAACCGGCCGCTCGCCACCGGCGCCGTGCACGGCCTGACCCTGCGTACCTCGACCCCCGCGCACCTGGCACGGGCCGCCGTGGAGGGCATGCTCTGCGCGCTCGCCGACGGCCTGGACGCGCTGACCGCGCAGGGTGCTGTCGCCCGCCGGGTCATCCTGATCGGCGGCGGGGCCCGGTCGGCAGCGGTGCGTCAGATCGCGCCGCAGGTCTTCGGCTGCCCGGTCGTCGTCCCGCCGGCCGGGGAGTACGTCGCCGACGGCGCCGCCCGGCAGGCCGCCTGGGTCGCCCTGGGCGGTCCCACGCCGCCGGTCTGGGCGGTCGAGGGCACCGAGGAGTACGCGGCGGCGGCCGTTCCCGCCGTGCGCGACCAGTACGCCGCGGCGCGCGGGTTGGTGCTCGACCGGCGCTGACCGTCGGAATCGACGCGGGTGGGTGCCGGTGGACGGTGACCGGCACCCACCCGCGTGACGATCTCCGTCACGCGGTCTGGTTGGCTGCCGGTCATGACGGTGACCAGTGGCGGGCCCGGCCTGCGCCCCCATGGTCGGGGCGGTGGGCCGGCGCACCGGTTGTACAGCGTCGTGGTGTTCGTGCTGCTCGCCTCGCTGGACAACGTGGCGATCGGGCTGGTCCCCCCGCTGTACGGCCCGATCTCCGACGCGTTCGACGTGTCCGGGCGGCTGCTCGGCGTGGTCACCGCGGTCAGCTTCCTGGTCAGCGCGGTCGCGGCGGTCGGCTGGGCGTACGTCGGGGACCACACCAACCGCAAACCGCTGCTCATGGTGGGCACACTGCTCTGGGCGGCGGGCACCGGCGGTAGCGCGCTCGCCGGCGGCTACCTGACGTTCCTTGCCGCGCAACTGGTCGCGGCGGTCGGTCTCGGCGCGGTCGGCTCGGTGGGCTTCTCCGTGGTCACCGACCTGATCTCGCCGACCCGGCGCGGGCTGGTGATGAGCTTCTGGGGGCTCTCCCAGGGGGTCGGCACCCTGGCGGGCACGCTCGTCGGCGGGCTGCTCGGGGCGGCCGACTGGCGGCGACCGTTCCTGCTGCTCACCGGCGTCGGCCTGGTCGCCACGGTGGCCTACCTGTTCACGTACGACATCCAGCGTGGCCAGAGCGAGCCGGAACTGGCCGGCAGGTTGGACGCCGGCGCCGAGTACGACTACCGGATCAGCCGCGCCGACCTGCCGCGCATCCTGGCCCGGCGGACCAACCGGTGGCTGATCCTGCAGGGTCTGACCGCGCAGGCCGCGTTCGGCTCGCTGGTCTGGCTGCCGGTGCTCTTCGCCGAACGGGCCGAGGCCCAGGGCTACTCCACGTCGACGGCGGTGGTGGTGGGCAGCGTCTTCGCCACGCTGTTCCAGCTCGGTGGGGTGCTGTCCATCGTGGGTGGGCTGATCGGTGACGCCGTGCAGCGGCGTACCCCGCGCGGGCGGGCACTCGTCGCCTCGATCGGCATCCTCGCCGCGCTGCCGTTCTACCTGGTGTTGTTCTTCGTGCCGGTGACAATCGAGGTGCCGGACGGCGCGAGCGGCGGTGCGGTGGTGGGTGCGGTACTGGCCAGTGTGTTCACCGAACCGTCGGTCGGGCTGAGCCTGCTCACCGCGATCGTGGCGCTCGCGTTGACCTCGGCGAACTCGCCGAACTGGTTCGCGTTGATCGCCGACGTCAACCCGCCGGAGCACCGGGGCACTGTCTACAGCCTGGGCAACCTGGTCAACGGGGTCGGTCGCGCGGCCGGCAACGGGCTGGTCGGGGTGGCCTTCCAGGCGCTGCGAGCGGCGTTCCCGCCACCGCTGAACTTCGCCGTCGGGCTGGCCGCGTTCCAGCTCTTCTTCATCCCGACCGGTGTCATGTACTGGCTCGCCTCGCGGACCTCACCGGCGGACATCGACAACGTGCACGACCTGCTGCACACCCGGGCCGACCGCCTCTGACCCCGTGCGCACCCCGCCCCCCCGCGCGCCCGGCCCTCGCGCGCCCGGCCCTTGCGCGCCCGGCCCTTGCGCGCCCGGCCCTTGCGCGCCCGGCCCTCGCGCGCCCGGCCCTCGCGCGCCAACCTCGAGATCGCGCTACTTCCTGGTTTTAGTCGCCTTCTGGCGCACGGAGGCCACTAGAACCTGGAAGTAGCGCGATCTTGAGGTGCAGGCGGGCGTGAATCGTTTACGACATCAGCTCCAAAGCGGGCTGTTGCGCACCGACCGGCCCGCCCGCACACCGTATGGCCGGGGCGGGCCGGTCGGCGCGAGATCAGCCGCGCAGCCAGACGGTCACGTCGGCCGGGACCGCGCCGTCGTCGTCCAGCGGCGCGCTGGCGGCGAGCACCTCGGTACCGGTCGGCACCGGCACCGGGGCGGCACCGAAGTTGGTCAGCACGGTCAGCTCACCGTTGCGGAAGCTCAGCACCTCGTCGCCGGAGGACAACCACTCCAGGGTGCCGCGGCCCAGCCCGTGGGCACGCCGCAACCGCAACGCCGCGCGGTACAGCTCGTACGTCGAACCAGGCACGTCGCGCTGGCGGTCCAGCGCGTACTCCGCCCAGAGCGCGGGCTGCGGCAACCAGCTCGCGTCGGTCGGCCCGAAGCCGTACGACGGCGCGTCGGCTTCCCACGGGATCGGCACCCGGCAGCCGTCCCGGCCGCGCTGGGTGTGCCCGCTACGCGCCCAGGTCGGGTCCTGCCGGGCCTCGTCGGGCAGTGTGGTGTGCTCGGGCAGCCCCAGCTCCTCACCCTGGTAGAGGTACGCAGAGCCGGGCAGCGCCAGCATCAGCAGGGTGGCCGCCCGGGCCCGGCGCAGACCGAGCGCGGCGTCCGGCTGCGGGTCGCCGATGCCGATGCCGTTGGGGCGTACGGTGCCGACCGGCAGGCCGAGCCGGGAGGCGTGCCGCACCACGTCGTGGTTGGACAGCACCCAGGTGGTCGGCGCGCCGACCGAGTCGGTCGCCTCCAACGAACGGGTGATCACCGCGTACTGGGCCGGTGCGCTCCACGCGGCGAGCAGGTACTCGAAGTTGAACGCCTGGTGCATCTCGTCCGGGCGGACGTAGCGGGCCAGCCGCTCGGCCGGTTCCACCCAGGCCTCGGCGACCAGCACCCGCTCGCCCGGGTAGCTGTCCAACACCTGCCGCCACTGCCGGTAGATCTCGTGCACGCCGTCCTGGTCCCACATCGGCGGGCGGGGCTTGTCGATCTCGTTGCCGGAGAGGATCTCCTGCGGCTCCTGCCAGTCGGCAAGGTCGGCCTGCTTGATGAGGCCGTGCGCCACGTCGACCCGGAAGCCGTCCACGCCACGGTCCAACCAGAAGCGCAGCACGTCCAGGAACTCCGCGTGCACCTCCGGGTTGTCCCAGTTGAGGTCCGGCTGCCCGGTGTCGAACAGGTGCAGGTACCACTGGCCGGGCTGTCCGTCGGCGTCCACAGTCCGGGTCCAGGCTGGACCACCGAAGACGCTCTGCCAGTCGTTCGGCGGCTGGTCGCCGGCCGGACCGCGACCGTCCCGGAAGATGTACCGGGACCGTTCCGGGCTGCCGGGCGCGGTCGGCAGCGCGGCCTGGAACCAGCGATGCGCCGAGGAGGTGTGGTTCGGGACCAGGTCGACGATCACCCGCAGGTTGCGGGAGCGGGCCTCGGCGATCAGCTTGTCCGCGTCGGCGAGGGTGCCGAACAGCGGGTCGATGTCGCGGTAGTCGGCCACGTCGTAGCCGGCGTCGGCCTGCGGCGAGGGGTAGAAGGGGGAGAGCCACACCGCGTCCACGCCCAACTCGACCAGGTGGTCGAGGCGGGCGGTGATGCCGGGCAGGTCACCGATCCCGTCCCCGTCCGAGTCGGCGAACGAGCGGGGGTAGATCTGGTAGATGGCGGCCTCGGTCCACCAGCCGGTGGCCGGTTGACCTGAGGAGTTCTGCTGCGTCGGGTCGGTGTTCAGGGTCGTCTCCCGTGTTGCGGTGTGTGGAATTTCAGTGTGCCCGGGGCGGTGCTGTCGAATCCCGGACCACCAACCGGGTGGGCAGGACCACCGGAGTGTCCCAACCGGCCCCCCGTTGACTGACGACCGGGCCCGGCGGTCGGGCCCCGAGCGGGTCGAGCAACATCTGGGCGGCCAGCCGGCCCTGCTCGGCAGCGGGCTGGGCGACGGTGCTGAGCCCGAGCACACCGGCCAGGTCGTGGTTGTCGATGCCGACCACGCTGATGTCCTGCGGCACCCGCAGCCCGACGTCACGCAGGGCGGAAATCGCGCCCATCGCCATCTCGTCGCAGGCGGCGACGATAGCCGTCGGCGGCTCGCCGCGGGCCAGCAACTCGGCGGTGGCCCGGTTGCCGCCGTCGATGGTGAAGGTGGACTCGATGTCCAGTGTGGGGTCGGGTCGTATGCCGGCCGAGCGCAGCGCCGCCTGGTAACCCCGGCGTCGGTCGAGGTGGGTGGTGAAGGCCAACTCGTCGTCCGGGTCGCCGGAGATGTGGGCGATCCGGTGGTGGCCGAGGTCGATCAGATGCCTGGTCGCGGTCCGCGCGGCAGCCACGTCGTCGATCCGTACGCACGGCCAGTTGGGCACCCTGCTACCCGAGCTGATGGTGACGCCGGGCAGTTCCAGGGTGGCCAGCGCGGTCAGGTCGGCCGGGCGCAGCGGCGTGGCGACCAGCATCATGGCGTCCACCCGCTTGTGCAGGTTGGCCGTACGCAGGACCCGCTGGCGGACCTGCTCCCGGCCGCCCAGGTTGTAGAGCAGCAGGTCGTAGCCGGACTGGTGGAGGTACTCCTCGACCGCCTCGACGACGGTGCTGAAGAACCAGCGGGTGATCCGGGGGACCACCACGGCGACAGTGCCGGTCCGGCCGCCGGCGAGCCGGGACGCGCTCGGCGAGACCTCGTAGTCGAGTTGCTCGGCGGCGGCGAGTACCCGGCGCCGGGTGGCGGCCGAGACCGTCGGTAGTCCGCGCAGCGCCCGCGAGACGGTGGCCGTGGACACTCCGGCCAGCCGGGCCACATCATCGATCCTCGTCACGGTTTCCCCCGCTCGGTGCCCGGAGCGCCCGCCGCCGCCCGAGGGGCCAGGCGGCGGCGGGCGCGCGGTCAGCCCTTGACGCTGCCGGCGAGCAGACCTCGCACGAAGAAGCGCTGCAGGGACAGGAACACGATGAGCGGTACGACGATGCTGACGAACGCACCGGCGGTCAGGCGCTGCCACTCGTTGCCCCGGGTGCCGGCCATCTCGGCGAGCCGGACGGTCAGCGGGGCGGTCTCGTCGCCGCCACCGGCGAAGATGAGCGCGACCAGCAGGTCGTTCCAGACCCAGAGGAACTGGAAGATGCCGAACGCCGCCAGCGCCGGGGTGATCAGCGGCAGCACGATGGTGCGGAAGATCTTCGGGTGGGTGGCCCCGTCGACCCGGGCCGCCTCCATCAGGTCCCCCGGCAGTTGCGAGATGAAGTTGTGCAGCAGGAAGACGGCGAACGGAAGCGCGAAGCAGGTGTGGGCGAACCACACCTGGGCGAACTTCTGCTCGTCGACCAGGTCCCAGGCCGGCATCAGTGTGACGCCGCCGAGGGTGACACCGGTGGAGAAGAACCTGAGCAGCGGCACCAGGGCCATCTGCAGCGGCACGATCTGCAACGCGAAGATCGCGATGTAGACCCAGTCCCGGCCGCGGAAGTTGATCCACGCGAGCGCGTACGCGGCGAGGCACGCGAAGGCGAGCGGGAAGAGCACCGACGGGATGGTGATCGCCAGCGAGTTGATGAAGGAACCGGCGAGCTGCCCGGAGGACGACGACCGCCCGAACAGGACCTGCTCGTAGTTCTCGAAGGTGAACTGCGGGTTGGTGAAGGCCGTCCACCAGCCGGTGGTCTTGATCTCGTCCTCCGGGCGGAGGGAGGAGACGAGCAGACCGAAGGTCGGAATGGTCCAGACCACGGCGATGACGATCGAGACGAGCGTCGCGGTGCGGCTGTTGAGGCGCTTGCGGACTCGGCCGGCAGTGGTGGGCGGAGTGCCGTCGGTCTTCTGGGTGCCGGCGGCGACGGTGGGCGTTGCGGTGGTCATCTCAGCCCTCCCGCTGTTGACGGAGGTTACGGATCTGGTAGATCACAACCGGGATGACCAGGATGAAGAGGAAGACCGCGAGCGCGGAACCCCGCCCGTTCTCGCTGTACCGGAACGCCTGGTTGTACATCTCGTTGGCGATCACGCTGGTGTCGTAGTTGCCGTTCGTCGAGGTCCGGACGATGTCGAAGACCTTGAGCGTGGCGATGGTGAGGGTCACCATCACGACGATCAGCGCCGGTCGGATGCTCGGCATGGTGATCTGCCAGAACATCTGCCACGGGCTGACGCCGTCGAGCCGGGCGGCTTCGACGATGTCGCCGGGGATCGCCTTGATCGCGGCGGAGAGCACCACCATGGCGAAACCGGCCTGGATCCAGATCATGATGACGATCAGCAGCAGCGTGTTGAGTGGTGATTCGAGCAGCCACTGCTTGGGCTCACCGCCGAGGCTGACCACGATCTGGTTGAGCAGACCGATCTGGTCGCCGTCACCCCGGTAGGCGTAGACGAACTTCCAGATGATGCTGGCGCCGACGAAGGAGATGGCCATCGGCAGGAAGATCAGTGACTTGGCCACCGCTTCGAACCGGGCTTTGTCCACCAGTACGGCGTAGATCAGGCCGAATCCGGTCGCCACCAGCGGGACCAGGAGCACCCAGACCAGGGTGTTGATCAGGACCCGGACGATCGAGTCGTCGGAGAACATCCAGGCGAAGTTGTCAAACCCCACCCACTCCGTGCTGGTCCTGTTCATCAGGGAGAGCAGCACGGTGCGGATGGCCGGCACGACCAGTCCGATGACGAGCAGCAGCAGCGTCGGCAGCAGGAAGAAGAACGCGAAGATCCCTTCCCGCTGCTTGGGCCGACGGGGCAGCGGCGCCCCGCTCACGGAGGCGGCGACGAGCTGGGCCTCCCGTCGACGGGCGAACCAGGCCGGCACCACGTCGAGCAACAGGAGCAGACCCCCCACCACCAGCACGAAGGCGACCAGCCCGTACATCAGCATGAGGAACTTCGGCTGCTGATCGGCGAAGTCGAACTTCATCAACCCTCCCTTCCGGGTCCACCTCGGCCGGTGGCCCGGCCCGCGGGCGGTCGCCAAGGCGTTCTACTCGCCGGCCGCCCAGGCCGCGCTGCCCAACGTGCTGGAGCCGCACGAACTCGC
>NZ_JBEZFJ010000009.1:184645-303117 GCF_040649335.1 Micromonospora sp. NPDC048986
CGGTGGCCCGGCCCGCGAACGCGGACCGGGCCACCGCCGGGATCACTTAGGCCAGCTGCTCTCGATGCCCTGGAGCACCGGGGCGGTCGCCTTGCCGTTCAGCCACTCGATCATGCCCTTCCAGAACGTTCCCGCGCCGACGCCGGCCGGCATCAGGTCGGATCCGTCGAAGCGGAAGGTGCCCGTCTTGTCCTGGAGGATCTGGACGGAGAGCTTGTCGATCGGGCTGGCGACGTTGGCGATGTCCAGCTTGTTGTTCGCCGTGACCCAGTTGCCGAGCTTCGCGCGGCTGTTCACGTACTCCGCCGAGACGAGGTAGGTCTGCACGGCCTGGACCTCGGGACGGTCGGCGTAGCCGACGACGAACTCGCCCGCGCCCAGCACCGGCTTGCCCTTGGCCGGGTCGATGGCCGGGAAGTAGAAGGCGAACGCGTCGCCGTCCTCGGCCACCTTGGTGCCCTCGGGGAACTGGTTGGCGTAGAACGACGCCTGTCGGTGCATCGCGCACTTGCCGGTGGTCACCGGCAGGCCCGCCTCCTGGAAGGCGGTGGTGGTGATGCTCTTGACGCCGCCGAAGCCGCCGTTGACGTACTTCTCGTTCTTGAGGATGCTGCCGGCGCGGTCAACCGCGTCGACGATCTTCGGGTCGTTGAACGGGATGGCGTGGGTGGTCCACTGGTCGTAGACGTCGGGACCCTGCGTCCGCAGGACCAAGTCCTCGATCCAGTCGGTGGCCGGCCAGCCGGTGGCGTCACCGGACTCGACGCCCGCGCACCACGGCTTGACGCCGCTGGCGGCGATCTTGTCGCTCAGGGCGATGAGCTGGTCCCAGGTGGTCGGAACCTCCCAGCCCTTCTCCTTGAACGTCTTCGGCGAGTACCAGACGAAGGACTTCACGTTGGCGCCGAGCGGCACGCCGTAGAGCGTCCCGTTCACGGTGCCGTACTTCAGCCAGTCGGCCGGCATGTTCTGCTCGGCGAGGGCCTTGGTGTCGGCGCTGAGGGACTTCAGCTTGCCGGCGTCCGCGAAACGCTTCACCAGACCCGGCTGCGGCACGAAGGCGATGTCGGGGGCGTTGCCACCGTCGACCCGGACGGGGAGCTGCGCCTCGAACTCGCCGCTGCCCTCGTAGTCGATCTCGATGCCGGTGCACTCGGTGAACTGCGACCACGACCGCTCCAGCAGGTCGGCCTCGGCGTCACGGATGGACGCGTAGATGGAGACCTTCTTGCCGTCGTGGCCCTCGTACTTGTCGTATGCGGCGCACTCCGCGGAGCCCGCTTTGCTGCTCTTCTTGTCGTCGCCGGTACCGCAGGCGGTGGCGCTGAGCGCCAGCCCGAGTACGCCGGCGATCACGAAGGCCTGGCGTGGTCTGGTAAAGACCGCCATGCCGTCCTCCTTCCTAGCCGGCGCGGTCGTGCTGGTGACCCGTCGCCGGTCCGATTGGGCGTGCACACATGTAAGCGCTTGCATCCGGCGCGGTCCACCCCCTGTCAGACACGAGCGAGTAACAATCCGGAAACCTGCGGGCTGCCTGGTGGGCGCGCTCCCGGGACACGCTGGGGACTCTTTCGAAGATTGACGATATCTGTCAGGCTGGGCGCACCGGATCGAAGGTTTTCGACATAGGAGGAGCTGTATGCGAAAGCGGTGGATCAGCCTGCTGGTGACAGGTCTTTTCGTCGGGGGAGCGCTGGTGCCGGCGACCCCGGCGATGGCCGCACCGACCTTCAAGGTGCCGTTCCCGTGCGGGCAGTCCTGGTCCGGGCAGACCCGGTCGGACCACAGCCCGGCGTACGCCGTCGACTTCAACCGCACCGACGACGCCGGCGACCCGGTGGTCGCCAGCGCCCCGGGCACCGTCGACCGGGTGACCGACCTCGGCGGCACCAGTTACGGCAAGTACGTCCGAATCAACCACGGGGGCGGTTACAGCACCTACTACGCGCACCTCAGCGGCTTCAACGTCTCGGTCGGGCAGACGGTCGGGTACGGCAAGGTGATCGGCTGGGTCGGCAGCACCGGGGGGTCGACCGGCCCGCACCTGCACTACGAGCAGCGCCTCAACGGCGCCGACATCCAGGTCCGCTTCAACGGCAGCCTCGCGCTCTACTGGGGCACCAAGAGCTACACCAGCGGCAACGGGTGCTCCTCGGGCAGCGGCAACGGCACTGTCGACACCAGCGGCACGCCGCTGACCGTCCGCTCCGGCCCCGGCACCGGGTACGCCTCGGTGGGCACCGTCGCCGACGGCACCCGGGTGACCATCGCCTGCCAGACCAGCGGCACCACTGTCACCGGCACGTACGGCACCAGCTCGATCTGGGACCGGATCGGCTCCGGTCGCTTCATCGCCGACGCGTACGTCTACACCGGCCACGACGGCTACATCCCGAACGTCCCCCGCTGCTGATCCGGCAACGGCCACGGTCCCCGGCGGTCGCCGCCGTCGGGGAACCGACGGGTCAGGCGTTCAGCCGCCAGATCGACAGGTTCAACGCCGCGGCGAAGGTGACCCAGGCCCAGTACGGCAGCAGCAGCGCCGTCGCCACCCGGGACACCCGGGCGAACAGCACCACGGTCAGGCCGATCGCCAGCCACATCAGCACGATCTCCGCGAACGCCAGCCCGTACAGCCCGGCGCCGAAGAACAGCGGGGTCCAGATCGCGTTGAGCACCAGTTGGGCGGTCCACGCCCAGAGGGCGGGGGAGAAGCCGACCCGGCGCCACACCAGCCAGCCGGCCACCGCGATCAGCGCGTAGAGCAGCGACCAGACCGGGCCGAAGAGCCACGAGGGCGGGGCCCAGCCGGGCTGCCGCAGGTTCGCGTACTCCTCGGTGGTGCCCTGCACTCCCAGCCCGCCGATCGCGGCCGCGACGAAGACCGCCGCCGCGAAACCGGCGAGGGCCCACCACGCTCGCCGCCCGGAGGTCGCCGGCGCGTCCTGAGATATCTCCATGGTCGAGATATTTCCTCTCGGGGGCGGCTCAAACCACCGGCCGGGGAGGGTGGGTCACGGGGCCGGCCAGCCACGAAAAAGCGCCGGGATCGCCATGACCGATGCTTCTGTCGGGAGGACGAAGCTTCGGTCGCGGCGACCCCGGCGGGTCCCGGTGTTGAACGTGTGAGCGCTAATTGAAGATGCTGACACCACCCGGGCCGACCAACAGCCCGACGACGATGAGGACGATGCCCCACAGGATCTGCCGGCGGAACAGCGCGAGGATGCCGGCGACCACGAGTACGACTGCGAGAATCCAGAGAATCAGCTCCATGACCTCTGACTACCCGACTGGCCGATCCGGGAAACCTGATCGGTGTCGAGTTGATCGCCAACGTGAAAGACGCTGTACGCCTGCTTGATCACCGGGTGCGCGACGTTGCGGACGCGTACCCCGCCGGGGGTCGTGCCGCGCTCGGTGCCGGCGTGCGCGTGCCCGTGCACTGCCAGCGCCGTGGGCGCCGAGTCGATCGCCTGCCCCAACTGGTACGACCCCAGGAAGGGGTAGATCTCCAACGGCTCGCCGGCCAGTGTGTCCGGCACCGGCGAGTAGTGGGTGAGCGCGACGAGCATGTCGCAGTCCAGTGAGCGCAGCGCCGCACCGAGCCGGTCCGCACTGTCGGTGGTGGTCCGCACGAAGGCCTTCATCTCCGGCTCGCCGAAGTCACTGGCGCACCGCCCGGCGAACCCGCCCCCGAAGCCCTTGACGCCGGCGATGCCGAGCCGGCCACCAGCGCAGTCCAGCACGACGCCGTTGCCCTCCAGCACCGTGATGCCCGCGTCCTCCAGCACCTTGACCACCTGTGGCACCTGGTCGCACTGGTGGTCGTGGTTGCCCAGCACCGTCACCACAGGTACGGCCAACCCACCGAACTCTTCTGCCACGCAGCGCGCCTCGGCCTCGGTGCCGTGCCGGGTCAGGTCCCCGGCCAGCAGCAGCACATCGGCGCACTCCGGCAACTCCTCCAGTGCCGGCCGGAATCGACCGACCACGTCCTCGTCCAGATGTACGTCGCCCACAGCGGCAATCCGGATCACCATGGAACCTCCCTCAGGGCAGTTGCTCGATCTCCGTGGGCGCTTGGGTGCGGATCACCCCGATGTCGCTGGTGATCGGCACGTCCGGGAAGCGCTCGGACACCCGACGCAGGATCTCCTCCCGCCGGTGCGGACTCTCCACCTCGCCGTAGAGCACGAGGGTGCGTTCCCGTCGAACCACTGTGATCCCCTGTTCGGCGACGGCGGGGTCCTCGACCAGCAACCGTTGGATCTCCGCCTCGACGTACTCGTCAGGTGGCCCGGAGTCGATGTCGCGATGGTGGGTCACGATGTCCCCTCTCCTGGCTGGGTGCCGGCGTCCGGCACCACCTCCAGCCGGTCCAGCAGCACCAGGAACGCCTCTGCGTACGGCGAGTGCTGCGTCTCCTTGCGTACCCGTTCCCAGTCGATCTGCTCCCGCAGCGAGCGGGCCAGCGGCAGACCGCGGGCGAAGTCGCAGTAGTGCTGGGAGAAGCTGAGCAGTTTGTGCACCATCAGCTGGGTCGCGGACAGCACCGGCATGCGAATCGCGTCCACCGGTCGGATGACGGTGTCGGCGAACGTCTCCTCGGTCACCGGGGTCTCGATCGGCCGGTGGATCAGGTCCACCATCCGGCCGTCGTCGAAGACCTTCACCAGCCAGTCCTCCGGTGGACGCTCGGCGACGAAGCCGGCGGCCACCAGGGCCTCCAGTGCCGCTTCCACGTCGGCCTCCCGGATCAGGAAGTCGACGTCGTGATCGCTGGAGTGGCCCCCGTGGGCGTAGACCGCGAAGCTGCCGCCCAGGGCGAACGGAATCTCGGACTGCTTGAGCACGGCGGCGACCTTCTTGAGGGTGTGCACCAGACTCTCGTCTCCGCGCTCAGCCATCTGGTTCCTCCGTCGTCGTGTTGGTGGACCGGCGGTTGGATTTCAAACTCCGGTACCCGGCATTCCGGTCGTCCACACCTGCTGGGGTCTCGGTAGGGCGTCAACAGGGATGAAGCACCACAAACCTCACGGACCACGTGCACAGGTCGGATAACCTGTGGAGAGTGGCCAGATCATCGGGGATGCGACGACGCAAGGCCCGATTGCGCACCGTCGCCCTGATCGGGATCGACGGTTCGGGCAAGACCACGCAGGCACACCGGCTGGCCGACGCGCTGACCGCCGCCGGACGCCCCGCCACCTACCGCCGCAACGCCAGTGGCCGCCGCTGGCTCGGCCGGCTCGCCCATCGCCTCGGTCGGCCGGACGCGCAACGGCTCGTCGGCCGCGACGGCGTGCTGGCCGTGGAGTCGGTGCTGCGCTGGCTGGCCATCGCCATCGCCCTGATCAGTTGTCTGCTCACCGGTCGGACGGCGGTGATGGACCGCTACTCGGCCTGCCAGTACGCGAGCATCAGGGCGCACGGCGGGCAGCGCTGGGAGCGGCTCGCCAGGGCCGGCTACCGGCTGTTCCCGACACCGCAGGTGACCTTCCTGCTCGCGGTCGACCCGGCGGAGGCGTACCGGCGCATCGAGGAACGCGGCACCGACCACGAGACGATGGGGTGGCTGACCGCCGCCGACACCGCCTACCGGGCGTTGCCCGAGTACCCCAGCTTCGTGCTTGTGGACGCGGGCCGCCCGGCCGAGGAGGTGACCGAGCAGATCCAGGCGCACCTGGAAACCTGGCTACCGCCGTCCGCCTCGGGCGGCGAGGACCTCGGCCCGGTGGTGGCTCAGGCCCGCCCGTAGACCGGCACTGTGGCGCCACTGGTCGGGGCGGAATCCGCCGACGCGAGGAACCGGATCACCGGCGCGATCTCGGCCGGGGTGACCCAGCGGGAATGGTCGGCGTCGGGCTGCGCGGCCCGGTTCGCCGGGGTGTCGATGACGCTGGGCAGCACCGTGTTGCAGCGCACGTTCTGCGACCGGTACTCCACAGCGACAGCGTTGGCGAAGGCCAGCACCGCCGCCTTGGCCGTCGAGTAGCCCGCAGCGCCGCGGAACGGGGTGACCGCCGCGCGGGCCGAGACGCAGACCACCGCGCCGCCGCCGGACGCCACCAGGTGCGGGAGCGCTGCCTGGGTGACCAGAAAGGTCGGCCGCAGGTTGACGGTGAGCATCCGCTCGAACTCCTCGACCGGTGTCTCGTGCACCAACGGGCCGCTGGCGTACCCACCGACGAGGTTGACCACAGCGCGCAGCGGCGCCGCCGGCTCGCCGGCCGCGGCCTCGACCGCCTGCGCCGCGCCCGCCGGCTCGCCAAGGTCCGCGACCACCCGGACCAGTCCGGCCGCCGCCGGCTCCGACCCGGGCCGGGCTTTCCGCTCCGGTACGACCACCCGCCAGCCCGCCTCGACGAACGCGGCGACGACCGCCCCGCCGAGCCCGCCGGAACCCCCGGTCACCAACACGCTGCGCTCTCCCATGGGCCCCACGCTAGTGCCCCACCCCTTCCACCCCTTCCGTCGATCATGAAGTTGTCGCAGTGACACGCCGACCTGAATGGCAACAGCTTCATGATCACGGTCTGCCGTGGGCAGATTGGTTGGATTGTCAGGAGCTCGGGGGCGCAGGATCGGCGGATGCGGATCCTCATTCTCGGTGGCACCCAGTTCCTCGGCCGGGCGACGGCACGGCTCGCCGTCGAACAGGGTCACGACGTGACCTGCGCGGCCCGGGGCGTGTCCGGCGCCGTGCCGGCCGGGGCGCGGTTCGTGGCGGCCGACCGCGACGATCCCGGGTCGCTCGTCCCGCTCGCCGCCGAGGGCTTCGACGCGGTGGTCGACGTGACCCGCCAGATCAGCCACGCCCGGCACGCGCTCGCCGCGCTCGCCGACCACGTCGACCACTGGTCGTTCGTGTCGACGATCTCGGTGTACGCGGACCACACCACCCCGGGCCAGACCGCCGCGGACGCGCCGATCCTGCCGCCGGCCCCGGCGGACGTGGACGGTCCGGTCGGCCCGGACCACGACTGGTACGGCGAGTGCAAGGTGAGCATCGAGGCACTGGTCCGGGAGCGGGTGGGCGTGGAGCGTTCGTTCATCTGCCGGGCGGGGCTGATCGTCGGCGCGGAGGATCCGAGCGACCGTTTCCCGTACTGGGTGCGGCGGCTGTCGGCCGGTGGCGAGGTGCTGGCCCCCGGGCAGCCGACCGATCGGGTGCAGTTCGTGGACGTCGCCGATCTGGCGCGTTGGCTGTTGCACGCCGCCGGCACCCGCCTTGGCGGCACGTACGACGGCACCGCTCCGGCGATGTCCCGGGCCGAGCTGTTGGCCGGGGTGGCCGCCGGGCTGGGCGTCGCCGATCCGGCCCTCACCTGGGTCGACCAGGAGTTCCTGCTGTCCCACGACGTGCGCGAGTGGTCGGGGGAGCGGGCGCTGCCGCTCTGGGTTCGGTTGCCGGAGACCGCCGGCCTGATGGACCGGGACGTCCGACCGGCAGTGGGCGCCGGTCTGACGGTCCGTCCGCTGGCGGATACCGTTCGGGCGACCGCGTCGTGGATGGCCGCGCACCCGGCGGCCGTCCGGCAGGGTGGACTCGACCCGGCGGAGGAGGCGGCGATCCTGGGGAAGTGGCAGGCTGTACGGGACCGGTGATCCCGGCGATCGAAGTTTCCCCCACCTCGGACAGTCATAGTTGACGCTCACGCCTGCTGAAAGTAAGTTTCATCCGTGGCGAAGAGTCCGAAGATTTCTGCGAGTCACGAGCCCGGTGGGCTGATCGTCCACATCAGCGGGCTGTTGCCATCGCTGTCGCCCGCCGAGCAGCGGGTCGCCCGGCTGGTCGTGTCCGACCCAGCGGCCGCCGCCCGGCGGACAATCACCGATCTCGCCACCGCAGCCGAGACATCCGAGGCGACAGTCATCCGGTTCTGCCGTTCGGTGGGCATGGACGGTTACCCCCAACTGCGCATCCGCCTCGCCGCCGAGGCCGCCCGCCGGATCGAGCCACCGGACGCCCGGGTGGTCGGCGGCGACATCCCGCCCGGCGCCGACCTCGCCCAGATCATCGCCACCATCGCGTTCAACGACGCCCGCGCCGTCGAGGAGACCGCCGAGCAACTCGACCCCGCCGTCTGCGAGCAGGTGGTCGAGGCGATCAGCGGTGCCGCTCGGATCGACATCTACGGCGCCGGCGCCAGCGGGTTCGTCGCCTCGGACTTCCAGCAGAAGCTGCACCGCATCGGCCGGATCGCCTTCTACTTCCCGGACGTGCACACCGCGCTCACGTCGGCGGCCCTGCTGGGGCGGGGAGACGTGGCGATCGGCATCTCGCACACGGGCACCACCTCCGACGTGATCGAGGTGCTGGAGCAGGCCCGTACCCGCGGTGCCGCGACAGTGGCGTTGACCAACTTCCCGCGTTCACCGATCACCGACGTGGCGGACTTCGTGTTGACCACGGCGGCCCGGGAGACCACCTACCGCTCCGGCGCGACGGCCAGCCGGCTGGCTCAGCTCACAGTGGTCGACTGCCTCTTCGTCGGGGTGGCCGCCCGCAACCGGGCCCGGGCCCGCAAGGCCCTGGAGGCGACCGCCGAGGCGGTCCAGTCGCACCGGGTGGGTGCCAACCGGAGGCGGGCATGACGGCCGGTGCGGAGATGCCCGCACGGCCCGCACGCCCCACGGTCCGGGTGGGTGCCCCCACCGAACGACGTAATCCACTCAGCGTCGACCTCGACCTGATGTCGACCCGGGACGTGCTCACCGTGATCAACGAGGCGGACCGACGGGTGCCCGCTGCGGTTGCCGCGGTGCTCGACGAGATCGCCACCACCGTCGACCTGGCGGTCGCGGCGCTACGCGGCGGTCACCGGGTGCACTACTTCGGGGCCGGCACCTCCGGCCGGCTGGGCGTGCTCGACGCCGCCGAACTGGCCCCCACCTTCAACTCGCCCCGACACTGGTTCTGCGCACACCTCGCGGGCGGCCCGGACGCGATGTGGCGGGCCGTCGAGGACGCCGAGGACGACGACCGGGGCGGCGCGGTCGAAGCGGCCAGTTGCGTACGGGCCGGGGACCTGGTGGTCGGTCTGGCGGCCAGCGGACGCACCCCGTACGTCCTCGGGGCGCTTGCCGCGGCCCGCGCCAAGGGCGCCTCGACGGTGCTGCTCTGCGCCAATCCGGAGGCGGAGGCCGCCCGGTCGGTCGACGTGTTCATCGGGGTGGACACCGGACCCGAGGTGGTCACCGGGTCGACCCGGATGAAGGCGGGCACAGCGCAGAAATTGGTGCTCAACACGTTCTCGACCGCCGTCATGGTGCGCCTGGGTCGGGTCTACTCGAACCTCATGATCGATATGGTGGCCACCAACGCGAAACTCCGCGGACGAATGATCTCGATTCTGGTCGAGGCCACCGGCTGCTCGGAGGAGCTTTCCCGGCAGGCCCTCACCGAGGCCGACGGGGACCTGAAGACGGCGCTCGTCGCCCTCGTCTCGGGCGCTGAGATCGACGCTGCCCGGGCCGCGCTGGCCCGCTCGGCCGACCAGGTACGCGGCGCCCTCGCCCTGCTCGCCTCCTAGCCCCACCCACACACCGGGAAGCGAACGGGCCCTCGGATTGTTCATCTGGCCGGAGGGTAATAACACCCCCGTGAATGAACCGACCGGTTCACCGGTGCGTATCTGGCAGTGACCAGGATCGCATCGCGGTGGTGACCCGGGTCGCTGTGCCCCCGCGGCGGGCGGTGTTGCCATGGTGCGGTAACCGGTATGTGGTGCCCACTGGCGAGCCACCCGATGGGGTGCTGACAGCAAACATGGACCGTGCTCTCAGCTACTACTCAGGCATTCGTGACACTTTCGACTCACGACGAGGAATCCCCGACACGTCTCATCTGTTGTGTAGGTGTCAGCACCGATGGGCACAGCAGAAGTTACCAGGGGCTGACAGGTGTGGGGAATGGCAAGGAACCGGGCAACCGGCGCGAGCGAGGGGACCGTGGGCAACGTGGACAAGAACATCGGCATGCGAACCGACGAGGTTGCCGAGGAGCGCGACCTGGTCGGCGTCTACCTGCACGAGATCTCCCGGACGCCACTGCTGGACGCCGCCAAGGAGGTCGATCTCTCCAAGGCGATCGAGGCCGGCCTCTACGCCGAGCACCTGCTCGGTGAGGAAGCCGTTCCCGCCGGTGTCGACCGGGCCGACCTGGAGTGGCTGGTCGTCGAGGGCGAGCGGGCGAAGGACCTCTTCATCCGCGCCAACCTCCGACTGGTCGTGTCGATCGCCAGGCGCTACGTGCGCTCGGGGATGCCCATGCTGGACCTGATCCAGGAGGGCAACACCGGCCTCGTCCGGGCGGTCGAGAAGTTCGACTACGAGCGCGGCTACAAGTTCTCCACCTACGCCACCTGGTGGATCCGGCAGGCGATCAGCCGGGCGATCGCCCAGCAGGAGCGCACCGTCCGTCTACCGGTGCACCTGGTGGAGGACGTCAACCGGATGCGCAACGTGGCCCGGCAGCTGACCCGTGAGTTGGGCAGCGACCCGGAGCCGGAGCAGATCGCCAACGCCCTCGGCGTCACCGTCGAGCGGGTGAACGAGCTGCGCCGCTGGTCGCAGGACACCGTTTCGCTGGACACCCCGGTGGGCGACGACGGCGACACCAACCTCGGGGACCTGGTCGCCGACAGCGACGCGCCGTCGCCGGAGGACATCGTCCTCAGCGGCCTGGAGCGGCAGCGCATCGAAGGGCTGCTCAACCACCTCGACGACCGGTCCGCCGGCATCATGCGGGCCCGCTACGGGCTGGAGGACGGCCGGGAGCACTCGCTCACCGAGGTCGCGTCCCGCTTCTCGCTGTCCCGCGAGCGCATCCGGCAGCTGGAGATCCAGGCCCTCGGCCGGCTCCGCGAGCTGGCTCGGGCGGAGGGGCTGCAAGCGGCCTGACCTGGTAGCAATGACGGCGAACGGCCGGCGTCCGATAGGGGGACGCCGGCCGTTCGCCGTTTTCGACAGTGGTCAGCGCACCCGGCCGTAACCCTGGATGGACATCATGTTCATGCCACGCTTGAGCACGTTGCGACCGGCGCTGGGCGCGTCGATCACCTGACCGTCGCCCACGTAGAGGGCGACGTGCCCGAGCCCGCTGTAGAAGACCAGATCGCCGGGGCGTAGCTCGCCCCGCCCGATGTGGGCCACAGCGCTCCACTGCATCCGGGTGTTGTGCGGCAGGGACTTCCCAGCCGCCCGCCAGGCGGCCGAGGTCAGGCCGGAACAGTCGTAGCCGTTCGGCCCGTCGGCCGCCCAGACGTACGGCTTGCCGATCGCGCCGAACGCGTAACGCACAGCAGTGCCGGCGGCACCGGACACGGCGGGCACGTTCTTGGCCTCGGTCGTCGCCGCCTTGGGCTCGGGTCGCTCGGTGGCGGCCCCGTACGCCTGCCGGCGCAGCTCGTACAGTTTGGCCAGATCCTGCTCGATCTGCTTCTTACCCGCGGCGAGCTGACGGGCCTGTGCGGCCTGCCGGGTCAAGGTCGCGCCCAGGCGGGCCTTCTCGTCGAGCAGCCGCTGCTGGTCGGCAGTGAAACCGGAGATGCGCTCCTGCCGCTGGCGGGTCAGCTGCTCGATCGTGCCGAGCCGGTCCAGCAACGCGGCCGGGCCACCCGGACGCAGCAGGGCGTCCGCGGTGCGCAGGCCGCCACTCTTGTACGCGGTGGAGGCCAGCTCCGCCACGTCGGCCCGGCTCTGTTCGACCTGCTGCTCGAGCGGGCCGATGCGGGTCTGTAATCGGGCCACTGCGGCCTCGTTTGTCTTGATCTCCTCACGCAACTTGTTGTACGACTCGACGACCCGCTCCAACTCGGCCGAGGACGTCTCGATCCGGCGGGTCAGGTCGGCGGGGGACGGCTCGGCCTGGGCCACCGCCGTCGGGGCGATCAGCGCGGCCGACATGCCGACCAGCGCCACTGTGCGCAGCAGATTTCTCAGGGATGACAAGAGCGGAAGGCCCCTCTCCCACGGCCGCCGGGGCTGCTGACGCCCTCGACGACACCGGCCGGGGCCATCCGGGCGGACGGCACTGGGCCGGACCGGCTCGCCCAACCTAACCCGGGACGGATGTCGCTCGCAGTTGAAGCAGTGGCGAAAGTTGGGAGAGTTGCGGGTCGGGCACGTGGGCTGGGTGTCGCCATCGTGGCTGATGACGCCTGGGAACGAGGGAACATCGCCCTTTTCGCGGCGTGCTGACGGATATACGACTTTCGTCGTTCCGGGCGTATGCCGTGGTATCCCTGGTCGCCATAACCGATAAAAGCCGAAATGGATGCTGTTTCTCGGCGATGTCACCCGGTCGTGGCGGTCCGACGTTACCCGGTAAATGCCCAGGTCGACTGGCGACGCCGCAACACAATGAAGTCCGGAGCCGGGAATCCCGTCGACAGGCAGCGATGACTGTCGCCGGCGGACCACCCGGCCAACCGTCCCCTTCGGGAGGAACCGTGAATCGTGAAGGCGCAAAGACGCGACCGCCGCGAACGGTGCCGGGCGCCCGGTCGACACTGTTGTACGCGCGGCCCGGCATCATCGTGACCGTCGACCGGTTCACCGTCGGTCGGAACAGTTACCGGGTCGCCGACCTGACCCACCTGCGTACCACCCGGGGTCCGCACGACCGGATCGCCGTCCGGGCCGTGGTCATCACCGCCAGCATGCTCGGCGGCGTGGGGGTGCTCCTCGGCTTCACCGGCGGTCTGCACCGCCTCACCGCAGGGGCGTACCTGATCCTCGGCGCCGTGTTCCTGCTGCCGGCCGCTCTCGCAGTGGTCGGCGATCGCTGGCGCCCGCCGCCGCACGAGCTGTGGGGGTGGCACCAGGGCTCGGAGGTGCTGCTGTTCAGCGCCGATGACGAACGGCAGTTCGGCCAGGTCACCCGGTCGCTGCTGCGGGCCCGGGAGGTCAACCGCTACGGCAGTTGGGTAGACCCGCTCGCCGAAGCGGACCCGTGGCGGCCCAACCGATGACCCGCTGGCGGTGGGCCGGAGCCGTGTCGGCCCACCGGCCGTTCAGCGAACTCAGCCGGCCACCGGCTCCGGAGCCCGTTCCTCCTGCGGCGCGGCCACCCAGGCGCTGACCCGGCGCTCGGCGTAGAACGAGACGAACGGCACCGTGCCGGCCAGCATCACCAGCAGCATCCGCTTCAGCGGCCAGTCAGCTCGGCGGCTCAGGTCGAACGCGGCCACCAGATAGATCATGTAGAGGAAGCCGTGCGCCGGCCCGATCGTCTCCACGACGACCGGGTTGTCGAACGCGTACTTCAGCGGCATGCCGATCACGACCAGCAGGATCAGCACCACGCCCACGATCCAGGCGATCACGCGGTACCGGGTAAGGGCAGCGCCCACCTTCGTCCGTCCTTCCGAGCCCGGCTCAGCCGGGATAGTCACCGGGCCGGGCGCCCGGATTGGCGTTCAACCATGACAGGTAGTGGTTGTAGGCGGCCAGGTCGGTGTCCTCGACGACATCGCCGCTGGCCGGCACCCGGGACACCCGCACCGGGCGGCGTACCGCCGGTCGGGACCCGGTGCTGACCGCAGGCGCCGGCTCGATGGCCGGATCCGCAGGCGGAGCATCAGCCTCCGCCGCCTTGCGGCGGGCCAGCTTCACCTCACGCCACCAGACGTAGACCACGAAGCCGGCGAAGATCGGCCACTCGACCGCGTACCCCCAGCTCAGGCTGTTGCCGGCGGCGGCCCGGCTGATCTGCCACCAGCCCAGCCCCAAAAAGCCCACGACCAGCACGACCATGGCCACGTGGCGCGCGATCCACGCCGGGGTCCAGAGCCGCCTCATGACATTGAGGGTACCGGGGGCGCCACCGGTCTCCGACACCGTGTCGTAGTCGTCGCCCCACCGGCTTGGTTTGGCAACACCGCGCCTGGGCAATCGTCTAGACGCCAGCCCAAACGAGATCAAGGGGGGCGATCATGACCGGATCGGTACGTGAGGACGGCTTTGCGTCCAGCGGCAGTGCGGATATGAGCCCGGAGCAGCGGGTGCCCGAGTGGGGCGGCGATCAGCTCGACGACCCGGCCGGCGCTCCCGGCCTCGACGGCGACCTGCTCGGCATCGACCCGACGGAGCTGACCGACGAGGACCTGATCCGCGAGATGCACAGCCTGCACCGAACCCGCCTGGACACCCTGCGGCACGCGGCGGACTCCGCACTCGCCAATCACCTCCGGCGCACCGCGGAGCTGGAGACCGAGTACCTGGCCCGACACCCGGGCCGCGAGGTCGACCCCAGCCGCCTGCGGGACGCGTGATGCCGGCGCGCGCCGTGCGCGGTATGTCCGCGCCACCCGAGGTGGTCTTCAGCACCGCCACCGACCCCGACCGTGCCTCGGCCTGGCTGCCGGAGCCGCTGCGCGGCGACGGCAGCCCCGCCGCGGAGATCAGCGGCGAGGAGCTGCGTGCCCGCTGGGGCGACGTCGACGCCGACGACTGGTCCGCCGAGATCCGGGTGGAGCCGGCCGATTCCGGTGGCGCCCGGATCCAGCTGGACCTGGCCGACGGGTCCGGCGGGCCCGGTCCGGACCAGCTGGCCGACGAGGCGCTCACCAACCTGGCACGCGAGGTCGCCGACAACCTCCAGGCCGGCTGAGCCGGCCGCGCGGGACACCGTTCCCGCACCACCACGACACACGTGAGGAGATCGGGTGAGCGACACTGGCCTGCGACACAAGGCGGCCCGGCTGCGCCGGGCGTACGCGCCGCACGAGCACCGGCCGCTCGGCGGCTACCTGGTGGCGATGGGCGCCTACGCCGGGGTGACCGGGGCTCTCGCCGGCCTGGTCAAGGCGACCGGCCGACCGGTGCCGGAGCGTCCCGCGCCGTCCGACGTGGTGCTGCTCTCCATCGCCACGCACAAGCTGAGCCGGTTGCTGTCCAAGGACGCGGTGACCAGCCCGTTGCGGGCGCCGTTCACCCGCTACGACCGTCCGATCGGCAGCGGCGAGGTGATGGAGCAGGTCCGCGACTCGGGCAGCCCCACCCGGCACGCCATCGGCGAGCTGCTGAGCTGCCCGTTCTGCCTGGCGGTCTGGGTGGCTACCGGGCTGACCGGTGGCCTGGTGCTCGCGCCCCGGCTCACCCGCCTGGTCGCGACCGCGCTGACGGCGGTCGCCGCGTCCGACTTCCTCCAGATGGCCTACGCGACGGCGCAGCAGGCCGCCGAGGGTGGGCACCAGGACGACTGACGAGCAGGACGCGAAAGGGGGCCGGCAGACACCGGCCCCCTTTCGCGTACGCCTCAACGTTGCATGCCGGACCAACCGTGCGGCGACTCCGGCTCCCGTTCGTCCTCGTCCGCCCCGGTGATGATGTCCCGATCCACCGCGGTGCGGTCGTGCTCGTTGGCGAAGTCCGGCTCGGGCGTGGTGTCCCTGCCCTTCGGGGGCTGACCCAGCGCCGGCACCTTCTCGTCGTGGTCCTCGTGGTTGGTCATGTCGGTGTCCCTTCTGCGCTCACTCATCCGAGGGAGCCGCCCAGCAGATCGCTGGCCTCGTCCACCGAGTACTCACCCTCGGGGAGCGCGTCGATGCGGGCGAGCAGGTCCGGCGGCAGTTCGGCGGCCACCGCCCGGCGGTAGATCTCCCCCTGCTCGACCCGCTCCTGCGCCCGGAAGACGTCGTCGAGCAGGTCGTCGAGGGCCTGGGTGTTGTCCGGCTCGCCGGCCACGGGTGCGTCGTCGGTCACGTCGATCAGCTACCCGGGGCGGAATCGGTCAAACGTCACCCCGGCGTCGGCCTACGCCCTCGGTCGACGGCCCCGCGAGCCCTCCTCAGGACTCTCGGCCCGGGCGGCTGCGCCGGAGTTCGCCGAATACAACCAGCGCCGCCCCCGGCCTCGTCGGCCGGGGGCGGCGCTGGTGTCGGTGTGCAGGTCGCCTCTCGGCGAGTGGCACTACGCGGCTCCAGCCGGACGGTATTCCGCGAAGGCTATTTAGGTGAGGCCCGGGGACACTGGACACACCGACACCCCAGTCAACGAGCCGACCCCCGCTCGTGTTCCGCGGGTGGTGGTGTCGGCTGTCACACAGTCGTCGGGAGGGTGGCCCGACGGGCCCGCACGGCCGAGGCGAGGTGGTCGAGCACCTCAGCGGTGTCGTCCCAGCCCAGGCAGGCGTCGGTGACCGACCGGCCGTACTCCAACTCCCGGGTCGGGTCGAGCTCCTGCCGGCCGGGCAGCAGGAACGACTCCAGCATCACGCCGGTGATCCCACGCTGGCCGGCGGCCAGTTGGGCGGCCACGTCCGCGGCGACCAGCGGCTGGTTGCGGTGATCCTTGCCGCTGTTGGCGTGACTGGCGTCGATCACCAGCCGCTCCGGCAGGTCGGCGGCGCGGAGCAGGTCGAGTGCCCCGGCGACCGACTCGGCGTCGTAGTTGGGTCGGCCACCCCCACCGCGCAACACGAGGTGCCCGTCGGTGTTACCCCGCGTGTGCATGATCGCCGGGGTGCCGGAGAAGTCGATGCCGGGGAAGACGTGCGGCACCCCGGCGGCGCGGATCGCGTCCACCGCCGTGCCGATGCTGCCGTCCGGGCGGTTCTTCATGCCGATCGGCATGGACAGCCCGGAGGCGAGCTGGCGGTGCACCTGGCTCTCCACAGTGCGGGCACCGATCGCGCCCCAGGCCACCGTGTCCGCGATGTACTGCGGGGTGATCGGGTCCAGGAATTCGCAACCCACCGGCAGGCCGAGGCGGAGCACGTCGAGCAGCAGCGCCCGGGCCAGCCGCAGACCGGTGTTGACGTCCCCGCTGCCGTCCAGGCCGGGATCGTTGATCAGGCCCTTCCAACCGACAGTGGAACGTGGCTTCTCGAAGTAGACCCGCATGACGATCAGCAGGTCGTCGGCGAGCCGGTCGGCTGCCGTCCGAAGACGCTGCGCGTAGTCCAGGGCGGCGGCCGGGTCATGCACCGAGCAGGGACCGACCACCACCAGCAGGCGGTCGTCCTCGCGGTCCAGCACGCGACCGACAGCGCGGCGGCCGGTCAACACGGCCGACGCGAGCGGGGCGTCCAGGGGCAACTCGTGGTGCAGCAGGGCGGGCGTGGTCAGCGGCACGACACGGTCGATCCGCTGATCGCTGACCCGATCGGTCTCCGGGGTCGTCACGGTGGGCATCCTTCCGCCGACAGTGCCCGGGGCCGGTGCCCGGGACGAGCCGGCTGCTCGTACGCAAAAGGGCAGGAACGACAGCTCCTGCCCAGCCGGCTCGGTCCGTGGTGACGTCAGTTCATGGTGAAGTCACCGGCGTGCGAGCCGGCTGCCTAAACCATCGATAGGAACGCGTCACCGGGCCAGCGTACCCGACCGGACGCGGTCACCCGTCCCGTCGTCCCAAGATGCGGGGCGAAGATCGCGTGCCGGGGGCGCGGTCGGGGTAACAGGGGTGCCATGACACACGAGCAGAGCGATCAGGACCGGGTGGAGTCCCGTGCGCACCACCTCCTGCCCGAGGAGGAGGCGGTGGGCAGCGACGACCCGGAGGCGCAGGCGGAGGCCATCCTCGCCGAGTCGGACATCCGCGCTGCGGACCAGAACGCGGCACCGGACACGGTGCTGGAGCGTCGTACCTCGGATCAGACAGTGGTGGCGGTCGAACCGCCTGACTGAGCGGTCGCCCCGCGTGCCCGGCGCGACCCCCGGTAGGTCTGGTCGCGCAGCCAGGCCAGCGGACCTGCCACCCGCAGTTCGGGTGGCAGGTTGCGCACCGGATCGAACGCGAGCGCCGCGTCCTCCTCGGCGCTGAGCTGGGCACCGAGGCTGACCTGCCCGACCAGTCGCCACGGCCCCACCGCCGACGCGACAGCGAGCACCAGGCGCGGGGTGTCCGTCCGGGTCGCGGCGACCGCCGTGGCCAGGCTGCGACCGAGGTCGACCGAGTCCGGGTCGGCCAGCGCGGCCAGCCACAGGCGACGCCGACCCGCGCGGTAGCACGTGATCGTGCTGTACGTGCCGGTGAAGCGGCGTCTGGGCAGCGGCAGGTTCCGCAGCCCCGGGGCCGCGCCGCTGGAGCTGACCAGCAGGTCGAACGGCCGGCCGTCGTCGTGGTGCAGGCGCAGCGCGAGGCCCAGGACGTCGGGCCAACTGCCCGGTGTGGGCGTTCCCTTGGAGAGCCGGGCGGTGGTCCGGTACCGGCCGGGGTGGTCCAGCAGAGCGACCCCGCTGGGCGGTCCGGGCGTACCCCAGATCACCGTCTCGCCGACGAACGAGCGACCGGCCGGATGCAGCAGTCGGCCACGGCGCAGCCGGCCGAGTGCGGTGCTGGCGTGTTCGACGGCGGTGGCGACCCGGCCGGCGGACCGGGACGGAGGCGGGGTGACGGTCATTGCTCTCCGGTACCCCGCGCGGCGGCTCCGATGCCGCCCGGGTCGGCTCGCCGACCGACGGCACGTCACCTTTCCGCCTCCGAGATCGGATAGCGTCGGGGCATGCCCGACAGCGGTTACCCCTGGCCCATTCAGACGTCCCGACTGGACAACGGCCTGCGCGTGGTGGTGAGTGAGGATCGCACCGCGCCCGCCGTGGCCGTCAACCTCTGGTACGACGTCGGCTCCCGGCACGAGCCGGCCGGGCAGACCGGTTTCGCCCACCTCTTCGAGCACCTGATGTTCGAGGGCTCGGTGAACGTGGCGAAGACCGAGCACATGAAGCTGATTCAGGGCTCCGGCGGCTCGCTCAACGCCACCACCAACCCGGACCGGACCAACTATTTCGAGACGGTCCCGGCCGAGCACCTGGAGCTGGCGCTCTGGTTGGAGGCCGACCGGATGGGCGGCCTGGTCCCCGCCCTCACCCAGGAGACGCTGGACAACCAGCGGGACGTGGTGAAGAACGAGCGCCGGCAGCGCTACGAGAACGTGCCGTACGGCGACGCCTGGCTGCGGTTGCTGCCGCTGCTCTACCCGCCGGGGCACCCCTACCATCACGCGACGATCGGCTCGATGGCCGACCTGAACGCCGCCGACCTGGCCACCTTCCAGGCGTTCCACCGGACCTACTACGCGCCGAACAACGCGGTGCTCACAGTGGTCGGCGACGCCACCGCCTCCGACGTGTTCGCGCTCGCGGACAAGTACTTCGGCGCGCTGCCCGCCCGCGACGACATCCCGCCGGCACCGGACGGCCGCAACGTCCCCGCCACCGGGCAGACGGCTGTCGAGTCGGTGAGCGCCGACGTGCCGGCGCCACGGGTCTACATCGCCCACCGCAGCTACCCGTTCGGCAGCCCGGGATACAACGTGATCACCGTGCTCGCCACCATCCTGGGCAGCGGCCGGGGCAGCCGGCTCTACCAGCGCCTCGCCGATGGCGAGCGGATCGCGCAACCGGACCTGGTCGGGGCGTACGGGGTGGACCTCGCACACGCCCCGGCACCGCTGATCGCCACCGCCACCGCCCGCCCCGGAGTGAGCGCCGAGCGGCTGGCCGAAGGGCTGGCCGAGGTCGTCGACGAGCTGGCCACCGTGCCGGTCACCGCCGCCGAGCTGGACCGGGCCAAGGCGTTGCTCAGCACCGGGTGGTGGCGTCAACTGTCCACCGTCGACGGCCGCGCGGACCTGCTCGGCCGGTACACCACACAGTTCGGTGACCCGGCCCGCATCGCCGAGCAGTTGCCGGCCCTGCTCGCGGTCACCGCCGAGCAGATCGCCGAGGCCGCCGCCGACGTGCTCGCCACCGACCGGGTGACCCTGACCTACCTGCCCGAGGAGACCTCATGACGCTGATCGCCGACCGTCCCGGCCCGGGCGCCGCCCGCCCGTACCGGTTCCCGCCGGTGGTCCGCCGCACCGCAGCCGGTGGTCAGGTCGTCGCCGCGCACCTGCCGGGGCAGAACCTCGCCGTGGCCCTGCTGCTGCTCGACGTGGGCGCGGGCCAGGAGCCGGTCGGCAAGGAGGGTCTGTCCGGCGTGCTGGCCAAGGCGTTGGAGGAGGGGACCGCGCAGCGGGACGCCGCCGCGTACGCGCTCGCCGTCGAAGGGCTCGGCACCGCTCTGTCGACCGGTCTGGACTGGGACTCGTTCCAGGCCAGCGTGGTGATCCCGGTGGACCGGCTGAGCGCGGCCGTGGAACTGCTCGCCGAGGCGGTCCGGACGCCCAGGCTCGATCCCGCCGACGTACGCCGGGTGCGCGACGACGAGGCGACAGCGCTCCGGATGGATTGGGCCAACCCCGGCCCGCGCGCCGACGCCGCGCTGCGCGCCGACCTGTTCGGCGCGCAGAACCGCTGGGGACGCCCGATGCACGGCGACCCGGAGTCGGTCGCCGGGTTGGACGTGGAGGACGTCACCGTCTTCCACTCGGAGTGGTTCCTGCGCCCCGGCACCCTCATCGTCGCCGGTGACCTGGACCGGATCGACCTTGACGCGCTGGCCGCTGCGGCGTTCGCCGGCACCGGTGGTGGCCCCGCCGAGCGGGGCGGCCCGGTCGAGGTGCCGCTGCACAGCGGTCGCCGGATCATCCTGGTGGACCGGCCCGGCTCGGTGCAGTCCACGCTGCGGCTGGGCCACCCGTCACCACACCGGGCGCACCCCGACCACGTGCCGATGACGCTCGCCGGCACGGTGCTCGGTGGGGCGTTCACCTCCCGACTCAACCACCTGCTGCGGGAGGTGCACGGCTACACCTACGGCATCCGGGGCGACTTCGCCGCGTCGCGGCGGTTCGGTCGGTTCGCGGTCAGTTCCGGAGTGCAGACGGCGGTCACCGCGCCGGCCCTGGTCGAGGCGGTGGGCGAGATCACCCGTACCCAGGCCACCGGGGTGACCGAGGACGAGCTGGAGGTGGCCCGCTCCTGGCGGGCCGGGCAGCTCTCGGTCGAGTTGCAGAGCCCTCGGGCGATCGCCTCCGCGCTGACCACCCTGGTGGTGCACGACCTGCCGGACGACTACCACGCGCGGTTGCGCGAGTCGCTGCTCTCCGCCGACGTGGACCAGGTCTCCGCGGCGGCAGCCACCCACCTGCACCCGGAAGCTCTCACCCTGGTCATCGAGGGTGACGCCGCAGTGATCCGCGCCGACCTGGAGGCCACCGCCCTAGGAGACCTCCTCCCCTAACCCCACCCCACCCCACCCCACCCCACCCCCTCCGCGCCGCCCTCCCGCGCCCTCCCGCGCCCTCCCGCGCCGTTGATCATGAAGTTGTTGTCACTCGACACGGCGTGTCGTGGCAATAACTTCATGATCGACGGGAGGGAGGGTGGGTGGGAGGGAGGGGTGCGGGGGTGCGGGGGTGGGGTGGGGGGTGGGGTGTGAGGTGGGACCCGGAGGGTGGGAAAGGGGTCCCGGTATCGGTGGTGGGGTCGGTAGCCTCGCGGGCATGAGGATCGGCATTGTGGGGGCCACCGGCCAGGTCGGTGGCGTGATGCGGCAGGTGCTGGCGGAGCGGGAGTTCCCAGCGGAGCAGGTGCGGTTGTTCGCCTCGGCGCGGTCCGCCGGACGAACGCTGCCGTGGCGCGACGGCGAGGTGACCGTCGAGGACGCCGCGACCGCTGACTATTCCGAGCTGGACATCGTGCTCTTCTCGGCCGGTAAGGGCACCGCTCGCGAGTTGGCGCCCCGGGTCGCCGCCGCCGGCGCCGTGGTCATCGACAACTCGTCGGCGTTCCGGATGGACCCGCAGGTGCCGCTGGTGGTCGCCGAGGTCAACCCGCACGCCGCACTGGACCGACCCAAGGGCATCATCGCCAACCCGAACTGCACCACGATGGCCGCGATGCCGGTACTGCGTCCGTTGCACGCCGAGGCTGGCCTGGTCGGCCTGGTCGTCTCCACCTACCAGGCGGTCTCCGGCGCCGGGCTGGCCGGCGTCGCCGAGCTGGACGAGCAGGTCCGCAAGGTGGCCGAGCACGCCGCCGGGCTGGCCTTCGACGGGTCGGCAGTCGAGTTCCCCGCGCCCCGCTCGTTCACCCAGCCGATCGCCTTCAACGTCCTCCCGCTGGCCGGTTCGATAGTCGACGACGGCTCGTTCGAGACCGACGAGGAGCAGAAGCTCCGCAACGAGAGCCGCAAGATCCTGGAGGTCCCGGACCTGAAGGTCTCCGGCACCTGTGTCCGGGTGCCGGTCTTCACCGGGCACTCGCTCCAGATCAACGCCCGGTTCGCCAGGCCGCTCACCCCGCAGCGCGCCCACGAACTGCTGGCCGACGCGCCCGGTGTGGCACTGACCGACGTCCCCACGCCGTTGCAGGCCGCCGGCCAGGACCCGACCTATGTGGGCCGGATCCGCGCCGACGAGACCGTCGAGTACGGGCTGGCGCTGTTCTGCTCCAACGACAACCTGCGCAAGGGCGCCGCGTTGAACGCGGTGCAACTCGCCGAGTTGGTCGCCGCCGAGCGCCGCTGACCGGCACGGTCACCCAACCGCCGAGCCCGCGCCGTCCGTCGGTGCGGGCTCGGTGGCGTTCCGGGTGGTCGCCCTGCCGTTCCGGGTGGTTGCCCGCGGCGGCCGGCAGGTCGTGCTTGGATGGGTCGGAGACGATCGTCCAACCTGGAGGACACCATGCCGGATGACCACACCCAGCAGGCGTTGACCGATCTGGTGGCCGGCCGCTCGATGGGCGTGCTCGCCACCATCAAGCGGGACGGGCGTCCGCAGTTGTCCACGGTGCTCTACTCCTTCGACCGGGACGCGGGTCTGATCCGGGTCTCGGTCACCGACGGCCGCGCCAAAACCGCCAACCTGCGCCGCGACCCGCGTGCCAGCTTCCACGTCGGCAGTGCGGACGGGTGGGCGTACGCGGTGGTCGAGGGTCGCGCCGAACTGTCCCCGCCGGCCACCGAACTCGGCGACGAGACAGTCGAGGAGTTGGTGGCGCTCTACCGGGGGTTGAGCGGCGAACACCCCGACTGGAACGAGTACCGCCAGGCCATGGTCGACGAGGGACGCATCGTGCTACGCCTGCACGTCGAGCGGCTCTACGGCATGCCGCCTCGAGGCTGACCCGCTCACAGCCGATCAGCCCGGCTCGATCACTGTCACGCCGGGCCAACGCTGCGCCGGCCGGTGCCGGGCCAACCGCTGCCGCGACCGGGCCACGTCCACCCGGGCCGGGTTGTGCCGCCACACCCCACCCAGCAGATCCGTCAGGCCGTACGGTGCGCAGACCTTGAGCCGGCCGGCGGGGTCCAGCCGGACGGCCACCGCCGTCGCGTACTCCGGCCAGGTGGCGACCGCCTCGGCCACGCTCCGGTACGGCTCGATCGGGTCGCCGCCGAACGTGGCCGCGTACCAGGTGTGCACCGCCGCCTGGTTGCGCGCCTGCCACGGCGGCTGTGGCCACAGCCCCGCCAGCCGGGCGGTGGCCCGGTCGTCGTCGACGCGGCTCAGCCTCGCCGGGTCGAAGAAGACCACGTCCACGTCGCGGACCCGCGCCGGGTCGAACCCGTCGCCGTACCGCTCGCCCCAGACCAGGTCGCGCAGTGCGCCCGCGCCGATCCAGGCGTCCGGCAGCCCGGAGTCACGCACCACAGTCAGCGCCCGGGTCAGCCAATTGCTGCCGGCGACCAGTTCCCGCAGTTCCTTCTCGCCCGTCATCATCCGCCCACGGTAGGCAGCGGAGTCGACGCGCGCCGCCGGTGGGCGGGTGTGCCGCCCGTCGACGGGTATACCGCGGCACTTCGCCGTCGCGGGACGTCGGGGAGGGGGCGGGCGATGGGAGCCGACACGAGCAGCGCAGGGACGGGCCCCGCTGGCCCGACCCTGCGGCGGGAAACCTCCCGGCTGCTGTCGTTCAGCGACGGGGTCTTCGCCATCATCATCACGCTGCTGGTGCTCGACCTCCAGCCGCCTCGGGTCGGCCGCGGTCAGCTTCTGCACGCGCTGGTCGAGCAGTGGCCGGCGTACCTCGCCTATGTCACGTCGTACGTGTACGTGGCGGTGGGCTGGCTGAACCACCGAGCCGCCTTCAACCGGGTGGTGAACAGCGGAAAGGCACTCCAGTGGTACAACCTCGCGGTGCTGTTCAGCACCGCGTTGCTGCCGTTCGCCACCTCGGTCGTCTCGCAGGCCATGCGGGACGGCGACCAGGCGGACCAGCGCACCGGCGTGGTCGTCTACGGTCTGGTCGGCGTGCTGGTATCGGTGAGCTGGCTGGGGCTGTACCACTACCTCGCCCGGCACCACGATCTGCTCGACCAGACGGTGCCGCCCCGGTTCTTCCCGGCCGAACGGGCCCGGGCCGCGATCGGTCTCCTGGGGTACGCGCTGGCGATCCTGGTCGGATTCCTGACCGGCCCGCCGTTCGCGCTGGTGATCTTCCTCCTGCTGCCGGCGTTCTACAGCCTGACCAGCAGCGGCCTCTACGAACTGCGACGCCTGCGACACCCGCGCGGATAGGCCGGGGCCGTCGGCGTTACCCGCTCCCGGGCGGCGGGTAGACGGGCCGTGCCGACACCGAGAGGGGAGCACCATGACAACGGTCGGAGAGTTCATGACGACCCGGTTGGTGACGATGGACGGCAACGACACGCTCATCGCAGCCGCGCAGGAGATGCGTGACAGCGCGATCGGCGATGTGGTGGTGACCGACGGCGACAGTGTGGTCGGCATCGTCACGGACCGGGACATCACGGTCCGCGGTGTCGCGGAGAACATGGACCCGGGTTCGACCCGGTTGAGCCAGATCACCACTCGCGACGTGATCACGGTGAGTCAGTACGACGATGCCGTGGCCGCCGCGGACCTGATGCGGACGTACGCCGTACGCCGACTTCCGGTGATCGACGACGGGCGCCTGATCGGCCTGGTGTCGATGGGTGACCTCGCGGTCGAGCGCGAACCGCAGTCGGTCCTGGCCGACATCAGCGCCGACGACCCGAACAACTGACCCGTCCGCCGCGGCGCGCGCCGGCTCTCCCTAGCGGGAGGGCCGGCGTTGTGGCGTCATCACCCCTCGGTGATCAAGAGGTCCGCGTCCGGACACGCCGAAAGCGATGACGCAAAGCTCTTGATCACCGCCGCAGGGGCAGGGCGGGGGCAGCGGCGGGGTGGGTGACGGGTCACCCGAATTGGGCGAGGTTGAGCGGGGCAGCGGCGGGGACCCGTGCGGGGACGTGCAACGCCGGCCGTCCGTGCGACGCGAGCGCGGTGGGTGGGATCCCCGGCCCGGCAACTGGGAGGAGTGGACCCGATGGTGGACGCGACCACGAGGTTCTTCGAGGACCTGGACCGGCGGGGGTACGAACCCCTGCTGGCCAAGACCTCCGGGACGCTGCGGATCGACCTGCACGAGGGGGCGCAGACCCGGCACTGGCTGCTGCGGATCGACCACGGCCGGCTGAACGTCAGTCAGGAGGACCAGGAGGCCGACACGGTGATCGGGGCGAGCCCGGTCCTCTTCGACGACATCGCCTCGGGGCGCGAGCACGGCCTGGCCGCGCTGTTGCGGGGGGACATGACGGTGTCCGGTGACGCTCGTCTGGTCGTCCAGGTGGAGCGGATCTTTCCGGGTTCCCCGGACGCCCGGGGGCCGCGTCGGCGATTCGCCGGGGAGGTGCACTGATGGGGCAGAGCAACACGATCCGGATCCTGGACGGCAACACGTTCGTCGTCTGCGAGGACACCGGTGACATCGAGGCGACGCCGAGCGAGCCCACCGGACTCTTCTCCATCGACACCCGGTTCCTGTCGACCTGGGTGCTGACCGTCAACGGCGAGCGACTCAACTCGCTCTCCTACGACGACCTGCAGTACTTCGAGTCGCGATTCTTCCTGGTCCCGGGGATGGCCACGCACTACGTGGACGCGAAGCTGTCGATCATCCGGGAGCGCACCGTGGGTGGCAGCTTCTGTGAGCAGTTGACCATCCTCAACCACGACGAGAAGCCGGTCGACCTGGAAGTCCGAATGGACGCGGCGTCGGACTTCGCCGACCTGTTCCAGGTCAAGGACGAGATCCTGAACAAGAAGGGCGAGATCTACACCGAGGTGGAGTCGGACCGGCTGCGGCTGGGGTACCGGCGGGGGAACTTCCGGCGGGAGACGGTCATCTCGTCGTCGATGGGAGCCAGGTACGACAGCAAGGGCTTCGTGTACACGGTGCACCTGGAGCCCAACGAACAGTGGGACGCCTCGATCGACGTCCAGACCCACGCGGTCGGGCCCGGCGGCCGGGACCTGCGGTTCGGGCTGCGCATGCACGGCACCGAGCGGCTCGCCCTCCAGCACGACCTGGAGAAGTGGATCGCCGACGCACCGAAGGTCAACAGCGAGCACGGCCGGGTGGCCAGCACGTACCGGCGCAGTCTGATCGACCTGGCGGCGCTGCGCTTCTCGCCGCTGTCGCTGGGCGGCGCCACCCTGCCCGCCGCCGGTCTGCCCTGGTTCATGACCATGTTCGGCCGGGACAGCATCCTCACCTGCCTGCAGACACTGCCGTTCACCCCGCAGTTGTCGAAGACGACGCTGCGCATCCTGGCGTCCCTGCAGGGCAGCCGGTTCGACGACTTCCGGGATGAGGACCCGGGGCGGATCCTGCACGAGATGCGCTACGGCGAGACCGCGGCCTTCGAGGAGCAGCCACACTCGCCGTACTACGGCTCGGTCGACGCGACGCCGCTGTTCATCGTGCTGCTCGACGAGTATGAGCGGTGGAGCGGGGACGTAGCGCTGGTCAAGGAGTTGGAGCAGGAGTCCCGGGCGGCGCTGAGGTGGATAGACAACTACGCCGACCTGGTCGGCACCGGCTACATCTGGTACGAGCGACGCAACACCGACACCGGCCTGGAGAACCAGTGCTGGAAGGACTCCTGGGACTCGATCTCCTACTCCGACGGCACGCTGCCACCGTTCCCACGGGCCACCTGCGAGGTGCAGGGGTACGCGTACGACGCGAAGGTCCGCGCGGCCCGACTGGCGCGCGAGTTCTGGGGTGACCCGGGGTTCGCCGACCAGTTGGAGCGGGAGGCGGCAGAGCTGAAGGAGCGGTTCAACCGGGACTGGTGGGTGGACGACGGCGAGTACTTCGCCCTGGCCCTGGACCCGGACGGCCGGCAGTGCGACATCCTCAGCTCCAACATCGGCCACCTGCTGTGGAGCGGCATCGTCGAACCCGAGCGGGCGGAGAAGCTCGCCGCGCACCTGGTCGGACCGCGGCTCTTCTCCGGCTGGGGGGTGCGCACCCTCGCCGAGGGGGAGGCCCGCTACAACCCCATCGGCTATCACAACGGCACGATCTGGCCGTTCGACAACTCGTTCATCGCCTGGGGCCTGCGCCGCTACGGCTTCGCCGAGGAGGCCGCGACCATCGCCAACGGCATCCTGGACGCGGCCACGTACTTCGACGGCCGGTTGCCGGAGGCGTTCGGCGGCTATCCGCGAGAGCTGACCAAGTTCCCGGTGGAGTATCCGACGGCGTGCAGTCCGCAGGCATGGTCGACCGGTACGCCGCTGTTGCTGCTGCGCACGATGCTCGGCCTGGAGCCGCACGAGGGTCACCTGGCGGTCGAGCCACGGCTGCCGGTGGGGATGGGTCGCATCGAGGTGCTGGACATTCCCGGTCGGTGGGGCCGGGTGGACGCGTTCGCCCGGGGTCGACTGGACCTGCACAACCTCGGCGACTGACCGATTCGGCCGTCGAGCCGGCGGTGGCGCGCCACCCGCGTCGCCGCCGGTTCTCCACCCAGCCGATCCCCAGCCGGTCAGGGTAGATTCTGCGAATGCCGGAGCTCGTGTACCCGCCCGTTATCGCCGCCGCCAAGACGCTGTTCCGGGTCCTCGACCTGAAGATCACCATCGAGGGCGCCCACCACGTACCCCGCACGGGCGGGGCGGTGCTGGCCAGCAACCACGTCAGCTACCTCGACTTCATCTTCGCCGGTCTGGGCGCGAACGCGTCGGGCCGGCTGGTCCGCTTCATGGCCAAGGATTCGGTCTTCACCCACAAGATCTCCGGCCCGCTGATGCGCGGGATGCGGCACATTCCGGTGGACCGGCAGGCCGGCGCGGCCTCGTTCCGGGCCGCCGTCGGCGCGCTCAAGCGGGGCGAGGTCGTCGGCGTCTTCCCCGAGGCGACGATCAGCCGGTCGTTCACCGTCAAGGAGCTCAAGAGCGGCACGGTCCGGATGGCACGCTCGGCGAAGGTGCCGGTGCTACCTGTCGCGTTGTGGGGCACCCAGCGTCTCTGGACCAAGGGCCGCCCGCGCACTCTGACCCGTCGGCACACGCCGATCACCATCCTGATCGGCGAGCCGATCAACCCGGCGGACTTCCCGGACCCGAACGTGCTGGCGGCCGAGTTGACCACCCGCCTCAGCGCCCTCGTCGAGCGGGCGCAGCGGAATTATCCGGACACCCCCGCCGGCCCGGACGACACCTGGTGGCAGCCCGCGCACCTGGGCGGCAGCGCGCCCACACCGGAGGAGGCCGCCGCTCTGGACGCCGCCGCCGAACACCGCGCGCCCAGCGCCTGACGGTGAAGGCGTGTGTCGAAGTCCTCGGCCAGGTCGACCGACTGGTGACCGCCGCCCGGGGCCGCGGCGACCTTGTGGTCCGGGTCCTGCACTCCGAGCCCGGCACCGGCGGGTTGTTCGACCCCGCCCTCGGGCGGCTACCAGCAGCTGCTCCGGGTGGAGCGGGCCGAGCACCTGATCGGGCATGGCACCGCAGTGGAAGCGGCCGCCCCGACTGTCGGTTTCACCGATGCCCGGATGCTGCGCCGCCTGCGAGCCCGCCCCACGAGGTCGGATCCGGTCTTGATCGGTAGTAGTCGTCCCGGGAGTGGAACTCCACAGGCAACGAGCCGGGCAGCGTGATCCGGGTGTCGCCGGCGAGCAGGCCGGGGCCGGCCCGCAGCAGCAGCACGTCGCGCTCCTGGGCCGAGAGGTCGACAAGTTGTGGACGGTTGAGCCGGAACATGGCAACCGCCCGGCGAACCTGCCGGGCCAGCGCCACGACCTCGGCGGTCGTTCCGCTGAGGGCCAACGCCGGCTGCTGGATGGTGCGCAGCGCGTCGCAGACGATCAGCAACTGCGCCGGGGCGTCCGGCGCGCTCGTCGGCAGCTCCAACCGGGACGGCCACTGCCAGCGGATCTGACCGCTCATCAGGCCGTTCAGTCGAGCCGGCGGCCGGGCCCGGTGGGTGCCGTCGGCGACCAGCGACAGCTGCGAGCCACTGCCCACCCAGCAGATCCGCTGGTCGGTGACGGTCACCGCGACCGGCTCGGGCAACTGCCAACGGCGTCGCACCTCGCTCGGCCCGAGCAGGTAGCCCGCGACCAGCAGCCGGTGCCGCCCGAGCAACCGCTCGCCGGGCGTCGGGCGCAGGTTGTAGCGGCGGTCCAGGGTCGGGCCCACGTCGTCGTCGGGGGCGTCGAACCGGTGGGGACCGATGAAGAAGGGGGACGCGTCGGCGTGCATCGTCACGACCTTCCGGTCAGCTGGCTGTGTACTGAAGCCTTCCGGACCGGAGCGCCCCTGTCATGACGCCTGTTAGGGGGTCGGCCGGTCGTGTGTCGCCTGTGACCGGTAGATGCCGATCTCCTCCGGGCGGACGAGACCGTCCTCGATCGCACGGGCGAGTAGTGCCGCCTTTGTGGCGGCTGGTCGCCCCGCCCGGGTGTACTTGATCCGCGCCCGGTCGACGTACTGCTTCACAGTGTGCTCGCTGATCTGCATCCGCCGGGCCACCGACGCCTTGGACATCGACTGGAACCAGAGCAGCAGCGCCTCACGCTCCTTGTCGGACAACATCGGCCGGTCCGGCCGTGGGTCGCCGACCATCGCACCGGCCAGCGCCGGCGGCACGTACGGGCGGTCGCTCGCGGCGGCCAGCACCGTTTCCACGCAGTGTTCCCGGCCCTCGTGCTTGGCGAGGAACGCCACAGCCCCGGCGTCCAGCGCGGCGAGCATCGTCTGCGGGTCGGTGTGCTCCGAATAGACCACCACCCGCCGGCCGGCTGCGCTCAGCTCGGCCAACTTGTCCAGTGCCATCCGCCCGTGCAGTCGCAGATCGAGCAGGATGACGTCGGCGCCCGGTGCCGCCCGCAGCACCGCGTCCGGGTCGTCGCCGGTGGCGAGCACCGTCAGGCGAGGTTCGGTGGCGAGCCAGGCGCGGACCCCCTCGACCACCACCGGATGGTCGTCGACGATCGCCACCCCGACCGGTCGATCGCCGGTCACCGCCGCCACCGGGTCTGCGCCCATCTGATGTTCCCGTCCCGTTCGTAGAGGTACTGCACCGGCCCGTCGTCGTGCTCCCCGGGAGGCGGGCCGGTCGACTCCGGCCCCTCCCGGTCCGGTGTGACAAGGCTGACCACCACCTCGTCCGAGCCGGAGACCACTGTCAGGCGCGCCCACCCCCGGGCGTCGGCGAGGGTGCCGGTGAGCGGGTCGGCCAGCCGGCGGCGGACCTCCACCGGCAGCGGCGGCGGGGTGCCGATGGTGACCAGGTCGATCGGAAGGCCGTTGCGTTCCGCCACGTCGGCGGCGGCTCGCAACTCGTGCAACAGCGGGTCGGGCACATCGTCGGACTCGGCGATCAGCCGGCGCAGCCGGGCGGCGGCCAGCATGCACAGGCGCTGCACCTCCGGGTCGTCCGGGTCGGCCTGGCCGGCGGCCAGGTCCCCGAGGACCCGCCCGGCCGCCGAGCTGACCAGGGCGAGTCGGTCCCGGCGTTCCCGAAGGCCCTGCTCGGCGGCATCCCGCTCCGCCGCCATCGCGTGACCGGCGGCCGAGACGGCGGCCCGTTCCCGAGCCAGGCCCACGATGACGGTGCTGCCCACGAAGACCGCCACCGGCAGGGAGAACGTGCCATAGACGTACATCACGTAGCGGGCCATATCGGCCGGGTCGGGGCCGTGCCCGAGCACGGCGACCAGGGCGATCAACGCGTGGGTGCTGAGGAGCGCGATCAGCCCCACGACGCGCCGACCCCACACCGCCAGCACGAAGAACCAGCCGAGCGTGCCCCACACCCAGTTGGCGGCGGTGAACAACTGCCGCTCACCGGCCGCGGCGAAGACGGCCGCGTCGACGAGAAGCAGCAGCCCGGCCAGCGGCCACGGCGGCAGCGGCGAGCCTTGCAGCAGCCGTACCCCGGCCACCGCGCCGGTCACGGCGACCAGTATCCAGGCGCCGAGCACCACCGCTGGCGCGGCGAACTCCGCACGGGCGGACAGCACCGCCGGCAGCGCGATCGCGACGTGCCAGGCCAACGCGATGGCGACGGCGGCGATCCGGGCACCCCGGTCGGACGCGTGCGCCACGGCGGCCGGCGCGGCGAGCGTCGCGGGGGAGTCCGGCTCCCGGGGCGTCGGAACGGTGGTCCGATGCGGTGTCTCCGGCGCGTCGGTGGGGTGCGCCGGGGCGTTCAGGTCAGCCGACACCGGGCCACTCCAGCCGAATCCGGGTGCCCGAACCGACGGCCGAGTGCACGTCGGCCCGGCCACCGACCGTGGCCATCCGGCCACGGATCGACTCGCGCAACCCGTACCGGTGTGGTGGGACGGTGGCCAGGTCGAAGCCGGGACCGTCGTCGGCGACCTCGACCACGACGCCGATGGCGTCGCGGGTCAGCCGCAGCGTGACTCCGGCGCCGGGCGCGTGCCGGACCACGTTGGACAGCGCCGCGTAGGCGCTCTCGCTGATCGCGTCCGCCACGCCAACCGGGACGGCGCAGGAGGCCAGGTCCAGCCGTACCTCAAGCTCGGGTAGCCGGCCGACCACCAACCGCAACCGCCCGTCCAGCGGCACCGGGCCGTCGCCGGCCACCGGGCCGACGTCGCTGAGCGTGACGAGGGTACGCAGGTCGGCCGCGCAACGGTCCCGGAAGACGGCCGAAGGCCCAGCCACCGCGCCCAGCCCCACCATGGTCAGCGTCCCGAGCACTGTGTCGTGCAGGTCGCGGTTCTGCTGGCGTTCGGCCTCGCGGGCGGCGCGCGCGACCAACGCCTCCCGGGTCAGCCGCTGGTGTTCGACGAAGGCGCGGTCCGCCCGGCCGATGCGTCGGCGCATGACCGCCGCCATCATCGCCGTGCAGGCGGTCTGCGCCAGTAGCGTGGCCGCGTGCGCCCGAGCCTCGGTGGGGTTGCCGGCGGCCTGCGCCCCGGTCACGTAGGTGGCTATCACCAGTAGCCCGGCCGGGATCGACCAGCGTGCCGAGGTCGTGGCCTGTGTGTTGATCACTGTGGTGCTGGCCAGCACCGCGATCCAACTGCCCTCGCCGGGCAGCACCTCGGGCGCCACCAACACCGGGATGAGCAGGCAGGTCAGTGCGGTGACCGCCACGTCGCCGCCGACGAGGACGGGGCCGATGCCGTGGCGCAACGCGCGGTGTGCGTACCAGAGGGACCAGCCGGTCAGCACTGCCACCGCCGGCAGCAACACCGCCTGCCGCACCGGCGGGGTCTGCACCGACACGGCCACCGCCGCGCCGAACAGCCCGCAGCTCAGCCGCAGCAGCGCTGGCAACGTGGTGAAGATGAGGCCCAGGGCCCCGCCGGCCGGATTGTCCAGCGTGGGCGGCGGCACGGTTGGGGTGGCAACGGCCGGCATCGGGAAGTGTCCTTCCGACAACGACCCGGTCCGGGTCCACACGGCGTAGATCGACATCGGACAATAGCATGGGGACCGTTACCGAGTGATCCTTTGCGTGCGGAGTGTCGCTAATGTGTCACTCTGTGCTGCGGAGCTGACGAAGGCCCCAGCGGTTGCCGTAGATATCGACGAACTCCGCTACCGAACCGTACGCCTCGTGCCGCGGTTCCTCCAGACAAACGCACCCCGGCCGCCACCATCCGGGCATGGTCCCGGCCGGAACCGGACGCGTCTGTCGTCCGTCTCATCCCCGGGTGGAAGGGTGGTGAGCCGGATGCGCTCGTCCCGGACGGTACTGGCGGTGGCACTGCTCGGCATGGCGCTGGGTGGCTGCGGTGGCACGGTGATCAGGCCGGGCGATCCGAGAGAGCCCGGCGCGGCACAGATCGTCGACGGATGGACCTCCTGTGCCGAGGCCGCACCCCGGGCCGGCGAGATCATCACGGCGCCGACCACTGAGACGTCGCCGCCGGCCGTCAAAGAGCCGACCGTCGGTCGCATCGACCCGGCGTTCACCCCGGTCGCGGCAGTGATCTGCGGGCGCGAGATTCGGCCGGGCCGCAACGGCGGTCAGGAGCAGGTCGCCATCGAGCGACGCGCCGAGCAGATCGGCCCGCTGCTCGCCGCGCTGCGCCTGCCCAGCGAGCAGACCGGCGGGGAGGTCGCCTGCACCCTCGAGATGGTCGTCCCGCCGTGGTTGGCGGTGCTAGACGACCGGGGGCGCTGGCTGCGGCCCCACATCCCCACGGACTCCTGCGGCAAGCCTCGCGCCGAGGTGATCGCCGCGTTGGCCGGGCCGCAGTGGACGACTGTGGACACCCGTACCATCCGGCAAATCGAATCCGCGGCGGCCCAGGCCGCCGGATGCGCGCAGCAGTGGACGGACATGGTGTGGGTGGAAACCCGGAACGGTAGCCCCGGGCCGCCCGGGCCGGGGCTACCGCCGGCCGCCGGGCCGCTGCGCCTCTGCGTCTACCAGGTTCCCGCGTCGCTTCAGGAAGGCGAGAAACCCGCGGGCGACTTCGTGTACGGCGGGCCACTGCCAACCGAGCGCCAGGCGGGCGTGTTCCGGGCGCTGTCCAACCGGCGGGCAGTGGTCGACTGTGCCACCCCGGCGACCCGCTTCGCTGTGCTACGCCCATTCGAAGGCGCAGGCCCCGACCGGTACGTGGAACTCGACGGCTGCCGCCGGTTCCTGATCGCACCAGCGACCGGCGGTGCACGGCTCGGCCAGGGTGACGACACGCTGGTCGCCCTGCTGGGGCCCGTCTGAGCCGGCTCGGCGGATCCCGACGCCCGACCGGTCGCTACTTCGACAGGGCCCGCTCGAGTTCGCTCTTCGACATCGACGAGCGGCCCTTGATGCCGCGTTGCTTCGCCTCGTTGTACAGCTGCTCCTTGGTGCGACCCTGGGCGCCGCTGTGGGAGCGCTTACCGCCACGGTGCCCGGACGACACGTCGTTCCGGGAGGACCGGCTCGCCGTTCGGGACTCACCCGAGCGGGCCCGTTCCTTGTTGACAGTGCGGGCCGCGATCTCCTTGGCCCGCCCCGAGGAGGCGCCCCGCTGCTGCGCGCTCTCCTTGATGTGCTCGTACTGTCGTTCTCTCTTCGGGTTGGATCCTGCTGGCATCGGTGCCTCCCACCTCCGCTGTCGGGTGCGGTCGAGGCCCGGCTCGCGCGCTGCTGAGCCGACATTGGCACATGTCGAGCCGGGGCGTGGTGTTCACGCTGTCTGAGCACCATGCCCCGCCGTCCGGGCCGTCAAACGAGCGCACCCGAGCTGATCCGGCTGCGCCTTCGGGGACGCTCGACTCGGCGTCGTATAGTTGTCGCCGCAGCCGACGCCTGGGCGTCGGTCAGTCAGCGTCCAGCAGCGGGCGCCCGGGCTCCGATTGGCGAGTCCGTGCGGCGCCCCGTGCTCGCGGAGCGCCATCACCACGCGCGCTGCCGTCGCCTTCCTGCAACCGGTACGCGCCCCGGGCACGAGGACCTTGAAGTCATGGCACAGCAGCCCATTGATCCCAATGTGGCGATCTCCGAACTCGGCCAGATCAAGCTCGGCGAGACCAATCTGTCTGGAGTGTTGACCCAGGTTTCCGAGTTGGCACGACGCACGATCCCCGGTGTGGAGGAGGTGTCGGTGACGTTGATCAAGCGGGAGGGTGCGCACACCGCCGCGTTCAGCGGGGAGATGGCGCTGCGACTCGACGAACTGCAGTACGAGCAGGGCGAGGGTCCGTGTCTGCAGGCGGCCAGAGACGCCGCTGTCGTGTCCGTCCCCGACATGTCCGAAGAAGTCCGCTGGCCGCGGTGGGCGGCCGAGGCCGTGCAGGGCGGCGCTCACAGTTCACTGTCGATCGGGTTTCCGATCCAGGAGTCAGTGCTCGGTGCGCTGAACATCTACGGGGCCAAGGCGGGTGCCTTCGACGACGACGCGGTCACCCTCGCACAGACGTTCGCGGGGTACGCCGCCGTCGCCCTCGCCAACGCCCACCTCTACGACGCCACCGCCACCCTGGCCGCCCAGATGCAGTTGGCAATGCAGAGCCGGGCCGTCATCGAGCAGGCCAAGGGCATCATCATGGGCGAGCGCCGCTGCACCCCCGACGAGGCGTTCGCCGTCCTCGCGAAGGTTTCCCAGGACTCCAACCGCAAACTGCGGGAGGTCGCCGCCGCCCTTGTGGAAAGGGCCACCCGACCGCCGGGTCTCAAACGTGATCGCGGTGGATTGGGCAACCTGCCGTAGCGTTCGGCAGCGGGCTGCCCTGCGGCGAGGAGAGGTGGCCCGCCAGCGCAGCGTCGGCTGACCTCGGCCAGCAGCGGACGCGCCGACTGGCGGCCGGCTGCGCAGCCCATTATCGTCGAGGTTGGTCAAGCCATGCGCCAATCCTGTTCGCATTTCCACAGGAGGCGTGTGCCCCTATGCCTGAGCGTTCCTGGTTCTTCCAGAGCCACTTCGACAGTTCCCCGACAGCAGTCGACCTTGGGCGGGTCAGGCCAGCGGCGCTCGCCGGCAGCCAGCGCGACGGGCGTATCGACGACGACTCCTCCGGGCCGTCGTTCCGGGTGACTCGCTACACCGAGCCCACCAACCTGTCCGCGACCATCTCGGCCGACCGGATGATCGTCGCCCCGGTGGGGTACGTCGACATGGACACCGCGCCACGCCTGGCCACGACCCTGATGAACGCGATCGACAGCCATCCCGAAGTCTGTTGCGACCTGACCGGCGTCGGCTTCTTCAGCGCCGCGGGTGTGCGCGTCCTCCTGCTGGCGCGGGACCGGGCGGACCAGGTCGGCTCCCGCTTCTCGATCCGGGGCGCCGGGGGAATCACCCAGCGGGTGCTGCGGATCACCGGGGTGGAGCGCCAGCTCCTGGGCCCCGAACAAGACACCGGCCCAGCCGCGCGGCTCGGCTGATGCGCAGTTCGTGAACCACCCTTCCGCCACGCGGTGGCCTCACCAGGTGTCTGGGCGGTCGAGATCGCGGGCCGGCTGGTACCCGCCGAGGATCGCCAAGCCCTCCGCCTCGGTGTAACCGTTCCCCCAACCCCTGCGGAACGCCTCGACGTGGCAGGGCTTGACCACCATCTCCAGCACGTCACTGCCTTGCCGGCGGACCCGGTACGGCCCGGCGACAAGATCCCCGCGGCGGGCGTCGTCGCCGGCCGGGGCGGGTTGGGCCCGAACGGTCAGCCACCGACCGGATGCGTCACCGACAACCAGAGCGCCCTCGACGAAAAAGTCCCGCGCCGACCGGCCGAGCGTGACCGAGCACTCCAGCAGCCGCCCGTCGGGTGGTAGCGACTCCAGGCGGAACGGCACGACGCAGCGGTGGGCACCGTCGAACCGGACCCGGCCGGCCGTGCCGGCCGCCTCGTCGAGGGTGGTCGCGTACGTGTCCACCTGGGCCCAGAGCCCGTCGGCGGGTTGCCAGCGGATGAACCACAACTTCCCGTCACCGGACGGATCGAACCAGGCGACCCCCGCGCGGTCGCCGACCCGCACCTCGGTCCGTGCCTGCGGTCGCCCCGCCGACGACAACGTCTGCTGGAGCCCATCCAGCAACGCTTCGGTGCGGGCCAGCGCGAAACGAGCCTGACTATTCGGGCCCCGGAACTCGACGCTCTCGATGCCGCGCCCGGTGCGCCACGTCGCGAAGTCGGCACCGCTCACCAGGGCGTCGGTAGTGAAGTGCACGGTCGCGGGATCGGCGCCGACCTCCTCGGGGCGTACGGTCCCATCGCTTCGTGCCTCCGGCAGCATCAGCGCCGCGGGTGGCATGGTCGGATCATCGGTGGTCGCGCCGCCCGGGATCACCAGAACCACCGAGGTGACAGCGGCACACGCCGCTGCCACACCGCCGGCGATCAGTCCCCGTCGCCGCAGACGGAACCGCCGCCCGCGATGCCGGGCCTGTTGCACGATCGGCGTCGGATCGATGTCACCGCCCGCCCGGTGCTTGAGCGTGGTGGCGAGCTGCTCATCGAGGTCACTGAACATCAGAGCTCTCCCGCCCATGCGTGGGTTGTTGCAACCTGTCGCTGACGCAGCGCCGCCAGGGCCCGCCTCGCGTGTGTGCGTACCGTCCCGGTCGAACAGGCGAGGATCTCGGCGATCGACGTGTCGTCCAGATCCTCGTAGTAGCGCAGGACGATCACTGTGCGCTGACGCGCCGGCAGAGCACAGACCAACCGCCACAGCGCGTCGCGCTCGGCGACCCCGGCGGCCTCGTCCACCTCGCCCGCCCGATCGAGCACTGCGGCAACCGAGATCTCCCGGCTGCTGAGCCGCCGCCACCACGAGTTGTGGGTGTTGACGAGCATGCGCCGGACATAGGCATCAGGACGGTCCGTCCGCGAGATGCGCCCCCACCGGGCGTACGCCCGCGCGAGGACATCCTGAACTAGATCCTCGGCTCGGTGCTCGTCACCGGTCAGCAGCCGGGCGAGCCGCACCAGCGCCGAAGTGCGAGCGAACGCGTACTCCTCGAACGTCACGCCCTATTAACGCCGCAGGCTGGCCCGTGCGTAGACACCTGCCGGGCGCTTTGTGCGAAGCAGGGCCGTCGTGCCGCGCCTACCCGTCGCTGACGCAGGTGCCGCGCCGCGACCTCTAGAGCTGTTGGACGATCTGGATCGGGTTGCCGTCCGGGTCGGCCGTCCAGGCGATCAGCAGGCGATCGAGCCACCGGTGCGGTGCGGCCAGAGCGGGGGCGCCGCTCGCCGTCAGTTCGGCGTACGCGGCGGTGGTGTCGTCGGTCCAGAGGATCACCGCGGCTCGTTGACCCTGGGGTACCGGGTCGAGCCCGTGATCGTCGCGGGTGGACACCACCGAGGCGATGCCGATCTTGTAGCCATCGAGCGCAAGATCGATGTGGATCGGTTCGCCCTCGGCCGGCACCCGGAAAGTCTCAGTGAAGCCGAGACCGGCGTAGAACTCGGCGGCGCGGGAGACGTCCTCGCTGAAGAGAATCACCTGAGGGCTGCGGAACATCGACACTGCTCGACGCTATCAGTGCGGCGACTGTTCGCTACGCGGGCAGGTCCGACACACTTCCGCTAGCGCGTCCGCCCAGCGCGACTCCGCTGCGTCCGCGACGGCCATGTACAGCGTTGACGCGCCCGGCTCGACAACGTATCGAGCCGGGCGCGTCAGGTGAGCTATGCCACGAAGCGCGAACGGCGTCGGCGTCCGATCAGGTAGCCCGCGCCGCCGAGGAGCAGGAGCACAGCGCCGACGCCGGCCACGGTCGTGGTGCCGGCACCGGTCACGGGCAGCCCACCGCCCTCGCCACCCTCGCTGTCGCCGGGGGCGCCCGGGCTGGCGGAGACGGTGGGAGCCGGTGCGGCGGTCGCCGTGGCGCTGGGCGTGACGCTCGGTGTGGGCTGAGACGTCGGCGTCGGTGTGGGCTGTGACGCGCAGTGATCCGCAGAGCGGTTGACCAGGCTTTCTGTACGCCCGTCTTGAGGAATGCGCGGAGCTCGTCCGGAGTCCCCTCCAGCGCCTCCTGAATGGCGTCCGGCAGTACGGGCAACGAGTCGGCGTTCGCCGCAGCCAGGATCTGGGCGGTCAACACCCGTATCTCCTGATCAATGGCGGTATCCAGGTCGATGGTGACAAGCTCGCGGATGTCCTGGTACACCTTGCGCTCAACCGTTTGACAGGCCTCGTTGAGGCCGGGCGACTCGATTTGAGCCACCGCCGGCGCAGCCGGAATCAAAAAGGCACGGCTAAACCATCAGTGCATCTCGGCAGGGCCTTTTTCCAGTTCAGACGCCCGAACATGGCGGAATTCTGGAAACTCCCGGAGCGATCAGCCGAGGAGACAACCGACCCGGCCCAAGGGCTCGACTGGTTGGCGTACCGGCTCAGCCACGGCTCTCCTCACCACATCGCCGACTTCCAGCCCCACCCAGCGGCTGCACGTCGCCCGATCGACGACTACGCCACGTGGGGCGCAGCCAACCAGATCATGGACCGGCTCCGAGTTGCTCTGCGCCGAGAGGAACCAAGCTCGCCCGCCCTCGGGCGGCCAACAGCCTGGAATCCATAGGGCATCGAATGACGTGTGGCCGATTCCTGGATCCCTCGGCTTCGCCTATGGCTGGCGATAAGTGCGTACGTCTTGCGCGAAGTCATCCCAAGCGTCATCACCGTACACTGATACAAAGAACTTCTTGTCGATATCCGCATCGAGAAGTATCCAGTACGTCAGGAAGTTCTCCAAAGTTGGAGAATCCTCGGGAGTGAGGTCGCTCGACCCCGCAAAAATGCTCTTGATGTCGGCTGCCCGATTCATCAGGCGTCGCATCAGTGTGTCGAATGCCGAGATGCTGTCGATGTCGCAGTGCCGCAGCGTGGCCAAGAGGTCGGTTAGGTCCCTGGACCTGCTGGGGTGCGGATCGGATAGGCCGACTACATTCCGGCCAAGGTCTGACTTTGTGAAACTAAGAATTTCCTTCATGTAGGGATGGGTGATCAGATAGGCGCGCAGGGAGGTCCGGTTTAAAGGCATGTCGAAGTTGCCTTCTTGAACCTCGGAAACATATTCCTGCGTGATCTGCGAGCGAGCCTCTCGGATGTCGGATAGCTGCTCATCGGCGAGCTCGAACAAGGCGCTGAGCCTGAACAGCTTGCGGCGCAGCTCGGCAGGGGCTTCGTCAGCCGACTTGTAGTCAAGCTTGTGGTTTACCGCAGCCCACGCATGTTGCAGGGCGGTCCGTACCTGTATTTCGACCTTCATTGATTGGAACGTCAGCCACTCGGGTAGCTGGCCGCGAGAATCTGAGATCGATGCCACATAGTGGACCGACATGTACCCAAACCGGTCCGGATCAAGCTCCGCGCCCTTATTGATGGAATTATCGGTGTCGATCTCGAACTCTTTTTCGATCAGGGTTCCAATAGTGTCGACATCCTTCTGGTAGTAGGTGATAATTCTAACGGCGCTTAGGTCTGTAATTTCGCGAAGGGGGTCGGTGTATCGGTCCCCCTTACGGCTTAGCCTATCCCGAAAGCTTTCCACATCCTTGGTGCGCGACTCGACCTGAATCACATCTATCTTCTCGCGGGCAAGCAGATCTTTAATTAAGGTTGTCACTCTGAAGGTGAGTGACTCGAATGTTCCGCGACTTGCGCGGTATTCTGTAACAACCGAGTCGATATCGACCATGCTCCCCACGTCCATAGGGGGCATCGTAGGCCGGCTAGGCCTAGTCCGCGACCCCCCAAAGCTCGTGTTCAGTGATGACGGTCAGTCTTTGAAAAGGCAGGTTCAGCCAAGGCGCAACTGGCTGAATGTTCAGGAGTGCCCCGGTAACGCTGGTCATCGCTGGGCTAGGGCATGGAGCCGCTTCGCCTCAGGGCTCAGCGGGCTGGTCTGCGCGAGTCGGGTCGCGCTGGTCGACGCTGGTTGTGGCGGCTGAACCCTCTCCGCATCTCCGCAACCTGCCTGGGAACTGGGCACATGCTTGCGGATTTGGTCGGAGGTGGTGAGGGGTCATCTCCGCGTCGACGACCCCGACACCCGAGGTGTGCGTCTCGATTCGGACAGGCCCCGCCCCGAACTGCGCGACCAACGCGGGTTCGGCATTCCACACCTGGACCAGTGGATCACCGACCCGGCAAACCAACTCACCGTCCTGCGGCACCTGCTCGTGACGGTGCGGGAAGCCATGTCCCCCCGACTTGCAGGTTTTTGCCGGTGGCCATCCACAGCCGGTCGTTGACGGTGACCCGCAGTGACCCGCTGGGGAGGTTTTCGATCTCGCCGCGCTGGCGCTTGGTGCGTCTGTTCGAGGCTGCCGCGGCGCCGCCGTAGCGCGCTCGCACCACGAATGGCCCCACGCGAACCGGCCGGACCGGCAAAGTACCTGTGCGCCCGGCAGGATTCGAACCTGCGGCCTTGGGATTAGAAGTCCCCTGCTCTATCCGCTGAGCTACGGGCGCGTGTGGCGTGGATGTCGCGCCCAGAGGGTACCGCCGTCCCACTGCCCGACGGCGAAAAGGGTGCCCGCGTCCACGTTGCCGAGCAGAGTCTCACGTCCGCCTCGTGGCGGGCATCCGGGTTACCGCGGACCGGCCCGGCCGTGGACCGTACCTTTGGCTGGTGTTGCTGGATTCCGACGCCGAGAGCGACGTCGCCTACGAGCTGTGCCAGGTCGTCGGTCGCGCCATCCTGCCGTACCGGTCATCGGGCGATTTCGGTACCGCGTTCTTCTTCCAGGGCGGCGACGACCCGGTGGGAGAGTCGCTGCTGACGGCGGCCGACCTGGTGAGCGGTTCGGGTGGTGAGTTGGGCCTGCGCGCGAGCGTCACCGAGCCGGCGGGGGTGGCCCCGGCCGTGATTTCCGAGGCTGAGATCGTGCCCGGTTGGGCCCGTTTCGCGGGCGACGGGGTCGCGGTGTTGCCGACCGCTGGCCTGCACCGGTACGCCGGCGACGGCGGCTGGCGCTGGCGCGTCCAGCCGGTGCCGGCGGGGATCGCCGCCGGGCCCGGGGTCATCGCCCGCCTCGGCGCCGACGCCAGTTCCGCTTTCGTGCTGGCCCATGGGGTACGCGAAGACGGGTCGCGGCCGTTGGAGGTCGCGATCGAGCGGGTGGTCCGCGACGGGGACGCCGTGCTGATCACCACCGAACTGCCACCGGGGTACGTCGGCGCGCCGGTCTTCATCGTCCAGGCTGAGCCCACCGGTGAGGTCTCCCCGTACTGCCTGGGCCTGGTCCTACCCGGTGTCGGCGCGCACCCGGTGGCGACCTTCGACCGGATCCGTGCCGTCCTCCCGGTAACGCCAGGCGACGTCTGAACCGCGCGCCGTCCGGGCTGGTCAGCCGGTGGGCGTCGCCGCCCCGGCCGTGTCGGCGGTCTGCGCGTTGGGCGGCGCAGTCGCAGCGCGGTCGGCGTCGGTAGGCGCGGCATCAGCAGGGCCCGTGTCTGATGGTGCGGCGTCGGTAGGGGCGGTATCGGTCGGCGCTGCGTCGGCCGGGGCGGTGGGGCCGGCGGCGAGGAACGCCTCGGCCCAGCGGCCCACCTCGTCGAAGACCTTCGTCCGTACGGCGGGGCCGGAGAGCGTGAGGTCGTGCAACCCGCCGTCGAAGCGGGCCACTGTGACGTGGCGGCCGAGGCGGGGCGCGTAGCGGATCATGTGCTCGACGTCCAGCACGGCGTCGGCCAGTGTCGCGTTGTCGTGCCACCTGGTGCCACGGAAGGAGCGGGTCGAGCAGGCCAGCAGCACCGGCACCTGGATGTCCAGCCCGGCGCGGAGCCGGCGTTGCCCGGTGCGGATCGCGTTCAGCCAGCCGGCCCGGACCGGGAACCCGGCCAGCGGCTTCCACGCCAGGTCGTAGGTCCACTCGCCACGGTGGTCGGAGTGGAGGCTCTCGCCGTACACGGTGCCCAACCCGAACGGGAGGATGCGGTGCGGCGCCCTGCGGCCCAGCCGGGACGCGGCGGCCGCGAGGGGTCGGCGGACCGCCCAGGGGGCGTTCAGGTCGAAGAAGGGGCTGTTGAGCACCAGGCCGTCGACGGTGCCGCTGTCGCGGCGGGCATCCGCCCAGAGCGAGATGATCAGGCCGCCGGTGGAGTGGCCCATCGCCAGCAGGGTGTCGTGCCCGTCGTCGGAGCGGATGATCTCGGCGGCGGCGTCCAGCTCGGGGAAGTAGTCGCTGATGTCGCGGCAGAAGTTCGGGGTCTGACCCGGGAGCAGACTGCGACCGTATTTGCGCAGGTCGAGCGCGTAGAAGTCCCAGCCTCGCTCGGCGAAGAAGTCGGCCAGATGGGTCTGGAAGAAGTAGTCGACGAAGCCGTGCACGTAGAGCACGGCCCGCCCGGTGGGGCGCTCGGCTCGCCGCCGGACCACTGTCGCGACAACGGGGCCCTCGTCGTCGGTGCCCAGGTCGATCGTCTGCCGCTCGTACGGCGGCCCCAACACGTCCGGTTCCACGAACGCGACGCTACGCCGCCAACCTACCCAGCGGTAGCCCACGCCGCGCCCGTCCCGGGGCCCGACTCACCCCCGCGATCTTGCACTCTCTGTCCCGACAAAAAGGGGCAATAGCCGCTGACGGGGAGCCGAAAGTGCAAGATCGCGGGGCTGGGGCGTGGGTCAGGCCGTTTCCGCGTCGGCGCGGGGGGCCGGGTTGTCCGACTCGTCGGCCTCCAGCTGCGGCTGGGGGAGGTCGCGCAGGTGCTTGTTGTGCCGGGGCTCCTGGCGGGTCTTGGCGTCGTTGAGCCGCCGACGCAGGTCGTCACGGACGTCATTGAGCGCGGCGTGCAGGTCCTCCTCGGCGGAGGTGGTGACGATCTTCTGCCGGCCGGCGATCCAGCACTCCAGGGTGACCTTCTGACCACGCGCCTCCCGGTCCTTCACCGACACCTCCAACTCGGTGGCGTCGGCGTGGAAGCTGGCGAGCCGGGCGTCGAGGGTGCCGAACTGCTCGGCGATCCAGTTGCGATCGCCCTGCGAGAACCCGGCGCCCACCCGCAGGCACTCAGCCACCGTGGCCGGGTTCGCCACGGCGCTCATCGCTGCGCCTCGAAAGCGTTCGCGGAGCCGATGGTAGTGATCATCATGGCGCTGACCTCTCGTCGACGTGGAGCTGTCGGTGGTGCGTTGATCAAGTCCTTACCCAGTTCGGGCGGCCTGGGAAACCGTGGACGGCGGGTCGGCTGGGTCGGGCGTACCACATCCGGGCTTGATCAGGGCGTTGTCCACAGGTGGGTTCGTCATCCACAGGTCGGGGATGGGCGCTCACGAAGTGCGTCCTCAGTGTCGATGCTCGGAGTCGAGTCGACTCGCGCTGGCAGGCCCCGATCCCCCTGGAGGGACGATGTTCGACACTTACGTGACAATCGTCGGCAATGTGCTGACTACGCCCGAGTGGCGGCGTACGACCCAGAGCAACACTCTGGTGGCCAACTTCAAGGTCGCCTCCACCGCCCGCCGACTCGATCGGGACACCGGCCGGTGGGTTGACGGAAATTCGCTCCGCGTCCGCGTCAACTGCTGGCGCAAACTCGCCGAGGGGGTGGCCGCCTCCGTCATGGTCGGCGATCCGGTGGTGGTCTGCGGGCGGCTCTACACCCGCGACTGGACCGACGACGGCGGTAACCACCGCACGCTCTACGAGTTGGAGGCGGTCGCCGTCGGCCATGACCTGTCCCGGGGTCGCGCCCGCTTCCTGCGCAACCGGCCGAGCATGGCGACCAGCACCGTGGAGGACGCGGAGGCCGAGAGCCGGGTGCACGGCGAGCCCACCGAGCCGGTGCCGGCCGGGCAGGCGCCAGTGCTGCCCGACCACAGTCCGCTGGACGACGACTTCGAGCTGCCCGACTACGCGGAGCTGCGAACCAGCCCGTTCGGCAACGTCCCGGCGGACGAAAACTCCCCGAGCGGCGGGGTCCTCGGTGACGGCGGAGCGCTCCCGAGCAGCGGGCAGGCCGACGTTCCGCCGGAGCTCGACGACGAGTTGGCCCCTCCGCCCGAGGCGGACGACGACAACGCCGACGGTGACCTGGACATCGAGTTGGGGCCGGTGCCCGACGAGGGGCAGCCGCAGCCGGCGCAGCCCGGTCGACTGCGGCGTGGTCGGGGCCGGATGCCGCAACCAGCCTGACCGGCCGGTGCGGCCCGGCCGGTGCGGTGTGGTGCGGCACGACGGGGGCGGGGTGACGGCGCGACAAGCGTCGTCACCCCGCGTGACAGGTGTCAGCAGGTTGGCCTACCTGTTCGCTCCACGGGTTCTCGATGCCGGTGCGCGACAGTGGGTCGGGCTGGTTCACGGCGTGCTCGTCTAGGCTGGCCGGCCGGAGGTGGTGCGGGTGCGACGGACAGCGCCGATGGCGAACGCGGTGGGGTTGCTGGCCGGGTATGCGCTGGACAGGACGCTCGGCGACCCCCGCCGGTGGCACCCCGTGGCCGGTTTCGGGCAGGCAGCGGGCGCGCTGGAGCGCCGCCTCTACCGCCCGGACCGAACGGCGGGCACGGCATTCACCGCGCTGGCGGTGGGCGGGCCGGTGTTGCTCGGGGCGGTCGCCGCGGTGGCTACCCGGCACCGGCCGGTGACCCGGGCGGTGCTGGTGGCGGCCGGCACGTGGGCCGTGCTGGGCGGCCGCACGCTTCGACACGAGGCGACCGTCATGGGTCGTACGTTGCGTGACGGCGACCTGCCCGCTGCCCGGCGACGCCTCGGTCACCTCTGCGGGCGGGACCCGTCGACGCTGGGCGAGTCGGAGCTGGCCCGCGCCACAGTCGAGTCGGTCGCGGAGAACACCTCCGACGCGGTGGTCGCTCCGCTGCTCTGGGGTGCGGTCGCTGGTCTGCCCGGGCTGCTGGGCTACCGCGCGGCGAACACGCTCGACGCGATGGTCGGGCACCGGTCGACGCGCTACGCGCGGTTCGGCACGCCGGCCGCTCGGTTGGACGACGCGCTCAACCTCGTGCCGTCCCGGCTGACCGGGCTGCTCACCATCGCCGTCGCGCCGGTAGCGCACGGGGACCGGCGGCGTGCCTGGCAGGTGTGGCGGCGGGACCGCAACGACCACCCGAGCCCCAACGCCGGTCAGTGCGAGGCGGCGATGGCCGGTGCGCTAGGGGTCCGCCTCGGTGGTCGCAACGTCTACTTCGGGCGCTCCGAGGTGCGGCCGTTCCTCGGCGACGGTCCCCGCCCGGAGGCGCGGCACCTGAAGCGGGCCGCCCGGATCTCCGGCGCGGTGGGATTGGCCGCCGTCGGGCTGGCCGCCGCGTACCCCGTGACGCTCGGCCGGCTGGTGGGCGCGGTGAGCAGGCGTGCGCTGATCGGTGCCGTGGGCCGGCGAGGGCCGGCAGGTGCGGCCGGCGGGCGCGGGCTGGGCGGCGTGGCCGGTGCCCTGCGGCTGGGCGGTGCCGGTGAGCATGGGCTGGAGGGCGTCGGTATGGGCAGGGCTGTCGGGGTGGCCGGGGGCGTCGGGGTGCGGCGGGGGAGTGGGAGGTGAGCGGCGGGCTGCTGGTGGCCGGTACGACGTCAGATGCCGGCAAGAGCGTGCTCACCGCCGGCATCTGTCGTTGGCTGCACCGGCAGGGCGTGAAGGTGGCGCCGTACAAGGCGCAGAACATGTCGAACAACTCGGCGGTGGTCGTCGGGCCGGACGGGCGCGGCGGCGAGATCGGGCGCGCCCAGGCCATGCAGGCCGCGGCGTGCGGGATCGCACCCGACCTGCGGTTCAACCCGGTGCTGCTCAAGCCGGGCAGCGACCTGGCCAGTCAGGTGGTGCTGCTGGGCGAGGCGGTCGACACCATCACCGCGGGCACCTTCCGGCAGCTACGTCCCCGGCTCGCCGAGACCGCCTACGCCGCACTGGCCGAGCTACGCGAGACGTACGACGTGGTGATCTGCGAGGGTGCCGGCAGCCCAGCGGAGATCAACCTGCGGGCCGGTGACTACGTCAACATGGGGTTGGCCCGGCACGCCGACCTGCCCACCATCGTCGTCGGCGACATCGACCGGGGTGGAGTCTTCGCCTCGATGTTCGGCACCGTGGCCCTGCTCGACCCGGCCGACCAGGCGCTGATCGCCGGATTCGTGATCAACAAGTTTCGGGGCGACCTCGGGCTGCTCCAGCCGGGTCTGGACATGCTGCGTCAGGTCACCGGCCGCCCCACGTACGGGGTGCTGCCCTGGGCACTGGACCTGTGGCTCGACGCGGAGGACTCACTCGCCTATGGTCGGGTGCTCGGCCGGCCCGCCGCCCCGCACGGCACTGAATGGCTGGACGTGGCGGTCGTCCGCCTACCCCGGATCAGCAACGCCACCGACGTGGAGGCGCTCGCCACCGAGCCGGGCGTCCGGGTACGCCTCACCATCGAACCGGCCGAACTGGCCGCCGCCGACCTGGTCGTCCTACCCGGCTCCAAATCCACGGTCGCCGACCTCGGGTGGCTGCGCGAAACGGGTCTCGCCGACGCGGTAGTCACCCATGTGGCGGCAGGCAAGCCGCTGCTCGGTCTCTGCGGCGGCTTCCAGATGCTCGGCCGCGCCATCCACGATCCGGTGGAAAGCCGGCAGGGCAGCGTGCCGGGGCTCGGGCTGCTGCCCATGGACATCACCTTCGACCCGCGCAAGACCGTCCGCCAGTCGGTGGGCACCGGCCACGGTGGCCTCCCGGTGCGCGGCTACGAGATCCACCACGGGTACGTCTCACAGGCCGACCCGAGCCTGACCCCGCTGCTGACCAGCGACGAGGGTGTCGGAGAGGGTGCCGTGCTCGGCGCGGTGCACGGCACCCACTGGCACGGGGCGTTCGAGTCCGACGAGTTCCGCCGCTGGTTCCTCACCGAGGCGGCTCGCCTGGCCGGTCGCAGTGGGTTCCGGGTGGCCCCGGCCACCAGCTTCGCCGCCGCCCGGGAACGCTCACTGGACCTGCTCGGCGACCTGGTCGAGGAACACCTGGACACCGATGCCCTCTGGCGTCTCATCGAAGCCGGTCCACCCGCCGACCTGCCCTTCATCCCACCCGGTCCTCCACCCTCCTGACCGGTGCGCCGTCCCCTGGGGAGGGTGATCGTGTGGTCCCCGCAAGGAGGGGCTGTCCACTGGTTCGAGCACGATCTCGCGAGGACCGACCGCTCAGGGACTGGAACCTGCGGGGCAGGGTCGGGGCAGTCAGGGGCGGATGTCGGCGGGACGGTCGGTGGTGGGCAGGCCGGCGGCGAGCCAGGCGTCCACGCCGCCGATCATGTCGGTGGCCCGGCGTAGCCCGAGGGTCTGCAGGCTGGCTGCGGCCAGGCTGGAGCTGTAGCCCTGTCGGCACACCAGGATGATCTCCCGGTCGTACCCGGTGGCTTCCGGGATCCGCCAGGCGCTGGCCGGATCGAGGCGCCACTCGAGTACGGTCCGGTCGATGACGACCGCGCCAGGCAGGTCGCCCTGTTCGCGGCGCTGTAGTTCGGTACGGGTGTCGACCAGCAACGCGCCGCCGCGGACCGCCTCGACGGTCTGCTGCGGAGTCAGTCGGTGCAGCCCGGCGCGGGCCTGTTCGAGTAGGGCGTCTATACCGGGGCTCATCACGTCTCGGAGCACCACCCGATCATGCCGATTCGGTGGCACCCCGGGCGGCGAACGGGCCGCCCGTCACCCGTCGCCGCCCCAATTCCCCCGGACGTGACGGTGGCCGGCCGGGGCGGTCAGCCGGACGTGTCAACGTGGCCCACGCCGACCCCGCAACCGGCACGATCGACACGAGCCGACAGGGATACCGCGACTTCGATGAACCCGAGTCGATCACCCTGCCCACCAGCGGTGGCGGCATACTTCGGTCATGCACCACGGGAGGCTGCGCTGAACCCGGGAACTGTCCGACCGACGGTGGCGGTTGTCGAGGCGTACGCCGAATTGGCTCGTCGGGTGCTCGCGGGCCCGGCGCGGTTGGGGCGGACCCGGCTCGTCGCCGTCGACGGGCCGAGTGGCGCTGGTAAGAGCCGGTTCGCCGCGCAGCTCGCGGATGCCCTGGCGGGGCCGCTCGGCGGCCCACCGCCGGTGGTGCACACCGACGACCTGCTCGACGGGTGGGACGACCAGGTCACCTTCTGGCCCCGGCTCGACGAGGGGGTGCTCGGCCCGCTGCGTAACGGGGAGCCGGGCGCCTACCGGCGGTACAGCTGGGTCCGGCGGTGCTTCCTGCTCCGGCCGGTGCCGGTGCCGGTGGCTCCGGTGCTGGTGGTCGAGGGGGTCAGCGCCGCCCGGGCGGTCGTCCGGCCGGAGCTGACGCTGGCCGTGTTCGTCACCGCGCCCGCGCCGCTGCGGCTGGCTCGCGCTGTCGCCCGGGACGGCCCGGAGATCCTGCCCGAGCTGCGCCGCTGGCATGACGGGGAGCGGGCGCACTTCGCCGTCGACGAGACCGCTGTCCACGCCGACCTGCTGGTGGATGGCGCGCCGACACTGCCGTACGACGCGGATCGGTACTACGTGCGGCTCCGATGAGCGGGGCATGGACGTGGGCCACCGACTGCGGCACGATGCGGAGAGCCACGGCGAACGGGGAGCCACAATGACGGCAGCGGACGCGCCAGCGCGGCGTCGGATCACCCTCACCGGCATCAGCTCGCGGGCCTGGGAGCATCCGGCCGACCGGGGTGCCCTGGTCGCGTTGCGGGAGCTGCGCGGTTTCGACGATGTGCTGCGGGCGTTCTTCGGGATGTGGAACGAGCGGGGTTTCCGGCTGTCCGTGCTGGCCTCCGGCATCCGGGTCGACCACAGGCAGTACCCGGCGGTGTGGCAGCGCTACACCGAGGCCGCGGCGGCGCTCGACGTGGCCGAACTGCCCGAGTTGTACGTGACGCAGTCGCCCTGGTTGGGCGCCGAGGCGGTCGGGTTGGAGCGGCCGTTCATCGTGCTGAACTCCGCCTGCGTGCAGCAACTCGACGAGGACGAGCTGCGCTGCCTGCTCGGCCACGAATTGGGGCACGTGGGCAGCGGGCACGCGGTCTACAAGACCATGCTCATGATTCTCACCCGGTGGGCGGCCAACCTGAGCTGGTTGCCGGTCGGCGCGATCGCGCTGCGCGCCATCATCGCGGCGATGCTGGAGTGGTGGCGCAAGGCGGAACTCTCCGCCGACCGGGCCGGCCTGCTCGCCGGGCAGGACCCGGGTGCCGCGCTGCGGCTGCTGATGAAGCTCGCCGGCGGCGGTGACCTGTCCCAGGTCGACACCACCGCCTTCCTGGAGCAGGCCGCCGAGTACGCCGGTGGCGGCGACCTGCGCGACAGCCTGCACAAGATCCGGATGACAGCGTGGAGCACCCACCCGGTGCCGGTGGCGCGCGCGGCGTCGCTGCGCCAGTGGATCGACTCCGGGGAGTACGGGCGGGTGCTGGCGGGGGACTATCCGCGCCGCGAGGATGACAGCTCGACGAGCGTGTCGGAGGAGATCAAGGCGGCTGCCGAGTCGTACCGGGAGGAGTTCAGCCGGTCGACTGACCCGCTGGTCGGGTTGCTGCGCCGGCTCGGCGACGGCGCGAGTGACGTCGGCGAGTGGGTGGGCGGCACCGCCGGTCGGGCCCGTTCCTGGATGGACGCCGCCACCGAGGCGGCGGGCCGCGCACACCGCGCCGGGCGGGCCGCCCCGGGCGCGCGGGCCGGCACCGGCCCCGCCGACAGCGGTGACGGTACGGGCTCCGCCGACACGCCCCGGTAAGGCCGGCATACGATGCCGGTCATGACCTCACCGATCATGTCCGAGTCCGAGGTGCGGGCCGCCGTCGAGCGGGAGATGCCCGGCGTCCGGGCCGACCTGGAGCGCCTCGTCCGCATCCCCGGCATCGCCTTCGAGGGCTTCGACCACTCGCACGTGGAACGCTCGGCCGAGGCGGTCGCCGAGCTGCTGCGCGGCTGTGGCCTGGACGTCGACATCGTGCGATCGGGCGGCCAGCCGGCGGTGATCGGCCGTCGAGCCGCCCCGCCCGGCGCGCCCACCGTGCTGCTCTACGCCCACCACGACGTCCAGCCGGTCGGCGACCGGTCGCTGTGGGAGTCCGACCCGTTCGAGCCGGTGGAACGGGACGGCCGGCTCTACGCCCGGGGCGCGGCCGACGACAAGGCCGGCGTCATGGCGCACGTGGCGGCGCTGCGCGCGTACGGTGACGCGCTGCCGGTCGGCGTGGTCCTCTTCATCGAGGGCGAGGAGGAGTATGGCTCCGACTCGCTGGAGCAACTGCTGGTCGAGCACCGCGACGTGATCACCTCGGACGTCATCGTGATCGCCGATTCCGCCAACTGGGACATCGGCGTACCGGCGTTGACCACCTCGCTGCGGGGCATCGTCAACTGCTTCGTCGAGGTGCGCACGCTGGACCACGCGGTGCACAGCGGCATGTTCGGTGGCGCCGTGCCGGACGCGCTCACCGCGCTGGTCCGGCTGTTGGCGACGCTGCACGACGACGCCGGTGACGTGGCGGTGGACGGCCTGGTCGGCCGGGAGGGCGCCACCGTCGACTATCCGGAGGACCGATTCCGGGCCGAGGCCGGGCTCGCCGACGGTGTGCGGTTCATCGGCACCGGCCGAATCACCGACCGACTCTGGACCAAGCCGGCGCTGGCCATTCTCGGTGTCGACGCGCCGTCCACCGGCGAGGCGCCGAACGCCCTGGTCCCGGCCGCGAAGGCGAAGCTCAGCATCCGCCTCGCTCCGGGCGACGACCCCAAGCGGGCGTACGCGGCGGTGCGTGCGCACCTGGAGCAGCACGCGCCGTGGGGCGCGCAGGTGACGGTCACCGTCGAACACGACGGTGACCCGTGCGTGATCGACACGTCCGGGCCGATGTTCGACGCCGCCCGTTCGGCCTTCCGGACCGCCTGGGACGGCACCGACCCGGTGGACATCGGCATCGGCGGTTCGATTCCGTTCATCGCCACCTTCCAGGAGATGTTCCCGAAGGCGGCGATCCTGGTGACCGGCGTGGAGGACCCGCACGCCCGCGCGCACGGCCCGAACGAGAGCCTGCACCTTGGTGAGTTCGCCCGGGTCTGCCTCGCCGAGGCGCTGCTTCTGCGCAACGTGGCGGCGGTGAGCAGTTAGGTGTCAGAACGGCAACTTTGGGCCTGATCTGGGAGTTTACGGCGTGTCGGATGGTCAGCTGTTATAGCCTTTCGTACATGAGTACGAACGAGGTGATGGCCCGGTTGGGGGCCGCTGTCAGCGCGCTGGGAGATGTCGATGTCTCCGCGTGGTCCGAGGACACGCTCAACGAACAGCTCGGTGAGCTCTCCGCCGCACTGGTCGCCCTCGACTCGGTGCTCTCCCGGGTCGCCGGCGAGGTCCGCGCCCGAGGTTTGCGCATCGAGGAACCCGTCTCCGCCTGAACCGTCGTCCGCGTGAGTGGGCGGCACCCTGCCGACACCGCCCGGGCACGGCAATGCCCGGGCGGTGTCGGAGGGGACTGGCAGGATGAGCTGCGTGCGGTTCCTCGATCTGGCAGCCACCTCCGCCGCCGTCGCCGCCACCAGCGGCCGACGGGCCAAGGTGGAGCTGCTCGCTGACGCGCTGCGCCGGCTCGACCCCGGCGAGGTTGAGCCCGGTGCCGGCTATCTCGCCGGTGAGCTGCGCCAACGGCAGACCGGGGTCGGCTACGCGAGCCTGCGTGACCTGCCGCCACCGGCCGCCGAGCCGACGTTGACGGTGGCCGCCGTTGACGCGGCTGTGGCGCAGATCGCCGCGGTGCACGGCTCGGGCTCACAGGCTCGGCGTCGGGCGTTGCTCGGCGCTCTCTACGCGGCGGCGACGGCCGACGAGCAGCGGCTGCTCACCGGCCTGTTCAGCGGTGAGCTACGGCAGGGCGCCCAGGCCGGTCTCCTCGCGGACGCGGTGGCCCGGGCCGCCGAGGTGCCGGTGGCGGCGGTCCGCCGGGCGCTGCTGCTCGCCGGTGATCTCCGGGCCGTGGCGGTGGCCGCGCTGGCCGGAGGGGCCGCCGAGTTGGCCGGGTTCGGTCTGCAGGTCGGCCGTCCGCTGGCGCCGATGCTCGCGCAGAGCGCCCCTTCGGTCGACGAGGCGCTGGCCGCCACCGGCACGCCGGCGGTAGTCGACGTGAAGCTCGACGGCATCCGCATCCAGGTGCACCGCTCCGGCACCGACATCGCCGTGTTCACCCGCAGCCTCGACGAGATCACCACCCGGGTGCCCGAGGTCGTCGCCGCGGTTCGTGCCCTGCCGGGCCGGGAGTTGGTCCTCGACGGCGAGGCCATCGGCCTGGACGAGACCGGTCGTCCACTGCCGTTCCAGCAGACGTCGAGCCGGGCCGCCCGACGCACCACCCCCAGCACCACCGGGCGCACACCTGTCGCTCCGGCGGTGCTCGCGGCGGCTGCCAGCACCGGCGCGACGGTGCTCACCCCGTACTTCTTCGACCTGCTGCACCTCGACGGCCAGGATCTGATCGACAGCCCCGGCCGGGAGCGGTGGGCCGCCCTCGCCGGTTCGGTGGATTCGTCGCTGCTTGTCGGTCGGATGGAGGTCGACGGCCCGGAGCAGGCCGCCGCCGCGTTCGCCGCAGCGCTCGACGCCGGGCAGGAGGGCGTGGTGGTCAAGGCGCCGGACGCCCCCTACGACGCCGGCCGGCGCGGTGCCGCCTGGGTGAAGGTCAAACCGCGGCACACCCTCGACCTGGTGGTGCTCGCCGTCGAGTGGGGCAGCGGCCGACGCAAGGGCTGGCTGTCCAACCTGCACCTGGGTGCGCGTGACCCGCGCACCGGTGACTTCGTGATGCTCGGCAAGACGTTCAAGGGGCTCACCGACGAGCTGCTGCGGTGGCAGACCGAACGGTTCCTCGGCCTCGCCGTGGAACGCGGCGACTGGGTGGTCCGGGTCCGGCCCGAGCAGGTGGTGGAGATCGCCTTCGACGGGGTGCAGACGAGTTCGCGCTATCCCGGTGGGATGGCGCTGCGGTTCGCCCGGGTGGTGCGCTATCGCGACGACAAGTCCGCAGCGGAGGCGGACACCATCGACGCTGTCCGCGCCATCCACGCCGGCCGCGTGACCGGCTGACCGAGCGAGGTCAGGCGGAAGCGGTCGGCGTCGGCTCGGCGGCCCGGTCCAGGGGAGCCGGGGTGGTGCCGATGCCGGCGGCCCGGCGGGCCTCCCGACGGGCCACCCAGCCATAACCGAAGAGGGCCATCACCGCGAACAGCCACCACTGCACGACGTAGCCGAAGTTCTGCCAGTTGTTGGCGTGCCCGACCGGGACCGCCCTGAACACCGGATCTGCTGCCGGGGTCTGCTCGTCGAGCAGCAGATACGCACCGTAGACCGGGTAGGGAAGCTCGCCGGCCAGCCGCGACACCCCGATCCGCCGGATCTCCAACAGCCCGTCGCGTCGGGTCACCGCGCCGGCGCCGCTCTCGGTCTCATGCACCCGGCCGACCACAGTCACGTCGCCGGTCGGCGCGGCCGGCACCGACGGCTGGGCGGTCGCGCCACCGGGCGCCGGCGGGATCCAGCCCCGGTCCACCAGCAGCGCCGTGCCGTCGGCGAGCACCAGCGGGGTGAGCACCTCGAAACCGACCCGGCTGTCCACCGTGCGGCCACGCACCAGCACTGTGTTGGTGGGGTCGTACCGGCCGGTGACTGTGACCCGGGTCCAGACCTTGTCCTCGGCGGGGGCCGGACCGGCCGTCCCCCCGCCGCCGGTGGGGGCGCGCAGCGCGTCGGCGATCGGCACGGGCGCCATCCGCTGGCCCGCGTCGATCCGTTCGTTGACCTCGGTGCGCCCCCGGTAGCGGTCCAGCTGCCAGTTGCCGAGGAACACCATGACGGCGGCCGCGACCAGGGTCAGCGCGAGGGCGCCCAGCCAGCGTGGGCTCAGCAGGAACCGGTACACGCGACCGAGGCTACCCGTATGACCGGCGCCACTGACCTGGACCGGGCCGGACCGGGCCGGGCGGATGCTCCGGGGCGCTGCCAGGGCCGGGCCGCCCACCCCGGTTGGCGGTGCTCGCGCCTTCAGCCGGGCGGGTATCGTCACGCCGACGGATCGGCCTTGGTCGTCCCGTCGCGTACCCGCCGCCGCTCGCGAGGAGTCGATGATGACCGTCGTGCCGCGCCTGGTGCTCAGCGCGCCGTCCTCCGGGCACGGTAAGAACGCGCTGGCGATCGGGCTGCTCGCCGCCCTGGCCGAGCGAGGGGTCGACGTCGCCGGGTTCAAGCTCGGGCCGGACCACGTCGACGCCGCCTACCTCGGCCTCGCCTCCGGTCGGCCGGGTCGGGTGATCGACCCCCGACTGGTCGGCCTCGACCGGCTCGCCCCGCTGGTGGCGCACGGTGCCGCCGGTGCCGGGCTGGCGGTGGTGCAGGGCAGCATGGGGCTGTACGACTCGGTCGGTGGCCGTCCCGAGCAGGAGTCCACCGCCGCTGCGGCCGCCGCGCTGCGCAGCCCTGTGGTGCTCGTTGTCGACGTGGCCGCGATGGGTCAGTCGGTGGCGGCCCTGGTGCACGGTTTCCGCTCGTATGACGAGCAGTTGTGGCTCGGCGGGGTGATCCTCAACCGGGTGGCGTCGTCGCGGCACGAGGGGATGCTGCGCGAGGCGCTGGACGACGTGGGGGTGCCGGTCTACGGCGCGCTGCGTCGACAGGACCTGCCGGCTGTGCTGCCGTCGCGGCGGCACGGGGTGGCGCCGGTGGTCGACGACTCGGCCGACGCCGTCCGCGCGGTCCGCCGGCTGGGCGAGGCCGTCGCCGCCACTGTCGACCTGGAACGGTTGCTCGGGCTGGCCCGCTCCGCCCCGCCGCTGCCGGCGCCGGCGTGGTCTCCCGAGGAGGCCCTCGGCACGTTCACACCCCCGGCTAACCGCCCACTGGTGGCGGTGGCCGGTGGGCCGGGCGGCAGCTTCAGCCACCCGGAGACCACCGAGTTGCTCCGGGCCGCCGGCGCCGAGGTCGTCGTCGTCGACCCGCTGCGCGACGAGGCGCTGCCGGTCGGCACCCGCGCGCTGGTCGTCGGCGGCGCGCTGCCCGAGGCGTACGCCGAGCAGTTGTCTGCCAACCGGCGGCTCTGCATCGCGGTGGCCGAGTTGGCGCGGACCGGGCGTCCGGTGATCGCCGAGGGTGCCGGGTTGCTCTGGCTGGCCCGGGAGTTGGACGGGCTGCCGATGTGCGGTGTCCTGGACGCTGTCGGCGTCAGCCGCGACGGTGTGGTGGCCGGCTACCGGGAGGCGACCGCCCAGACCGACAGCGTGGTCGCCGCCACCGGCACGGTGCTGGTCGGGCACAAGGCACACCGTGCGGTGCTCACCCCCCGCGCCGGTCAGCGCCCGGCCTGGAGCTGGGACGGCGGCGCGCCGGAGGGCTTCGTCTGGCGCAACGTGCACGCCTCGCAGCTCACACTGCACTGGGCGAGCCATCCGGAGATGGCGGCTCGGTTGGTCGCCGCTGCGGCGGCCGACCCGACGAGCGAGGTGGTACCCGCGCAGTCGGGCGAGGTGTCGGTGTGATCGGTCAGGTGGCGGTGCGCCGGTTCCCGGCGTTGACCGTCTCCACCCCGCGTACTGAGGTGCGTCAGCTCACGGCGGCCGACGCGGCGGCGGCCGGGGAGATCTTCGCCGACAAACTGACCCGGCGGTGGCTTCCGCTGCCCGACGATTCCGGCCCGATCGACGGGCTGGCCTGGTGCACCGATCTGGCCCGGCAGCGGCGCGACAGTGGGGAGGGTGACCACTACGCGGTGCTCCGGCGGGAGGACGACCAGGTGGTGGGCTCGCTGTGGACCCGGCGTACCGACTGGGGTGCCCGCCTCACCGAGATCTCCTACGCGATGGCCGCGCACGCGCGGGGCTTCGGCTTCGCCGCCGAGGCGGTCGACGCGGTGGCCATCGCGCTGATCCTGGAGCACGGCTTCCAGCGGGTCGAGTTGCGGGTGGCTCCCGGCAACCTGGCCTCGCGCAGGGTCGCCGAGAAGGCCGGGTTCAGCTACGAGGGTCTGCTGCGCAACGCCGGGTTCGTCAGCGGCGGCCGGGTGGATCTGGAGCTGTGGTCGTTCGTGGCCGCCGACCTGCGTTGAGCCCCGCGCCGGTCAGCCGACGATGGCGTCCGACGGTGGGGTGAACTGGCGGGTCGGGGTGCCTTTCAGGCCGTCGCGCAGGGTCTCCGAAACCGCTTTGATCGGGATCTGGGACTGCCCGTCACCGACAGCGTTGAACGGGTTGTCCGGGTCGGAGATGAAGCTCGCCGCGGCCAATTCCGGGGTGTAGCCCACGAACCAGGCCGACCGGGTGCTGTCGGTCGTACCGGTCTTGCCGGCCACCGGGCGTCCGACGGTGCCCCGCACGCTGTCGGCGGTGGACCAGCCGCCGCAGCTGCCGCGCGCCGGGGTGTCTCCGGTCGGGCAGCGGGCCGCGTCGGTGGCCGCCCGTGCTGCGTCCGCGCTCACCACCTGCCGGCAGCGCGGCTTGGCCACCTCACGGTGCAGGCCGCCGGGGGTGGCGTAGGTGGCGGGCGTGCCGTCCCGGTTCATGATCGCTTGCACCGGGATGGCTTCGCAGTAGCGGCCGTCGGCGGCGATGGCGGCGTACGCGTTCGCCATCTCCAGCGGGGTGGCGTCGGAGACGCCCAGGGTGAAGGCACCCCACTTCTTCGCCTTGTCCGGCGAGGCGTGGTCCCGGTCGACGTCGGTGCGCCACCGCAGCCCGAGCTGTTCGGCCAACCGGACCGCCCGGTCCGCGCCGACCTTCTCCTCCAGCCAGACGAAGTACGTGTTCACCGATTTGCCGAAGCCGGACCACATGGTCTGCTGACCGGTCATGGCGCCGCTGGCGTTGGAGGGCGCCCAGCCGTCGTAGACCTCGGAGCGGTAGCGGTATGGGGCGTTGAACGAGGTGGACAGGGTCATGCCCGAGTCCAGCGCGGCCAGCATCGGGAACATCTTGAACGTCGACCCGGCCTGGTAGCCGGCCAGGTCACCGCCGCCGAGCAGTGGTGCCACGGTGTTCGGGTAGTTGGCCTTCACCTTCGGCCCGGCCTCCGGGTTGGAGCTCTGTGGGTTCTCGGCCAGGTCCAGCGAGTACGTCCGGTTCACCGCCATGGCCTTCACCCGCCCGGTGCCCGGTTCGGAGACCACGATGCCGTTGGCGAACGGGCTGCCGGTGGCCTCCTTGGCGCCCACGCTCTTCTCCGCGGCCTCCTGGATCTTCGGGTCGAGGCTGAGCACGATGCGGTAGCCGCCCCGGCGCAGGTTGTCCATCCGTTCCAGCCGGTTCGCCCCGAACGCGGGCTGCGCGCTCCACCAGTTCTTCAGGTAGTCGCAGGCGAAGCCCCAGCTGTTGTACTTGTCCGCCACTGCGGCGCAGTCGTGCGGTGGGGTGGTCAGCTTGAGCCGGATCGGTTCGGACTTGGCGGCGGCTGCCGAGTCGGGGGAGAGGTAGCCGAGTTGGCTCATCCGGTCCAGCACGTAGTTGCGCCGCCCGGTGGCCTCCTTCTGGTCGGAGTCGGCCGGGTCGTACTCGGAGGGGGATTTGACCAGTCCGGCGAGGGTGGCGGCCTCGACCGGGGTGAGGTCCTTCGGGGTCTTGGAGAAGAAGATCTCGCTGGCGGCGTAGATGCCGTACGCCCGGTGCCCGAAGTACGCCGAGTTCAGGTAGCGCTCCATGATCTGTTCCTTGCTGATCTCCTTCTCCAGGTCCAGCGCCATCCGCATCTCCTTGACCTTGCGCAGGCTGGTCTGCTGGGTGGCCTCCTGGACCTCCTTGGGCGTGGTCGCGCTGTCCCGCAGGGCCATCCGGACGTACTGCATGGTCAGCGTGGAGGCGCCCTGGGAGCCGCCGGAGCGGGCGTTGGAGACGAAGGCCCGGGCCACGCCCTTCGGGTCGACGCCGTGGTGCTGGTAGAAGCGGGAATCCTCGGCGGCGACGATCGCCTGCTGGATGTTCGGCGACATGTCCGACAGCTTGGTGTACTGCCGGTACTCCTCGTAGAACATGGTCAGCACGGTCTTGCCGTCCGGGCCGTAGACGTACGAGGTCTCGGCGGGCAGGGCGGTCTTCAGCACCCGGGTCTTCTGGTCCACGGCGTGCGCGGTGGCCTTCGCGCCGAGCCCGGTGAGGGCGACCAGTGGATAGGCGGCGGCGGCGATCACGATTCCGGCGATCAGTCCGGCGCGGAGGAGAGGGACGAGTCGACCAGCGGCAGCAAGGGGTCGGTTGCTCACCTGGTCAAGTTATGACATTTCCGATTCGTACATGAGAAGAACTCTTAAACCGGCGAGTGGTGACGCGGCTTACGCTGGGATGGACTGTCCCACCGGCCACCTTCCCGGCAGGATCGCGGACATGTCTGATCAGCCGAGCGCTGTCGCCCCACCCGCTGAGGGCGATCCGGACCTCGCCCACCACGGCGACGCGGAGGCGACAGCCGGTCTGATCGACCTCGCCGTCAATGTCCGTCGGGCGCGACCGCCCGCCTGGCTGGCCGACCCGATCGCCGCGACCCTGATCGACCTGGCCCGCTATCCGGACCCGGCACCGGCCCGCGCGGCGGTCGCCGCCCGGCACCGCCGTCACCCGAACGAGGTGCTGCTCACCGCCGGCGCCGCCGAGGGGTTCGTGCTGATCGCCCAGGCGCTGCGCGGCGTTCGGCGCCCCGTTGTGGTGCACCCCCAGTTCACCGAGCCGGAGGCGGCGCTGCGGGCCGCCGGACACCCGGTCGAGCGGGTCCTGCTCGACGCCGCCGACGACTTCCGGCTCGACCCGTCCCGGGTGCCCGCCGACGCCGACCTCGTGATGATCGGCAACCCGACGAATCCGACGTCGGTGCTGCACCCCGCCCAGACGGTGGCCGCGCTGGCCCGCCCCGGCCGGGTGCTGGTGGTCGACGAGGCGTTCGCCGACACCACAATCGCTCTCGGGCACCCCGGCGAACCGGAATCGCTGGCCGAACGCCGTGACCTGCCCGGGCTGCTCGTGGTGCGCAGCCTCACCAAGACGTGGGGCCTGGCCGGGCTGCGGATCGGCTACCTGCTCGGCGACGCGGAGCTGCTGTCCCGGCTGGCCGCCGTCCAACCGCTCTGGGCCGTCTCCACGCCCGCGCTGGCGGCAGCGTCGGCCTGCGCCAGCGCCGTCGCGGTCCAGGCCGAACGCGCGATCGCCGCCGACCTCGCCGCCGACCGCGAGCACCTGGCCGCGCGCCTCGCCGAACTGCCCGGTGTACGCGTCGTCGGCCGGCCCGCCAGCGCGTTCGTCCTGCTGCACCTGCCGGGCGCGACAGCGATCCGGGCCGCCCTGCGTGAGCGCGGCTGGGCGGTGCGCCGAGGCGACACGTTCCCCGGCCTCGGCCCGGACTGGCTGCGGGTGGCGGTACGCGACCGAAACACCACCGACGCGTTCATCGACGTGCTGCGCGAGACCATGGAGGCATGATGCTGGAGACCACTGTCGCGGCGATCCGCCCGGCGGACGAAGCGGCCATGGCCGCCGCCCGGGAGCTGCACGGCCGGCTGACCAAGCCGGCGGGATCGCTGGGCGCGCTGGAGGAGCTTTCGGTACGCCTCGCCGGCCTGGCCGGGGTCTGCCCACCACCGCTGCCCGAACCGGCCGCGGTGGCGATCTTCGCCGGCGACCACGGTGTGCACGCCCAGGGGGTGAGCCCCTGGCCGCAGGAGGTCACCGCGCAGATGATCGGCAACTTCCTGGCCGGTGGAGCGGTGGTCAACGCGTTCGCCCGACAGGCCGGCGCCTCGGTCACAGTGGTCGACGTCGGTGTGGCCACCCCGCTGCCCACCGAACCTGCCGCCGAGCCGGCGGTGCGCGACCCGGCCGTGCCTCGGCTGGTTGCCGCGTCGGTCCGCCGGGGCACCCGCGACCTCACCGCGACCGCCGCGCTGACCCGGGACGAGGCGCTGGCGGCGGTGCAGACCGGCATCCGGATCGCCGACGAGCTGATCGACGCCGGCGCCGGCATCCTGCTCACCGGCGACATGGGCATCGGCAACACCACCCCGGCCGCCGTGCTGATCGCCGCGTTCACCGGCGCCGACCCGCTCGACACCACCGGTCGGGGCACCGGGGTCGACGATCCGACGTACGCGCGCAAGGTGGCCGTGGTGCGGGCCGCGCTGGCCCGGCACACCCCCGACCCGGCCGACCCGCTGGGGGTTCTGGCCGCCGTCGGCGGTCTGGAGCACGCCGCCCTGGCCGGGCTGATCCTGGGGGCTGCCGCACGCCGCACGCCGGTGCTGCTGGACGGCGTGATCGCGGTCTCGGCAGCGCTCGCCGCCGCCGCCTTCGCCCCGGAAGCGGTCTGCGCCATGGTCGCCGGCCACCGCTCGGCCGAACCCGGCGCCACCGTCGCGCTGCGCCACCTCGGCCTCGACCCGCTGATCGACCTGGGGCTGCGCCTCGGCGAGGGCACCGGCGCGCTGCTGGCGTTGCCGGTGGTCACCGGCGCGGTCCGGGTGCTGCACGAGGTGGCCACCTTCGACTCGGCCGGGGTGGTCGAGAAGTGAGCACGTGCAGCGAACGAGCCGTCCGCCCCGGTGGTGCGGCGTGAGCGCCAATCCGTACCCCCTGGGTTTGCGGCTGCACGGGCGGCGGGTGGTCGTGGTGGGTGGCGGCGCGGTCGCCACCCGGCGCGTACCCGCGCTGCTGGACGCCGGTGCGGACGTCCTGCTGGTGGCCCCGGAGCTGACTCCGGCGTTGCGCGCCCGGGCCGACGCGGGTCGGCTGCACTGGGTGCCGCGCCGGTTCGTGCCCGAGGACCTGGACGGCGCCTGGCTGGTTCAGGTCGCTGTCGACGACCCGATGGCGGCGGCCTCGGTGAGCGCCGTCGCCGCCGAGCGGCGGATCTTCTGCGTCCGGGCCGACGACCGGACGGCCGCCACCGCCTGGACCCCGGCCGTGACCCGGCACGGCCCGGTCACCGTGGCGGTGCTCGGCGGCGGCGACCCGCGCCGGGCGATGACGGTCCGCGACGCCATCCGTGACCTCCTCGCCGTGCGCGTGGCGCCGGACCGGATCGCCGGCCGGCCCGACGCTTCCACCGGCACGACCGGCTGGCGGCAGACCGGGCGGGTGGCGCTGGTCGGGGCGGGGCCGGGGGACCCGGAACTGATCACAGTGAAGGGCTGGCGGCTGCTCACCGAGGCCGACGTGGTGGTCGCCGACCGGCTGGTACCCGGGCTGCTCCTCGACGAGCTGCGCCCGGACGTCGAGCTGGTGGACGCCTCGAAGATCCCTTACGGCCCGTCCCGGGCCCAGGAGGAGATCAACCAGATCCTTGTCGACCGGGCCCTGGCCGGCGCCGTCGTGGTGCGGCTCAAGGGCGGTGACCCGTACGTCTTCGGGCGCGGCGGTGAGGAGTTGCTGGCCTGCGCGGCCGCCGGCGTGCCGGTGACAGTGGTGCCCGGCGTGACCAGTTCGATCGCCGCGCCGGCCGCGGCCGGCATCCCGGTCACCCATCGGGGGGTGGCGCACGAGTTCACCGTGGTCTCCGGGCACCTGGCACCCGACGCTCCAGCTTCGCTGGTGCGCTGGGACGCCCTCGCCGGTCTGCACGGCACCCTGGTGATCCTGATGGGGTTGAAAAACCTGGCCGCCATCACTGCCACCCTGATCGCGCACGGACGGCCGCCGCAGACACCGGCCGCCGTCGTCCAGGAAGCCACGACAGGCACCCAACGGGTGCTGCGGTCCACCCTCGACGCGGTGGCCGCCGACGCGCTAACGGCCGACCTGCGCCCGCCCGCCGTCGTGGTGGTGGGCGACGTGGTGGGCGCGCTCGACGGCTGAGGCGGCGGAGCGCGGCGGTGATCTCCGGCGAAGCGCCGGTCAGAACATCGGCGGTGTGGCCCGAGGAAGCGGGTCGGTGTCCCCGAAACCGCGTAGAGGTGCCGGCACGGACGACGGGCCGGAGCAGCGCTGCTCCGGCCCGTCGTGGTCTGTCGGTCGACTACTGCTTGAGCATGTTGTCCAGCAGCAGGGCGCAGCGGATCAGCCCGAGGTGGCTGTACGCCTGCGGGTGGTTGCCAAGGCCGCGCTCGGCGAGCGGGTCGTACTGCTCGGGGAGCAGCCCGGTCGGGCCGGCGGTCAGCACCATCTGCGCGAACAGCTCCTCGGCGTCGGTGCGGCGGCCGGTGCGCAGGTACGCCTCGATCAGCCACGCCGTGCAGATGTGGAAACCGCCCTCGCGGCCGGGCAGGCCGTCGTCCCAGTGGTAGCGGTAGACGACCGGGCCGCTGCGCAGGTCCGCCTCGATCCGCAGGACGGTGGAGAGGAAGCGCGGGTCGTCGCCCGGAAGCAGACCGGAGAGGCCGATCCAGAGCGACGAGGCGTCCATGTCCTCGTCCCCGTACGCGACGCTGTACGCCTCGACGTCGGAGTGCCAGCCGTGCTCCAGCACGTTGGCGCCGATCCGGTCGCGCAGGTCCTTCCACTCGGGCCGGTCCTCGCCGCCGTGCTCGCGCATCACGTGCAGCGCGCGGTCGACCGTCATCCAGCACATCACCTTGGAGAAGACGTGGTGCCGAGGTGGCAGCCGGGCCTCCCAGATGCCGTGGTCGGGCTCGTGCCAGCGGCGGCGGACCGCCTCGACCATGTTCTCCAGGACCCGCCACTCGTCGTCGCGCACCGAACCGCGAGCGTCGGCGACGGCCGCGATCAGGTCGGCGATCGGGCCGAAGACGTCAAGCTGCAACTGGTGGTTGGCGAGGTTGCCGACCCGGACCGGCCGGGAGCCGGCGTACCCGGGCAGCGTGTCGATGACCGCCTCGGCGCCCAGCTCGTAGCCGTCGATGGTGTAGAGCGGGTGCAGCCGCTCCGGGTGCCCGCCGGTGCGCTCGATGCAGCCGTCCACCCAGCGCAGCAGCGCCTCGGCCTCCTCGACGGAACCCAGGTCGACAAGTGCGCGGGCGGTCAACGCGGCGTCGCGCAGCCAGCAGTAGCGGTAGTCCCAGTTGCGGACGCCGCCCAGCTCCTCGGGGAGCGAGGTGGTCGCTGCGGCCAGGATCGAGCCGGTGGCTTCGTGGCAGAGCCCGCGCAGGGTGAGGGCGCTGCGCGCGACCAGGTCACGGGCGGTGGACGGCAGCCGCAGCGAGGCGACCCAGTCCTTCCACGGCTGCTCGGCGGCGGCCTGCCGCTCGTGGATCGGCACTCGGTGGTGCTCCAGGCTGTGCGTGCCGAAGCGCAGCTCCAGCACGACCTGCCCACCGGCGGCGGAGAGGTCGACGATCGCCTTGGCGGTCTCGTACCCTCCGTCGTTGCCGACCTCCCACTGCACACCGGGGGCGTAGAGCGCCACCGGTTCGTTGGAGCCGAGCACCAGCAGACCGTCGCCGAGCGGCTGCAACTGGACGGCCACCTGGCCGAACTCGGGCCTCGGCGCGAACTCCACCTTGGCCTTGCCACTGCCGGTGAGCACCCGGACCAGCGTCGAGTCGCCGGTGATGACCGCCGGGCTGTCGTCCGGGGTGGTCTCCCGGGCGGGCTTGTCCAGCCAGTCGGTGACGGTGAGCCCGGACCAGCGGGTCTCCACTGTCATCGTGCCGGAACGGTAGCGCTGGCCCAGCGGGATGCCGCCACGTTCCGGGGCGACGCTGAAGTGGCCGGCCGGGCTGCCACCGACCAGGTCGGCGAAGATCGCCGCCGAGTCCGGCTTGGGGTGGCAGAGCCAGCTCACCTTGGCCTCGGGGGTGAGCAGCGCGACGGTACGACCGTTGGCCAGCATGGAGTGCCGTTCGATCGGCACCGCCCGCTCACCGAACAGCCAGTGCCGCCGGGTCTCCAGCAGCAGCGCCAGCGCGCGGGCGGCCTCCAGCGGGTCGGCGACCCGGTAGCTGGCCTGGGTGTCGCCGGGGCCGATCTTGATGCCGAGGTCGGGGCCGTGCAGGTGAGCGAACCCGTTCTCGTCGGTGATGTCGTCGCCGATGAACAGCACCGCGCTGGAGGCGAGCTGGGTCCGCAACTGGTCGAGCGCGGTGCCCTTGTGGGTGGCCACGACGGAGAGTTCGATGACCTCCTTGCCCTGGGTCACCGTGACGCCGTCGAAGGTGGCCGGACCGTTGCGGACCGCCTCGATGGCGGCGGCGGCGATCTGCGGGTCGACCCCACGGGTGTGCATCGCGACGCTCGCCGGTTTGCGTTCCAGCCTGATGCCCGGGTGCTGGGCGGCGATCTCACGCAGCGCGTTGCGGACCTGGGTCCGCACGGCGACCAGTTCGGGGGAGAGCCGCTCGACGAAGCCGATGTCGAACTCGGAGCCGTGGCTGCCGACGAGGTGCACCTCGCTGGGCAGCCGCGAGAGCGCGGCCAGGTCGCGCAGCGCCCGACCGGAAACCACAGCCACTGTGGTCTGCGGCAGCGCGGCGAGCGCGCGGACCGCTGCCACCGACTCGGGCAGCGGGACGGCAGTGCTCGGGTCCTCCACGATCGGCGCCAGGGTGCCGTCATAGTCGCAGGCGACCAGGAGCTGGGGGACCCGGGCGATCCGGCCGATGGCGGAACGCAACTCGGGGTCCATGACCCCGGTGGCGGTTGCCGCCCCATCATTGACGGACGTGTTCACTCGGCCTCCGCCTCGGGAACTCCGAGCTCCGAGAGGAAAGACTTGGCCCAGTGGCCCACGTCGTGGGTACGCAGGTGACGTTGCATTGTCCGCATCCGGCGGCGTGCCTCGGTTTTCTCCACGTGCACTGCCCGGAGGAGGGCGTCCTTGACCGCGTCCGGGTCGTGCGGGTTACACAGAAATGCCTGGCGAAGCTCGGTGGCGGCACCGGCGAACTCACTGAGTACGAGCGCGCCACCCTGGTCGGCACGTGATGCTACGTATTCCTTCGCCACGAGGTTCATTCCGTCTCGCAGCGGGGTCACCATCATCACGTCGGCAGCAACGTACATCGCCGCCAGCTCACTGCGACTGTACGACTGATGGAGGTAATGGACCGCCGGCACGCCGACCCTGCCGAACTCGCCGTTGATCCGACCGACCTCGCGCTCCACCTTCACCCGTAGTGCCTGGTAGTGCTCCACGCGCTCGCGGCTGGGTGTGGCGACCTGAACCATCACCGCGTCGGGAACTGTCAACTTTCCGTCAGCCAGCAGCTCCCGGAAGGCCTTGAGCCGCAACTCGATGCCCTTTGTGTAGTCCAGCCGGTCCACGCCCAGGATTATCGTCTTCGGGTCGCCCAACTCGGCGCGAATCTGCTTGGCCCGGGCCTGGATCGCCGGATCGGCGGCCATCCGCTCCATCTCCTGGGTGTCGATCGAGATGGGGAAGGCGCCCGCCTTCACCTGCCGACCGTCGACCTGGATCATCTGCCCCTCGTAGCGCAGCCCGAGCAGGTGCCGGGCCAGCCGGACGAAGTTCTGCGCGGCCAGCCGCTGCTGGAAACCGACAAGGTCGGCGCCGAGCAGACCGCGCAGGATCTCGGTACGGAACGGCATCTGCATGAACAGCTCGATCGGCGGGAACGGGATGTGCAGGAAGAACCCGATCCGCAGGTCCGGGCGCAGCTCGCGGAGCATCGCCGGGACCAACTGGAGCTGGTAGTCCTGCACCCAGACCGTCGCGCCCTCGGCCGCCACGTCGGCTGCGGCCTCCGCGAACCGGGCGTTGACCAGGCGGTACGCCTCCCGCCACCGGCGCTTGTAGGCCGGCGTCTCCACCGCGTCGTGGTAGAGCGGCCAGATCGTGGCGTTGGACTGGCCCTCGTAGTAGCGCTCCAACTCCTCGGCGCTGAGCGGGACCGGGTGCAGCCGGATCCCCTCCAGGTCGAACGGCTCGGGGGCCGCGCCGGTGCCACCGGCCCAGCCGACCCAGGTGCCCTTGTGTTCGGCGAGTACGGGATGCAGCGCGGTGACCAGCCCGCCAGGGCTGCGTCGCCACTGCCGACCCTCGGGTGTGCTCACCTCGTCGACCGGCAGGCGGTTCGCCACTACGACAAAGGAGCTACGGACGGTCACGATCGGCTACCTCCGGGTACTGACGGGTCCACCGCGATGAGCGTACTGAGCGTAGCTGCGGCGTCTTGTGCCCCGTGCCGGAGTCTCCTACCCGCCTCGGCGCGACCGAATCCTAAAGGTGATCTTGTCGACAGCTCGCCGGTCAGAGGTCGATGATCGGCCATTCCTTCGGCAGTACCTCGCCGAGCAGCTCCCGCCGATCCGTCATGATCGGCACGAGGGGGTGGGCGGCGGCATCCATCGCCAGCTGGGCTAGGTCGGTGTGCCCGGCCATTCGGCGTGACCATCCGCCGAGAAACGAGCACATGTTCGGCTCGACCGGGGTTACCCGGATGTGCGGCAACGCGGCGAGCACTTCGAGCATCTCCCACTGGCCGGGAGTGGCCTCCTGGTGCGCACGGACGAGGCAGAGCGCCGGCACCAGCACGTGAACGCCATAGTCGGCGGCTTCCGCGATGCGGTGACCGACGTCCCGTGCCGACGACGAATAGGCCAGCAGGGCGGTCGCATCCAACGCCAAGCCGTAGTCCGTCACCGGCTGGCTCTCGCGCGTGCCGCCAGGACCTCGGCCTGGAGTTGGGCCGCCTGTTCGCGCAGTTCGGGTGTGATGCTCGCCCTCAGCTGCTCCATCTCGGCGTGTACCCGCGCTACTCCCTCATCCGTGATCTCAAAACCGACCTGCCGAAGGATCTCGCGCGTCTTCTCCCCGGCCACCCGCCGTCGGAGGGATTCCGCGACATAGGCAGAGGCGTTCGGCTCCTCAGCCAGCCGATCTGCAAGATCATCGGGCAGGCTGATGGTGATCTTCTTGGTCATACCTAAACCGTAATTTGCCTTACCGGCTCGGGCAAGGAAGCGCGTCCGCGTACTCCTGGGGCGGGGTGATGTGGGCGAAGCGCGCCGTACCTGTCAGGATTGACGATGGCGTGCGCGCGGCCGGCTCCCGGCCGGCGGCGGCGGGCGGTCCTCGCAGCCCGCGCCGCGCCGCCGATCAGCGACAGCAACCGACGGAGGTAGCCCGCACCGTGGCCCAGTACATCTACGTTCTGGAAAAGGCGCGCAAAGCGCACGGCGACAAGGTCGTGCTCGACAACGTCACGTTGAGCTTCCTGCCGGGAGCCAAGATCGGTGTGCTCGGTCCGAACGGCGCCGGAAAGTCCAGCCTGCTCAAGATCATGGCAGGGCTGGACAAGCCGAGCAACGGCGAGGCCCGACTCATGCCCGGCTACACCGTCGGCATGCTCGCCCAGGAGCCCCCGCTCAACGAGGCCAAGACCGTGCTCGGCAACGTCGAGGAGGCGGTCGCCGAGACCAAGGCCAAGCTGGAGCGGTTCAACAAGATCGCCGAGCAGATGGCCACCGACTACTCCGACGAGCTGATGGAGGAGATGGGCAAGCTCCAGGAGGAGCTCGACCACCTCGACGCCTGGGACGTCGACTCCAAGCTCGAACTGGCCATGGACGCGCTGCGCTGCCCGCCACCGGACGCCGACGTGACCCAGCTCTCCGGCGGTGAGCGTCGCCGGGTCGCGCTCTGCAAGCTGCTGCTGGAGGCGCCCGACCTGCTGCTGCTCGACGAGCCGACCAACCACCTGGACGCGGAGAGCGTCTCCTGGCTGGAGCAGCACCTGGCGAAGTACGCCGGCACCGTCATGGCGATCACCCACGACCGGTACTTCCTCGACAACGTGGCCGGCTGGATCCTGGAGCTCGACCGCGGCCGGGCCATCGGCTACGAGGGCAACTACTCCACCTACCTGGAGAAGAAGGCCGCCCGGCTGGCCGTCGAGGGTCGCCGTGACGCCAAGATGAAGAAGCGCCTCACCGAGGAACTGGAGTGGGTCCGCTCCAACGCCAAGGCCCGGCAGACCAAGTCCAAGGCCCGCCTGGACCGGTACGACGAGATGGCCAACGAGGCGGAGAAGACCCGCAAGCTCGACTTCGAGGAGATCCAGATCCCGCCGGGCCCGCGCCTGGGCAGCACCGTGATCGAGGCGGTCAACCTCAGCAAGGGCTTCGGCGACCGGCTGTTGATCGACAACCTGTCGTTCTCGCTGCCGCGCAACGGCATCGTCGGCATCATCGGCCCCAACGGCGTCGGCAAGACCACCCTGTTCAAGACCATCGTCGGGCTGGAGGAGCCGACCGGCGGCCAGGTCCGGGTCGGCCCCACCGTCTCGCTGTCCTACGTCGACCAGAACCGCGAAGGCCTCAACGGCGACAAGACCGTCTGGGAGGTCGTCTCCGACGGGCTGGACTACCTGATGGTGGGCAAGGTCGAGATGCCGTCACGGGCGTACATCGCCGCGTTCGGCTTCAAGGGACCGGACCAGCAGAAGCCGACGAAGGTGCTCTCCGGCGGTGAGCGCAACCGGCTCAACCTGGCGCTGACCCTGAAGATCGGCGGCAACGTCATCCTGCTCGACGAGCCGACGAACGACCTGGACGTGGAGACGCTGTCCAGCCTGGAGAACGCGCTGCTGGAGTTCCCCGGCTGCGCCGTGGTCATCTCGCACGACCGGATGTTCCTGGACCGCGTCGCCACGCACATCCTGGCCTGGGAGGGCGACGACCAGGACCCGTCCCGGTGGTTCTGGTTCGAGGGCAACTTCGAGGCGTACGAGAAGAACAAGATCGACCGCCTCGGCGCGGAGGCTGCCCGGCCGCACCGGGTGACCTACCGCAAGCTGACCCGCGACTGACCGGCCGAGAAGGTGTCTGACCGCTTCGTCTACCACTGCACCCTGCGCTGGTCCGACCTGGACGCGTACGGCCACGTCAACAACTCGCGCTTCCTCACGCTGTACGAGGAGGCGCGGGTGGCGTTGATGTTCGCCGGGGGCCGGGCCTGGGGCGTCGGCTCGTTCGCCGACGGGGTGGTGATCCGCCGGCACGAGGTCGACTACCTGCGCCCGGTCGACTACGCGCTCGGCCGCGCCACCGCGGAGGCGGCACCCACAGTGCGGATCGAGCTGTGGGTGGAGGAGATCCGGGCCTCCCGGTTCACCGTCGCCTACGAGTTGTACGACGGTGAGGTGCTGGCCAGCCGGGCCCGCTCGGTGCTGGTGCCGTTCGACCTGACCCGCCAGGTGCCCCGGCGGATCACCAGCGAGGAACGGGACTTCCTGCTCACGTACGCGCCGCAGGGCGGTGTGGCGTGACCCGGCCGGGCACCGCCGAGCCGGGCCGGACGGCCGCGTCCACCCACGGTGTCGCCGGGGTGTCGGACGCGGGCGCCTTCCTGGCCCGGCTGGTCCGGTTGGATCCGGTCGCGCTGGTCCGGCTGCGGCCGGCCGGCGCACCGGGCCGGGTCGCCCTGTGGGCCCGGCTGCCGTGGCAGGTCCTGGTGGTCCGCACTGTTACCGGTGGACCGACCGACGGCGTCGCGGAGGACGTCACGGTGGCGGCCACGGAGCTGCTCGCCGAGCTGGAGCGGGGCGGGGCGGCACTGCCGACCCGCCGGGACGCCCAGTGGCGCTGGCCGCTGCCGCCGACGGGGAGCCGCCAGGTGGAGGCGCTGCCCGTCGCCGAGTTGCGGCGGATCGCCGACGCGGCGGCGGGCACCCTGCGGACGGCGAGCGAGCAGGGTGTGGCCGGCCGTGCCGTGGGCCAGCGGGTCTTGCGTGACGCGCTGCTCGACCACGTGGCGGTGCTGATCACCCCGGACGGGACGCCCGCCGCGCCGGTCGAGGTGCCGCAGCGGCTGGTGCAGGGGGTGGTCCGGATGGGCTTCCTCGGCGCCGCCCACGGCTCGCCGGCCGGCGAGGGCGGAAACGCCGTTCAGGTACGGGTGGCCGGTCGTTGGGTCGGCCTGGTGGGACCGCACGGAGCGGCGTGGTTGCAGAAGGCCACGGATCTTGCCGTGACACCCCTGAGCGCTCGTCCGAACGGATGACCCCGGGTCATTCTTCTGGTCAGGGGCGGTCGTTGGGGGGGTGCTTCAACCCGGCTGTCCGGGTACCGTCCATCCTCGGATCCAACGCACCGTAGGCGACTGGATCCGCTGGGGAGTGAGGTGCGCGAGCGATGCCGTGGTGGTCATGGCGCCCCGGTCCCGCCGACGGCGGCGATCCGGAAACCCGAAGCGGGGTCACAGTCGATAGCGCGGTCCGGATCGGGCCGCCCAGCCCCCGTCAGCCGGGGGACGACTGCCCGTCCAACGAGCGGCCCGTGCTGACCGAGATGCCCGCCACCGTCGAGCCGGTGAGTCTGCGCCGGGTCTGTGACGCGCTCGATCTGCTCGACGTGCGTTACCTGGCCGACGGCGACGGCAACCTGCTGGCGATGTGGGAGCGGCACGCGGTGCTGGTCACCCTCGAAGGGCCGGAGGACGAGATCCTGGTCATGCGGGCACGTCCGCACGCCACGGTCCCGCCGGACTGGGCCGACCGGGCGTACCGGGTGGTCAACGAGTGGAACCACACCCGCCGGTTCTGCAAGGCGTACATCGGTGACCCGACCGAGCGCGGTCAGCTACCGATCTACGCCGAGCTTCAGGTGCCCCTGGGCGCCGGCACCCACGACGCGCTCCTGGTCGAGATGCTCGACTGCGGCGCGGCGGTAGCCACCAGCTTCGTGGACTGGCTGCACGACGAGGGCGCGCTGCTCTGACGCCGCTGCGGGCGGGCTGGGTCAGCCGCCGTTGGCCGGGTCGTCCTCGACGTTGACCATGAAGTACGCGGCCCGCTCCAGGTAGTCCCAGAGGGTGCCTGCGATCTCCGGCTCAAGGTCGAGCCGGTCCACGGCGCGACGCATGTTCCGCAGCCAGGCGTCCCGTTCGGCCGCGCCGATCCGGAACGGCGCGTGGCGCATCCGCAGCCGCGGGTGCCCGCGCTGAGCGGAGTACGTGTTCGGCCCGCCCCAGTACTGCATCAGGAACAGTGTCATCCGGTCCGCGGCCGGGCCCAGGTCCTCCTCCGGGTACATGGGTCGCAGCAGGGGGTCGTTCGCGATGCCGGCGTAGAACTCGTCGACCAGCTTGCGGAAGGTGGGTTCGCCGCCGACCGCTTCGAAGAGGGTCATCGACGCACCGGGACGGTCGGATTCACCTGCGGAAGTCACAGTTCCATCCTGCCAGGTGCGTCAGGTGCCGACCCGACCCGCACGGCGTGCGTCGGATCACGCCGCGTCGACCCCGAATATCGGGCACCCGCCCTGCACGGCTGGCGGTCGGTTCGACGCTCAGGTGACAGCGTGCCGGCGGTGGCCGTCACCGGCATGCGGGTCGGACGCGCCCGCCGCCGGGCGGTCGCCGGCCGGGTCGCCGAGCCCGGAGGGCGGCGGATCGGCGTTGGCCAACGCGGCGGCGGTGATCGCGTCGTCCACCGTCTGCCGATCCGGCCAACGCAGCGTGGCCACCGCCATCAGCACCACCCCGGCTGCGCTCCAGACCCCCACCACGATCGGAATGGGGAACCGTTCGGCGAGCAGCCCGGTGACCAGCACCGAGAGGCCCTGGATGACCTGTATGCCAGTGGCCATCACCCCGAAGGCGCGAGCGCGGAAGCCGTTGGGCAGCGCCTGGACGAACAATCCGTTGGCCATCGGCATCATGCCGGCGACCGCGAACCCGCAGAGCGCGGCGAGCAGCGCGACCACCAACGGCGGGGGGTCGAGTAGCACCGGCACGAGCACCAACGGGGCGAGCACCGCGAGCGGCCGCATCAGCTTCAGTCGGCGAGCCGGCCCGAACAGCCGACTCACCAGCAACCCACCGAGGATGAAGCCGATCGGGTTGGCCACCATGATCGCCGCTTGGGCGGTGCCCGCGCTCACCGCGCCACGGCCCTCCTCGTTGGCCCAGGCCGCGGCCAGGCCCTCGGGAACGATCGAGAAGAGCATCGAACTGAAAACCAGCACCGCGATGGCCCGTAGCACCGGGGTGCGGAACACGATGCCGAACCCCTGCCGAGTCTCGCGCAGCAGGTGGCTGCGGTGCTCCGGGTGCATCACCGGCGGGCGGTGGCGCACACCGAGGCGAACCAGCAGAGCCGAGAGACCGAACGTGACCGCGTTGAACAGCAGCGCCGCCTCCGGGTCGACGGCGGCGACAGCGGCGCCGAAGACGTACCCCACGACCTGGGCGGCCTGCCCGACGCTGCTGTTCAGCGACAACCCCAGCACCAGTCGGTCCCCGGTGAGCAACTGCGGGATCAGCGCGGACTTCGCCGCCTGGCTTGGCGGGTTGGCGAGTGTGGAGGCGAAGATGAGCACCAGCACCGCCTGGTACGGCAGGCCCGGAATGGCGATGAGCAGCATCAGCGCCATCCGGATGAGGTCGCACGCCACCATCACCCGTCGGAACGGGTACCGCTCCGCGAGCGCGGCGAGCACGGGACCGCCGAGCAGCCAGGGCAGGAAGCTGACCGCGAAGGCAGCCGCGGACAGCGCGACGGACCGGGTCTGCTGATAGACGAGCAGGGTGACGGCGGCCTTCGCGACATAGTCGCCGATCCAGGAGAGAGCGCCAGCCACGAACACAGCACGAAACTCGTGCTGGGCGAAGACTTCGCGGAATGTGGCGGGGCCTTCCGCAGAAGGTCGCTCGTCAGGCACCGTCGCCTCCATCGGCCCCGGCTCAGCCGCTCGTGGCAGCCCGGCCGGAAGCGCTCGTCAGATCTACGGATCAGCGAGGATGTGATCACGCTTTGGTGGGAACGCGTGCTCCGGATTCTGCCCGATCGTCTGACAACTAGCTAGGTCGAACGGGCCGTTCGTCGCCTCCCCGACTGAACGAACGGACGATACCCGAGGGGCCGGCCGGCCCGCGACCCCTGAATTGCCGGACAGTGTCGACGGTGTCAGGTGGCGCCGCCCTGACCGGTCTCGCCCTCGGACAACGGCCGGGTCGACAGACCGGGATAGATGCGGGCCGCGGCGATCTGCGCGGTGATCCCCGAATTCTCCAGCGCCTCGGCGAGACGCCGACGCAGTTCCCGGCCCACCGCGAACTGCCCGTCAGCTGTCGTCTTCACCACCGTGCGGATGACCGCGCCGTCCACCGTCACCTGCTCGACACCCAGCACCTCGGGCGCCTCCACGATCTCCGGTGACAGCTCCGGGTCCATCGCGACCGAGGCGGCAGCTGTCCGTAGCACCGCGGTGGCCTCCTCGGTGCTGTTGAAACCGATGGGCAGGTCCACCACCACGAGGGCCCAACCCTGGCTCTTGTTACCCACCCGGATGATCTCGCCGTTGCGGATGTACCAGAGCACGCCGCGGCCGTCGCGCACAGTGGTGACCCGCAGGCCGACCGACTCGACCACGCCCATCGCCTCGCCCAGGTCGACGTTGTCACCCACGCCGTACTGGTCCTCGATCAGCATGAACAGGCCGGCGATCAGGTCCTTCACCAGGCTCTGCGCACCGAAGCCCAGCGCGACGCCGGCGATCCCCGCGCTGGCCAGCAGCGGAGCCAGGTCGAAGCTGAACTCCCGCAGGATCATCAGCAGCGCGATGCCGAAGACGAACGCGGTGGTCAGGCTGCGCAGCACCGACCCGATCGCCTCGGCCCGCTGCCTCCGTCGTTCGGGCACGAACTCGGCAGGGTCGACGGCGGCGGTGGGTACCCGCTCGCGCAGCGGCCGCAGCATCGTCGGCACCGCACCGTCGGTGGTCGTTCGAACCAACCGGTCGATCGTCCGGTGCAGCGCCCAGCGGGCCACCATCGCCAGTGCCAGGATCAGCAGCACCCGAAGCGGTTTGAGCAGGATCCAGTAGCTTCCCTCGGCGAACCAGGCCGACCCGGTGATCCGGTAGATCCACTCGCAGGAGGTGCTGCCCTGGCAGCTCACCGAGACGGCGTCGGACAGGGCTAGGGGCGTCACGCTGGGGGCACTCACCCTGTCTTCGTACCGCAAGGGGCCCGAGCGCCCGTCGCCGACCCACCGGCCGGGTGAGACCTACCGTCGAGGGCAGGACGTCCGCTGCCTGTTGCTCACCCTCTCCGGGGCAACGCGGCGCGCAGCCTTTCGTACTCGGCCTGACTACCGATCGCCGCCCGGTGTTCGGGGTGGGCGACGTAGTGCCCGATGACCGCGGCGAGGAACCCCGCGTCGACGATGTCCGTCCGCAACGCCCCCCGGCTCCGCGGAATGCCGCGTCGCCGAACCAGCCGGGGTTCTGTGATCCTCATCGGGAGCCACTGGCGGCGGTCAGCAGCCGGGGGGATCTGCGGGGCCAGGAGGGCCTCCCACGGCACGGTGAGCGAGCCCAGCGGCCAGGTCTGCCGTACCCCGGACGGATGCAGCCGCACCCCGTGACCCCGCCACGCCCACGTCACCAGCAGCGCGGCCAGGACGATCCAGAGAACATCGAGAACCACGTCGAACGTCGACAGGGTGCCCTGTCTGGACGAGCGCAGCATCGCGTCGACGCGGGTGGACGCGGGCCCGAGGTAACCCAGGGCGAAGAGCACCGTCCAGGCGGGCCCGGGTGTGGCGAAGGCCGGGATCTGCGTCCACACCACGAAGTAGGCCGGACGGACCCCCATGATGACGATCGCCAGGATCAGCGCCGCCAGGGAGATGAGGATCAACAGGCGCTGCCCCACGACGGACGTAGGCCCCGAGGCTACGGCGTTTACGCCGACCAGGAGAAGCCCAAGTGCCAGGACGACGTGCCGGTGGCGCACGATCGCGTCGGCAAGCTTGTCGATCATGCCGCTGACCATAGGGGTGGATGGCTGCTGGACCTGTCGGCCGATCGGTCGAGGCTGAGCGCTGGAGCGTCGTACCGAGGTGGCTGGTGAGACCGGTGGCGATCAGGCGGCCGGCGCGGGCCCGGCACCGGTGGGACCGGCGGCGGGGTGCCACACGTCAGTGTCCGCCCAGGCTGGAGCAGTTGCCCGTCCCGGCGTGGGTGATCCGCTTACCAGAAGAGAGATTAGTACGTGCAATCCGGGGTCCGATCAGGGACTATTGGCGCAACGGACGTCGGTGATCGGCCCGGCGTCGACCGTGTGGGCCCTTGTGCCCGGCCCCGGTCGGCGGCGGTCCCCAGCAGCCGCTGAACCGGGAGGGTGAGCGCGATGCCTGACATACGACCCACTGTGGGCTCCGGCGCGTTGGTCCTCAACGCCACCTACGAGCCGCTGTGTGTCGTGTCGGTGCGTCGCGCCGCGATCCTCGTCCTCTCCGCCAAGGCGGTCTGCGTCGCCGACGGTGACGGCATCCTGCACAGCGCCCGGGACGCGCTCCCGGTGCCATCGGTGGTCCGGCTGACGCGCTTTGTCCGGGTGCCGTACCGAACTCACGTCGGGCTGTCCCGCCGGGCGATCTTCGCGCGGGACGGGTGGCGGTGCGCCTACTGCCGAGGCCCGGCCGAGACCATCGACCACGTCTTTCCGCGCAGCCGGGGTGGCCGGCACGCCTGGGAGAACGTGGTCGCCGCGTGTGCCAGGTGCAACCACACCAAGGGCGACAAGACCCCGGCCGAGATGGGGTGGCGGTTACACGCCCTGCCGACCGCCCCGAAGGGCACCGCCTGGCGGGTGCTGGGCCACCGCGCCCCCGACCCCCGCTGGGCCGACTGGCTGGACCTGCGGGAGCCCGAGGCAGCCGCCTGACCCGGCGGGGCTTCGTCAGGTTCCGGATTGCGGGCGGATCGCCCGGCGCGCCGCGCGTTCGTGGCGGTCGACCGCTCGGCGGTACGCGATAGCGAGTAGCCGGTCGATCTCGGGCAGCAGGTGCGGACCGGGCATGACGATGCTGGCGAAGCCGTACTGTGCGTAGCCCGGGTGCGGTACGAGGGTGTCCAGTCGGGCGAAGTCGAACTCGTGCCGGTGCTCATCGAATGCCTTGGGCGGGAAGCCGAACAGCCGCTCGAACTCGGCCCGGCCCAGGTCCAGGTTGAGACGGAAGACGCCGGGGCGGTCAAGCTGTGCGGCCTCGTCGAAGCCGGGCACGTCGTGCTCGACGATGGTGGCGAACGGCTGGCGGCGGTCCGGGCCGACGGAGAAGAACCGGTCGCCCCAGGCCGGCTCGGGTGATCCGTTCTCCTCGCTCGCCACTACCTGCTCGACGCCGGGCAGTGCGGCGATCCGATCGGCGAGCACTGCCGGGTCGACACCGGTCGGGATGTGCAGGATCGCGTCGGCGTGTTCGATGGTGGCCTGGTCCAGCGGGAAGTAACGGTAGTCGTGCGTCCGCTGCTCGGCCGCTGCGATGTCGGACGTCGGCAGGTACCGGGGAAGGTCGGTCTCCTGCTGGAGTCGGCCCTCGTAGGTCGAGGCGGCGGGCGGTCCGATGCCGAGTGCCGGGCTCGCGCCGAGGCTGCCGGCGATCACCGCGTACCGGTCGCCCAGCAACGATGCGACGATCGCGCCGGCGCCGGCCCAGGACACCTGGGTGTCGGCGAGCGTCATCGTGCTCAGGTGCCGCTGCAGGTGCGTGTTGTGCGCGAAGACCAGCGTGGGTCCGCGATGTGCCTCGGCCGATCGGATCGCGAGCAGGTTCTCGGCCATCAGCGCGTCCCGGACCGCGGCCAGGCGGGCGAAACGTTCCTCCTGGGCCAGTGGTGCGGCGGCTGCGGCGTGGTAACGCAGCAACGCGACAGCGGCCGTGGCGTGCACGAACGCCGCCGGCCAGCCCGCTGACCTCCACGGTGCCCGCAGGTACAGCTCGGTCAGCAGGTCGTCGGCGAGCACCCGCAGTCGCTGGGCGTCGGTGGAGCGCCCGACCGATCGCCCCGGTTCCCAGATCGCGGCCGGGTCGCTCCACCGCGCCTCGTCCCCGATCAGGTCGTCGATCTCGGCAGCCCGGTCCAGGTCGAGGAACTGGCAGACCTGGGAGAGGTGACGGCGCGGGCTCGGGGCGCTCTCCAACTCCACCGGGGCGTCGAAGCCGTGGAACGTCAGGCGCTCGGCGACCGGCCGTCCGGCGTTCCACTCCCGCATCCGCAGTAGGAGGTCGCGGTTGGCCGGGGCCGCCCCGAATCCGTGGCTGAACCCTTCGGCGAGCGCCCGGTCGAGCGTCACGGCGGCGACGCCCTGCACGAAGTCGTCGGCGATCAGCCCGGCCGTCCGGTCGCTCTCCACGGCGATCGAGCGGTAACCGTGCTCGGCCAGTGACAGAAAGGCCTCGTTGCGGAGCTGGAGGAAGGCGGACTCACCGTGCGTCGGTTCGCCGAGTGCGAGCAGGTCCGGGGATACCGCCAGCAGGTCGAGAAATTGTGGCATTCCATGAACCGTATCGTTGAACCAGCGATTGAGACTCACGAGCCTTGGAGCGCGGTGACAGCCACAAAACCTTCAAACACGGGGGTACGCAGACCGGTCGACCTCGCGCGCGCCCACGGTCTCTCCGCGCAGGCAGTACGCAACTACGAACGAGACGGCGTCCTGCCTCCGGCCCAGCGCACCCCGAACGGCTACCGTCGCTTCACCGAGCCGCACGCCAACGCGCTGCGTGCCTACCTCGCGTTGATCACGGGCCACGGCTATGCGGCCAGTGGCGAGATCATGAGGGCCGTCAACCGGGGTGAGATCGACACGGCGTTGCGCATCATCGACCAGGGCCATGCCCTGCTCCAGCGCGATCGGGAGACCCTGGACGCGGTCGAGACGGCGGTGGCGACGCTCACCGGAACGAGACCGCAGCCGCAGAGCCAGAAAGCCGTGCCGATCAGCGTGCTGGCTCACCGGCTCGGCCTACAGCCGGCCACGCTGCGCAAATGGGAGCGGGCGGGGGTGCTGCGACCGGTACGTGATCCGCTGACCCACTACCGGCTCTACCGTCCCGACGACGTCCGGGACGCCGAACTGGCGCACCTGTTGCGCCGCGGCGGGTACCGGCTCGACCACATCGCTGGCGTGCTGCGTCGAGTGCGCGACGCTGGCGGTGCCGAACCGCTCGCCGCGTCGCTGCGCCAGTGGCGGCAACGGCTCACCGAGCGAGGCCTGGCCATGCTCACCGGGGCCGCCCGGCTCACCGAGTACGTCGAGGCCGGTCAACCGCCTGAACGCGCCTTGACCAGCGAGGCGAAGACCACCACGTTGTCCGCGTAGCCGGTCTCGCCGCCTACCCACTGGCCGCCGCAGGTGATCAGTCGGAGGCTCGGGCGACTGAAGTCGCCGTACACCTCGTCCACCGGCAGCCCGTCCTTGTCGAACTTCTCCACCGAGTTGACCTCGAAGACCGCCACGCGCTGATCGGTGCGGGTGACCTCGATCTCGTCACCGGAGCGCAGCTCGCGGAGTTTGTGGAAGACCGCCGGCCCGCTGGTGGTGTCGACGTGCCCGACGATCACGGCCGGGCCGTACTGGCCCGGGGTGGGCCCCTGGTCGTACCAGCCGGCCTCCTGGGCGCGGGCCGCGTCCGGCACGGCGATCGTGCCGTCCGGGGCGATGCCCACGTCGTGTACGGGCGCCCGCACGTCGATCTTCTCGATGGTGAGGCTGGTGGGATGGCTGGCCGGCAGTACCGGGAACTTCTTCGGAGGCGGTCGCAGGCCGGCGCTGAGCCGGTCCGGCAGCAGGCTCATCCCGGTCACCTGCTCGACGCCGAGCATCGCCACGATCAGCACCATCAGCGCGGCGATGGCCAGCACCGGAAAACCGGGGCTCGTACCGAAGCGGTGTCGGACCGACGACGGCCCGGCCGGACGCCGCGGTGGCAGCGGGCCGGCGGCCGGATCGGTGGTGGTGACGCTGGCCGACACGGCCTGCCCGGCGACCCGGCGCAGCCGCCCGGAGACGCGGGCCACCAGCCGGCCGGACGCGCGTAGCGCCGGCCCGGCCCGGAGGCGGGCGCGGCGCTCCGGCCGCGCACGCGCGGATCTGCGGGTCATTGGTGATCCGGCTCAGGAGCCGGCCCCCGATCGACGTCGACCGCCGGCCATCCCGAGCACTATCGCGGTGGCCACCAACGCCACGCCACCGAGCACCAGCAGCGAGCCGGTGCCACGCCCGCCGGCCATCCCACCGCCACCGGTCGCCGGGCCCTTGCTGGGTGAGGCCATGTTCAACACTGTCAACGTGGTCGACGCCGTCTGGCCGTTCTCGCAGCTCAGGTCGACCGGGTAGTCACCGGCCGCCTTGTCCCTCGGAATGGTTACCTGCCCGGTCAGAAAGCCCTTGTCTGGTTTGAGCATCACGTGCCCGAACGCGTCGGAGTGCACGTTGGACTGCCGGTTGTTGTTGTCGTTGTCGCAGCTCGCCTTGATGTTGACCCGACTGCCGGCCTGGGCGCTGTTCGGTGTCACCTCGACGAAGACGTTCTCGCCGGCTCGCGCCGGCGCGACCGACAACAGGACGAACGCCCCGACCAGCCCCACCAGTGTCAGTGCGGACGAGAGCGCGCGGTTGATCGTGCGGATTGCCTGCATGATTTCCCCCCAACCGGCGACGACCGCCGGAACCCTCCCCTGGGCACGCGCGCTGCTTTCCCGCTGGCCCGGAGGCAAACCCGCCCCACCCCACCCACCCACCCTCGCGATCTTGGACTTTCTGCGCTGACGAAACGTCTCTCAGCCGACATTTCGCCAACAGAAACTGCAAGATCGCGGGGGCGGGGCGGGGCGGGGCGGGGGCGGGGGGCGGGGCGGGGTTAGCGGGGGCGGGGGGCGGGCCCGGTGGTGGGGAGGGGGGTGACGGGGTGCCAGTTCAGCGGGGAGGAGAGGACCATCGTGCTCGACGGTTGGCCGTACGGGGCGAGGCGGTCGATGACTCCCTCGAACGCGCCGATCGAGCCGGCCGCCACCTTCAGCACGCTGCATGCGTCCCCGGTGATCCGGTGGATCTCCAGGATCTCCGGCCAGTCGGCCACCGCCGGGTCGTGCAGGATGCACCGCGCGCCGTAGCAGGACATCCGGATCAGCGCGACAACGGTACGGCCGGCGCGGCCCAGGTCGACGTGGGCGTGGTAGCCGGTGATGATTCCGGCCTCCTCCAGCCGGCGGACCCGCTCCGCGACGGACGGTGGCGACAGGTGCACCCGGCGGGACAACTCGCTGAAGGAGAGCCGCGCGTCGGCCTGCAACTCGCGCAGCAGCGCCCAGTCCATGTCGTCCACGCTCAGACCTTACTTTCGTGAACCGACTTCGCCTAGTTGCCTTTGGTTTGCCAGGAGAAGGCGGCGAGAGCCGTTGATTCGGCATTCCGCAGGCCGATCCGGCCGCGAGATCATGACGTCGGCTAGTCCGGGGGAGGGAGACGAGATGGTGGATCAGACGGAGCGGCGGGCGCCGAACCGCCGTGCCACGGTGCAGCCGGTGACCCCCGGACAGCGCGTCGCGCAGGCGGAGCGCACCGGCGGTGAGCCGACCCTGGAGTTCGCCGACATGGTGCCGTACGACGCGTACGTGCAGGCCAGCGCCCTGCACAAGATGCAGCACCCGCTCAGCAGCGACCCGGGCGAGATGTCCTTCCTGATGGTCAGCCAGATCATGGAGCTGTACTTCGGGCTGACCTGCCACGAGTTGCGCGAGACCCAGCGGTTGATCCGCGCCGATCAGATCTGGGAGGCGTTGGCCCCGCTGGGCCGAGCCAAGCTGCACCTGGAGGGGCTCAACGCCGCCTGGCAGGGCCTGCGCTGGATGAGCCCGGCCGACTTCAACCGGTTCCGCAATCTGCTCGGTGAAGCCTCCGGCTTCCAGTCGGCGATGTACCGGCAGTTGGAGTTCCTGCTCGGGCTGCGCGACCCGACGTTGATCCGTCCGTTCCGCCGGCAGGCCGAGGTGCATGCCGAGTTGAGCGCCGCGCTGTCCTCCCCGAGCCTCTGGGACGACGTGCTCGCGTTGCTCGCCCGGCGCGGCTTCGACCTGCCCGCCGACCTGCTCGACCGGGACGTTGCCGTCGAACACGACCCGCACCCGTTGGTCGAGGCGGCCTGGGTACGAATTTACGACGACGCCAGCCCGGACAATCACCTGCGGCTGCTCGGCGAGGCGCTGAGCGCTGTCGCCGAGGAGTTCGGCGACTGGCGCTGGAACCACGTCAAGGCGGTGCAGCGGACGATGGGCGCCAAGGTCGGCAGCGGAGGCTCCGCCGGCCTGGCGTGGTTGCAGCGCAGCATGGCCCGGGTGGTCTTCCCGGAGCTGTGGTCGGCCCGCACCGCGATGTGACCGGAGAGCGAGACATGCAAACCCCAGAACAAGAGGCGCACCGCCGTGACGAGGCCGACCCCGGTCACCGGCACCTGTTCCACGTGCCGCCGGCCGACGGCGGCGAGCACAGTGAGTCGGCGTACCTGGCCGGCAACTCGCTCGGCCTGCAACCTCGGGCCACCCGCGACGAACTCCTGGCCGACCTGGACGCGTGGGGGCGGCTCGGCGTGGAGGGTCACCTGGAGGCGGAGCGCCCCTGGCTGCCGTACCACGAGTTGTTGACCGGGCCGGCCGCACGACTGGTCGGCGCCCGGCCCGCGGAGGCCGTGGTGATGAACTCGCTCACCGTCAACCTGCACCTGCTGATGGTGAGTTTCTACCGACCGGCCGGCGCGCGCACCCGCATCGTCATCGAGGACGCCGCGTTCCCCTCGGACAGTTACGCCGTGCGCAGCCAGGCCCGGTTTCACGGCCTGGACCCGGACGACGCGGTGGTCCGGTTGCGTCCGCGCGCGGGTGAGGACGCCCTGCGTACCGAGGACGTGACCGACTACCTGGCCGCCGAGGGGGACCGGGTGGCGTTGCTGCTGCTCGGCGGGGTCAACTATCTCACCGGTGAACTGCTGGACATCCCGGCGATCACGGCTGCCGGCCGGGCCGCCGGCGCGGTGGTCGGTTGGGACCTGGCCCACGCGGTGGGCAACGTGCCGCTGGCCCTGCACGACTGGGACGTCGATTTCGCCGCGTGGTGCTCCTACAAGTACCTGAACTCCGGCCCGGGTGCGCTGGCGGGCGTCTTCGTGCACGAGCGGCACCTCGGCGACGCGAACCTGCCCCGGTTCGAGGGGTGGTGGAGCACCGCGGCGGCCACCCGGTTCGAGATGACGCCGGTGTCCCGGCCACCGGCCACTGTGGAGGCCTGGCAGATCTCCAACCCGCCGATCTTCGCGATGGGCCCGGTGCGTACCTCACTGGAGCTGTTCGACGCGGTGGGGATGACCGCGCTGCGCGTGCGCAGTCAGCGCCTCACCGGCTGGCTGGAGTCACTGCTCGACGAGGTGACAGTCGGCCGGCCGCTGCGGGTGGTCACCCCGCGCGACCCGGTCCGCCGAGGCTGCCAGCTCTCCGTGCGCATCGGCTCGGGCAGCGCCGCCGAGCTGACCAAACGCCTACGGTACGAACACGGGGTCATCGCCGACGCCCGCGAACCCGACGTCGTGCGGTTCGCTCCGGTGCCGCTCTACTCCACGTACCTCGACTGTTGGCGGGCCGCCGCCGCGCTCGCCGCCACGGTGGGGGCGACCTCATGACCGCGCGACGTGACGAGATTGCGATCATCGGTGCCGGGCTGGCCGGCTGTCTGGCGGCCTGCTTCCTGGCCCGGCGTGGCTACCCGGTGGCCCTCTACGAGCGCCGCTCCGACCCGCGCGTCGGCACCGCCGAACGCGGTCGGTCGATCAACCTGGCGCTCTCCGAGCGCGGCCTGGACGCGTTGCGCCGCATCGGGCTGGCCGAGCAGGTGATGACCGACGCGCTGCCGATGCGCGGCCGGATGATCCACCCGGTCGAGGGCGAGCAGCAGTTCCAGTCGTACAGCGCGGCCGGCGACCGGGCGATCAACTCGATCAGCCGGGGTGCGCTGAACAACGCCCTGCTGGACGAGGCCGCAGCGCTGCCGGGCGTGCGGGTCGTCTTCGACCACCGGCTGGTCGGGCTCGACCCGACCGACGGCGCCCTGAGCTTCGAGACCCCACAGGGCCCGGTCGCGGCGAAGGCGTCGGTAGTGCTGGGCGCCGACGGCGCCGGCTCCGCGGTGCGCGGGCAACTGCTGGCGTACGGGCTGCTGGACGAGAGCGTGGACTTCCTCGACTACGGCTACAAGGAGCTGACGATTCCGCCGCTGGGCGGGGACTTCGCCCTGGACCCGGACGCGCTGCACATCTGGCCGCGCGGCACCTCGATGATGATCGCGCTGCCGAACCCGGACCGCTCCTTCACCTGCACGCTGTTCTGGCCCAACGACGGCGCCGGCAGCTTCGCCTCGCTGACCAGCCCGGCGGAGATCGAACGGCACTTCACCGAGCACTACCCGGACGTGGTCCCGCTGGCTCCGAACCTTGTCGACGACTACCAGCACAACCCGGTGGGCGTGCTCGGCACTGTGCGCTGCACCCCGTGGCAGGTCAACGGGAAGGTCGGCCTGCTCGGCGACGCGGCGCACGCGATAGTGCCGTTCTACGGCCAGGGCGCCAACTGCGCCTTCGAGGACGTGGTGGAGCTGGACCGCTGCCTGGACGAGTGCGCCGACGACTGGTTGGCGGCGCTGCCGCTGTTCCAGCGGCGCCGACAGGAGAACGCCGAGGCCATCGCGACGATGGCGCTGACCAACTTCGTGGAGATGCGGGACAAGGTCGCCTCCCCGGTCTTCCAGACCCGGCGGCGGGTGGAGCACGCACTGGAACGGGCCCTGCCCGGCCGGTACGTTTCCCAGTACGAGCTGGTGTCGTTCTCCACCACCCCGTACGCGGAGGTGCGCCGCCGGGTGCGCCGACAGCACCGGGTGCTCGGGGCGGTCGTCGGCGGGGCGGCGCTGCTGCTGGTCGGCGCGGTCGGTGCGGCACTGAGCCGAGGGGGGCGGGCATGACCGGCAACTGGGATCCGCGGCTGATGGCCGGCCACGCGCCGAGTGGCCCGCAGCGGTTGCGTAACTTCGTCGCCGGCGAGTTCGTCGACGGCGCAAGTACGTTCGCCAAGGCCAGCCCGGTCACCGGGGAGCAGGTCTTCGAGGTGAACGAGGCGTCCCAGTCCACTGTGGATGACGCGGTGGCCGCCGCCCGGGCGGCGCTGCGGGGGCCGTGGGGCCGGATGGGGGAGCGCGAGCGCGCCGAGGTGCTGCGCCGCGTCGCCGACGAGCTGGAGCGCCGCTTCGACGACCTGGTCACCGCCGAGGTCGCCGACACCGGCAAGTCCATCGCCCAGGCCCGCACCCTGGACATCCCGCGCGGCGCGGCGAACTTCCGGGCGTTCGCGGAGATCGTGGCGACCGCCCCCACCGAGTCGTTCACGACTGTCACAGCGACCGGCGGCCGGGCACTCAACTACGCGCTGCGCAAGCCGGTCGGCGTGGTCGCGGTCATCGTGCCGTGGAACCTGCCGCTGCTGCTGCTCACCTGGAAGGTGGCTCCGGCGCTGGCCTGCGGCAACGCCGTCGTGGTCAAGCCCAGCGAGGAGACTCCCGCCTCGGCGACGGTGCTCGCCGAGGTGATGGCCGCCGCTGGCGTGCCGGCCGGGGTGTTCAACCTGGTGCACGGCTTCGGGCCGGACTCGGCTGGTGAGTTCCTCACCCGTCACCCGGGCGTCGACGCGATCACCTTCACCGGCGAGTCGGCCACCGGCGGCGCGATCATGCGGGCCGCCGCCGACGGGGTGAAGGCGGTGAGCTTCGAACTCGGCGGCAAGAACGCCGGCCTGGTCTTCGCCGACGCCGACCTGGACGCCGCGGTGGCCGGCTCGGTGCGGTCCAGCTTCACCAACGGCGGGCAGGTGTGCCTCTGCACCGAGCGCATCTACGTGCAGCGCCCGGTCTTCGAGGAGTTCACCACCCGGCTGGCGGAGCGGGCCGGCGAGCTGGCGTACGGCTGGCCGACCGACGAGGCCACCGCCACCATGCCGCTGATCTCCCACCAGCACCGGGCGAAGGTGCTCGGCGCGTACGAGCTGGCCCGCTCGGAGGGCGCCGAGGTGCTCACCGGCGGCGGCACGCCCACCTTCGGCGACACCCGCGACGGCGGGTCGTACGTGCAGCCGACGGTCCTCACCGGGCTCGGCCCGGACGCCCGCACCAATCAGGAGGAGATCTTCGGCCCGGTGGTGCACATCGCGCCCTTCGACACCGAGGACGAGGCGTACGCCCTCGCCAACGGCACCGAGTACGGCCTGGCGGCGACCGTGTGGACCCGGGACGTGGGCGTCGCGCACCGGGCCGGCGCTCGGCTCGACGCCGGCATCGTCTGGGTCAACACGTGGTTCCTGCGTGACCTGCGGACCCCGTTCGGCGGGGTGAAGGCGTCCGGGATCGGTCGCGAGGGCGGCGTGCACTCGCTGAACTTCTACTCCGAACTCACTAACGTCTGCGTGGACCTGTCGTGAGCCGTAGCGAGGGAGCGGGCATGGAAGCTGACATCGAGGCCGCCAACCGGGAGTTGGCCGACGCTCGCAGCACCGGCAAGCCGTGCGCTCCGCTTCGGGGCCGGCTGTTGCCGGCGGGCGACGTCGAGGCCGCGTACCGGGTGCAGCAACTCCAGGCGCGGGCCTGGCAGGGTCGCGGCGAACGCCGGGTCGGCGCGAAGATCGGGTTGACCTCCCGGGCCGTGCAGGAGACCTTCGGGGTGTTCCAACCGGACTTCGGCATGCTGACCGACGCGATGGCGGTGGGTGACGGGGTCGAGGTGCCCATCGACCGGCTGCTCCAGCCCCGCGTGGAGGCGGAGATCGCCTTCGTGCTCGACAAGGATCTCCCGAACCCGCAGCTCACCACAGTCGACCTGATCCGCGCGGTCGACCACGTGCTGCCGGCGATCGAGATCGTCGACTCCCGGATCGCCGCCTGGGACATCTCCATAGTGGACACCGTCGCCGACAACGCCTCCAGCGGGCTCTTCGTGCTCGGCACCACGCCGCGTCGGCTCGCCGACGTGGACCTGCGACTGTGCGGAATGGTGCTGGAGCACGCCGGCGAGCCGGTCTCGGTGGGCGCGGGCGCCGCCTGCCTGGGCAACCCGCTGCACGCCCTGCAGTGGTTGGCCGGCACCCTCGCCCGCGCCGGTGACCCGCTGCGCGCCGGGGACGTGGTGCTCTCCGGGGCGCTCGGTCCGATGGTCCCGGTCACCCCGGGTGCCGCGTACGAGGCCCGGATCTCCGGTCTTGGTTCGGTACGGACATCCTTCAGCGACAGGGGCGGTCAGTGACCACCAACGTGGCGGTGCTCGGTTCCGGCAACATCGGCACCGACCTGATGATCAAGGTGTTGCGACTCAGTGACAGCCTGCGCATGGTGGCGATGGCCGGCATCGACCCGGCCTCCGACGGCCTGGCGCGCGCTCGCCGGCTCGGCGTCGCCACCACCGCCGAAGGAGTGGACGGGCTCGTCGCGATGCCCGAGTTCGCCGACGTCGAGCTGGTGTTCGACGCCACCTCGGCCGGCGCGCACCGACGCCACGACGAGGTGCTGCGCGCCCTCGGCCGCACTGTGGTCGACCTGACCCCTGCCGCGCTCGGCCCGTACGTGGTGCCGCCGGTCAACCTCGACGAGCACCTGCACCAGCCCAACGTCAACATGGTGACCTGTGGCGGGCAGGCGACGGTGCCGATCGTCGCCGCAGTTCGCCGGGTGACCCCGGTGGCGTACGGGGAGATCGTCGCCTCGATCGCGTCGAAGTCCGCCGGGCCGGGCACCCGGGCCAACATCGACGAGTTCACCGAGACCACGGCCCGCGCCATCGAGGTGGTGGGCGGGGCCGAACGGGGCAAGGCGATCATCGTGCTGAACCCGGCGGACCCGCCGCTGCTGATGCGCGACACCGTCTACTGCCTCTGCCCGGACGCCGACGCCGACACCGACGCCATCGCCGCCTCGGTCGCCGAGATGGTGGCGGCGGTGCAGGAGTACGTGCCCGGTTACCGGCTCAAGCAGGACGTGCAGTTCGACCGGGTCGAGGCGTACCTGCCGACGCTCGGGCGGCGGCTCGGCGCTCTTCAGGTGTCGGTCTTCCTGGAGGTCTCCGGCGCCGGGCACTACCTGCCCGCGTACGCCGGGAACCTGGACATCATGACCTCCGCCGCGCTGCGCACCGCGGAGCGGCTGGTCGCCCTGCGTTCTTCGGAGGTGGCCGCGCCATGACCGACCTGTACATCCAGGACGTGACGCTGCGCGACGGCATGCACGCCATCGCCCACCAGTACACAGTCGACCAGGTACGCACCATCGCCGCCGCGCTGGACGCCGCCGGGGTGGCCGCCATCGAGGTGGCACACGGTGACGGTCTCGCCGGCTCCAGCGTCAACTACGGCCACGGCGCGGCCAGCGACGCGGAGTGGATCTCCGCGGCGGCCGAGGTGCTGACCACGGCGAAGCTCACCACCCTGCTGCTTCCGGGCATCGGCACGATCGCCGACCTGAAGGCCGCGAAGGCGCTCGGGGTGACAAGCGTCCGGATCGCCACCCACTGCACGGAGGCGGACATCTCCGCCCAGCACATCTCCTGGGCCCGGGAGAACGGCATGGACGTGGCCGGGTTCCTGATGATGTCGCACATGTCCGATGCGGCCGGGCTGGCCGGGCAGGCCAAGCTCATGGAGTCGTACGGGGCGCACTGCGTCTACGTCACCGACTCCGGCGGTCGGCTGCTGATGTCCGACGTGGCGCAGCGGGTCGACGCGTACCGGCAGGTCCTCGCCCCGGAGACGCAGATCGGCATCCACGCGCACCACAACCTGTCGCTCGGGGTGGCCAACAGCGTGCTCGCCGTCGAGCACGGCCGGGTCACCGGGTCCGCGCCGGTCGGCCCCGACGCGGTGCACGGCCGGACGGTCCGCGTCGACGCCTCCCTTGCCGGCATGGGCGCGGGCGCCGGCAACGCGCCGCTGGAGGTCTTCGTCGCGGTGGCCGAGCTGCACGGCTGGAAGCACGGCTGCGACGTGTTCGCGCTGATGGACGCCGCCGACGACATCGTCCGCCCGTTGCAGGACCGGCCGGTCCAGGTGGACCGGGAGACGCTCTCCCTCGGGTACGCCGGGGTCTACTCCAGCTTCCTGCGGCACGCCGAGCGGGCGTCGGCGAAGTACGGCGTGGACGTCCGGTCGATCCTGGTCGAGCTGGGCCGTCGCCGGATGGTCGGCGGTCAGGAGGACATGATCGTGGACGTGGCACTCGACCTGGCCGACAAGGAGCAGCAGTCATGATCGGCGTGGACATCGTTGGGATCGCCGGGAAATTGGGCGCGGCGGCCGACACGGCCACCGCGATCCCGCAACTCGCCGCCGAGACCGGCCTCGACGTGGACACCGCGTACGCCGTGCAGGCCGCGCTGCTGCAACGCCGGCTCAACGCCGGTGAACGGTTGGTCGGGCTGAAGATGGGGCTGACCAGCAGGGCGAAGATGGCCCAGGTCGGCGTGGACGAGGTGATCTGGGGGCGGCTCACCAACGCGATGCGGGTGCCCGACGGCGGTACCGTGGACCCGGCCGCGTACATCCATCCCCGGGTCGAGCCGGAGGTGGCGTTCCTGCTGGACCGGCTGCCCGAGCCGGGCGAGCCGGTCGGCGACTTCGCCACTGCGGTCCGCGCTGTCGCCCCGGCCATCGAGTTGATCGACTCCCGGTACGCGGACTTCCGGTTCTCGTTGCCGGACGTGGTCGCTGACAACACCTCGGCCGCCGCCTTCGTGATCGGGCCGTGGTCGCCGGTGCCGGCGGGGCTGGACAACCTGGGCGTGCTGCTGGAGGTCGACGGGCGGGTGGCGCAGGTCGGCTCGACGGCGGCGATCCTCGGTGATCCGCGCCGGGCGCTCGACGAGGGCATCCGGCTGGCGGGCCGGCACGGGGTGCGGCTGGAGTCCGGCTGGGTCTTCCTGGCCGGTGCCGCCACCGCCGCTGTTCCGCTGCGCCCCGGCGCGCACGTCCGCGCCGTGGTCGAGAAGCTCGGAACCGCCTCGCTGCGGGCGTCGTCATGACCGCCCGGGTGGTGGCCGGCAAGGCCGTCCCGCGGGGGGCCTTTCCGCACGTCAAGGTCGCCGGTGGGTTCGTCTTCGTCTCCGGTACGTCGTCGCGGCGCGCGGACAACACCTTCGCCGGTGTCGAGGTGGACGGGTTCGGCACCACCAACCTCGACATCCGTGTGCAGACACGGGCCGTCATCGAGAACGTGCGGGACCTGCTGCGTTCGGTCGGCGCGGACCTCACCGACCTGGTGCAGGTGACGGCGTATCTGGTCAACATGAACGACTTCGGTGGTTACAACGAGGTGTGGGCCGAGTTCTTCGACGCCTCCGGACCGACCCGTACGACGGTGGCGGTACACCAGCTGCCGCACCCGCACCTGCTGATCGAAATCCAGGCCGTGGCCCTTCTTCCCTCGGGAGGTCAGTCGTGAGTGAGATCGCCGAGCCGTTCAGCTTTCCGGGCTGGATCGCCGACAACCAGCACCTGTTGAAGCCCCCGGTGGGCAACAAGGAGATGTTCCCCGGCGGGGACGACTTCATCGTGATGGTGGTGGGCGGGCCCAACCAGCGCACCGACTTCCACGTGGACCCGTACGAGGAGTTCTTCTACCAGGTCAAGGGCAACATGCACATCAACCTGGTCACCCCGGAGGGGCCGCGCACCGTGCACGTGCGCGAGGGGCAGATGTGGATGCTGCCGCGCAACACCCCGCACTCGCCGCAGCGGCCGGAGGCCGGCTCGATCGGTGTGGTCGTCGAGCGGGTCCGCGAGGAGGGCACCCTGGAGACGTTCCAGTGGTACTGCCCGGAGTGCGGCAGCAAGGTGCACGAGGTCGAGTTGCAGGTCCGCGACATCGCCGCCGACCTGCCCCCGGTGTTCCAGGCGTTCTACGCCGACGAGGCGGCACGCACCTGCGCCAACTGCGGCACCCTGCACCCGGGCAAGGGCTGATGCCCGCAGGCGTGGTCGACGTGCACACGCACGTCGTACCGAACGGTTGGCCGGACCTCGGCGCGGCGTGCGGTGGGTCCGGCTGGCCGTGGTTGCGGGTCGACTCCGAGCGCGCCGCCATGATCATGGTGGGGGAGACGGAGTTCCGCCCGGTCGGCGCCGAGTGCTGGGACGCGTCGCGCCGACTGGCCGACATGGACGCCGACGGCGTGGCAGTGCAGGTGGTCTCGCCCACCCCGGTCTTCTTCAGCTACGACCGCCCGGCCGACCAGGCGGTGAAGGTCGCCCGGATCTTCAACGACCTGACCCTGGAGGTCACCGCGGCCGGGGGTGACCGGCTGGTGCCGTTCTGCCAGGTGCCGCTCCAGGACCCGGACGCCGCGTGTGCCGAGCTGGACCGCAGCCTCGCCGCCGGGCACGTGGGCGTGGAGATCGGCAACCACGTCGGCGACCGGGACCTGGACGACGCCGGCGTGGTCACCTTCCTTCAGCACTGCGCCGAGGTGGGCGCACCCGTCTTCGTCCATCCGTGGGACATGCCGGGCGGGCCACGACTGGACCGTTGGATGGCCCGTTGGCTCACCGGGATGCCCGCCGAGACGCACCTGTCGGTGCTGGCGATGATTCTCGGTGGTGTCTTCGACCGGGTGCCCGAGACGCTGCGGATCTGTTTCGCGCACGGCGGTGGCAGTTTCCCGTTCTGGCTCGGCCGCGCCGACAACGCCTGGCACCGCCGTGGCGACCTGGTCCGGGGCGCGTCCGCCGGCCCGCCCAGCAGCTACCTCGACCGGTTCAGCGTCGACTCGGTGGTCTTCGCGCCGCCCGCCCTGCGGCTGTTGGTCGACACCCTGGGGGAGGATCGGGTGCTGGTCGGCAGCGACTACCCGTACCCGCTGGGTGAACGGCCGGCCGGCGCCGTGGTCCACGCGGCCGACTTCCTCAGCGAGGGCCAACGCGACAAGCTGCTGTCCGCCAACGCCCTCCGTTTCCTGCACGGCTGAGCACGGCCTCGTCGGCGCGAGGAGATCTTGGACAGTTTCCGTCAGCAGTGAACGGAGACTGTCCAAGATCTGCGGCTCGACCCGGCAAGCGGGCAGCGGGTGTCCGGTTGGCCCGTTTCCGATCGCCAGCGCGTGTCGGCTGCGCGAAGGGCCGACTGCCGGCAGGATGACGGCATGGCCGAGCCGCACGACCTGACCGCGCTGGAGCAGGCCGCCGCGATGACCCGCGGCGAGCTGTCCAGCGTCGACCTGGTCGAGCATTCCCTGCGCCGGGTGGCGGCGCTTGGCGACACGGTGGGCGCGTTCGTCACCGTCACACCCGACCTCGCCCGGCAGGCCGCGCGCGCCGCCGACGCGGTGCCGAAAGAGGAGCGCGGCCCGCTGCACGGCGTGCCAACCGCGATCAAGGACCTGACGCTCACCGCCGGGATTCGCACCACCTTCGGTTCGGCCGCCTTCTTCGACTTCGTCCCGCCGGTCGACGCCGACGTGGTCCGCTTCATCAAGGCCGCCGGTCTGGTCAGCCTGGGCAAGACGACCACCTCCGAGCTGGGCTGTTCGCTCTACTCGGAGGGCCGGGTCGCGCCGCCGGCCCGCAACCCGTGGCAGTTGGCGTACACAGCGGGCGGGTCCAGCGGCGGCGCGGCGGCGGCGGTCGCGGCCGGGCTGGTCCCGGTCGCCCAGGGGTCCGACGGCGGTGGGTCGCTGCGCATCCCGGCGTCACTGTGCGGCCTGGTCGGCTACAAGCCCAGTCGGGGCCTCGTCTCCGGCGGGCCGATCGGCTCCGGCGCGTTCGGCCTGCCCACCAGCGGCCCGCTCGGGCGGACGGTCACCGACGTCGCGGCACTGCTGGACGTCATCGCCGTTCCGGTCCCCGGTGAGCCCTACCTGCCGCCGCCCGCGCCGTCCGGCGGCTACCTGGCCGTCGCGCGCCGGGCCGAGCCCGGCCCGCTGCGGATCGGCCGGTTCACCACGCCGATGCTCGCCGACGAACCGGTGCATCCCGACTGCGTGGCCGTGGTGGACCGGGCCGCCGCGCTGCTCACGGCGGCCGGCCACGAGGTGGTCGAGGTGCCGCCGCCGCTCGGGCCGGCGGCGTGGCCGCTGTTCGAGATCCTCTGGTACGTGCTGGCGCTCTCCCCGGTGCCACCCCAGCGGGAGGCGGAGCTGCTGCCGTTGACCCGGCTGCTCCGGGCCCGGGGCGCCGAACTCTCCGCTGGCACCCTGTCCGCCACCCTCGGGGAGTTGCAGGCACAGGTGCGCCTCGGTGCCCGCCGCACCGCCGGCTGCGACCTGCTCCTCTGTCCCACCCTGGCCACCCCGCAGGCACCCGTCGGCTGGTTCACCGCCGACGCGGACCCGGCGGCCGACTTCGACAGGCAACGCCGGTTCTCGCCCTACTGCGCCATCTTCAACGTCACCGGCGATCCCTCCGTCTCCCTGCCACTGGGTACCACCACCGACGGCCTGCCCGTCGGGGTGCTGCTCACCGGTCGGTACGGCGACGACGCGCGGCTTATCGCTACCGCTGCGCAACTGGAGAACTCCAGTGACGGATGGGATCGGCACCCCGCAATCTGGCGGGCCGTCGACTCCGCTAACGTGAATGGTGACGGAGTCGGGCGGTCGGCAGCGTGATCGTCCATCCGACCCGGTTGTTCAAGGTCGTCCTTCTTCCGCCTGGGGGCGTTGGGATTGTCTGTTACCGAGACGTTGCTGGTCTTCGTCGGCATCCCGTTGGCCGCGGTGCTGGTCATCGCCGGCCTGTCGTACGCCGGTAGCCGTGGGGGTGCCACCGGTGGTGGCGGTGGCGCGAAGCGCTACCGGCCGGGCCGGCCCTTCGACTTCACTCCGGTCTGGTTCCTGGGCCGTCCGGAGCAGCTGGCCGACTCGGCCGGCACCGCGCTGACGGCGGGGGCGCAGGCGCCCGCGCTGACCAGCCACAAGCTTGAGCAGGCCAGCGTCGAGGCGCCGGCCGGTGGAACCGGAGGCGCAAGTGACCGTTGGTGAGAAGCAGGCCGGGTCGGAAAATCCGCCCGAGGTGCTCGACGGGCCGTTCTCGACCCGCCAGCTGCTGCGCATCGACGAGGCGTTGCGCCTGGCCGACAAGGGCACGGGTCTGGTCTTCTCGGTCTTCGTCGGTGGTCTCGACGAGCCGATCCGTGAGCACGCCCAGCGGCTGCACCGTCAGCTCGCCGAGCCCGACAAGTCGGTGCTGATCGCCGTGTCACCCAACCAGCGTCAGCTGGAGATCATCACCGGGCGGTACGCCCGCAAGCGCATCCCGGACACGTACGCCAAGCTGGCCGCGCTCTCCATGGTCGGCGCGTTCAGCGGCGGTGACCTGGCCGGTGGCATCATCAACGGCCTCGACCAGCTCGCCAGCCACGCCGGCAAGGGCTGACCGACACACGACGCACGGGCATGCACGATCGTGCCCGATCCAGGAAAGAGGGGCCTCGGCTGCGGCTGAGGCCCCTCTTTCCATGTTCGAGCACGATCTTCGCCACCGACGGTCCGGGGCCGGCGCGGGCTCACACCCACGCCGGCCCCGGGCCGGACAACGCTGCTCAGGCGCTCTGGGCGTCCTTCGCGCGGGCCTTCAGCGCCCGCACCACACCGTCGCGGCCCTCGGCCACCAGCCGACGCAGCGGGGCCGGGTGCCCGTCAGCGGCCAGCCACGCGTCGGTGGCCGCGACCGTGTCGTCATCCACCAGGTACGTCGGGTACGCCAGCTGGGCGAACTCCTGCGCCGGCTCGCTGTCCCGGGTGGCCCACACCTGCCCGATCGCCGCGAAGTACCGCTCCCGGTACGGCGTGACCAGCTCCACCTGCGCCGGGTGGGCGAAGCCCTGCAACAGCGCCCGGTGCCGCCAGTTGGGCAGCGCGTCCGGGCCGGTGAGCAGGGCCCACACGGCGGCCTTGTTCTCGGCCGTCGGCACCAACGCGTGCGCGTACGCGGCTTCCCGCTCGCCGCTGGCAGTGCGGTCGTTGCTCAGCTCCGCCTCGATCTCGGCGGCCCCGGCGCCACCGTTGGCCACCAGCGCGGCCAGGACCGACCAGCGCAGCTCGGTGTCGACGGTCAGCCCGGCCGGCATCCCGGTGCCGTCCAGCCAACCGCGCAGCGTGGCCAGGTCCTCCTCGGAGCGGACCGCCGAGGTGAACGCGCGGGCCCAGGCCAACTGGAACCCGCTGCCGGGCTCGGCGGCGGCGAGCGCGTCGCGGGCGGTACGGGCCAGGTCAGCCCAGCCGGTCGGCGCCCACGCCGAGTCGGCGTACAGGGTGAGCGTGGTGGTCGCCTGCCGCAGGGTGGCGGTGACCAGGTTGATGTCGGTCTCCGCGGGCAGCCCGCTCAGCGTCAGCGCCACGTAGTCGCGGGCGGACAGCTCGGCGTCGCGGGTCATGTCCCACGCGGCGGTCCAGCAGAGCGCGCGGGCCAGCGACGAGTCGAAGCCCCCGATGTGCTGCACCACCGTCGCCATCGAGCGCTCGTCGAGGCGCAGCTTGGTGTAGCTGAGGTCGTCGTCGTTGAGCAGCAACACGTCGGCCGCCCGGACGCCACGCAGCGGGGCGAGATCGGTGTGCTCGCCGGTCACGTCCACCTCGTACCGCTCCCGACGGACCAGCCGCCCGTCGGTCAGGTCGTACAGGCCCACGCCGATCCGGTGGGTCCGCAGCGTCGGGTACGCCGCCGGGGCCTCCTGCCGCACCAGCACCTGCTCGTACGTGCCGTCGGCCCCGATGGTCACCTCCGGACGCAGCGTGTTGACCTGCGCGGTCTCCAGCCACTGCGCGGCGAACTTGCGCAGCTCCCGACCGGATGCGGCCTCCAGCTCGGTGAGCAGGTCGTCGAAGGTGGCGTTGCCCCAGGCGTGCTTGCCGAAGTAGGCCCGCAGCCCGGCCACGAACGGCTCCTCACCCACGTACGCGACGAGCTGCTTGAGCACGCTCGCGCCCTTGGCGTAGGTGATGCCGTCGAAGTTGACCTCCACGGCCTCCATGTCCGGCATCTCCGTGTAGACCGGGTGGGTGGAGGAGAGCTGGTCCTGCCGGTAGCCCCAGTTCTTCCGGATGGACAGGAAGGTCGTCCACGCCTCGGTGAACCGGGTCGCGTTGGTGTTGCACCAGTGGCTGGCCCACTCGGCGAACGACTCGTTCAGCCACAGGTCGTTCCACCAGCGCATGGTGACCAGGTCACCGAACCACATGTGGGCCAGTTCGTGCAGGATCGTGTTGGCCCGCTGCTCGTACTCGAAGTCGGTGACCTGCGAGCGGAACAGGTAGTGCGACTCGGCGTGCGTCACGCAGCCGAAGTTCTCCATCGCACCGGCGTTGAAGTCGGGCACCCAGAGCTGGTCGTACTTCGGCAGCGGGTAGCGCACGTCGAACTTCTCGTGGAAGAAGTCGAAGCCCTGCTTGGTGATCAGGAACAGCTCGTCGGAGTCCAGGTACTGGGCCATCGACGCCCGGCAGAACACCCCCAGGTCGATGCCGTCGTGCGCGTCGCGCACCTCGTGGTACGGCCCGGCGCACATCGCCGTGATGTAGGTGCTCATCCGGGGCGACTCGGTGAAGTGCAGCGTCTTGAGCGCCGCACCCGCCGGCTCCTCCCGCTGCACCGGCATGTTGGAGACCGCCCGCCAGTGCGCCGGCACTGTGACGTGCCAGGTGTAGACGCTCTTCAGGTCGGGCTGGTCGAAGCAGGCGTACACCCGCTGGGCGTCGGCCGTCTCGAACTGGCTGTAGAGGTAGGTCTCGCCGTCCACCGGGTCGACTGTCCGGTGCAGACCCTGCCCGCTGCTGGAGTAACCGAAGTCGGCGTCGACCACCAGGACGTTGTCGCTGTCCAACCCGGACAGGGTCAGGCCCTTCTCGGCGGACCAGTCGGAGAGGTCGACGGGCGTGCCGTTCAGCGTCGCGGACCGCACCGACTCGGCGGCCACCTCCATGAAGGTGCTCGCGCCCGGTTCGGAGCAGCGGAACCGGACCTCGGTCGTCGACCTGAACGTGCGGCCGTCGGCCGCCAGCACGGCACTGGACAGGTCCAGACTGATGTCATACCCCGTCACGTTGAGCAGGCGTGCCCGCTCGGTCGCCTCGACCTGCGTCAGGTTGCGCACTCCCGGCACTGTTCGTCTCCATCCCACATGTCGCCGTACGCCCGGCGGCGCCCGTTCGCCTACCGCTCGTGACGGCTGGCCCGAATCGAGTCTTCCATGTACGGGCAGCCCGCGGTGGCCGAGGTCACGCTCTCATTCGGGTGCCGGTCAATGCGCTGCGGGGTGAAGATTCACCTGAGACGCCGACCTGTCGGCGCCACCCGTCGCGAAGGGATCTCACAGTGACCGAACGTGTCACCGCCGACATGTGGTTCGACCCGGCCTGCCCGTGGGCGTGGATCACCTCCCGCTGGCTGCTCGAGGTCGAGCAGATCCGGGATGTGGACATCCGCTTCCACGTGATGAGCCTGGCCGTGCTCAACGACGGCCGGGACGAACTGCCCGAGGACTACAAGGAGTTCCTGAAGACCGCGTGGGGCCCGGTGCGGGTCTGCATCGCCGCCGAGCAGCTGCACGGCAATGACGTGCTGCGCCCGCTCTACACCGCCCTCGGCACCCGGATCCACCTGCAGAAGCAGGAGCGGGGTCCGGAGCTGTACGTGGCCGCGCTCACCGAGGCCGGCCTCGACCCGGCACTGGCCGCGGCCGCCGACAGCACCGACTACGACGAGGCGCTGCGGGCCAGCCACGAGGCGGGCATGCGCCCGGTCGGGCAGGACGTGGGCACTCCGGTGGTGCACGCGCCCGGCCCGGACGGCGCCCCGGTCGCGTTCTTCGGCCCGGTGATCACTCCGGCTCCGAAGGGGGAGGCCGCCGGCCGGCTCTGGGACGGCGTGCTGCTGGTCGCCGGCACGCCGGGCTTCTACGAGCTCAAGCGCACCCGCGAGCAGAGCCCGATCTTCGACTGAGCGACGACCACCGCGCCCCCGTCCGTGCCTGCCTCAGTGGCGCGGACGGGGGCGTTTCTCGTCCGATGCCGAGGTCGGCGCAGGGTCGTGGCGTCACCGGGAGGCGGGCGGCGTCGTTTCCCTCGGTGTCCGCCGCAGCGACCCGAAGGGCCGCACGCCGCAGTTCGTGGAGGCAAATCCCGATGGCCAAGCACCGTGCGTCCGGTGACGATCAGTTGACCCGGCAGGGGGTGATCGAGACTCCCGGCGCTGACTACTGGTCCGTTGACGACTCCCGCTGGCCGACGGTCCGCCCGGACCTGCCCGCCCACCTGGTGGATCTACTCGCGCCGCCCATCGTGGTGGGCGTGGCCCGGGTTCCGGTGACCTCCCGGCTCACCCCGCCCAGGGCAGTCGACCCACTGCCGTCGTCCGTCGACGCGGTGCCGACCAACGCGTCGGCGCTGGTGCCGTCGGGGGCGGCGCCGGCCGAACCGGCGCCTCCGCCGCCGGCGCCGGCTCCTCCGCGGCCGGTGCCGACCCCGCCGCTGAGCCCGCGGCCCGTGCCCACGCCTCCTCCCGACCGTCCCGTGCCGGGGCCGCCCGCGTCGCCCCGCCGCGCCCTGAACACCGGGCCTGTCGGGACCGGTCGGCGTGGCAACGGCGGGCCGGTGAGCGCGGGTAAGCATCGCCGGGGCACCTCCGACCGCGCCGGCTGACCGGCTGGGCCCCACCTGTCGCTTTCATCTGGTGGACGCCCCGCGGGTCCCCGTCGGCGGCGACACCGTCGCCGGTAGCGTCAGTGGGCATGACGGTCGTGCATCCGATCACCCGGGCCTGGGTCACCACTGGCGGCACCGGCGCGCAAAACTACGACGAGTTCGCCGACGACGCGGAGATCACCGCGATCATCGAGTCGAACCCGCACAGCGCTCTCGGCATCGAGATGCCGCATCGCGCCGCGCAGAGCCTGGGCAGGTCGTTCCTCGACGCGCTGCCGGACGCGGTGGCCCGCCTCGCCGAGGCCAAGGCCGACGGCAGCTACACCCCCGCCGAGCAGGTGGTGGTCCTCTACCGGATCAGCGCGCCCGGCGAGGAGCCGGCGTACGGGCTGTTCGCGATGGTGGACACCGACCAGATCTCCACCCGGGCGGACGAGCCGGGCCTGGTCATCCGCAACGAGGACGTCTTCATCGCCAAGGTGCGCGAGCGGGTGGCGCTGGCCGACGCGCTGGGCCACCTGCTCTCACCCGTACTCCTGCTTCAGACGGGGCGTGGCGACGAGCTGCACGCCGCGCTCGCGGCGGCGACCGACACGGCCGGTGCGCCCGCCGCGACGGACACCGACCAGGCGGGGCGCACGCACGCCATCTGGCTGCTCGGCCCCGGCCCGGAGCAGGCCACGCTGACGGCTCTCGCCGGTGGTGGGGACCTGGTCGTCGCGGACGGCAACCACCGCAGCCTGGCCGCGCAGACCGGAGGGCTGCCGCGCTTCCTGGCCGTTGTCACCACCCCCGCGTCGGTGGCCATCCAGCCGTACAACCGGCTGGTCAGCGAGCTGACCACCACCCCGGCCGAGCTGCTCGACCGGCTGCGGGCCGCGGGCGCCGAGGTCGAGCCGATCAACGGCCCGGTCGAGGTCCCGGCGGCCGGCGGCACCGTGCACCTCCGCCTCGACGGCCAGGGGTACGCGGTACGCCTGCCCGCCACCGCCTCCGCCCGCCTGGAAAACCTGGACCACGCCCTGGTCGAGCGGCTGGTGCTGCGCGACGCGCTCGGTCTGGAACCGGGCGACAAGCGAATCACCTACGTCGGCGGCGACTACCCGGCGAGCTGGCTCACCGGTGAGGTCGACGCCGGCCGGGCCGAGTTGGCCATCCTGATCGCGCCGGTGACAGTGGCAGATTTCGTCGCCGTCAACCTGGCCAGGGAAAAGATGCCCCGCAAGAGCACCTGGTTCACCCCGAAGGCGCGCGGCGGGCTGGTCGTCGCCGAGCTGCCGCGTTGAGCCTCATCCCCACGACCGTGTGACGAACCCGGCTCGGGGACGCCGCCGCTGTGACGTCCCCGAGCGCGGCCTGACAGACTGCCCGGTATGCGCGTCTACCTGGGATCCGATCACGCCGGTTTCGAGTTGAAGGTGCACCTGGCCAACCACCTGGCCATGCAGGGCTACGACGTGGTCGACGTCGGCCCGCACAGCTACGACCCGGACGACGACTACCCCACGTTCTGCCTGCACACAGGCGACCAGGTGGTGGCCGACGAGACGGGCCTCGGAGTGGTCATTGGTGGTTCCGGCAACGGTGAGCAGATCGCCGCGAACAAGGTCGCCGGTGTCCGCGCCGCGCTGGCCTGGAGCGTCGAGACCGCTCAGCTGGCCCGCCAGCACAACGACGCGAACGTCGTCGCCATCGGTGCCCGCCAGCACACCCTGGACGAGGCGACCGGCATCGTCGAGGCGTTCCTGAACACGCCGTTCTCCGGCAACGAGCGGCACGCTCGTCGGATCACCCAGGTGGCCGAGTACGAGCGGACCCGGAAGCTGCCCGACCTGCCCTGACAGTGCGGCGTTCAGCGCGGCGAGCGGGGCAGGTCCTCGCGGGGCACCCAGTTTCGCCGGACGACCACCACCCGGGCCTCCGCCTCGGCCAGGTCGTCGTCGGTGGGGCGGGCCGCGTCGCGGGCCCGTAGCGCGGCACTCAGTCCCACCTGGGACGAGCCGGAGCCGACCAACCCGCGCAGCCCCCGCTCACCGTCGCGCTCGTCGCCGCCGGTGCTCCTGCGTCGCGGCGGCGGCTCGTCACCGTCGTGCACGCCCGGCGTGCTGACCGTCGGGCCGTCCGCACCCGGTCGGGCCGTCTCGGTGTCGGGGTGGTGGCGCAGCCGTCGCCGTCGTCGCTCGGGGTCACCCATCAGCCGACCGTACCCTGGCCGGGTTCGATCCGGCACCGTCGCGGGGCCGCGCGCCCCGGCCGGGGTCGGCGACCGATTTGCCGGCTGGCTACCCTCGAATCAAGGCGGTGCTGTTGCCGTCGGTCAGGGGGAGGACGAGATGGCAGACCAGACGCAGCCGTGGGCGGAGCGGACCGTGGAGGTGCCACCGCAGGCCGGCGTCGGGGTGCCGCCGCAGCGTGACGGGTTTCGCCGGGGGGTCGCTCCGGTGGGTGAGCCGCGCACCCCGCGGACGGAGCCGTTCCCGGTGGTCGAGCAGGAGCCGACCGGCACCGGTTGGCCCGGTGAGCCGGTGCCCCGCCGTTCGCTCAGCTCGCGGATGGCGCAGCTGCGGCGCGGCGGTGAATGGAGCGCTGCGGCAGGCCTCTTCGCGTTCGTGTGCTGGGGGATCTGGGCGCTGTCCGGCCAGGGTGACCTGAGCGGCCCGCTGCTGGTGCTGGTGCTCAGCCTGTTGGTGGCGGCCGGCCTGTTCGCCCTGTTCCGGCTGGTCGGCAGGGTGGTGCTGGAGCGGCAGCTGGGCCGGGTCCGGCGCAGCGCCCGAGGCGCGCACCTGGCGACGGCGGTGTTCCTCGTCGGCCTCGGGGTGGCGTGGCTCCAGCAGACCGAGTGGGTCGTCTCGGCCTGGAACTGGATCTCCTCGAACTGACCGAGGCGTGCACGGGTGGGCCGGTCCAGGACCGCCCACCCGTGCACCCGGTCGTCTCCCCACCAGGCAAGGTCGCTGCTTACCCCGCCGGCCGCGGTTCATCCGTGGCCGGCCGCTGCGAGCAGGTCCCCGTTCGTGGGACCTGCTCGGCCCACCGGTGGCGGCGGTGTTCGCTCAGTGCTCGGGCTTGTGCGCCCGGACCAGGATGCGCTGGGCGTGGGCCACGAACGGACCGTGGCGACGGATGTGGTCGTGCAGATCGGCGAGGCGGCCCCGGTAGCGGTCCACGGTGAAGTCCGGCACCGTCCAGATGACTTTGCGGAGGAAGTGCACCACCGCTGCCACGTCGTTGAAGGTGGTCGGCAGCGTTTCGTGCCGCAGCTCGTCGATGACCAGGCCGGCGGCTCGCGCGTCGGCGGCGGCGCGGGCCGGGCTGCGTTCGTCACCGATCTCGCGGGGACCCGTGAGGAACTGGGCCAGCTCGCGGTTCGAGCCGGGGCCGATCTGCTGGGCCAGGTACCGCCCGCCGGGAGTGAGCACCCGTGCGATCTCGTCCCAGAGCACGACGTTGGGATGCCGGCTCACCACCAGGTCGAACGTCTCGTCGCGAAACGGGAACGGAGCGTCCTCGGCAACGTCGACCACCCGCACGCCGCGCGGTTCGAGCGCGCGCCGGGCCAGTTGGAGGTTGGGCGGCCAGTGTTCGGTGGCCACCGTCACCGGGGGGAATGCTGGCACCTCGGAGAGCACCTCGCCGCCGCCGGTCTGGATGTCCAGTGCGGCGCGGGCCACCCTCATCTGGGCTGACATGAGTTTCAAATAACCCCAGGACGGCCGCTGTTCTGTCGCGCGGCCGTCGAACCAGGAGAAGTCCCAACCGTCCACGGATGCGTCGACACCTTCGCGGAGCAGATCCTGGAAGGTCGTCGTGTCCTGCATTGCGTCAGGCTGACAGGCCGCAGTGGTGATGGCAAGCAGATGTGTCAGGTGTCGGCGCACTGTGCACGCAATGACTCCTGTCAGTGATCTGACACCAATTCCGAACGATCTTTCGGCGAGAATTCGTCACGTGGCGGATCTCCTTCGTTTCGAGACTGATCAGGGCGTCCTCCTCGTCGAGGAACACGCTGGCACCGATCTGGAACGGGTCGGTCTGCTCGACCGGATCCGCCCCGCCCGGCAGACGCTGGAAATGGCACTGGCCCACATCAAGCCCGCGCTGGACGCCGCGCTGGGCGTGGTCCGCGGGGTGGCGGTGCGCCCCGATCAGGTGGAGGTCGAGATCGGCGTCACCCTCACCGCGGAGGCTGGTGCGGTCGTCGCTCGTACCAGCGCGCAGGGCCACCTCAAGGTCAAGCTGATCTGGACCTCGCCCGTCCCCGCGCTGCCGTCGCCGGGTGAGGACGGGGCCGCCGCGCAGGAGACCGCCGCGCATGACTGACCGCAGCGGCGGTATCCGGCCGCCGGCCGTCCGGGCCGAGTGGTCGGCGGAGCACGGATGACCGGCACCCGGTCGCTCGCCGGCCGGGTGCGGATACTCGGTGGCCACTCCTCGTCGGTCGTCGGCGCGGGCATCCAGTTGACAAGTGACCTGGTGCTGACCTGCTGGCATGTGGTCGATGACGGCGCTGGGGGCGGCCCGGCAGGGGTGCTCGTCGACACACCGAGTCACCCCGGCACCCGGGTCGCCGCAGCGGTGACCTGGTCCCGGGGTGTCGGCCCGGCCGGCGACGGCGACCTGGCGGTCCTGCGCTGCGCCACACCGCTGCCGTCCGCCCCCGCCACCCTGGCCGACCGTGGCGACGACGAGTTCGACGTGCGGATCGTGGGTTTTCCGGCCAACACCCCGGCGTCCGTCATGGTGCTGGCGCGGGCCGTCGGCCCGGTCGACGTCGGCACCGGATGGCGGCAACTCGACCGAATTTCTTCTGCCACGGCCGGAATCGACAGGGGGTTCAGCGGTTCCGGGGTGTACGCGCCGGATGGCGCCGTGGTGGGCATGGTGCTGGCCCGCGCGAGCGTCGGCCAGCAGTTGGTCGGCTGGATGTTGCCAGTCGGGCAGTGGCGTGCCCTGCTGCCGTCCGGCCTGTTGCCGCCTGCCCTGCTGCCGCCCGGCCCGTTGGCGGCCGTCGCCCGGGCGACGCCCCGGACGCTCTCATTCGCGCAGAAGATGGCGCTGGCCCGACTGTTGGAGGAAATCCCGGTACTCCGGCACCCCGACAGCCGTCAATTGGTCATTCAGTCGCTGCCGCCACACATCGGTCGGATGGTGAACCCATTCGGGCCACTGGGTCTAGACATGTTCGGCCTGATTCGGACGGGCTTAGAATACGAGGACGGGATCGCTGCTCTCTATCGCGTCCTGCTGTTGACGGAAGGGCCGACGAGTAGGCCACTGCGGGCCTTCCGTGACCTTGCCGAGAGCCTCGGTCTGCTGACGGGTACGGAGGACAATCGGTGACGACGCCCCGGATGCCGAGCGCCCAGGTGCAAGCCATCTGCGACGCACTGCTCTCGATGAGTTCGATCAATGACGGGAGCACCCGTTCGCTCTACCTCGACGAGGTCGAGGGGGAGCTGCGCAAGCGACTGTCGGTGCCCCGGCACTCCGAGGTCCGGTACGACGTCTACCGCATCGTGCGCACCTGCGCCCAGGAGCCCCGGGGCATGGCGACGCTGTTGCAGGTCATCGCCAACTTCCACCCGGGTGCCAGCGCGGTCACCTCCGCCCAGCAGATCTACCTCTCCTGGCTCCTCGCGCAGTTGCTCACCGACGTCCCGCCCGAGGTGTTGACCGGGGCCGTCGCGGCAGTCGCGGATCATCAGCTGTCACCGGAGGACCTGCCCGGCCTGGTGGAGGCCGTCGGCTGGCAACCGGTGGGTGACTGGCGGGTGCCGGCCGCCGTGGCGCTGGCGGTCCTGGTCCTCACCGGCGTCGAGTCGGACAGCAAGCCGCTCGAGCAGTGGTTGCGGGACGCGGCGGCGGCCCTGCGGCTCACCACCGCCGATCTCGACGAATCGCGCATGGCTGCGAAGGCGCACTGGACGTCGCTACGATCCCCGCACCAGGCGGCACCGGCCGAGACCGGTGGAGAGGAACCTGATTCCGACATGCGCAGGACGATCATCATCGAGGAGACGACGCCCCAGCGATCCCGAACTCTCATCCGGGGCGGCGTCCCACCGCGCAACCTGTACTTCACCGGCCGGGAGAAGCAGCTCGTCGCGCTCGACGAGCTGCTGTCGTCACAGCACCGGGCCTCGGTGCTGCCGGAAGCGGCGCTGCGCGGTGTCGGTGGGGTCGGCAAGACCCAGCTCGCTGTCGAGTTCGCCTACCGGTACGCGGACCGTTACCAGCTGATCTGGTGGATGGCCGCCGAGGATCTCAGTGCGCTGCGTAGCTCGATCGCGGCCCTGGGCGAGCGGCTCGGCCTGGCCGCGAGCGCCAGCCTGGAGCAGACCGTGCGGACGGTCCTCGACTCGTTGTCGACGAGTTCGCTCAGTTGGCTGCTGGTCTACGACAACGCCGACGACCCGCACGAGCTGGCTCCACTCATGCCCTCGTCGAACCTCGTCGGCGAACGCGGCCACGTCCTCGTCACATCACGGAACATGGCCTGGTCGGCGAGCGCCCTGACCCTGGACATCGACGTGTTCACCCGAGCCGAGAGCGTGGAACTGCTGCGCAAGCGGCGTCCCGCGACCAGCGCTGAGGAGGCCCGCCGGCTCGCCGCCGAGCTCGGCGACCTGCCACTCGCCCTGGAGCAGGCAGTCAGTTGGCTGCTCACCATGCTGTCGTCGGTCGACGAGTACCTCGTCGACCTCAAGGAACACGCCCGGGAGCTGCTGGGTGAGGGGCAACCCCGGCAGTACCGGGGCACCGTGTTGACGGTGGTGTCGATGGCACTCGCCGCGATACGCGAGCAGAACCCGGCCGCCGCGCAGCTGATCCAGCTCCTCGCCTTCCTCAGCCCCGACCCGGTCCCGATGCGCCTGCTCTGGGAGGGGCGCCGCGCCGGGTTGGACGAACCGCTGCGCACCAGCCTCCAGGAGCGCAACGACATAGCCCGGGCCATCCGGCAACTGGCGTCGCTCGGGCTCGCGAAGGCGGACAATGCCAGCCGGCACGTACAGGTGCACCGACTGGTGCAGGCGGTCATCCGGGAAGGGCTCGCCGAGCAGGGCGACGACGGCCCGCTGACGAATGCCCGCCGGCTGCTCGCCGCCGCCAACCCGGGCTTCCCCGACGACCGGAGCACCTGGCCCCGCCACGCCGACATCGCGCCACACGTCCGTGTCGCCGGTCTGATCCACGGTGACATCGACGCCCGCCGGACGGCTATGGACCAACTGCGCTACATCTACAACCTGGGTGACTTCGAGGGCTGTCGGGACTTCGCGGAGGAGATCCTGGCCGCCTGGGACCAGCCCGGTCCGGACGGCCAGCGCAGCGGCGATCCGCTGACCCTGCTGGCGATGCGCCGGTACGCGGACGCCCTGCGGCTGCTCGCCGACCCGCGCGCGGCCGCGTTCGGCCTCGAAGCGCTGGAGCGGATGCGGACGAGCCTCGGTGAGGAGCACGAGTACACCCTGGGCGCGGCGAACAGCGTCGGCGCTGACCTGCGGCGGCTCGGCGACTTCGCGGCCGCCGCCGACCTGGACCGGCGCAACCTCGACGTGCACCGCCGGGTGCTCGGCGACGGGCATCCGAGCACGCTGCGGGTGATGAACTCGATGGCGATCAACCTTCGCCTGATCGGTGACTTCGAAGGGGCGTACGAACTCAACCTCGAAGTGGCGCGGCACGCCGGTGCGGCCGCGGAGGACGGCACCTATGCGCTGGTGCTGGCCCAGGAGGCCCAGGCGCGCGACCTCTACCTCCTGGGCCGGTACGCCGACGCGCTGGAACTGCTGGACAGCTCCCTGCCGGTGCAGCGGTTGCTGCTGGGCGCCGAGCACCTCACAGTGCTGCGAGCCACCTGCATCCACATCGCCTGCCTGCGCAAGACCGGGCAGCTCGACGCCGCCGTGACCGAGGGCGCGGCCAACTACCGGTTGGTGACCCGCCGCTTCGGCACCGATCATGTGCTGGCTGCGGAGGCGGGCATGACCTGCGCCAACGCCATGCGCGCAGCGGGCGACGCGACCCAGGCGTACGCCCTGGCCACCCAGGGACACACCACCTTCCGAGCCGTCTTCGGGGAGCGGCATCCGGTCACGCTCTGCGCCGCGGTCAACCTCGGGGTGATCCTGCGGGCGCGCAACTTCGACCGTGAGGCGCGGGAGTTGGGCGCGGCCACGTTGCAGGCGATGGGCGAGGCGTTGCCGCCCACCCATCCGTACCTGCTGAGCGCGCGCTCCGCGCAGGCGATCAACCTGGTCCGGTCACACCGGCTGGAGCAGGCGCAGGTGCTCTCCGAGGCGATCCTTGAGGACTCGCGTCGCCTGCGTGGGCCGGGGCATCCGTACACGCTCTACTGTGCGGTCAACGCGTCGGTCGATCTGATCGAGGTCGGCGAGGAGGCTCGGGGCCGCGAGCTGCTCGACGAGGCTGCCGCGGCGCTGGAGGCGTTGTTCGGGCCGGACCACCCGGAGGTGGACGCCGCGCGGGGTCAACGGCGCATCGAGTGCGACATCGAGACCGTCGGGCTGACCTGACGCCTCGTCCACCGATAGCGGCCGTACCGAGCTTTGGGTTCATCCGCTGGGGATCGTGTGTCGGCGGGCGCGTTCTGCCTCCGCCACCTCGCGCCGCCCGGCGTCGTCGGCGGACGCCGGGACCGGCACGGCGGCCAATTGGCCGATCCGTTCGGCCAGGCGATCTGCCCAGAGCCGCCCGGCCGAGGTGAGACTCGCGGCCCGGTCGAGCTCGACCAGGGCGCGCTCCAACTGCGCCCGTACCACAGCGAACCGCGCGGTGGCCTGGGCCGCGAGTTCCGGATGGGCGCGCAGCGCGGCCCACACCTCGGCGACGGCGGTGAACGCGTAGGTGCCGTGCAGCAGCCCGCCGATCGGACGCGGGTCCGGACGCCAGGGCGCGAAGTACCGCACCGGGTCTGCGGGTTCGTGCAGCTGGACCAGGCCGAGGACAGCGTTGAGTTTGCTGTGTTGCAGCTCGTGCACCATCGTTACGGCCAGATCCACCGGGTCGAGGTTGGCGTCGGCGGCCAACGCTCCGAAGGCGTCGGCGTGCGTGACACTGTGCCCGCGCTCGGTGCCGTCGGCCAACGGCACGAAGGTGCTGATTCCGGCGGCCACCTCGGCGGCGTGCGTCGGGGCGTACCCGACGAGCAGGTGCCAGGCGTGCCCGACGGACCGTTCCAGCTCGGCGGCCTGCGGTGCGGAGAGCCGGGCCGCGACCGGTAGCCCGAAGCAGTCGCGGTAGGGGTCCAGGTCGTCGACGCGGAGGTCGAGGGTGACCGACTGGTCGGTGAAGCGCCACCAGCGGGTGGGCGTCCACTGGCGCCCGGTCAGGTCGGCCGGCGTCACAGTTGTGCTGCCGCCGCCGCGGCGCAGCACCCCGAGGCCCGGCACGGGCACCAGGCCCGCACGGGGCGTGACCGGCACCGCCGCGTCCGACCGACCGCTGAGGGCGGCCGCCGCGAGCGCCGCGAACGAAAGGTAGTCGGGTCGGCCGGTGTCGCCGTGCCGGACCCGATCGATTGCCCAGACGGCCAGCCACGGATGATCGAGCAGCACGTCGGCGGCGGCCGGGTCGACGCGGTGGGCGTGGCCGAGCAGATGCGCCGACGCCGCCAGGGCGTCGTCGGTGTCGGCGAGGCTCTTGAGGACGAGCATCGTGCGGTTGCGTTGCGTCCGCCGCAGAGCGCGGATGGCAGCCGGGCCAGCCCGGCCGTCGGCCAGGCGGGTGAACTCCGAGTGGGTCAGCTGGAGTCGACGCCGGGGTCGAGGAAGCTGTTCCAGCCGGCCAGCGTCGTCTGCCGGGGACTCTTCAGTGTCGCGACCAGTTCCTCGATCCATCGGGCCAGTTCCGGATCCTCGTCGCGTAGCAGGTGGCTCAGACCCTGCGTCAACACGTCGACCACAACGAGGTGATCAGGTGCGGGTTGCTCAGTCATCGATGTCCCGGGTTGGCGCAGGCTTGCTGACATGAAAACACGTCAACGTCTGTGATCACCATCGGCTTACCGTCCGTCACCGGGGGTCGCGTCATGGGCCGTACCGCCGCCGGCTGCTGCCGGCGGCGGTACGGGACCCGCGGGTCAGCCGGCGGCCGCCTCGGCGGCGGCGTAGTCGCGGGCCACCCGGACCATCTCCACAAGCCCGCCGGCGTACTCCTGGGATTCGCCGTGCGCCTCGTCGAACGGCGGCTGGAAGCCGACGCCCTCCCACTGGTTGGTTTCCGGGTTCCACAGGTCGTTGCCGACCTCGAAGTCCCAGGCGAAGATGCCCAGCTCGTAGTAGAGCTGGTCGGCCGAGTTGCCGGCGGCGGAGTAGAGCACGTCGGCGACCGGTCCGGTCTGCGACGGCCAGGTGACGGTGCCGCGCTCCTGGGCGATGGCGCCGACGATCCGCCGGGCGCTGTTGAGGAACAGCGTCGACTCGTCGATCGACGGTCGCGGCAGGGTGACCCTGCCGTCGGCCCGGTACGCCCCCGGGGGCCACATGAAGTACCCGCCGTAGGAGTGCACGTTCATCGCGAACTTGATGTTCGGGTGGGCCTGGGCGAGCGCGATCACGTTGCCGCTCTCCGCCTCGGACAGCTCCGCCGTGCCGGCGAAGTTGCCGGACAGGCAGTTGGCGCTGGCGCCCACGTAGCCGTCGAAGTACGACCCGACTGTGTAGTTGCGGTTGATGTCGACGCCCCACGAGGTGCGGTTCTTCGGGTCGCGGGCGGCCCCGGTGCAGTGGTTGACGAGATTCTTGCGCTGGAAGTTGAAGTCGTTGAACGAGTAGTTCGCGCCGTCCGGGTTGACCGTCGGGATGACGAAGATGTCGACCTGCTCCAGCAGCTCACGGGTGGCCGCGTCGGTGCGGGCGTTGGCCAGCATCCGCTCGGCGAACTCCAGCGTCACCAGCGGGGTGGCCCACTCCCGGGCGTGTTCCTGGGAGTACGCGAGCACCCCGACCCGGGAGCCGTCCCGGTGTACGCCGAGGCGCAGGGCCTGCACCGTCCACGGTCGCGCCGGCACCTCGGTGCCCTGCAGGCCGTCGTCGAGCCGGGTGGGGCCGGCGACGGGCATCGGCAGCCCGGCCGAGCCGTCCTCGACGGTGGCCCGGAACCGGTCCGGTTGGCGGGCGTTGATCGCCGCCGCGACCTCGTCGGTGGTGCTCACCGTCTTGCCCGCCGTGTCGGTGGCCAGTGACACGGTGAGGACGCGGTCGCGGTAGCCGACGGTCAGTGGCCGGTTCGCCCGACCCGGGTCGACAGTCCGCACCTGTACGCCGTTCATGTTCTGGTCGCCGAAGCGGACCGACTCGACCACCACGGCGGCGACCGTCGGGTCGCCCAGGTAGCCGGCGGCGTTGCGTCGGTACCCCTGGGTCTTGTTCGGCAGGTCGATCACGTCCACCAGGTCCCGGTACTGGCGGGCCAGCCGCTTGATCCGCGCCTGGATGTCCACCGGCGTCAGGTACGCGTCGATGAAGTCCTTCTGGTAGCCGGCCGGCAGCGGCGGTGGGGAGGCGTTCGGCCAGAGCGTCGGCGTGATCGCCCGACTGACCCCGCCGAGACTGGAGGTGGCGCTCAGGTGAACCGGTCGGCTCGGCACCGGCTGGGGGAGCGCGTAGTGGTACTGGTACTCGCCGGAGTCCTCGAACCGGTACAGCGGGAACGAGCCGGTGACGCCGTCCGCCGTCCGCCAACTGACGGTGATCTCCACGTCCGGGTCGTCGGTGGCGGTGGTGGCCACCTGGGCCTGCAGGAAGGTCTGTCCGTTGGTGGTCCACCAGTACGCCTGCTGTACCTGGAGGGTGTCCACGGCAGCGGCGGCGGCGGTGGACCGCTGGCCTGCGGCCGGCACACGCAGCCCGGCGGCGGTGCGGGCCTGAGCCGCGCGGACGCTGTCGGCGTAGTGCCGGTTGCCGTCCCCGGCGCGCTGCACGATCTGCACGGCCGTCGCGCCCTGCGCTGTCAGTTCATCGAGCTGCGCGCCGCTGAGCACCAGGTCGGCGATGATCCGGCCGTCCCGTGCCCGGGGCCGGTTGGCCAGGTCCGCGCCGGTGGCCACGAGCCGGTCCAACTGGGCCTGATCGCGCAGCTGGACTCGGACCACTGCGGTTTCGGTGGCGCTCAGGGTGATCGGGGCTGCCGGATCGGCGGGTGCCGCCGCGCCGGAAGCGGGATGGGACAACACTGCGCTGAACAGGATCACTGTGGTGGCGGCAGCTGTCCACCGTCGTCGGACGATCATGTGCCCTCCTGTGACGGACGTCGATGTGCTTGGTCCTTACACCAGTGCACAGATCGACAACTGTCAAGGTGATCGGGCGTCCGCCGCGCCTTTACCCGGGTTGGGCTGGCTGATCTTCAACATCCGCTGGCGTCGCGGACTGCACCAACCGGCCAGCCCGACCGCGGTGGCGAGCACACCGACGGTGTGCCGGTGCACGAGCGCTCGACCCGTCTGGTCTGTCTCGATCCGGCCGACGGCGTGGCCCGGTTCCTCCGCGCGACCCGGCATGTTGCTGTTCGTCGCTGATCCCGGCCGCCCCGCGAGCGCCGTCTGGTCGAACAGCAGATCAGCGGGGTACGCCGGGTGTCCTGCTCTTGGTCGGGAAGGGCGCCCTGCTGGCGGTGGACGCCTGCGCGCCGACGGCGCGAGTCTCGTAACCGGTAGACGGCGCGTCCGCCTCAGCGGCGCGCCGTGAGGGGCACCAGCACGAGGGCGGCGATGCCCAGCATTGCCGCGCCGACAGCCCACCACCAGAAGAATCCCGAGAAGGCCGACGCGACCAGGAGCCCCACGCCGAGACCGGCCAGCAGCCCGAGTGTGAACAGGGCCCGTGGCGGCAGGGCGAGGTACGGCAGGCGTCGTATCACCAGCACCTCCAACCAGGTGCCGCCCGCCGTCAGCAGCGCCGAACCGACGCCGTCCACAGCGGACAGTCCGTGACCCTCGCTGATGGGCACGAGAACCCTGCCCTCGTCACCGGCCGGGACGAAGAGGACCAGCACACCGACGACGATGAGCAGAGCGGCGGTGACGACCTGCCTGCGTGGGGCGCCCGCACCAACGGATGACATCGCTACAGTCTCGGCCGCCCGCCGCCGTCTGCACAGGAGCCGTATCGGCGAACATCGAACGTCTGGCGCCCGGGCTGGTGGGGTGTCAGCGTGGGCTGTCAGCCGCGCGCAGAGCCGAAGCTCTATCCTGCTCACTCCCGAACCGCAGGGCCAAAGGCGAGGGCCCGCCCTGAATCCAGCTCTGGTCCAAGAGGCATGGCAGGAAGGACAGCACGACGATGGCACAGCACGTCGGCAACCCACGCGCGCCGCAGATCTGGCGAGTCTCACCGCTCGGTCGATTCGGCGTACTCGCGCTGGTCCCTCTGGCCGGCCTGTTGTCGTGGCTGGTTCTCGGCTCCGTGCTCGCGAGCGCTCTCGCCATCGTCGGTGCGCTGCTGAGTTGGTGGAGGTTCGCCTGGTCTCCGGCCGTGATCCTCACGGACACCGAGGTGATCGTGCGGAATCCCAACCTCTCTCACCGCGTCGCGCTGCAGGACGTGGCGATGGTGGATGCGGGTTACGGCGGCATGACCGTCACGACGTCGACGAACCAGCGTGTGGTCGCCTGGGCGGTCCAGAAGTCCAACCTCGCCAAGTGGACCGGTAGACACACCCGCGCCGACGAGGTCGCGGCGTCGATCATCCAAGCGACTCGGCGCTACGCCGAAACGTCGTAGAGGGCAGCCGATCCCGCTCGGCGCGATGACGAGACGCGAAAGGCCCAGGTGCCGCGATCATGCGGTCTACCTGGGCCCTCGTGCGTGGAGCGGGCGACGAGAATCGAACTCGCGTAGTCAGTTTGGAAGACTGAAGCTCTACCATTGAGCTACGCCCGCGTGCATCCCGCCGGAGCAGGACGCGCCCCTAGCGTACCCAATGTCGGTGCCCGACGCGTAACCGCGTCGCCGCCCTGCGGTGCCGCGTCGTCCGCGGCCCGGCGGCCCGGCGGCCCGGCGGCCCGGCGACCAAGATCCGCACAACATCTGGGATGTAGTGGCCTCGCTGTCCCAGCAGGCCACTACATCCGTGAAGTTGGGCGGATCTTGGAGCCGCCCGGCGGATCTTGGCGGCGAGCAGGTGGGGTGGAATGGTAATTTTCGGGTGATGTGTCCGGGTGGGGGATGCCCCGGCACCTACTGAGGCGTGGCGACGGCATAGACTGCACGTCGCCACGGGGTGTGGCGCAGCTTGGTAGCGCACTCGCTTTGGGAGCGAGGGGCCGTGGGTTCAAATCCCGCCACCCCGACTGTCGTCCGCGGCCGGGCCGCCCCGGGTGCCGCCCAGTGCGGCTCCCGGGCGATGCCGGAGCGTCAGGCCGGCTCGCCTACACTCGATGGGCTGAATCACGCCCAGACTCAACTGAGATCCGTCAAGGAGTACGCCTGTGAAGAGCACCGTCGAGACTCTGAGCCCGACGCGCGTGCGGCTCGCCATCGAGGTGCCGTTCGTCGAGCTCGAGCCGAGCCTCAAGAAGGCGTACCGGGAGATCGGTTCGCAGGTCCAGGTTCCGGGCTTCCGCCGGGGCAAGGTGCCGACCGCGGTGATCGACCAGCGGGTGGGCCGGGGCACCGTCCTCAACGAGGCGGTCCAGGAGGCCATCCCGGAGAACATCCTCGCCGCCGTGCGCGAGCACGACCTGAAGACGCTGGGGCGCCCGGAGGTCGAGATCACCGAGTTCAACGACGGTGACTCGCTGAACTTCACGGCCGAGGTCGACGTCCGCCCGGAGATCACCATCCCGGACGCGAGCACCATCGAGGTGACCGTCGACGAGCTGCAGATCGACGAGAGCGAGATCGACGAGCAGGTGAAGAACCTGCGGGAGCGTTTCGCGACGCTCAAGACCGTCGAGCGGGCCGCCGCCGAGGGCGACTACGTCCAGATCGACCTGAACGCCACCGTCGACGGCGAGGACGTGCCGGGCGGTCAGGCGAGCAACATCTCTCACGAGGTGGGCAGCAAGCAGCTCCTGCCGGGCCTGGACGAGGCAGTGGTCGGCCTCGCCGCCGGCGACGACACCACCTTCACCACCCAGCTGGTCGGCGGCGACTTCGCCGGTCGGGACGCCGACGTGGCGGTGACCGTGCGCACGGTCAAGGAGAAGGAGCTGCCCGAGCTGAACGACGAGTTCGCCCAGATGGCGAGCGAGTTCGACACGATCGAGGAGCTGCGCGGCGACCTGCGGTCCCGGGTCACCCAGGGCAAGCAGGTCGAGCAGATCTACGCCGCTCGGGACAAGGCCCTGGCCCAGCTCGTCGAGGCCGCCGACATCCCGGCCCCGGAGGGTGTCGTCCGCGAGGAGGTCGAGAGCCGCAAGCAGGCGATGGTCGACCAGCTGGAGCGGATCGGCGCCTCCATGGAGGAGTACCTCGCGGCAGAGGACAAGACCGAGGAGCAGATCGACGCCGAGCTGACCGAGGCGGCGACCGAGGGCGTCAAGGTCCAGCTCCTGCTGGACACGCTGGCCGACGCGGAGGACGTGCAGGTCTCCGACGACGAGTTCGGGCACGAGATCGTGCACCGGGCGCAGCGTGCCGGAATGGCCCCGCAGCAGTACTACGACCAGCTGGTGCGCTCCGGCGCGGCCGCCGCGGTCTTCGGCGACGTGCGGCGGGGCAAGGCGCTCGCGGCCGTCATGGAGAAGATCACGATCAAGGACTCGGCCGGCAACGGGATCACCCTCGACGCCCTGCGCGCCGCCAACGAGGCGGAGCACAACCACGACCACTGATCGTCGGGTGCGGCCGCCGTCCGCCGCTGAGCGGCCGACGGCGGCCGTTTCCCATTCCGGGTGCGCACCCGGCAGCAAGCACTGCCGGGTACGCCCGGAAGCCCGCGCCGCGGGTACCCCGACACAGCTGCGCTGAGAGCGAACACTGCCCCGACCGGGACTCTGCCGCCCCGCACAGCGGTTAGTGTCGGGAAAGACGGTACGGAGAGCGAAGGGCTGCCATGACCGACATGCACATCCCCAAGAAGTCGCTCCGGGCGATTGACGCGCGCGGTGGCGACTCCATTGGCAACCTCGACGACTCGGTCTACAACCGGTTGCTCAAGGAACGCATCATCTTCCTGGGCAGTGAGGTGACCGACCAGGTCGCCAACCGCATCTGCGCGCAGCTGCTGCTGCTCGCCGCGGAGGACCCGGACCGCGACATCAACCTGTGGATCAACTCGCCGGGTGGCTCGGTCTACTCCGGCATGGCGATCTACGACACCATGCAGTTCATCGACAACGACGTGTCGACCGTGGCGATGGGCATGGCTGCCTCGATGGGCCAGCTGCTGCTCTGCGCGGGCACCAAGGGCAAGCGCTACGCCCTGCCCCACGCACGGATCATGATGCACCAGCCGTCCGGTGGTCTGGGCGGCACGGCGTCCGACATCGCCATCCAGGCGGAGCAGATGCTCTACACGAAGCGGATGTTCCAGGAGCGGGTCGCGCACCACACCGGCCAGAGCCAGTCGCAGATCGAGGCCGACTCGGACCGGGACCGTTGGTTCACCGCCCAGGAGGCCATGGACTACGGCTTCATCGACAAGGTGATCATCGGGGCCGCACAGGTTCCGGATGGCGCCGGGACCCTGAGCTGAGGAGCTGACGATGACCGATCTGAGCCTGCCGCCCCAGTTCGCGGCCGTGCACAACCGCTACGTGCTGCCGTCGTTCGTTGAGCGCACGTCGTACGGGGTCAAGGAGTCGAACCCGTACAACAAGCTCTTCGAGGACCGGATCATCTTCCTCGGCGTCCAGGTGGACGACGCGTCGGCCAACGACGTGATGGCCCAGCTGCTGACGCTCGAGGGCACCGACCCGGACCGCGACATCATCATGTACATCAACTCGCCGGGTGGTTCGTTCACCGCCATGACGGCGATCTACGACACCATGCAGTACGTCCGTCCGGACATCTCGACGGTCTGCCTCGGGCAGGCGGCGAGCGCGGCGGCGGTGCTGCTCTCGGCGGGCACCCCGGGTAAGCGGATGGCCCTGCCGAACTCGCGGATCATCATCCACCAGCCGGCCACCGAGGGCGGCTACGGGCAGGGCTCGGACATCGAGATCCAGGCCCGGGAGATCCTGCGGATGCGTACGCAGCTGGAGGACATGCTGTCCCGCCACTGCAACCGCCCGATCGAGCAGGTTCGCAAGGACATCGACCGTGACAAGATCATGACGGCCGAGGAGTCCAAGGAGTACGGGCTGGTCGACACGATCCTGACCAGCCGCAAGAAGGGTCTGCTGGCGGCCAACGCCGCCCGCTGAGCTGTACCGGGTCAGAGGTTGGCCGGGGTTCCGTTCCCGGCCGACCTCTGACACACCCGTTTTGGGGGTCGGAGAATGCCCCGCCAGCGGGTAACGTCGGGTCCGTACCGCTTCGCCGGTTGGGCCGGCGGCGCGAACTAAGCCGGGCGGCGCGCAACGTCCGCAGGTCAGGGCCGGGTCTCCGGCCGATGAGTGCAGGGAGAACGTAGGTGGCACGGATCGGTGACGGCGGCGACCTACTGAAATGCTCCTTCTGTGGCAAGTCGCAGAAGCAGGTCAAGAAGCTCATCGCGGGCCCAGGGGTCTACATCTGCGACGAGTGCATCGATCTCTGCAACGAGATCATCGAAGAGGAGCTGGCCGAGTCCGGCGAGGTGAAGTGGGAAGAGCTTCCCAAGCCGATGGAGATCTGCCAGTTCCTCGACACCTACGTCGTTGGGCAGGATCAGGCCAAGAAGGCGCTCGCCGTAGCTGTCTACAACCACTACAAGCGGATCCAGGCCGAGGCGGCTGGCGCGCCGGGCTCCGGCAGTGACGCCGTCGAGCTGGCCAAGTCCAACATCCTGCTGCTCGGCCCGACGGGGTGCGGCAAGACCCACCTCGCGCAGACCCTCGCCCGGATGTTGAACGTCCCGTTCGCCATCGCCGACGCCACAGCGCTGACCGAGGCGGGCTACGTGGGCGAGGATGTCGAGAACATCCTCCTCAAGCTGATCCAGGCCGCCGACTATGACATCAAGCGCGCCGAGACCGGCATCATCTACATCGACGAGGTCGACAAGATCGCCCGCAAGTCGGAGAATCCGTCGATCACCCGGGACGTCTCCGGTGAGGGTGTGCAACAGGCCCTGCTCAAGATGCTCGAGGGCACTGTGGCCAACGTGCCACCGCAGGGTGGCCGTAAGCACCCACATCAGGAGTTCATCCAGATCGACACCACGAACGTGCTGTTCATCTGTGGTGGGGCGTTCGCCGGCCTTGACCAGATCATCGAGTCCCGCACCGGGCAGGGCGGCACCGGCTTCGGTGCCCGGCTCCGGTCGGTCTCCGAGCGGTCGACCGACGACATCTTCAGCCAGGTCATGCCGGAAGACATGCTCAAGTTCGGGCTGATCCCCGAGTTCGTCGGCCGGCTGCCGGTGATCACCAACGTTCGCAGCCTGGACCGCAGCGCCCTCGTTCGGATCCTCACCGAGCCGCGCAACGCCCTGGTCCGGCAGTACCAGCGCCTGTTCGAGCTGGACGGTGTCGAGCTCGAGTTCGACGAGCCGGCGCTGGAAGCCATCGCCGATCAGGCGATGCTGCGGGGCACCGGTGCCCGTGGTCTGCGGGCCATCATCGAGGAGGTTCTGCTCTCCGCGATGTACGAGGTGCCGAGCAACCCCGACGCCGCCCGCGTGCTGATCACCCGCGAGGTTGTCCTGGAGAACGTCAACCCGACGATCGTGCCGCGTGAGTTCACCGGGCGCCGGGCTCGGCGCGATCGCGAAGAGAAGTCCGCCTGATCCTTCCCGCATCACGCCGGCCGTTCGATCCTGAGCGGCCGGCGTGTTCGTGTTCCGCGCCGTTCGCCAGTGCCCACCACCCGTGCCGGCCAGACTGTGACGCTGTCCGTCAGCGGCCCTCCAGCCGTACCCTTTGCTCATGCGCGTCGCCGTCTGCCAACTGAACGCCCGGGACGACCGTAAGGCCAATCTGGCGGCTGCGGAGGCCCTACTGGAGCGCGCCGCCGCCGGCGGCGCGGATCTCGCCGTCCTCCCGGAGTACGTCGACTACCTGGGTCCTGCCGGTGGGCTACCCGAACCGGAGCCGGTCGACGGCGAGGTGGGCAGCTTCTTCGCCGCTGTCGCGCGGCGGCTCGGGATCTGGTTGGTGGCCGGCTCGTTCCACGAGGCCGGCCCGGACCCGGACCACACCTGGAACACGTCGCTGGTCTTCGACCGTTCCGGCAGTCTGGCCGCGAGCTACCGCAAGATCCACCTGTACGACGTGGAGATCCCCGGTCGGGTCTCCTACCGGGAGTCGGCGAGTGTCGCGCCCGGGGCCCAACCGGTGGTGGTCGACGTCGAAGGGCTGCGGGTCGGCCTGTCGATCTGCTACGACCTGCGCTTCCCGGAGCTGTACCGGCTGCTCGCGTCCGATGGCGGCGCCCAACTGCTGGTCGTACCCGCCGCCTTCATGATGCACACCGGTAGGGACCACTGGGAGGTCCTGCTGCGGGCCAGGGCGATCGAGAACCAGTGTTTCGTGGCTGCGGCCGGTCAGACCGGCGACCACGAGCCAGGTCGCACCTGCTTCGGGCGCAGCATGGTGATCGACCCGTGGGGGACGGTCGTCGGCCAGGTGCCGGACGGCCCGGGGGTCTCAGTCGTCGACCTGGACCTGGACCGGCTCGAAACGATCCGGGCCGAGTTGCCCAGCCTGGCCAACCGCCGGCTCTGAACTGCCCAGCCTGGCCAACCGCCGGCGCTGAACCTCAGTTCTCCAGCAGGACGCCGATCACCGCGAACCCGGCGATGGCCGCGGCGGTGACCAACAGCGCCGTGGTCATCCGGGATCTGCCCCGTCGGGCCAGCCGTCCGACCGAGAGCACCAGAACGACCAGCACGACCGCGCCGATCACCACCTGCCAGAACGGCCCGATGAGGCCGAGCAGCGCCTCCTCGGCGAACACCCTGGCACCGTGCCCGGACTCATCCATGACTGACACTCTGGCACGTCGAGGTGGCTCCCGTCCTCGGCTGCGCCGGGGACCGGTGGGCGCTGTTCGTCCGAACCAGTGATGAACCCTGATTTGCCTTCTCCGGGCCGTCCGCGTAACTTTCTCTCTGCACGGGGGAGGCCGGACAAACCGGCTGAGAACGGGCACCAGGCTCGTGGCGGGAACGCCGAGCGAGACTGAGGATCGGGCGGTGCGGAACACTCCGGAAACGGGGTTGCGAACGCGGAGCCGACCGGGTAGAGTTCTGAAGCCGGCAGGAGCCGGGCGGAGAGCCGCGAAGCGGTGATCGGCCGGTCTGCGGCTTCCCACGACAGAAACGAACGTCGGCAACGACGTGCGTCATCGTGGACTCAAGCAAGCAAGGCTATCCGCATTATCGGTTGAAGCATGACGAACTGCGAAATATCGGTTTGACACGGTGGAAACGAGCGGGTAACGTAGTAAAGGTGCCTGGCGCTGATAGCGCTGGGGACGGGGTACGGAAAAGCCCCGGTTGGGGTTCCACGTGGTGGGGCTTCTGGTCGGTGTGTGGTTGTTCTTTGAGAACTCAACAGGGTGCTTGTAAAGCCAGTGCCA
>NZ_JBEZFJ010000010.1:0-300681 GCF_040649335.1 Micromonospora sp. NPDC048986
CGACGCTGGACAACGAGGAGAACTACCTCATCAAGAAGTTGTTCACCGCGATGGGGGCGTTGCAGATCGAGAACCAGGCCCGTATTTGACACTCCGCCACCGTCCCCGGTCTGGGGGCCAGCTTCGGTCGTGGCGGTGCGACGGATTTCCAGCAGGACATCGCCAACGCTGACGTGATCGTCATCCAGGGTTCGAACATGGCTGAGGCGCACCCGGTGGGTTTCCAGTGGGTGATGGAGGCCAAGCGCCAGGGTGCGAAGGTCTTCCACATCGACCCGCGGTTCACTCGGACGAGCGCTGTCGCGGATGAGTACCTGCCGATCCGGGCGGGCACTGACATCGCGTTGCTTGGTGGGGTGGTGCGCTACATCCTGGACAACGAGTTGGATTTCCGGGAGTACGTGCTCGCGTACACCAACGCGGCGACGATCGTGAGCGAGGAGTTCAGCGACACCGAGGACGGCGACGGCTTCTTCTCCGGCTTCGACCCGGAGACCGGCACCTACGTGCAGGACAGTTGGCAGTACGAGGGGCACGAGGGTTCGTCGGGCAGTGGGCACACCGCCCAGGAGCGGGACAGCGCCGCGGGTTTGGCGCACGAGTCGCACGGCGCGCCGGTGGGCGGGCAGACCCGGCGCGATGAGACGTTGCAGCACCCGCGCTGCGTCTACCAGATCCTCAAGCGACACTTCTCCCGTTACACCCCGGAAATGGTGGAGCGGGTCTGCGGCATTTCGCAGGCGCAGTTCCTGGAGTTGGCGCGAGCGTGGACGGCGAACTCCGGCCGGGAGCGCACCGGAATGCTGATCTACTCGGTGGGTTGGACGCAGCACAGTGTGGGTGTGCAGTACATCCGCACCGGCGCGATCATCCAGCTGTTGCTGGGCAACATGGGCCGGCCGGGTGGCGGGGTGATGGCGCTTCGTGGCCACGCCAGCATCCAGGGCTCGACCGACATTCCGACGTTGTTCAACCTGTTGCCTGGTTACCTGCCGATGCCGCACCACGCCGAGCACCCGAGCTTCGACGAGTGGGTGGACAGCATTCGCCACCCGGGGCAGAAGGGGTTCTGGGGTAACGCGCGGTCGTTCGCCGCCAGCCTGCTCAAGGCGTACTGGGGTGACGCGGCGACGCCGGAGAACGACTTCTGCTACGGCTACCTGCCCCGGCTGACCGGTGATCACGGCACCTACCAGCAGGTGCTCAACATGATCGACGGGAAGATCAAGGGGTACTTCCTGCTCGGGCAGAACCCGGCTGTCGGTTCGGCGCACGGCCGGGCGCAGCGGCTCGGCATGGCCAACCTCGACTGGTTGGTCGTCCGCGACCTGTTCATGATCGAAAGCGCGACGTTCTGGCAGAACGGCCCCGAGGTCGCCACCGGGGAGATCGTGCCGCAGGAGTGCCGCACCGAGGTGTTCTTCCTGCCCGCCGCGTCGCATGTGGAGAAGGAGGGCACGTTCACCCAGACGCAGCGGTTGTTGCAGTGGCGGGAGAAGGCGGTCGAGCCGCCGGGCGACGCCCGCTCTGAGCTGTGGTTCTTCTATCACCTGGGCCGCAAACTGCGGGAGAGGCTGGCCGACTCGCCGCTGCCGCGTGACCGGGCGCTGCTCGACCTCACCTGGGACTACCCCACGCACGGCCCGCACGCGGAGCCGAGCGCCGAGGCGGTGCTGCGCGAGATCAACGGGTACGACGTGGCGACCGGTCGCCCGCTGTCCGGTTTCGCCGAGGCCCGCGCGGACGGCTCCACCGCGATCGGCTGTTGGATCTACAGCGGGGTGTACGCGGACGGGGTCAACCAGGCGGCCCGCCGCAAGTCCCGGCACGAACAGGACTGGGTTGCCGCCGAGTGGGGTTGGGCGTGGCCGGCGAACCGGCGCATCCTCTACAACCGTGCCTCCGCCGACCCGGACGGCAACCCGTGGTCTGAGCGAAAGCGTTACGTGTGGTGGGACGCGGCGAAGTCCGAGTGGACAGGCTACGACGTGCCGGATTTCGAGAAGACCAAACCACCGTCGTACCGGCCGCCAGCCGGCGCGTCCGGGCCGGAGGGCATTGCTGGCGACGACCCGTTCGTCATGCAGGGCGACGGCAAGGGCTGGCTGTACGCGCCCAGCGGTGTCCTGGACGGGCCGCTGCCGACGCACTACGAGCCGGTGGAGTCGCCGGTGCGTAACCCGCTCTACGGTCAGCAGGCCAACCCGACCCGCAAGATGTACGCGCACCCGGTGAACTCGGTGAACCCGAGTCCGCCGCAGAAGCACGGTCAGGTGTTCCCGTACGTGTTCACCGTCAGCCGGCTCACCGAGCACCACACCGCCGGTGCGATGAGCCGGACGGTGTCACCGCTCGCGGAGCTGCAACCGGAGATGTTCGTCGAGGTGTCCCCGGCGCTGGCCGGCGAGGTCGGGCTGACGCATCTGGGTTGGGCGCACCTGGTCAGCGGCCGTGCGGTGATCGAGGCGAAGGTGCTGGTGACCGACCGGCTCACCCCGTTGCGGGTGGACGGTCGGATCATTCACCAGGTGTGGTTGCCGTACCACTTCGGTTTCGAGGGTCTGGTCACCGGTGACTCGGCGAACGACCTGTTCGGCATCAGCCTGGACCCGAACGTGCTGATCCAGGAGAGCAAGGTCGGCACCTGCGACGTGCGGCCGGGCCGTCGGCCCACCGGCCCGGCGTTGCTCGAGCTGGTGGCCGACTACCAGCGGCGCGCCGGGATCATCCCGGGCCAGCACGCTCCGGCCGTGACCACCGACGATGAGGGGACGGTGCACGGTGCTTCCTGACCCGAACAGCCTGTACGGCCCGTTGGATCCGGCACCCGAGGCGGGCTATGAGAACGCGCCGCCGCGGATGGGTTTCTTCACCGACACCAGCGTCTGCATCGGTTGCAAGGCCTGTGAGGTCGCCTGCAAGGAGTGGAACGGCGTTCCGGAGAGTGGCCTGGATCTGCTCGGCATGTCGTACGACAACACCGGAGCGTTGACAGCGAACTCGTGGCGACACGTCGCGTTCATCGAGCAGCCCCGCCCGGCCGGTCATGGCGCCGCGCCGGTGGACGTCCTCGGTGCGCCGGTCGACGCCGACGCGGCCCGGCCGGTCGACGCGGGCCCCCAGTTCTTGGGGATGCCGGGGGCCCAGCCACCGGGCCGGGGCACTGGCGTCGAGGAGCGCACCGATTTCCGGTGGTTGATGATGTCGGACGTCTGCAAGCACTGCACCCATGCGGCCTGCCTGGACGTGTGTCCAACGGGCTCGTTGTTCCGCACCGAGTTCGGCACTGTGGTGGTGCAGGAGGACATCTGCAATGGCTGTGGGTACTGCATCTCGGCGTGCCCGTACGGGGTGATCGACCAGCGTAAGGACGACGGTCGGGCGTGGAAGTGCACGCTGTGCTACGACCGGTTGGGCGCGGGGATGACTCCGGCGTGTGCGCAGGCGTGCCCGACCGAGTCGATCCAGTACGGGCCTCTGGACGAGCTGCGCGAACGCGCCGCCGCCCGGGTGGCGACGCTGCACGAGCGGGGGGTCCCCGAGGCCCGCCTGTACGGGCACGACCCGAACGACGGCGTGGGTGGTGACGGGGCGTTCTTCCTGCTCCTGGACGAACCCGAGGTGTACGGGCTGCCGCCCGACCCGGTCGTGACCACCCGTGACCTGCCGAAGATGTGGAAGCGTGCCGGCTTCGCGGCTCTCGCCATGGCGGCGGCGACAGTCGCCGCGTTCGTCGGAGGTTCCTCATGACCCCACCGGGCCCCGTGGGCGACCGGTTCCGTCGCTTCCGGGAGCGGCTCGCCGCCGAGAGCGGCGGCCGCGTCGACCGAGCGCCGACGAGCGCCGACCGACCCAACGCGGCGAGCGGCGCAGCGGCCACGAGGGGCCCGCAGGTCGAGAGCGGCGCAGCGGCGGCGAGCGCTGGCGACCACCCGAACGGCAGGGGCACCGCCGCCAGCAGCGGCCGGGGTGACCTGACGGCACGGCGGAGCACCGAAGCCGGGGGCCGGCGGGGCAGGCGGCGCGGCGGCGGTGAGGAACTGCGGGTGCCGGAGGCCGAGTTCACGTCCTACTACGGGCGGCCCGTTCTGAAGGGGCCGGTCTGGAAGTGGGACATCGCCGCGTACCTGTTCACCGGCGGGCTGGCCGCCGGCTCGTCGCTGCTGGCCGCGGGCGGGCAGCTCACCGGGCGGCCCGCGCTGCGGCGCGCCGGTCGGGTCACCGCGTTGGCCGCCGTCAGCGCCAGCGCCGTCTTCCTGGTGAAGGATCTGGGCCGGCCGGCGTGGTTCCACCACATGCTGCGGGTGGCCAAGCCGACCTCGCCGATGTCGATGGGCACCTGGATCCTCACCGCGTACGGGCCGGCGGCGGGCGTCGCCGCGATCGCCGAGGCGGCGGGTGTGCTGCCCCGGCACGGTCTGCTCGGGCTGGCCGGCCGGGCGTTGCCGCCGATCGGGCACGCCGCTGGGCTGCTCGCCGCCGGCACCGCGCCGGCGCTGGCGACGTACACCGGGGTGTTGCTGGCCGACACGGCGGTGCCGTCGTGGCATGAGGCGTACCCCGAGCTGCCGGTGATCTTCGCGGGCAGCGCGTTGGCCAGCGGCGCCGGCGTCGGTCTGCTCGCCGCGCCGCCGGCCCAGGCCGGGCCGGCCCGCCGGATGGCGGTGGCCGGCGCGGCCCTGGAGTTGTACGGCGCGCATCGGGTGGAGACCCGACTCGGTCTGCTCAGCGAGCCCTACCGGTTGGGTCGGCCGGGTCGGTTGCTGCGCGCCGGGCGGTTGCTGACCGCCGGCGGGGTGGCGGGTGCTCTGCTGGGCCGGCGCAGCCGGGTGGTCGGGGCGCTCTCGGGGACCGCGCTGCTGGCCGCGTCGGTGCTGACCCGGTTCGGCATCTTCTACGGCGGCGTCGCCTCGGCCCGCGATCCCCGGTACACGGTGGTGCCGCAGCGCGAACGGGTCGAGGCGCGGCGAACCGGCATGGATCTTCCAGCTGATCGGGCGGTGCCGCCCGCGGTGTGATCGAATGTCCGGTGGAGGCGTTCAGGCGGCTGGTGCCCCTCCCGGTCTTCAAAACCGGAGTGGTCCGGGACCCGGGCCAGGCGGGTTCGATTCCCGTCCGTCTCCGCCACACCGTTTGCAGGAGATGACGTGATGGGCGACGGCCCGGTGGACCCGCGACGTCGGGTGCCCCGTACGGACACGCTGCTCGCCGACCCGGTGCTGGCCGCCGCCACTGTGACTCTCGGCCGGGAGCAGGTCAAGGCGATCGTCTCCCATGCGCAGGGCCGCGCCCGCCGGGGCGAGCTCAACCCCGACGAGGTACGCGACGCGGCGGTCGCGGCGTTGCCCACGCCCGGCCCCCGGGTGGTGCTCAACGCCACCGGTGTCGTGCTGCACACCAACTTGGGTCGGGCGCCGTTGTCGTCCGCCGCCGTGGCCGCTGTGCTGGCCGCCGCCGGGCACACCGACGTCGAGTTGGACCTGGTCACCGGCCGGCGGGCCCGTCGTGGCCGGGGCGCGCTCGACGCGCTGGCCGCCGCGGTGCCCGACGCGGGCGCCGTGCACATCGTGAACAACGGCGCCGCCGCGCTGGTGCTGGCCGCCACCGCGTTGGGTGCCGGCCGGGAGATCGTGGTCAGTCGGGGCGAGCTGGTCGAGATCGGTGACGGTTTCCGCCTGCCCGACCTGCTGGAGAGCACCGGCGCGCGGCTGCGTGAGGTGGGCACCACCAACCGCACCACAGTCGCGGACTACGCCGCCGTGCTCGGCCCGCAGACCGGTTTCGTGCTCAAGGTGCACCCGTCGAACTTCCGGGTCACCGGCTTCACCTCCGCCGTCGGGGTACGGCAGCTGGCCACGCTCGGGGTGCCGGTGGTCGCTGACATCGGCTCCGGGTTGCTCGGCGCGGACCCGCTGCTGCCCGACGAACCGGACGCTGCCAGCACCCTGCGCGCGGGCGCGGCACTGGTCACCGCCAGCGGCGACAAGCTGCTCGGTGGGCCGCAGGCGGGGCTGCTGCTGGGTGACGTCGAGGTGATCGAACGGTTGCGTCGCCACCCACTGGCGCGGGCGCTGCGGGTGGACAAGCTCACCCTGGCGGCGCTGGCCGCCACAGTGCACCAACCGGACACCCCGACCCGGGCGGCGCTGCACGCCGACCCGGGTGCCCTGCGTGAACGGGTGGAGCGGCTGCGCGACCGGCTCGGCGCGGACGGCCGCAAGGCGGAGGTGGTGCCGGCCGTCGCTGTGGTCGGTGGGGGCGGCGCCCCCGGGGTGGAGTTGGACTCGTGGGCGTTGAGCCTGCCCGAGCGGTACGCGTCGCCGCTGCGTACCGGAGACCCGCCGGTCCTCGGCCGGGTGGTGCGCGGCCGGCTCCTGCTCGACCTGCGCTGTGTGCCCGCCGACGCGGATGAGGCAGTCCGCGCGGCCGTGCTGCGCGTACCCGGGGAGGACTGAGCGTGTTCGTCGTCGCGACGGCCGGGCACGTCGACCACGGCAAGTCGACGCTGGTGCGGGCGTTGACCGGGATGGAGCCCGACCGGTGGGCCGAGGAACGCCGCCGGGGGATGACCATCGACCTGGGTTTCGCCTGGACGACGCTGCCGTCCGGCGGCACCGTCGCCTTCGTCGACGTACCCGGGCACGAGCGGTTCGTGCCGAACATGCTCGCCGGGGTCGGCCCGGTCCCGGCGGCGCTGATCGTGGTGGCCGCCGACGAGGGGTGGATGCCGCAGTCCGCCGAGCACCTGGCCGCGCTCGACGCGCTCGGCGTCGCGTACGGCCTGCTGGCGGTGACCCGCGCGGACCTGGCCGATCCGGGGCCGGCGACGGCCCGTGCCCGCGCCGAGATCGCCGAGACCAGCCTCGGCGCGGTGCCGGCGGTGGCGGTCAGTGGTCTGACCGGCGCCGGCCTGCCGCAGCTGCGGGCGGCCCTGGACCGGCTCGCCGCCCAACTGCCCGCGCCGGTGCTGGACGACCCGGTCCGGCTGTGGGTGGACCGCAGCTTCACGGTGCGGGGCAGTGGCACCGTCGTCACCGGCACCCTCGGCGCCGGCCGGTTGCGGGTGGGCGACGAACTGGAGCTGGCCGGCGCCGACGAACCGGTCCGCGTCCGTGGCCTGCACTCCCTCGGCGAGGCCCGACCGCAGGCGGCGGCGGTCGCCCGGGTGGCGGTCAACCTGCGCGGTACGCCCCGCGACCGGCTCGGCCGGGGCGACGCGTTGCTCACCCCGGGCCGGTTTCACCACACCGACCTGGTCGACGTCCGGCTCGCCGGTGATGCGGCGGCCGACCTGCCGGCCACCCTCACCCTGCACGTCGGGTCGGCGGCGGTGCCGGTACGGGTGCGTCCGCTCGGCCCGGACACGGTCCGGCTGCGGCTGGCCCGCCCGTTGCCGTTGCTGGTGGGTGACAGGGCGCTGCTGCGGGACCCGGGCCGTCACCACGTCAACGGCGGCGTGCGGGTGCTGGACGTGGCACCCCCACCGCTGGGCCGACGAGGTGCGGCCGCCGCCCGCGCCCAGGTCCTCGCCGAGTTGGACGGTCGACCCGACCTGGCGGGGGAGCTGCGTCGTCGCCGGCTGATCCGGGCCGGCACGTTGATCCGGATGGGGGTCGCGGTGCCCGCCGAGGCGGGGCGGGACCGGCCGGCGTTCGCCGAGCCGGTGGCCGGCGACTGGCTGGCCGACCCCGCGCACTGGCGGTGGCTCGGCGAGCGGCTGACCGAGGAGGTCGCCCGGCACGCGCGGGAACACCCGTTGGAACCCGGGATGCCGGTGGACGCGCTGCGGCAGCGTCTTGCCCTGCCCGACCGGGTGCTGGTCGAGGCGCTGGTCCGGCCGCCGCTGCGGATCCACTCCGGCCGGGTCGGGGCGGCGAGCGCCGACGCGCTGCCCGCACCGGTGGCCCTGGCCGTGCAACGGGTCCGCGCCGAGTACGGCGACCGGCCGTTTCGCGCCCCCGAGGCGGACCGCCTCGTCGACCTCGGCCTGGGCCCCCGGGAGATCGGCGCCGCGGTGCGGGCCGGCGCCCTGCTGCGGCTGGCCGACAACGTGGTGCTGCTGCCCGACGCGCTCGACGACGCGGTGCGGGTGTTGGCCGGGTTGCCGCAGCCGTTCACCCTCTCCGCGGCCCGGCAGGCGTTGGACACCACCCGCCGGGTGGCGGTGCCCCTGCTGGAGCTGCTGGACCGGCGGGGCAATACCCGCCGGCTGCCCGACGACGCACGGATCGTCGTCAGCTGAGCGCCGCGCCGCGACCTGGCCGGCCGCTTTCAGTCCAGGTCGGGCAGGTCCAGCACGAAGCGGTAGCGGACGTCGTTTCGCCGGAGGCGGTCGCCCACGGACCAGGATCACCCTGACCGCTGACGGCCGCGGCCGATCCGGTGCTGACACGTTCGCGCCGAGATGCGACGGTGAGCTGATGGTCCAGGTGTCAGCGTCCCGGTGGCGACCGTTCGGTGGTCGGTGGCGCGTCGTCGTCTCGGTGGCGCTGCGGTGGGGGCTGCCGGTGCTGTGGGTGCTGTGGGCCGCTCTGGCGTGGTGGGTCGAGCCCCGCGAGTCGACCGGAGCCCAGCTCGATCAGGATCTCACGGCGGGCCGAGTGGTGACCTACCAACGGGCGAATGGCTGGGCTGACGACGACGCCTACTGGGGCAGCCGCCCTGATCTGCGGCCCGCAGAGCAGGGCTGGACGATCGCGTGGACGCTGCCCAACGGTCAGACCCGGTACGCCGTTGTCCAACCGCCCAACCCGCAGTCGTATCCCGATGGGCCGGACCGGTCGGCGCAGGCCGGGCCGGATGCGCGGCTGGCCGCCGTCGCCGGTCCGTGGCACGGCGGCGGCGACGCGGCGCACCGGATCACGACCACCGCGGGGCTGCTCGCCGGTGTGTTGACTCTGCTCTGGCTGGGCCGGTTGATCGGCGGAGCGCCACCGTTGGCCGCAACCCGATGGTTCTGGTTCTGGATCGGGTTGCTGCCTTTCGGTACGGGAGTGCTCGCCTGGACGTACCGGGAGCTCTGGCGGCCACCGGCGGCACCGGTCCGCGTGCGGGGCTCGGGCTGGCGTGGCGTCGGCTGGTTGATCCTCGCCGGGGTCGGGATTGGTCTGCTGGTGTCCGTAGCGCGAATCATGTTCGGAACGACGGTGGTGCCGGGCTGAGCCGACGATGCCCGGCCAACCGGCCCCGAGGTCGGCGACGGTCACCTACGGTGACGCCATGGACCCTTCGGCGGTCTGGCGGGACCGGCAGCACAAGTGGCGGATCGAGGCGTACCGGGCGCCGGACCTGCGGTTCGCCATCTACGCCACAAACGGCCCCACCGAGTCGGTGCCGCTGTGGCTGTTCGGGATGTCGGCGCTGGCCCGGTGGCTGATGACCCACGCCATCTCGCTGGACGACCTGGAGGTCGACTGAGCGGGGCACGCCCGCAAACCGGGCCCGCGCGGTGCCCCGCTGCGGTTGAGTGACCTCAGGCGGCGGACGGGGGTACGCGATGGGCGGTCAGCTCGGGCAGTTGGCGTTGGTGGCCGTGCTGGTGCTGGTCAACGCCGCGCTCTCCGGCAGCGAGATGGCGCTGGTGACGCTGCGGGAGGGGCAGTTGCGGCAGCTGGGCCGGCGCAGCAGTGCCGGCGACCGGTTGGTGCAACTGTCCCGCGATCCGAACCGCTACCTGGCCACGATTCAGCTCGGCATCACCCTGGCGGGGTTCCTGGCCTCGGCGGCGGCCGCGGTGTCGTTGGCCTCTCCGCTGGTCGGTCCGTTGGGTTTCCTCGGCGGGGCGGCGCGTCCCGCCGCGGTGCTGCTGGTGACAGTGCTGCTGACGTTCGTCACGTTGGTGCTCGGGGAGTTGGCCCCGAAGCGGCTGGCCATGCAGCGCGCCGAGCGTTGGGCGCTGCTGAGCGCCGGCCCGTTGGATCTGCTGGCTCGGGTGTCCCGGCCGGCGGTGTGGCTGCTCAGCCGGGCCACCGACGCGGTCGTGCGGCTCGCCGGCGGCGACCCCCGGGCCAACCGGGAGGAGATGACCGAGGAGGAGCTGCGGGAGATGCTGGCCAGCCAGCGCGGCCTGTCGGCCCAGCAGCGGGAGATCCTGACCGGCGCGTTCGACATCGCCGGCCGGACACTGCGCGAGATCCTGGTGGCCCGGCGGGAGGTCACCACGCTGCCTGCCGGCCTGGCCGCCGACGAGGGGGTCCGGCAGCTCGCCGCCGCCGGGCGGTCCCGCGCTCCCGTCACCGGCCCCGGCGGCCTGGACGAGGTGCTCGGGGTGGTGCACATCCGCGACCTGGTGCGGGCCGGCACTGCCCCGGTGGGTGAGCGGGTCCGGGCGCCGCTGCTGCTGCCGGTGACCCTGCCGGTCGCCGACGCCATGCGTCAGCTGCGGCAGGAGCATCAGCAACTGGCCCTGGTGGTCGACGAGCACGGGGGTGTCGACGGCATGGTGACCATGGAGGACCTGCTGGCCGAGGTGGTCGGCGAGTTGTACGACGAGACCGACCGGGACGTGCGCGGGGTCGTCCGGGAACCGGACGGGTCGCTGCTGGTGCCCGGCGACTTTCCGCTGCACGACCTGCCCGACCTGGGGGTGCGGCTGAGCTTTCCGTTGTCCCGGGACTACACGACGGTGGCTGGTCTGGTGCTGGCCCGACTGCGGCACCTGCCGGAGTCCCCTGGTGAGACGGTGCGGCTGCCCGGGCTGACCCTGCAGGTGGTGGAGGTCGCCGACCGGGCGGTACGCCGGGTGCGGCTCTGCGGGTTCGTCACCGAGCATTGAGTATTCACCCAGAAGGCTGACGAAGGCCCAAATCGGCAAGGTGGGGAACGCGGTCCGCCTACGGTGCCAGACGTGAAGGACCGAGGGTTACGTACGTTCGTCACGGTGCTGGCCGGCCTCGCGGTGATCTACTTCGGCAGCGCCGGCCGCAGTCCCGAGGAGGGCAGCGGCATCTCCGGCGGGGTGGTGGTCCTGGCGTTGCTCGCCGCGCTGCTGGTGTGGCACCTGACCCGCCCGGGGGACAAGACGGTCAAGTGAGCGCCTCAGCGGGCCGCGACGCGGGCGACCTCACCGGCGGACTCCTCACCCAGCGCCACCCGTACCAGCGCTGACGCGAGTCGGCCGAAGTCCGGTTCGTCGACGAGGCCGGCGAGGCGGTCCGGGGACCCCGGCAGTCCCAGCCGCTTCGCCCCGGCCAGAGCCCGACGGTCGGCGTACGGGCGCACGTCCGACCAGACCGTCTGCGCCTCGCGCAGGTAGATGTCAGCGCCGGTGGGGCCGATGCCGGGGAACTCGGTGAGCCGGCGCCGCAGCCCGGCCGGGTCGCCCTGGGCCTGCCGGTGCAGGCGTCGCAGGTCGCCGTGCCAACGGTCCAGGCACAGCCGGGCGCCGGTGCCGAGCATGGTGGCGGTCCGCTCGTCGTACCGGCGGTAGTGGCCCCGGCCCAGCGCGTCGACACGCTCCTGCCAACTGGCCGCCTCCATGGCCTGTGCGGTGCGGTAGCCGGCGGCGAACAGCTCCCGCGCGGCGTCCACCGCCACGCACGCGCGGATCCGGGTGCTCAGCAGCGTGGCCAGCACCAGCAGCTGATACAGCGGCCCCGGCCGGTCGGAGAGCCGGATGCCGGCCTCCTCCGCATACGTGCGGCCACGCCGGTCGAGCAGCACCCGCACCACACTTCGATCATTGCCCACGCCGTCGGGTTACCCACTTGACGCCCCGCTAGCCGTCGCACCGCCGACCGCTGCCGGAATGCCACCGGGGCAGGCGGGTATGCCGACCGTGGAGGCGGTCGATGCCGCCTGCCGTACCGGAGGGAGACACCCCGTGACGAACCCGCAGCAGCCGGAGTTGCGCCGCAACGCGCTGGGCGCGACCAGCCAGGACAACAAGGGCCCCGCCTCGGGCGGGCATCCGGGCAACCGTGGCACGTCGCGCGGCGACGAGGGTCGACCGGTGCCCAAGGGGCAGGTGTCGCCGTACGGCCCGGCCGGTGAGCCGGTGGCCGAGGACGACAGCGACACCCGCTGACCGAGGGGCTAGCGACCGCGGGCTGGCGGCCGCCGCAACCTGTTCCAGGTGGCGGCGGCCGCCAGTCCGTACGCGAGGTGCGGGATGATGTCGGAGATCCAGTCGGAGCGCCGCCACGTACGCGGGTCGCTGATCCCGAGCACCGTGATCGACCCGTCGGTCATCGTCATCACGCCCGCGCCGAGCAGACCGGTGGCCACCGGCAACGGCTGCCGTCGACCACCGGCGTAGAGCGCGAACCCGACGCCCGCGGCGACGCCCAGCCCGTAACCGATCAGCGGCCCGAGGCCCGAGCGGCGGTTGGCCGCCCGGGCCCCGTTCCCCAGGTCCACGTGCGCGATCCCGGCCAGCCGGTCGACTGTCTCCTCGGGGACGTCGCTCTCCGGACGTCCCCGTAGCGCCATGTCGAGGTAGCTGACCACGTTCAGCGCGGTGCTGCCGACGGCGCCCGCGATCGCGCCGTCGGCCACGTCGACCCTCCTCACTTCGGGTCGCCCGGTTCGCGCTCGCTCTTCGGGCCGTACGTCCGCTCACCGCGCACCACGCCCCGTTGACCGCGATCCTCCTGGAGGATCCGGTTCGCGACCTGGTTGGCCTTGCCGTCGGGTACCCGACGCCCGGAGTCGTCGATCGCGTTGCGCAACCGCGCGCGCTGCTTGTCGTACGCGTTACTGCCCGGCCGTGGTCCTGGCATCTCTGCCTCCTTCGTCGGTCTGGGCACCTGGTGCTGCCCACCGTCCGCTGGGCGTACCGCGGCCGTCTACCCGCCTGGTGGCGGACCAACCCCGGGGCGCTACCGGGGCGCGCGGACCACGACCACCGGGCACTGCGCGTGGTGCAGCATCGACTGACTCACCGACCCCAGCAGCAACCCCGTCACCTCGCCGCGTCCACGCCCACCGACGACCGCCAGTTGGGCGGAGCGGGACGCCTCGGCGAGCACGGTGCCGGGTCGGCCGTGCACCACCCGGCAGGTCAACCGCAGACCCCTGTGGTCCTCGGTGAGCCCGGTCAGCCACCCGGCGAGCATCCGCTCCTGCTCGCCGCGCAGCGTCGCCTCGTCGTAGACCAGGGGTTGCATGTCGCCCGGACCGCTGCTGCCGGGGTGTCGGTAGGCGTGCACCGCCACCAGCGGCACGCCGAGCGACACGGCGGTCTCCGCGGCGAAGTCCGCCGCCCGGCGGGAGGCGTCCGAGCCGTCCACAGCGACCAGGACCGGCTCGTCGGGTCGTTGCGTGCCGCGCGCGACCAGCACCGGGCAGTCGGCGTACGCGGCGACCTGCACCGCGACCGAGCCGACGAGCAGCGCGGAGAACCCACCCAACCCGCGATCGCCGAGCACGATGAGCGCGGCGGTCGGGGACTCGCCCACCAGCACCGCGGCGGCCTCACCGTCGATGATCTCGCCGGAGATCGACAACCCGGGCACTGTCGCCTCGGCCTCGCGCACCGCGGCCTCGACGAGTTCCTCGACCCGGTGGCGCAGCCCACCGCCGGGCGGCGCGTCCGGGGCGGGGGAGACCGGTACGTGCAGCAGCGGCCAGATGAAGCCGTGCACGACCCGCAGCGGTCGGTGCCGGCGTGCCGCCTCGGTCGCGGCCAGACGCACGGCGCGCAGCGCCGACTCCGAGCCGTCGACGCCGACCACCACCGCCGCGTTGTTCGCCGAGTTCACCGCCCACCTCCGCTCGCGGCCAGTATCGCGGGCCCGGGCGCCCTCGCGCCGCGATACCGCTGAGCGCGTCCCGGTCGGTACGCTGGCGACGACCGGGGAGGGAGCGCCGCCGATGGGTGAACCAGACCAGCCGAGCACCGCTCGCATGATCGACTTTTGGCTCGGCGGGCAGCATCACTTCCCCGTGGACGTGGCCGCCGCGAACGCCTTCGAGCAGGCGTACGGGCCGTGCGCGCCGGTGTTCCGCGAGCTGCGGGCGTTTCTGGGCCGGGCGGTACGGGAGATGGCCGCCCAGGGCGTGGACGGCTTCCTGGTGTTCGGCGCCGGGGTGCCGACGATGGGCAACGTGCACGAGGTGGCCACCGACGCGACAGTGCTCTACACCGACGTCGACCCGGTCACCATCCGCCTGGGACAGAGCATCCTCGCCGGCAGCGACCGGGCCGGTTACGGCTTCGGCGACGCGACGGACATCGGCACCGTCGACCCGGCGCAGCTGCACCGTTTCGTGCCGGGCTGGGGCCGGCGACCGGTCGGGGTGGTCTTCCTCGGCCTGGCCGCGTTCCTCGACGACGCCACGCTGACCCGCACCCTCGACGAGCTGTACGCTGCCGCGGCCCCGGGTAGCCTGCTCGCGGTGGACTTCGACACCGAGGAGCTGGCCAACCACCCGCAGGCGCTGGCCATGATGGGGCCGCAGTTCCGGATGCGTGCACCGGCGGCGTTCGCGCCCCTGTTGGGTCGGTGGGCGCCGACGACGGACGGGATCGTCCCGGTCGCCGAGTGGCGCCCGGAAGGTCCGCCGGCACTGGTGCCCGACGCGTTCCACGGTGTGCTCGCGACCCGCGCGGGTGACTGACCGCGCCGATCCTCCGTCCGGTGGCGTCCGTATGATGCTTGCCCTGTAGCAAGCTTCTGGGGAGGACGACGATGGTAGACGCGCCGGACGTGGTGTCGCGCGCGTTGCGCGAGGCTCCCCCCGACCAGTTGGCGGAGGCGGCGGACCGGGCGATCCGGTCCTCGATGGGCGCGCTGCGCACCGACGTCTTCGTCGCCGACTACCGGATCAGCGGCCTCTGGCCGGTGCTGGACCCGGACCTGCCGGCGGGCGGCTTCCTGGCCTGTCACACCATGGCGCAGCGCTGCTTCAGCAGCCAGCAGCCGGTACGCGACGGTGAAGGCCCCTGTCGGCTCTACCTGCCGTTGACTGTGTGGGGGGAGCGGTTGGGTGTGCTGCTGATCGAGCTGCCGACGGTTCCGAACGCGACGGTCACCGGTCGGGCCACGGACATCGCGGGCGCCCTGGCCGTGGCGATGCGCGCGGCGGACCGGGAGACCGACCGTTACCGGCGGGCCCGCCGGCGGGAGCGACTGACGATGGCCGCCGAGATGCAGTGGGACCTGCTGCCCGGTCGTGGCGTGTCCCACCACGCGTTCGAGCTGGCCGGCCAGCTCGAACCGGCGTACACCGTCGGCGGCGACCACTTCGACTGGTCGTTGGACGGCGACCGTCTCACCGTGACGGTGCTCAACGGCGAGGGCAGTGGGCTTGCGGCGTCCCTGTTGACCGCCGTCACCGTCAACGCGATGCGCAACGCGCGTCGCTCCGGTGGGGGCCTGGTGGAACAGGCCGAGCTGGCCTCGGACACGGTCTTCTACCAACACCGGGGCGCCCGGTACGTGGCCACCCTGCTGCTGGAGGTGGACACCCGCCTCGGCCGGGTGCGGGCTGTCGACGCGGGCTCCCCCCATCTGTTGCGGATGCGCGGGTCCACTGTCGAGCCGGTGAAGCTGGATCAGCAGCTGCCGCTGGGCATGTTCGCCGAGACCCGCTACGAGCTCCAGGAGGTGCAACTCGAACCGGGTGACCGGCTCTTCGTGGTCAGTGACGGGGTGTGGGCCGCCGAGCCGCCGGGTCAGGAGCCGTACGGGCAGCGGGTGATGGCTCGCTCCCTGCGCGCCACGCGGCTGCAGCCGCCAGCCGAGGCGGTTGGTACGGTGATGCGCGAACTGCACGCCTATCACGCGGATTCCGATCTGCGCGACGACGCCGTCGTGGTCTGTCTGGACTGGCGCGGTCCGCGCGAACGGGGCACGGGGTGAGATTCGCCGCCGCGTTGCCGGGCGGGCACCAGCGCGACGACGGCAGGGGACATCAGGTGGAGCGACCTGCGGATCTCGCCGCGGCGATCGACGCGGCCGCCGGGACGTTGATCGCCGTGCTGGAGTCGGCCGCGTCCCGGCATCAGGTGCCGCCCACCCAGCTGAGAGTGCTCACGCTGATCAGTGGTCGTCCGGAGACCAACGTCAACGGGTTGGCGGAGTTGCTGGACGTGGTGCCCTCGTCGGCGAGCCGCCTGTGCGACCGGCTGGAGGCGACCGGGCTGTTGCGTCGGGTGGCTGACCCGCGTGACCGGCGTGAGGTGCGGTTGGTGCCGACCGCTGCGGCGCTGACCCTGTTGGGGGAGTTGGCCGAGCGGCGGCAGCGCGCGGTGCAGGCGGTGTTGGACCGGATGCCGGCGCGGATGCAGCACGAGCTGTTGCTGGCGCTGGCCGGATTCGCTCGGGCGGCGACGTCGACGCCCGAGCAGCAGACCGATCCCGCCGTCCAGACGGCCTGAGCGCCGGCCCCTCTTCGACTAGTATCCTAGGATGCTCTACGCGTGGTGATCCACGCCACAGTGCGGCACAGCCGCACCGACTGCACGCGGCGGCACCCGGCCAGGGAGAGGGAGCCCGATATAGTGGCAGCGCACCTACCCGGCCCGCGATCTCGATGATCGCGGGCCGCATCAGGGGAAGGGGCCCCGACCGGGGCCGCAGGGGATAGCCGGCGCTGGTCGGCCCGACAGCGCGTACGACCCTCAGCCGCGCCCGGCGCCGGCGGGGGGCCCGCGTGCCGTGGAGGAGGATCGGTGTCGCGTCGGCCGGCTCGGGCAGAGCAACCGCGGGACACCGGTGACGAGACTCCCGGCAACCAGGTCCTCACGGTGCCCAACCTGATCAGTTTCGGGCGGCTGCTGGGCGTGCCGCTCTTCCTCTACCTGTTCCTGGTGGCGCGGGCCGACGTCGCCGCGGTGGTGGTGCTGGCCATCGGCGGCACCACCGACTGGGTCGACGGCTGGATCGCCCGCCGCCTGCACCAGGTCAGCCGCCTGGGCGAGCTGCTCGACCCGCTCGCCGACCGGCTCTACATCCTCGCCACCCTGGTCGCCTTCACCGCGCGGGAGGTGGTGCCGTGGCAGTTCACCGCGGCGCTGCTGGCCCGTGAGGTGCTCCTGCTGGCCTCGCTGGCCGTGCTGCGCCGCTACGGGTACGGGCCGCCGCCGGTGCACTACGTGGGCAAGACCGCCACGTTCCTGCTGCTCGCGGCGTTCCCGGTGCTGCTGTTGGCCAGCGCGGCGACCGACGTGGCGACGGCGGCGAGCGCCATCGGTTGGGCGTTGGCCTGGTGGGGGCTGGTCCTCTACTGGGTGGCCGGCGGGATGTACGTCGTGCAGGCGGCCCGGTTGGTGCGCGCGGCGCGCGGTCCGGGAGCGGCGGCGTGAGCGCGCCGCGGCTGGGAAAACCCGGCCAGGACCGGGTGTACGCGCCGGATTTCCTCACCGAGTTGTTCCGCAACCCGCTGGATCCGGGGTACGCGGACGCCGCTGCCGCGCGTCGGCGCTCGGCGGAGTCCGCTCCGGCCCCGGGTTGGCGGGCCTTGCCGGCGCGGTCGGTGAGCCTGGTCGTGGTGGTCATGCTCGGTTTCCTGTTCGCTGTCGCGTATCGGCAGACGATGGCGGACGAGCCGGGGCGGAGCCAGGCCCGTTCGGGTCTGGTGGCGCAGATCAAGGAGCGGGAGAGCCAGACTGACCGGTTGTCCACGCGGGCGGACCAGCTGCGCGAGGAGGTCAGTCGGCAGCGGGACGCGGCGTTGAGCGGGTCGGCCGCCGCCCGGTTGCGCAACCTGGAGGCGAGCACCGGGCTGGGTCGGGTGCGCGGTGATGGTGTCGTGGTGCGGTTGGCTGATGCGCCGGACAAGGCGGACGCGGTCACCGGTGCCGGCGCTGGGCCGCCGCGGGTGCTCTACAGCGACCTGCAGGGTGTGGCGAACGCGTTGTGGAGTGCTGGGGCGGAGGCGATCGCCATCAACGGGCAGCGGTTGACGGCGACGTCGACGATCCGGTCGGCGGGTGAGGCGATGCTGGTGGATTTCCGGCCGGTGACCGGACCGTACGAGGTGTCGGCGATCGGGCCGGGTTCGATGCGGCGCAAGTTCGAGGAGAGCCGGAACGCGGCGCTGATGCGGAAGGTCGCGCAGGGGACGGGGTTGTCGTTCGGTGTGCGGGAGGCGGATGACCTCACCCTGCCGGCGGCGCCGGAGCCGCAGCTACGCTACGCCAAGCCGTCGGTCAGTCCGAGCCCTTCCGCGTCGGGTGTCCGGTCCGGCAGTCCCGGGTCGTCTGGTCCGGCGACGACTGTTAGCCCCTCCGGAGGTGGCCGATGATCGCGGTGCTGGCGTTGCTCGCCGGTGTGGTGCTGGGCGTGTGGCTTGATCCCACGGTGCCGGCGGCGTTGCAGCCGTATCTGCCGATCGCGGTGGTGGCCGCGTTGGACGCGGTGTTCGGTGGGGTGCGGGCCCGGCTGGACCGCATCTTCGACGACAAGCAGTTCGTGGTGTCGTTCATTTCGAACGTGCTGGTGGCTGGTCTGATCGTCTATCTGGGTGACCAGTTGGGGGTGGGTGGGCAGTTGTCCACCGGTGTGGTCGTTGTGTTGGGTGTGCGTATCTTCGGCAACGTGGCGGCGATCCGTCGGCACCTGTTCCGGGCGTAGGTTGGGTTGCGATGAGTGACGAGCAGACCGACACGGGGACCGGGTGGCCGCAGCCGGCGGGTCCGGTGCGGCCGGGTGGGCCGGCGGGTGAGCCGGATCCGCGGCCTGATGCGCCGGATCCGGATGAGTTGAGCCCGTTGGCGCCGCAGGGGCCGGCGGATGGCGAGCCCGCGGGCGAGCCGGGTGTGGAGCCGGTCGACGATGGTGCGACGGTGGATCTGAGCGCGGTGTCGCGACCGGCGGAGCAGCCGGTCGTGGGTGGTGAGCAGGCGGTCGCGGGTTCCGACGGGTTGGCGGAGCCGGTGGGCGAGTCGGCGGAGCCGGTGGTGGCTGGTCGGTCCCGGTGGAGTGCGGCCGGGGTGATGATCGCCGCGTTGTTGGCGCTGCTGGGGTTCACGTTGGTCGTGCAGTTGAAGACGACGTCGACGGACCCGACGCTGGGTGCCACCCGGCAGGAGGACCTGGTTCGGATCCTGTCGGATCTGGATGCGCGGGAGAACCGCCTGCAGCAGGACATCAGGGCTCTGGAGGACAGTCAGCGGCAGTTGCGCTCGGGTGAGCAGGGTCGTCAGGCGGCGTTGGATGAGGCGACGCGGCGGGCGGACGAGTTGGGCATCCTGGCGGGGACGTTGCCGGCGGTGGGTCCGGGGTTGACTGTGCAGTTCGATTCGGGGCTGAAGCCGATCTCGGCGAACCGGGTGTTGGACGCGGTTCAGGAGTTGCGTGGTGCGGGCGCCGAGGCGATGCAGATTTCCGGTGGGGATCGGGCGACGGTGCGGATCATCGCGTCGACGTACTTCCTCGATGGGGACAACGGGTCGTTGATGGTGGAGGGGCGCCGGTTGTCGGGGCCGTACACGATCACGGTGATCGGTGATCCGGCGACGATGCGTACGGCGTTGAACATTCCTGGTGGGGTGGTGGCGTCGGTCCGGGGTGACGGCGGTAACGTGACGTTTGGGGAGCGTGAGGTTGCCGAGGTTTCGGCGCTGCACGTGCCGATCAAGTTGGAACACGCCCGTCCGGTCTCCTGACCGGCGCGGCCGCGCCGGACCCGGGTGGTCCGGGGCACCGATGGATGAAGGACGCGTCTGGTGATTCCCGAGGATCTGCGATACACCGCCGAACATGAGTGGGTGGCGGGTGACGGCACGGCTTCGGTCCGGGTCGGCATCACCCACTTCGCGCAGGACGCGCTCGGTGACATCGTGTACGTGCAGTTGCCCGAGGCGGGTGCGGTGGTCGCGGCCGGTGACTCGTTGGGTGAGATCGAGTCGACCAAGAGTGTGTCGGAGATCTACGCGCCGGTGGCCGGTACGGTGGCGGCGCGCAACGACGCGTTGGCTGACACGCCGGAGCTGATCAACACTGATCCGTACGGTGAGGGTTGGTTGGTGGAGATCACGCCGAATGATCCGACTGCGACGGATGGGTTGCTGACGGCGGCCGCGTATCAGAAGATCACCGAAGGCTGAGTGTGCTTGATCCGGTGCGTGGGATGTCTGCGCGCGTCCGGTTGCCCTGCATTTCGGCGCTGGCTAGGCTCGCCCAGTCGACCGAGAACCCAATAGTTGAGCGTTGCGGAATTGCCTTCCCGGGCACGGGGAGCCAGCCGCCGGGTGTTCAAGTGCCCGGCGGCCAGACCCGCCATTACCCGACGCCGACCGAACAGATCCGTGAGGTGGTCCCATGACGCGGCCAGACGACGAGTTCCCCCCACTCGACGTCACTTCGACGCTCAATCTCGGTTCGCTCGACGAAGTGCTGGAGGGGCCGGATACCGATGTGGTGCCGAGCCGGATGTCCGGTTCGTTGCCGCCGGGTATGGCGCTGCTGGTGGTTCGTCGAGGTCCGAATGCGGGTGCCCGGTTCTTGTTGGACCACGATGTGACGACCAGTGGCCGGCACCCGGACAGTGACATCTTCCTGGATGACGTGACGGTTTCGCGTCGGCACGCGGAGTTCCACCGTGATGGTGGGACGTTCACGGTGCGGGACGTGGGCAGCCTGAATGGCACGTACGTCAATCGTGAGCGGGTTGAGGCGGCCACGTTGAGTAATGGTGACGAGGTCCAGATCGGTAAGTTCCGGGTGGTGTTCATCGCCGGTCCGCGCCCGGAGGAGGAGGCCGGCCGGGGGTGAACGAGCCTGCGGCCTCCATGTCACCCGGGGCGGCTCGGTCTGAGCCGCTGATGAGCATCGGTGAGGTGCTTGGGCAGTTGCGGGTGGATTTTCCGGATACCACGATTTCGAAGCTGCGGTTTCTTGAGGCCGAGGGTTTGGTCGAGCCGCAGCGGACGGCGGCGGGTTACCGGAAGTACAGCTGGGACGATGTGGCGCGGTTGCGGTTCGTGTTGACCGCGCAGCGGGACAAGTACCTGCCGTTGCGGGTGATCCGGGAGCAGTTGGCCCAGTGGGATTCGTCCGGTGAGCAGCCGGGGCGGTCGCGGCCGGCGTTGGTGGCGGTTGGTCCTGATGGTGCGGTGCCGGGTCGTGAGTTGGCGGAGCCGGCCGAGTCGTCGCAGGTGCGGCTCGGCCGGTCGGATCTGGTGGCGCGCAGTGGGATCGACGAGTCGACGTTGGTGGAGTTGGAGCGGCTCGGTGTGCTGGTGTCGGATCCGCCGGGGTGGTATGACGCGGATGCGCTGATCATCGCGTCGGCGGTGGCGGGGTTGGCGGCGTACGGGTTGGAGCCGCGGCACCTGCGGGGTTATCGGACGGCGGCGGACCGGGAGGTTGGTTTGTTCGCGCAGTTGGTGGCGCCGTTGGCGCGGCAGAGTGATCCGGCGGCGCGGGCGCGGGCGGCGGAGACGGCGCGGGAGTTGGTGGCGTTGTCGGAGCAGTTGCACGCCGCGTTGGTGCGGGTGGGGCTGCGGTCGACGTTGGGTCGGTGAGGGTGCCCGGTGGGTGGCGGCTGAGCGGAAAGATCTCTTCCGGGAAGCGTGCCGTAGGCTTGCCGGGGTAACCCCTTTTCGGCGCGGGCGTGGTGCTGTAGCGCGTGGGACGGCCGTGTTGCGGTCCGTGTACGGTGCAGGGAAGGGCGCGGTGCGGCGTAGGTGACAACGACACGGAGGCGGCGGTGCGCGAGCTGAGCGTGGTCGGAGTTCGGGTGGAGCTGCCCAGCAACCAGCCGATCGTCCTGCTCAGGGAGGTCGAGGGGGACCGCTATCTGCCGATCTGGATCGGTGCGGTCGAGGCCACGGCTATCGCTTATGAGCAGCAGGGGGTCAAGCCGGCCCGGCCGTTGACGCATGATCTTCTGCGGGATGTGTTGGCGGCGTTGAAGGCGCCCTTGCAGGCGGTGGAGATCACCGAGCTGAAGGAGAACGTCTTCTACGCGGATCTGTTGATCGGCGATGGGGTGCGGGTGTCGGCGCGGCCGAGCGATTCGATCGCGTTGGCGTTGCGGGTTGGTGCGCCGATTCGTTGTGCGGAGCAGGTCCTCAGCGAGGCGGGGATCGTTATCCCTGATGAGCAGGAGGACGAGGTGGAGAAGTTCCGCGAGTTCCTGGAGCAGGTGCGTCCGGAGGATTTCGCGGGCTGAGGTGTGCCCGGGCTCGGTTGGTGATCTTTCTCGGTGGCTGCGCGGCGTGTCGCGTCGGTTCCTCCGTGGTAACCCCTGACGGTGGCGATAGGGTTTCCATGTCGAGGGGTGCGCGTCGGAGGAAACGGTGCGTCGCCACACTGACGGGGAGGTTGTCCGGATGCACGAGCCGCGGGATTCCGATCCGGGTGCAGAGTTCGACGAGTCGGGTGCCTCGTCGCCAGGTGTGGCGGCTGAGGGTGACGGTTCGGTTGGCTACCGGGGTGTGACGGCCTGCCACGCGGTGGGCATCAGTTACCGGCAGTTGGATTACTGGGCGCGGACGACGCTGGTGGTGCCGAGCGTTCGTGACGCTTCGGGTTCGGGGACGCAGCGGTTGTATTCGTTCCGGGACCTGGTGGTGTTGAAGGTCGTGAAGCGGTTGTTGGATGCGGGGGTGTCCCTGCAGAACATCCGTAAGGCGATCGAGGCGTTGCGGTCGCGTGGTGTGGAGGATCTGGCGGGGATCACGCTCATCTCTGATGGGACGACGGTGTACGAGTGCCGGTCTCCGGAGGAGGTGGTCGACCTGTTGCAGGGTGGCCAGGGGGTCTTCGGTATCGCGATCGGTGGGGCTTTCAAGGAGATCCAGGGGTCGTTGTCGCATCTGCCGGCGGAGCCGGCGACGAGCGGTCCCGTGGAGCCGGCGGTGGCGTCGGGCTCGGATCCGGTGGGTGACGAGTTGGCGGCGCGGCGGGCGCGGCGACGCGCCGGCTGAGCGTTCGGTCTTTCGGTTTTTTTCCGGTTGTTTTCTGGCGACCGTCGGTGACGGTGGCGGGGATCTGTCGGGCTTGTCGGTCCACTGTGGATACCGTGGGTGTCGTGTTGGTGGCCCATTGTGGAGATACCCAACGGTAGTGGTGACGCAACGTGTCGGCGTGTTGTCGGGTATCCGATATGGGGGCGCTGACCGGAGGCGGCCGACACGCTATGGTCCCTCACGGTTCTGGACCCTTCACCCCCGGAAGGAACGACCGTGACGGTTACGGAAGAGACTGCTCCCGCCTCGCACTACGACCGTGTTGGCGGTGCCAGTTCGGTCAAGGCAGCGGTTGAGCTGTTCTACGACAAGGTGCTCGCGGACCCGGAGTTGGCGGGCTATTTCGCTGACGTGGACATGGCGGGTCAGCGGCGGCATCTGGCGTTGATGTTGACTGTGGTGCTGGGTGGCCCGAACGAGTACACGGGTCGCGGGTTGGCCGAGGCGCACCAGCCGTTGAACATCACGGTGGGGCACTACGCGAAGGTGGGCGAGCACCTGACGGTGACGCTGACCGAGTTGGGGGTGCCGGCGGACATCCTCGCCGATGTGCAGACAGTGCTGGGGCAGGTGCAGGGCCAGGTGGTGGCTGCCGGGAACAGGTCGGGCGCCTGAGCGTGGACGCGGCTCGCCTCAAGCAGAGCTGGTCGGTGGTCGCCGGTCACGGCGACCAGGTGCCGCTCTACTTCTACTCGACGTTGTTCCTCGCTCATCCCGAGACGCGGCAGATGTTCCCCACGAACATGGCCGGTCAGCGGGACCGTCTCGTGACCGCGTTGGGGCACATTGTGTCCAACGTGGACCAGGTGGACCGGCTGGTGGGTTTCCTGCAGGATCTCGGCGCGGATCACCGCAAGTTCGCGGTCCGCGCGGAGCACTACCCGGCGGTCGGTGAGGCCCTCGTCGCGACGTTGCAGCATTTCCTCGCCGAGCAGTGGACCGACGAGTTGGCTGCGGACTGGACGGCCGCGTACGGGTTGGTCGCCCAGGTGATGATGGAGGCCGCGCAGGCCGCTGAGGCGGTCAATCCGCCGTGGTGGGTGGCGGAGATCGTGGCGCATGAGCGGCGGGCGTTCGACGTGGCGGTGTTGACGGTGCGTCCGCAGTATCTGTTGCCGTTCACGCCGGGTCAGTCGATTGGTGTGTCGCACCCGTCGGTGCGGTCGTGGCGGTACTACTCGCCGGCGAACGCGCCGCGGGCGGATGGCACGTTGGAGTTGCATGTGCGGGCCGCGCCGGGTGGCGCGGTGTCGTCGCGGCTGGTGTACGGGTCGGCGGTGGGGGATCGGATCCATCTGGCGGCGCCGGTGGGGGATCGGCTGGGGTTGTGGTCGGCGGGCTCCAGTGACCTGTTGCTGTTGGTGTCGGGTACCGGCTGGGCGCCGGTGAAGGCGTTGGTGGAGCAGGTGGCCGCGGAGGGTTCCCGTCGGCGGGTGGACCTGTACGTGGGGGCCCGCTCCCGCAGCGAGTTCTACGACAGCGACGCGATGGACAAGTTGGCGTCGTCGTATTCGTGGTTGACGGTGACGTACGTGGTCGGTGCCGACGTGCACCGGCCGGGGGAGTTCGTGCAGGCGGTGGACCGGGCGTTGGCCGACGGTGACTGGCGGTCCCGGCACGTGTTCGTGTGTGGGTCGGACGAGATGGTGTCGTACGCGGTGCGGACGTTGGTGCAGGCGGGTTACCACGCGGGTCAGGTGCACCACGAGGGCCTGGGCGCGCAGTGGTACGGCCCGGCGTGGCGGACGGCGGTGCAGCAGTCGGCTGCGGGTGACACTTCGGGAGGTGGGCACAGGTGAGCGCGACGAGTGAGCTTGCGAGCCCGGCGGTCGCGAACGGAGGTCTGCACAGGTGAGTGCGACGCCGATCAGTCGGTATGACGGGGTGCAGGTTTCCGGTGGTGTGCAGGTGCGGATCACCGCCGATCGGGTTCGGCGGTGGGAGTTCGGCGCGGCGTCGTTCGCTCGGCGTGGTTACGACAACGCTGACGTGGACCGGTTCCGGGTGCAGGTCGCTGACGAGTTGGACCTGTTGGCGACGCAGATCGCGACGTTGCGGGCGGAGAACGAGCGGCTGAACGACCGGGTGGAGTTGCACCGGCACGGGGTGATTCCGAGTACGGGGGCGGCGGCGAAGGTCCCGGCGGCGCGGGAGGTGAATCTGCTGTCGGCGGCGCAGCGGGAGGCCGAGCAGATCATCGCGCAGGCGCATGACTACGCGCGTCGGGTCGCCGAGTACGCCCGGGTGCAGTACGAGAGTTACCTGCACGCGGCGGAGGCGGAGGCGAAGCAGGAGGCGGAGCGGGCGGTGGCGGAGTACCGCAGCGCGGCGGGGTCGAGCTTCGACGACACGGTGGCGACCCGGGAGGCGTTGCGGATCTTCGGCGAGATGATGGTGTCGCACATGCAGGCGGCGGCGCGGCACCTCGACGACGGTAGTGAGCAGTTGGCGCGCACGATGGATCGGATCGCGGCGGAGACCCCGGGTGCGCCGTTCACGGGTGGTGTGGTGGGTCAGTCGGCGTTGCCGCGCCACCAGCAGCGCTGAGTCGCCGGGTGGGGTGCGCTGACGGGGAGCCCACCCGACGCGCTGGCGGCGGTGGCATAGTCGGAGGGGTCAGGCGGGGCTGACCCGTGGCCCGCCCCTTGGGAGAGGTGCCGTCGTGTCAGTATCAGCGTCCCCGCCCGGCGGGTCAGCGGACCCGCTGGCCGCGTTGGAGGCGTCGGCGTGGGCGCTGGCGGCCGCGGTCGGCACCATGAGTGACGCCCTGTCGGCCCCGCTCGCCGAGGTCCTCGCGGCGTCGCCGCACCGCAGCGCGGTGCTGGAGGCCGCCGGTCTGCTGTCGTGGGACGGCGGGGCGCCGGTCGTGCACCCGTCGCTGGTGCCCGCTGACGGGCAGACCGGGCGCAGCGCGGTGCAGGCGCGGTTGAGTTCGCTGCGGCAGGCGGTCGCCGCGGCGGCGCAGGAGCCTTGCCGCGGTGGTGGGGCCGGCTGGGCGCAGGTGGACGACGAGGTGTTGCTGCATCAGGGTCGGGCGTCGGCGGCGACCGGCCGGGCGTTGGCGAACCGGGTGGTGCCCGAGTTGGCGGGGCTGGCGGAGCGTTTGGACTCGGCGGACGCCCGGGTGCTGGACGTGGGCACCGGTGTGGCGGCGTTGGCTGTTGCCCTGGCGCGCGCGTTGCCCCGGGTGTCGGTGGTGGGCATCGACGTGCTGCAACGGGCGTTGGACCTGGCCGGTGGGGAGCTGGCCGAAGCGCGCGATGTCGCGGATCGGATCAGTCTGCGCCGTCAGGACGTCGCGGAGGTGGCCGAGCCGGGCGGGTACGACCTGGTGTGGGTGCCGGCGCCGTTCCTTCCCCAGCAGACGTTGACGCTCGCGTTGCCGCGGCTGGTGCAGGCGCTGCGGCCCGGTGGCTGGCTGGTGGCCGGCACCAATCCGCCGGCCGGGGACCCGTTGCGGGCGGCCGTCGACAGGTGGAACGCCGTGCGCAACGGTGGCAACGCCTTCGACGCCGACCGGATGGCGGAGGTGCTGGCGGGGGCCGGGTTGGGTGACGTTCGGCGTTTTCCGACGGTCCCCGGCGGGCCGGTGTTGGTCGCCGCGCACCGCCCGGCCGGCTGACCACCGCCGACCGCCGGTGGGGCGGGTGGTCAGCTGGCGGCGGCGCGGATGGCCTCGGCGATCGGGGTGGGCCCGTCGACGAGTTCCAGTGTCGCGCCGGTGGTGCGTGGTTCGTCGAGCAGCGCGGCGAGGACGTGCCCGACGTCGGTGCGGCTGATCGCGCCACGCCCGGCGTGGGGGGTGAGGGTGACCCGCCCGGTGGGTGGGTCGTCGGTGAGCTGGCCGGGTCGCAGCACCGTCCAGGCCAGGTCGCGGCGGCGCAGGTCGTCCTCGGCGGCGCGTTTGGCGCGTAGGTACGCCGCCCACACGTCGTCGGTGCCGGGGGCCGGTGGTGTGTCCACCCCCATGGAGGAGACGAGCAGGTAGCGGTGGACGCCGGCGTGGGTGGCGGCGTCGGCGAGCAGCGCGGCGGCGCCCCGGTCGACGGTGTCCTTGCGGGCGGCGCCGCTGCCGGGGCCCGCGCCGGCGGCGAAGACGACGGCGTCGGCGCCGTGCAGGTGCGCGGCAACCTGTTCGAGTGCGGTGTGTTCCAGGTCGCAGACGATGGGGGTGGCGCCGGCGGCGCGTAGCGTGGCGGTCTGCTCGGGGTTGCGGATGAGGCCGACGGCGGTGTCGCCGCGCCCGACGAGGTGGCGTTGCAACAGTAGGGCGATCTTGCCGTGGCCTCCGGCGATGACGACGCGCATGGGCCCAACCTACCGGCGTCACCGGCTTGACCTTGACCTTCGGGTAACCCTGAGGCTGGTGGGTGCCGGTCGCCGTGACCGGCGCGAGGAGGATGCCGACGTGGGGCTGATGACCATCGGGGCGTTCGCCCGGGCGGCGAGGCTGACCCCGAAGGCGTTGCGCCTGTACGACCAGGTGGGGCTGCTGGTGCCGGCCGCTGTCGATCCGGAGTCCGGTTACCGGCTCTACGACCCGGGTCAGCTGCCGGTGGCTCGGCTGGTCGCCCAGTTGCGTCGCCTCGGTATGCCGTTGGCGACGATCCGGGTGGTGTGCGGCCTGGAGCCCGCGGCGGCGGCTGAGGCGGTCACCGCGTACTGGCGGCAGGTCAGCGCCGACACCGCGGCGCGCGCCCGGTTGGCGACCCTCCTCGTGGACCACCTGTCTGAAGGGGGCGTCACCATGTCTGACCCGAGTCGCACGGTTGCCGTCCGCTGCGCCGCCGGTTGTGACAGCGGGCTGGTGCGCGACAGCAACGAGGACACCGCGTACGCCAGCGGGCGGTTGCTCGCCGTGGCCGACGGGATGCGGGGGCCCGGCGGCGCGGCCGCCAGTGCCGCCGCCGTCGACGCCCTGAAGCCGTTGGCGTGCGCCGACGTGCCGGCCGCTGACCTGCTGACGTTGCTGGCCGGTGCGGTGAGCGACGCCGACAGCGCCGTGCACGCGTTGGCCACCGACACCGACCAGCCGGTCACCACACTGACCGCGTTGCTGCTCAGCGGTTCCCGGCTGGCGCTGGTGCACGTCGGTGACAGCCGGGCCTACCTGCTGCGCGGCGGTGAGCTGTCGCTGCTCACGCAGGATCACACCTGGGTGCAGGCCCAGGTTGATCAGGGTCGGCTCGACCGGGACCAGGCCGTGGCGCATCCGCAGCGCGCGGTGCTGGTGCGCGCCCTCGGTGGCGGCCGGCAGGTCGAGGCGGATCTGGCGCTGCGTACCGCGTTGCCGGGTGACCGGTATCTGTTGTGCTCCGACGGGCTGTCGGCTGTCGTCGACCGGGCCGATCTGGGGTCGGCGTTGGCCGCGACTGACGATCCCGAGGACACGGTGCGGGGCCTGATCGAGTTGGCGCGGGCCGAGGGGGCGCCGGACAACATCGCCTGCGTCGTCGCCGACGTCGTCGCGGTGTAGCAGTCGTCCGCGCCGCCGATGCCTCCCGCGCCGGGGTGGGGCCGGCCACCCGCCCGGCGCGGGGCTCGGCGTTGGTGAACGGGTTGAGGCAGCATGGAGAGGTGATGGAGAGTTTCGACGCGTTGACCTCGCTGGTGGCCGGTGGTGGGGTGGTGGTGCTCAGCGGGGCCGGACTGTCCACCGAGTCGGGAATTCCGGACTACCGGGGGCCCAGTGGGGTGGCGCGGCGGCACACGCCGATGACCTTCCAGGCGTTCACCAGCGATCCCCTGGCCCGGCGGCGTTACTGGGCGCGGAGCCACCTGGGTTGGCGGTTGATCGCGGGCGCGGCGCCCAACGCCGGGCACCGGGCGGTGGCCGGGCTGCAACTCGCCGGGCTGGTCGACACGGTGATCACCCAGAACGTCGACGGTCTGCACGGTGCGGCCGGCAGCCCGTCGGTGATCGAGTTGCACGGCCGCCTCGACGAGGTGACCTGCCTGGACTGCGGCAACCTGACCTCCCGGGAGGAGCTTCACCGGCGGTTGCGCGAGGCCAACCCGGAGTTCGTGGCCCGCGTCGCCGCGGTCAACCCGGACGGTGATGTTGATCTCCCTGATGAGCAGGTGGCGGCGTTTCGGCCGGTGGACTGCGGGATCTGCGGCACCGGGATGCTGAAACCGGACGTGGTGTTCTTCGGTGAGACGGTGCCGCCGCAGCGGGTGGCGCGGTGTTTCGCGGCCGTGGAGCAGGCCCGGTCGTTGCTGGTGCTCGGGTCGTCGTTGACGGTGATGTCGGGGCGCCGGTTCGTGATTCGGGCCGCGAAACGGGGCATCCCGGTCGCGATCGTCAACCAGGGGCCGACGCGCGGTGACGGGTACGCCACAGTGTGCGTCGACGCGCCGCTGGGCGCGGCGCTGCCGCAGCTGGCCGGGCGGGTCGGCGCCGGGGCGCCGCTGGGGGTGTGACGGGTCTCGACCCGGGTGGGCGCCCGGCCCGGGGGTAGGACATCCGCCGGAAACACCAACGCTGGTAGCGTTGAGCACGCCGGTAACACCCACGGGGGAGAGACCGCCCGACAGCACGCAGGGCGGCGCCGAAGGGGCAAATCCTCCCCGGAACCTCTCAGGCAAAAGGACCTCGTGGGCAGGCACTGTGGAGTGCCCCTGTGGGTGCGACAGAGGGGGAGGCCGACACGTCGACCTCGCCCCGGGAGTGCCCCTATGACCGTAGAGCAGTTCGCCACCCGTCACATCGGTCCCGGTCCCGACGATGAGCGTCGGATGCTGGAGGTCGTCGGGCACGGCTCCATCGACGAGCTGATGGACGCCGCGATCCCCGAGGTGATCCGCTGGCACGGCACCCTCGACCTGCCCGACCCGGCCACCGAGGCCGAGACGATCGCCGAGCTGCGGGCCCTCGCGGCGCGTAACACGGTCGCCGTCTCCATGATCGGGTTGGGGTACCACGGCACGCACACCCCGGCGGTGATCCGCCGCAACGTCCTCGAAGACCCGGCCTGGTACACGGCGTACACGCCGTACCAGCCGGAGATCAGCCAGGGCCGGCTGGAGGCGCTGCTGAACTTCCAGACGATGGTCACCGACCTGACCGGCCTGGCCACCGCGAACGCCTCCATGCTCGACGAGGGCACCGCGGCGGCGGAGGCGATGACCCTGGCGCGGCGGGCCTCCAAGAGCAAGAGCGGCGTGTACGTCGTCGACGCCGATGCCCTGCCGCAGACCATCGCGGTGATCACCAGCCGGGCGGTGCCGCTCGGCATCGACGTGCGGGTCCTCGACGTGCAACGCGACGAGTTGCCGGCGGAGTTCTTCGGCCTGCACCTGCAGTATCCGGGGGCGTCCGGGGCGGTACGCGACCACGCCGGCCTCGTACGGGCGGCGCACGCCGCCGGTGCCCTCGTCACCGTCGCGGCGGACCTGCTGGCGTTGACGCTGTTGCGCGCACCGGGGGAGATCGGCGCGGACATCGCCGCCGGCACCACCCAGCGTTTCGGCGTACCGATGGGCTTCGGTGGGCCGCACGCCGGTTACCTGGCGGTGCGCTCGGGCCTGGAGCGGATGCTGCCCGGGCGCCTGGTCGGGGTGTCCCGCGACGCGGACGGCAACCCGGCCTACCGGTTGGCGTTGCAGACCCGTGAGCAGCACATCCGGCGGGAGAAGGCGACCAGCAACATCTGCACCGCGCAGGTGCTCCTCGCGGTGATGGCCGGCATGTACGCCGTCTACCACGGCCCGGACGGGCTGCGCGACATCGCGACGCGTACCCATGCGATGGCGGCGCGGCTCGCGGCCGGTCTGCGCGCCGGTGGGGTGGACGTCGCGGACGTCGCGTTCTTCGACACCGTCACCGCGACCGTGCCCGGGCGGGCCGCCGAGGTGGTGGCCGCCGCCGCGGACCGCGGTGTCAACCTGCGGCTGGTCGACGCCGACCGGGTGGGGGTGTCCTGCGACGAGACCACCACCGACGCGCACCTGACGCAGGTGTGGGCGGCGTTCGGGGTGCCCGCGTTCGACGGCGACGTGGACGCGGCCCTGCCGGTCGACCTGGCCCGGACCTCGGACTTCCTGACCCACCCGGTGTTCGGCAGTCACCACTCGGAGACGGCGATGCTGCGCTACCTGCGGCGGCTGTCGGACTTCGACTACGCCCTGGACCGGGGCATGATCCCGCTCGGGTCGTGCACGATGAAGCTGAACGCGACCACCGAGATGGAGCCGATCTCCTGGGCGGAGTTCGCGCACATCCACCCGTTCGCGCCGGACGCGCAGACCGTCGGGTACCGGGAGATGATCGGTCAGCTGGAGTCGTGGCTGGCCGAGGTGACCGGCTACGACGCGGTCAGTGTGCAGCCCAACGCCGGGTCGCAGGGTGAGCTGGCCGGCCTGTTGGCGATCCGCTCGTACCACGCGTCGCGGGGTGAGACGCACCGCGACGTGTGCCTGATCCCGTCGTCGGCGCACGGCACGAACGCGGCGTCGGCGGTGATGGCCGGCATGCGGGTCGTGGTGGTGGCCTGCGACGACGACGGCAACGTCGACCTGGTGGACCTGGACGCGAAGATCGACAAGCACCGGGACGCGCTCGCCGCGATCATGGTGACGTACCCGTCCACGCACGGTGTGTACGAGACGGGCATCGCGTCGCTGTGCGCGAAGGTCCACGACGCCGGTGGGCAGGTGTACGTCGACGGGGCGAACCTCAACGCCCTGGTCGGGTTCGCCAAGCCCGGCAAGTTCGGCGCTGACGTGTCGCACCTGAACCTGCACAAGACGTTCTGCATCCCGCACGGCGGCGGTGGCCCCGGGGTGGGCCCGGTGGCGGTGCGCGCGCACCTGGCGCCGTTCCTGCCCGGTGACCCACTGGGCACGCACGCCGACGCCACGCCGGCGATCTCGGCGGCGAAGTACGGGTCGGCGGGGATCCTGCCGATCCCGTGGGCGTACCTGCGGATGATGGGCGCCGAGGGGCTGACCCGGGCCACCGGCGTGGCGGTCCTCGCCGCGAACTACGTGGCGGCGCGGCTGCGGGGGCACTTCGGCGTGCTGTACGCCGGCAACAAGGGCCTGGTGGCCCACGAGTGCATCCTCGACCTGCGGCCGTTGACGAAGGCGACCGGGGTGAGCGTCGACGACGTGGCGAAGCGGCTGATCGACTACGGCTTCCACGCGCCCACGATGTCGTTCCCGGTGGCGGGGACGCTGATGGTGGAGCCGACCGAGAGTGAGGACCTGGCCGAGCTGGACCGGTTCTGCGACGCGATGATCGCGATCCGCGCGGAGATCGAGCAGGTGGGTTCCGGGGCGTGGCCGGCGGGGGACAACCCCCTGGCCAACGCGCCGCACACCGCGGCGATGGTCAGCGGCGACGAGTGGTCGCACGCGTACCCGCGGTCGGTGGGCGCGTACCCGGCCGGGGTGGACCGGGCCGGGAAGTACTGGCCGCCGGTGCGGCGCATCGACGGCGCGTACGGCGACCGGAACCTGGTCTGCTCGTGCCCGTCGCCGGAGGCGTTCGAGGACTGACAACGCCGCAGCCGGTCGAGACTGACGACGGCGCGCCGGGGCGGGCGGTACGGCCTGCCCCGGCAGCCGCTGCGACCTGGGCGGGGACGTCCCTTACCGGGGGACTAGCCTGGGTCGACGGCGGCTAAACGGTGACGCTGAGTGGTCGATTAGGCCACGAGAGCGTGGCGAGCGGGACCGCGGTGCGGTGCGATGCTGCTGCCGTCGGGAAGCAGCTCGCCGGTGTCCTCGAAGACGATGACACCGTTGCAGAGCAGGCTCCAGCCCTGCTCACGGAAGCAGGCGAGGACCCGCGCGGCTTCCCGGTCGGTGGCTTCAGCGGAGGGGCAGGTCGGTTGGTGCTGGCACATCGGGTTCTCCGGACTGTGGGGGCACTGTGTCATGGTTCACATGACCAGTGACGCACAGTACCAAGCGAAAGTGTCCAGCATCGAGCAGGTGCCCGCCTGGTGCACGGGAAATCCACTGAACGGATGAGGAAGGTTGGACCGTACGGCGTGGAAACGCTCCCACACGTGTGGGCCGCGGACAGCGGACCCGCCGCGTCGATCGATGTACCCGCCGCACCGGCCGCCTGCCGAGGTGCGCTGACCGAACGCGCCCGCCTGCACTGGTCTCGCGGCGACGGCGGCGACCCCGCGGCCCTCGCCGAGGAGTTCCTCGCCACGCACGGCCTGCCCCTGCACGACCTGACCCGACCCGCCACCGGCCAGCACGGCACCGGGGTCTGCGGCGCGGCGCTGTACCTGTCCGCCGCCGCCGGGGCGCTGCTGGCCGGCGCACCCACCGGGGCCCCCGAACCCGCACCGGCCCTGCCCGACCTCGCCGTCGTCGTCTACCAGCACGGCACCCCCCGGGTCACCCGACCCGGCCCACCGCCGCAGTGGCGCCTCGGCGACTGGGCCGAGAGCTGGACTCCCGACCAGCACGCCGCCGCCGTCGACGCGGTCCGCGCCGCCATCGGCCGCGGCGACGTCTACCAGAGCAACCTCGTCGGCCACGCCGCCGCCCCCTACACCGGCGACCCGCTGCCCGCCCTGAGCCGCCTCGGCGCGCTCCCCGGCGCCCGCTACGGCGGCGTCCTCACCGGCGACGGCTGGGCCATCGGCTGCGCCTCCCCGGAAACCCTCGTCGAGGTCACCGACGGGCAGGTCATCACCCGACCGATCAAGGGCACCCGCCCGGCCACCGCCACCGGCCGCGCCGAACTGCTCGCCAGCGCCAAGGAACGCGCCGAACACATCATGATCGTCGACCTGGAACGCAACGACCTCGCCCGCATCGCCCGCACCGGCACGGTCACCGTCGACGAACTGTTCGCCGTCCGCCGCTGGTGCGACCTGTGGCAGGCCGAGTCGACAGTCCGCGCCACCGCCGACGACGGCCTCGGCCTCGCCGACCTGCTGCGCGCCACCTGCCCCGGCGGCTCCGTCACCGGCGCCCCGAAACTCGCCGCCCTGGCCCAGATCAGCGCCCTCGAACCGGTCGGCCGGGGCGCCAGCATGGGCGCGCTGGGCTGGGTCGCCCCGGGCCACATCGACCTGGGCCTGACCATCCGCACCGCCGCCGCCGACGGTCAGCGGCTGCACACCTGGGCCGGCGGCGGCATCACCTGGGACAGCGACGCACACGCCGAGGTCGCCGAGGCCGCCGCGAAAACCCGCCCGATCCGCGCCACCCTGGCCGGGCGCTGACCGCAGCACCGCACGGCGATACGCTGAACCTCATGACCATGCGGCCCATCCGGATCATCGGCGACCCTGTCCTGCGCACCGGATGCGAACCGGTCACCACCTTCGACGCGGAGCTGCGCGCCCTCGTCACCGACCTGATGGACACCCTGCTCGGCGCACCCGGCCGCGCCGGCGTCGCCGCACCGCAGATCGGCGTCAGCGCCCAGGTGTTCGTCTACGACGCCGACGGGCACCGCGGCCACCTCATCAACCCCACCCTGGAGCTGTCCGACGAACTCCAGGACGACGAGGAGGGCTGCCTGTCCATCCCCGGGCTGTACTTCCCGACCGTGCGGGCCCTGCACGCCACCGCCCACGGCGTCGACCAGCACGGCGAGCCGCTGACCATCGCCGGCAGCGGGTTCCTGGCCCGCGCCCTGCAACACGAAACCGACCACCTGCGCGGGAAGCTCTACGTCGACACCCTGCGCGGCGACACCCGCCGCCGGGCACTGCGCGAGATCCGCGCCGGGCGCTTCGACTCACCCAGCCGCCGCGGCTAACGCCGTCAACGTCCACTCGTCGTAGTCGGCGACCCGGGTGAAACCCACCCGCTCGTACAGACGCACCGCTGCCACATTGTCCGCCTTCACGTTCAGCGTCACGTGCTCCACGCTCTCCCGCAGACGAGCACACAACGCCGCCACCACCGACGCGCCCAGCCCTCGCCCCCGCCAGCGCGGATGCGTCGTGACGTTACCCAACGCCGCCACCCGGTACGCCGGCGAGAACACGTGCACCCCGGCCACCGCCACCACCGCACCCCCGTCGCGAATCCCCAGGTACTGCCCGGTCTGCATCATCCGCTCGTCGAACCAGTTACCCGGGTACGCCTGCGCGTACAACGCACGCACCTGCGGCAGGTCCGCCGTCTCGAGCACCACGCCCGCCGGGGCGACACTGCCCAGCCGCGCCGGGTCGGTCAACGCCATCCGGTGGTGCCGACCGCCGCAGGCCAACCGGAACGACCCGGACAACGCGTCGGCCAGACCGGGGGACAGGTGCGCGTACAGCCGGGCCGGCAGCACCGGCGCCACCTGCGCCAGCAGCACCGACAACGCCGCGGTGTCCGCCGGCGCGGCGAACGCCAACAACGTCGGCAAGTCGGTCCCGTGGTACAGCAACGCGACCTGATCACCGCGGCGATACCACGACGTGTACGGCCAGAAGAAGTCGTCCAGATCACCCAACTGGTAGGCGTGCAGCACCGGGTCGCGCCCCAGCAACCGCGCCAGCACCATCCGGTCGTGCTCGGCCCGCACCGGCATCAGCGGGCCACCCACTGGTCGTGGCCCAGCTTCGCGACCAACGCCACCACCACCACCAGCAACACCACCCGCACGAACCCGGAGCCGCGGCGCAACGCCATCCGCGCCCCCAACACCGCGCCGGCGATGTTGCACACCGCCATGCCCGCCCCCAGCAGCCACCACACGTGCCCGGTCACCCCGAACACCACCAGCGCGCCCAGATTCGTCCCCGCGTTGACGACCTTCGCCATCGCCGAGCCGTGCACGAAGTCCGCGCCGACCACAGCGGTGAACGCCAACACCAGGAAGGTGCCGGTGCCCGGGCCGATCAACCCGTCGTACAGGGCGATCCCCACACCGGCCACCGCGATCACCACGCCCACCCGCACCGGGGTCCGCCTCGCCGGCACCGCCACCACCCCCATCCGGGGACGCAGCAGCACGAACACCGCCACCGACACCAGCACCACCAACACGACCGGCCGGTACGCCGACGCCGGCACCGCCCCCGCCAACGCCGCACCCACCCCCGCGCTGAGCACCGCCACCCCCGCCGCCGGAGCCGCCACCCGCCAGTCGACCTTCGTCCGGCGGGCGTACGTCGCCGCCGCCGTGGCCGTACCGAAGATCGCCGCCAGCTTGTTCGTGCCCAACGCGGTGGCCACCGGCAACCCCGGGGCAGCCACCAACAGCGCCGGCAGCAGCAACAACCCGCCACCACCCACCACTGCATCAACCCAACCGGCCATCGCCGCGGCGGCCAGCAGAGTACTCAGCGTCACGACGTCCACGGGCGGCAATTCTCCCCACCCGACACGCCGCAACGGGCACCCGAGTGGCCAGCCTCACCCGCTCAGCGACCCCGCGTACGCCGCAACCACACCCCCAACGCTCCGACCGCCACGAACACCAGCACCGAACACAGCAAGACCTTCACCACCCGGCAACCATGCCACGGGCACGTAAGGTGCAGGAGTGCGCCTGGCCACCTTCAACCTGCTGCACGGACGATCCCTCACCGACGGGCTCGTCGACTCCGACCGACTCACCGCCGCCATCGGGGCCCTCGACGCCGACGTCCTCGCCCTGCAGGAGGTCGACCGCGACCAACGCCGCAGCGGCAACCTCGACCTCACCGCCATCGCCGCCCGCGCCCTCGACGCACCCCACCACCGCTTCGCCGCCGCCGTCGTCGGCACCCCCGGCGAACAGTTCCGCCCTCTGCGCCACGACGACGACGGCCACGGTGAACCCTGCTACGGCATCGGACTGATCAGCCGACACCCCGTCCGCAGCTGGCAGGTCACCCGACTCAAGCCGGCGCCGGTGCGCTCACCGGTCTACGTGCCCGGCCCCCGCGGCGGCCTCATCCTGCTGCACGACGAACCCCGCGTGGTCCTCGCCGCCGTCCTGGACACCCCGCACGGCCCCCTCACCGTCGCCGCTACCCACCTGTCCTTCGTGCCCGGCTGGAACGCCCGCCAACTACGGCAGACCGTCCGCGCCCTGCGCGCGCTACCGGGGCCCCGCGTCCTGCTCGGCGACCTCAACCTGCCCGCCGGCGCGGCCCGGCTCATCTCCGGCTGGCACCCCCTGGGCCGCCGCCCCACCTACCCGTCCGGGCAGCCCCGCGTCCAACTCGACCACATCCTCGCCGACCGGCACGCCCTCAACCAGCTCCCACCCGTGCGCGCTGTCACCGCACCCTCGTCCACCATCTCCGACCACCGCCCCCTGCTGGTCGACCTCGGCTGAAGATCCACGATCGAAAGCCGGCCATCGCGGCTCACGAATGTCTAGGGTTGGGCTCGCCGGCACCACGTGTCGCGCCATCACCACAGCCGACACCACAGGGAGCTGACAGTGAGCGACACGCCGGACACGATCGTCCTCATCCACGGGTTCTGGGTCACCCCCCGCAGCTGGGAACACTGGGTCACCCACTACCAGGACAAAGGCTTCCGGGTGCTCACCCCCACGTACCCCGGGCTGGAAGGCGAGGTCGAGGCGATCAACGCCGACCCCAGCCCACTGGAGACGCTGACCGCGCCACAGATCATCGCGCACCTGTCCGCGGTGGTCGACGCGCTGCCCACGCCACCCATCCTCATGGGCCACTCCGCCGGCGGGGCGTTCACCCAGGTGCTGCTCGACCGCGGCTACGGCGCCTCGGCTGTCGTGCTCAACTCGGCACCCACCGAAGGCGTCAAGGTGACCCCCTTCTCGCAGCTGCGCTCCACCTTCCCGGTGCTGCGCAACCCCGCCAACCGCCACCGCGCCGTCGGGTTCACCTTCGAGCAGTGGAACTACGCGTTCACCAACACCTTCGACGAGCAGACCGCCCGCGCCCTGTACGAGCGCTACGCCATCCCCGCCGCCGGCGGCATCCTCTGGGACAGCGTCCTGGCCAACCTGCTGCCCGGCCCCCAGGACATCGCCGTCAACTACCACAACGACCAACGCGCGCCGCTGCTGTTCATCTCCGGCTCGGAAGACCACATCATGCCGCCCAGCGTGCAACGCGCCAACGCCGCCCACTACAAGAGCGACACCATCACCGAGGTCGAGCTCTTCGAGGGGTACGCCCACCTGCTGCCCGCCCAGCAGGGCTGGCAGCGCATCGCCGACGTCGCCCTCGACTGGGCCCTGCGCCACGCCCGCTGACCGTTCGGCCCTCGCCTTACTGAAATCCCGGGCATCAACGTGCCCCGGACACCGCGCCTTCGGGGCAACCGGATCGAACAAGAGTCGGCGGGGGAGCGCACCACCGAGCCGCAAGATTCCCTCAAGATCATTGCATCGACAGACTTCGACGATCATGCTGGTCGACACGCGCCACGATCAATTCGTCGGAGGCCACATGAGACGCCAGCGACCCACCCTCATCGCCGTGTCCACCCTCATCACCGTCACCCTCACCACCGCAGCCACCCCCGCCAACGCCCAACCCGCCGCACCACCTGACCAGGTCACCGCCCTCACCGCCCACCAGGCCGACGGATACACCACACTCGCCTGGCAACCCGTCAACGGCGCCACCGACTACCAGATCGAACGCACCCCCGTCGACGCCGACAACACCCCCACCGGCACACCCACCATCGTCGGCATCTGGCGACCCAACCGCCAGATCAACCAACAGGCACCCACCTTCGCCGACGCCGGCTACAACCCCGGCGACACGTTCCAATGGCGGGTACGCGCCCGCACCGGCACCACCGAACAGCCCTACTCCGACCCGGTCACCGCCACCACCACCGCACCCTGGGGCAACCCCACCACCCCCGGCGAGCAACTGCGCACCGGCTGGGAGACCACCCACGCCGCGCAGTACACCAGCGACACCGACGAGTACGCCTACAGCGCCGCCATCGACGCCCTCAGCGACCGTGTACGCGTCGTCGAACTCGGCCGCACCGTACAGGACCGACCCATCAACATGCTCGTCATCGGCCACCCCACCCCAGCGGCCACCCCCGAAGCCGTCGCCGCCACCGCACCCGTGGCCATCAACTGCAACGTGCACGGCAACGAACCCGGCGACCGCGAAGCCTGCCTCATCATGGCCCGCCAACTCGCCTTCAGCACCGACCCCCGCATCACCGACCTACTCAGCCACACCACCGTCCTGATCGTCCCCACCATCAACGGAGACGGCCGCGCCAACAACACCCGCGGCAACTCCACCGGCCAGGACCTCAACCGCGACTACTCCCTGATCCGCCAACCCGAGACCACCGCGTACATCACCATGGTCCGCGACTACCGACCCGTCGCCGGCTACGACGGCCACGAGTTCGGCAACTCCCGCGCCGGCGACCTGCCGATGCTGCCCCCACGGCACCAGAACGTCGCCCAACCCATCTTCGATCAGTCCCAGGACATGATCGAAGGCCACATGTACGCCAAGGGCGCCGAAGCCGGCTGGTGGGCCTGCCCCTACGGCTGCGAAGGCGGTGGCAACGTCGGCCTCAGCGAGGAAACCATCCTGCGCAACACCCTCGGACTCAAGAACGTCACCAACTCCCTGCTGGAACTGCGCAGCTCCGGCGGCCAGACCCGCCCCGACGAGGGCAACACCACAAACAACCGACGCCGCAAGACCTACTCCGCGCTGTGGACGTTCCACCAGTTCCTCGACTACCACCGCGCCGACCGCGCCGACATCCTGAGAGCCCGCAGCGAAGCCATCCAATCCCAGGCCGCCAACACCGGCCGGCTGGTCTTCCGCGGCTCCCGCCCCATCCCCGCCCACCCCGCACCACACCCCGGTGACAGCCCGCCACCACTCGACGCGCCCCCCGCCGACCTGATCCTCGACAACCCACCCTGCGCCTACAAACTCACCGACGCGCAGTACCACGGTGCCCGCACCGACGGCCCCGGCGGCGTCGGCACCACCGTCGCCCAGCGCATCGCCGCCCACGGCTGGAAGGTCATCACGATCGGCGACGACCACTACGTCCCCCTCAACCAACCCGAACGCGGCCTCATCCCCCTGCTCCTCGACGGCAAGGGCGTGGAGAAGCTGACCGACGGCGAACGCGTCTATCCCACCCTCACCGGCCGCCGCAACGGACCCCTGACCGTCACCGGCTTCACCTGCGCCGACGACGCCACCATCAACGGCCCGGTCACCGTCCGGGCCGACGCGGCGCTCGTCACGACAGCAACGACGATCAGCGGCCCCCTCACCGCCACCCGCGCCGCCGGCATCCTGCTCGCCGACAGCACCATCAACGGCCCGGTCCGCATCGCCACCACCGACACGATCTCCATCATCGACGCCACCATCGCCGGCCCCGTCGACCTGTCCGGCAACACCACCGGCACCGACGCGACCGTGCTGGCCGGCACCACCATCCGCGGCCCCCTCAGCTGCACCGGCAACAACCCCACCCCGCGCAACCTCGGCATCGCCAACACCGTCCACGGCCCCCGCACCACCCAGTGCGCGGCACTCTGACCGGCGACTAACAAGCCGTCACGCCGGCGGCGCGGGCCGGACACCCGCGCCGCCGGCACCTCACCACCTACCGCCGCACCCGTGGAGGCCGCCGTGTCGCACACCGCCACCCCACAGCGACACCCCCGACGACTCCGCGGACCGCACCGCGCTCGGCGGAGTCGACTGACGCTCAGCCTGCTCCTGCCGACCCTGCTGCTGGGCGCCTGCACCGCCAGCCCCGCAACTCCCCGCACGGACGCCGCGCCAGCGAGCACCGGACCCCAGCCCACCGGGCCACTCTGCGCCGCCCTGCCCACCGGCACCGACCCCGGCAACCCGAGCTTCCTCGCCGGACAACCCGTCGACCAGGCGCTGCGCTGGATCCCCACCCTCACCACGTTCGAAGCGGCAGTGCGCACCAGCGGCGTCCTCACCGACCTGCCCACCGGCGACGGCGTCACCGTCCTGGCGCCCTCCGACGACGCCTTCGCCGCCACCTTCTCCGAGGACAACTGGGACGACCTCATGACCCACCACACCGACCAGCTCCGCGCCCTGCTGAAAGCCCACCTCATCACCGGAAGCCACTCGATCGCCGACCTCACCACCGCCGGCACCGCCACCACCCTCGACGGCGTCACCGTCACCGCCACCAGCGCCGGGCCCACCGCCCGCCTCGGCGACCGCGCCGACACCGTCTGCGCCGACTACCAGGCCACCAACGCCCGCATCCACATCATCAACGCCGTCCTCGGCCCACTACCCGTCACCGCCGACGGCACCGGCCACCGCGCACACTGACCACCTTCACCCCGGCGGCACCAGACCCGCCAACGCACGGTTGGTCCGGTTGGCCCGGACGGCGTCACGTTGCTGCCCGGCCGTCACCTCGATGTACGTCTGCGACGACGCCAACGACGCGTGCCCCAACAACCGCATGATCTCCGCCGCGCTCGCACCGTCCTCCGCCAACCGGGTCGCGAAGGTGTGCCGCAGCGCGTGCAGCCGCGCACCACGCGGCACCCGGTCACCGATGCCGGCCCGCCGGTAACACGACTCGACGAGATACTGCAGGCCACCACGGCGCAACGGCTCACCACGGCGATCCACCAGAAACGGCGAGTCGGGGCGTACCGACCGCGAACCGAAGCGCCGCACCCGACTGTCCAGGTAGTCCCGCAGCACCCGGTCCAGGTCCGCCTCGATCGGCACCACCCGAGGCCGCCCACCCTTGCCCGCCACCTCGACCCGCCGCTCACCGGGCCGACCGCCGAGCGAGTCGACCCGCAACGCCAGCAGCTCCGACAGCCGCAGCCCGGCGCAGAGCGCCACCGCCAACACCGCCACGTCCCGCTCCGGCCACGGGTCGCGTTGCCGACCGTCGTCGCGCGCGGCGGACGCGAGCAACACCTCGGGGGTGTCCGCGCCGCGCAACGGCTTCGGCTGGGGGAGTAGCGCCCGAGGACGCCCGACCGCCGGCATCGGGTTGCCCGCCACGAACCCGTCAGCGACCAGGAAGGTGAAGAAGGTGTTCCAGGTGGACCAGGCCCGGTGCACCGACGCGGCCGCCCGGGGAGCGGCGAACCGGGCGAAGGCCGCACGCATCACCCGGGGGGAGAGGCCGGTGATCGACAGCGCATCCAGGGACAGGGGAGGGGTGGCATCTTCCGCGACCAGCGCCGCGACCGTGTGCAGATCCCTGCGGTACGCGGCAAGGGTGTGCGGGGAGGGCTTGCGGGTGGCCCGCGCGGTCAGGAACTCCTCGATCAGCACCACGAGCGATTCGTCCTGTTTGTCATGCATAAGGGATATTATGCAGCATTTTCGGGTTTCCGGGTAGGGGCCGAGAGAGGGGGAGGAGATGCCAGAACCCCGGCGGTACGTCCTCACGGGAGCGCCCGGCGCCGGCAAGACAACCATGATCGAGGCGCTGCACCACAGGGGACACCTCACCGTCCGAGAGGCCGCCACCGACCTCATCGCCGAGAAGCAGGCACAGGGGTACGCCGCGCCATGGCACGACACCGACTTCGTCGACGCCGTCGCCTCGCTGCAACACCACCGGCAGATCGGCGCCGACGCGCGTCAGCCGGTCCAGTTCTACGACCGGTCGCCCCTGTGCACAGTGGCGCTGGCCCGCCACCTGGGCAGACCGATCGGCCCGGCGCTGACCGCCGAAGTGGACCGCATCACGCGCGAGCGCACCTACCAACGCCTGGTCTTCCTGATCAGCCCGCTGGGCTTCATCCGCCACACCGCAGCGCGTCAGATCAGCTACGCCGACGCGCTGGCCTTCGCCCGCCTGCACCGCGAGGTGTACGAGGAGCACGGGCACCAACTGGTCGAGGTGCCAGCCGGACCGGTGCGGACACGGCTGGCCCTGATCGAGGAACACGTATCGTTCGCGACATGACGTCACCCGGTGCCACCTGTCCCGAGTGCGGTCAACCCGGCACACCCACCGGGTACCGGGATCCGGACGACCCCATGAGCTGGGTCTGTCCCGAGGGGCACCGGTGGCGGGCGACCGACCGGCCCGGATGGAATCCGTCAGCGACGCCCACCGCCGTCACCGCACCCCACGACTCCACCGACACCCCGATCCGGACCGGCCCCGTCACCGTCGACAAGGACGGGCGGACCTGGCGGATCGGCACGGCCGGCGACGTCGCCTGGCTCACCGGGCGCACCACGCAGGGTCTCTCGATCACCACCGCGATCCCGCCGGTGTTCGAGGCGTACGGCACCTTCCACCCGCCCGCCGGGGTCGGCTTCGACGCCCACGAACGCGCGGTGATCGACGAATTGGTGGTGTGCACGCCGGATCAGCAGTGGTGGCTGGGCTTTCTCGACACCGGCGCCCACGACGTCGTCTTCCCGCACGCCCCGAGGGTGTTCCTCTACTGGGCCTGGCCCTACGTGTTGGTCCAGGCCGGGCCGGAACAGGCCCTCACCTGGCGGGCCGGCCATATGCGCGGCGACGGGGCGCTGCCCGACCTGTTCTTTCCGGCGGATCGTTCCTGGCTCGTCTCCGCCCTGTGGGACGACACCTGGACCGACATCGGCGCCAGCGGTGCGGTACTCGCGGCCCTGCGACGTAACCCGCTGGTCAACGCGCGCCTCGTCGGGCCGGACGAGGACGCGTGTCCGCCTGGCCTGACGCGCGGCTGACCCCATCGGAAGCACGGCGAGGGGACCCCCGGAGCACGCGACTTTACATAATGTGCATTATCGAATCGCGGGTCGGCTGCGGGTTGAGGGCAACCGATCAGATCTCCTCGACGGCGGTTGTCATTTCTCATTTGAGCTGAGCCATTCTCAATAAGATGAGCCATCTCCCGAGCTTTCTCAGAGAGTTGAGCCAGCTTGGGCCTGAGTCATCTGGTGCAGTTCCAGTCCCCGTCGCAGTTCGTCGACGCGGTGTTCGCTTGGGCTGTCTGCTTGCGTAGTGCCACTATCTCTTCGCGCGACCGTGGTCGTGCGGCCGGGCTATGGGCTTCGATTGATGCGTTGTAAGAGGCCGGGCCTCTCCCCTGTGCCGCGCTGCAGCTGCAGCCCAGGGTGTGGCTGGGGCGGCGCGGCAGGCACCGCCTGTCGGCACATATGTGCGAAGATCGCCCGCATGCGCTATCGATATGAGGACCTGGGAGATCGGGAGTTCCAGCAACTCATCCAGGCTCTGCTGGCGCACTCGTTGGGACCGGGTCTGCGGGCCATGCCGCTAGGCAAGGCAGACGGCGGCCGTGACGCGGTGCACGCCGCGACCGTGTATCAGGTGAAATTCACGATCTCACCGGAGGCGATCACCAAGCCGGTCAAGTGGCTGCTTGACGCCGTCGATGGCGAGGCGGAGAAGATCCGTGCGTTGGCGCGGCGTGGCGCGCGGGATTACTACCTCATCACCAACGTCGGTGGCACGGGGAACCTGGACAAAGGCACCATCGATCAACTCGATGCGGGGCTTGAGGCCCGCGCGAAGGCTTGGTCGATTCGCATCACAGCCTGGTGGCGGGAGACCGTCGACGCGCAGGTGAGCGCCGCCCCTGCCGACCTGGTGCGGAAATTCGTTCGGATGCTGCCAGCGGATCAGATCTTGGCCCTGATAGGTCGGGACGAGTCGGAGGCTGCTCGCCGGCGGGATCGTGTGCTGCGCGCGTACCTGCTCGATCAGTACGAGGTTGATGATCAGGTTAGGTTCGGCGAGGTTGATCTCCTCGGACCATCGGTGTACAAGCTGTTCGTCGATGTCAAGGTGGCAAGTCGGGAAAGCTTCAGCGGCCCCTTTCGGCTGATGGCGCAGTTCAGCGGAGTCGATGCCGACCAAGTCGACAAGATTGAACCCCCGCGGACCGGCCAGTGGGAGACCGGTGCAGCGCGGCTGCTGCTGCACCCAGCGTGGCGCGGCAACGCCGTGATCATCGGGGGTCCTGGGCAGGGAAAGACAACCCTGCTGCAATACGTGTCTCAGGTGTACCGGTCCATGCTGCTGGAGCGGCACGAGTACCGCAACGAGCGATACGATCCGCACGTTGCCCGAACACCTTTTCGCGTCGACCTGCGGGCCTACGGGGAGTGGCTGGCGCGTGGAAACAAGAGGCGCAAGAAGGAGCCAGATCTCGCCGCGCCCTTGGAGGAGTACCTCGCCGCCCACGTCAGCGCGCACAGTGGCGGTCAGACGTTCACCATTGACGACCTGAGCGCTGTGTTCGCCGCCGGACCGGTTCTGCTGGCCCTGGACGGGCTGGACGAAGTCGCTGACCTGCGCCTGCGAGAACGAGTCGCGGAGCAGATCGCCACGACGGCACGGCGGTGGGACGGTCCAGACATCGACATAGTCATTCTGGTCACCACTCGCCCCGGAGCCACCGCCGCTCCACTCAAGCTCGGCTCCGCCTTTCCTGAGCTGGTGGTCCAGCGGCTGACGAAGCGGTTGCAGGTGGCCTACCTCAAACGCTGGGCCGAGCAGACTGGCCTGACCGTTGAAGCCACGAGCGCGCTGCTCAGACAGTTCATCGGCAACCTAGAGCTGCCTCATGTTCGGGAGCTGGCGGCCAGCCCCATGCAGATGGCGATCCTGCTGCATTTGCTGCAGCGGCGCAGCATTTTGCCCGAGCAACGCACAGAGCTGTACAAGGACTACGTGGAGGTGTTCTTCGACCGGGAGAGACCCAAGGAGCCGATGGTCGCTCAGCACCGCCGGCTGGTGCTGGCGCTGCACCGGTTCCTGGCCTGGCACCTGCAGACACAGGCGGAGCAGGGCAGCAGCAGCGGCAGACTCGAGTTGGACGATCTTCAGAGACTGGTCGCTGAGTTCCTCAGTAACTACGACGAGACTAGTCCGAACCTTGGGGCGCTGTTCACGTCCGTCACCTCGCGGGTCGTCTGCCTCGTGCAGCGCAGCAGGGGTTTCGAGTTTGAGGTGCAGCCGCTGCGGGAGTACTTCGCAGCCTGCCACCTGGCTGAAGGAGCGCAGCCGCGAGGCCTGGGGACAAAGGACGCGCGGCTGGCGGAGATGATGAAGCGTCCTTATTGGTCGAACGTGCTGCGCTTCTTCGTCGGTCTGCTGTCCGAGGCCGAGATCAAGAGCCTGCCGACGACCATTCGAGAGGTCCGGGCGAACGCCCCGTTCGACGTCCTCCCGCTGACCCGCGCCGTCCTGGTGCAGCTACTGCGCGACCGGGTCTACCAGGACTTCACCGCTGTGGCGGTGCGCGGCGCGGTCGAAGCAGCTCTCGAAGGGCCTGGCTGCGTGCTGGCCGAAGATGGGTTGCTGGATGAGACCGGGAAGCCACTGGTGCTCGCCCCGGGTGTGGGAGCCGCCCAGATCGCCGTGTACGCGCGCTCGCGGTTGGAAACCGAACCTGACCAGGCGCACCGCGACGCGCTGGGTCGGCTGCTATTCCGTCACGAACCGGCGCAGCGCACCCACAGCTGGTGCTGGGGCGATGGCATGCGCCAGCCGACCATGAGCTGGTTGCGCACCGCCGCGCACCTGCGCGCCCTGTCAGGGATGAACACCTGGCGGGCCGCACACGTGCTGTCCTGCGCCAGCGGCGCAGCCCTACTCGCCGCCCGAGAGCCTGTCCTGCCGCTCTTGCTCGACGCCGGCAGCGACGTCGAGAGCGGCCCCCTCGCGCAGGCGTGCGTTGCCGACCTCGGCGACGGGTACTGCCACGACCGCCGCCCTGACGACGGTTCAACCTTCCTTGAGCAGCTCCACGCCAGCTCCCACCCGGACGGCTTCTACGCGAAGCGACTCGCAGCTCTCCGCGCCGCCCACAGCGGCGAAGCAGCCGTGCGCCGCCGCCAGCGCCGCAGCACCCCGCACATCGGTGACCCCACGGTGCTCCTGTCCGAGTTGAGGGCCGCAGAATCGACCGAGGACTGGGCGACCGAGGAGGCTTGGGCGCACCTGCTGAATGTGCTCGCCGGCGGGTTCGGCGACAGCTGGCTGCTGCGGGAAGCGGTGCTAGCCGCACCAGACGGCCTTACCGTCACGATGCCGGCCGAGCCTCAGCTCGCCGCTGGCGCTACTCCAGCCGCCATCGCTGCGTGGCTGCGCCAAGCCCACCACCACAACGACGACACCGCATGGTGGCTGGACAGGGAGCCCGAGATCGGTGATCGCCTTGCGGTCCGTACGTGGATCCTGGCTGTCGCTCTCTTCGCCCGAGCGCAGGTGGTGCAGGCGTGCATCCCACAGATGGACGCCATCCTGGGCCGACTCACAAACCATGAAATCGCCACCGTGATGGCCACCGCGCGGCGTTTCACCGTTCACACCTCGCCCCGTCGCCTCGACCTGTATGCGCCGCTGCACAATCGGCTGATCACGCCCTCGGCGCTCACCGCACTTCTGCTGCACCTCACCGCGTTCGACTCAACCCAACCCGAGCTGCTACGGATCATCGCCAACAACGTCAGCGACGTGCTCACGGTGCGCAGCGACGTGACCGTTCTTGCCCTGTCCGTCGTGGCTGACCACACCAAGCCGCTACGACCAGCGCTGCTGGCCGGCACCCGGCCGCACCTCGCCGCAGGCATGCTCAGCGACGCCCGCGTCGGAGCCGTCACCACCGTCACGGCAAGTCGCATCCTCAAGCAACCCCAGCAATGGCCACCAGACGTGGTCATCACCGCTCAGGTGGTCCTGTCCAGCGCCCTGTCCACTCTGCCCGCACTCGCCGACATCGCCAGCGAGAACAACTGGTTCAGCGATTAGTGCCTGCTGGCGTCCCGCACCGATCAGGAACCTGACGCACCGCGACGCCGGGTGGTTACGGTGAGATCGGACGGCCGCCGAGCGGTGAGTCTGAAGGCCGCCGTCCGTCTGGTTGCCGCCCGCTGGCGCGACACTCGCCCCTGGCGATCTCAGAGAACCACATCGGGACCGGCGCAGCTGGTGCCGACTAATCGACGCGCATGTTCGTAATCAACGCCCCGGGCCCGCGTGGGTCGCTGACCAGTCACCGCGAGAGGATCTACACCATGCCTATCCCCGCCGAATGGCTCGAGGCCCAGTCAGCGCCCGGCTACATCGTCTGCGCGCACCGCATCTGTACCAAGAAGGCGAGGCCCTACGTCACCGACCACGTCTGCTGCGGCAACGCCAAGCACGATGCCGCCCACGAGGCCAACCGCGCCGTCAAGCAGCCTCCTGCCGAGGTCTACGGGCTCGGCGACCTGCGCGCTGACGTGGCCGCCAGAATCCGGCGTCGGCTCGGGCGTCGCTGAGACGTTCACAGCCGCACACAGATGAGCCACGCGCTCCTCCGACGTAGGCACCGCTGGTCCTTGGGGTACACCCGTCGCAGCCGTGAGCCGGATGCGTCCGACGTTAGTCAAGGCGCTTAACCAGGGCGGCGCCGAGATCGACTACGCCACGCGTTCGCCACCAACGCCTGCAAACTTGGAAGTCCTTTTAAGAATGGCAGGACGCCATGGGTCTGACCGCCCTGCGTGGAGCCTGGCAAGGCCCGCGAGGAGATACACGATCAGCTCAGAGCTCGGTGCTCATCGCCGCCGCCCGCTTCGTCCTTTACTCGGCTGGACGTACGCCACGACGGCGGCGACCATCAGGAGGGCAAAGACGGCACCCACGATGCCGCCCGCCTTCTCGCCCGCGATGATGCACGGAGCGCACACAACGGCAACCGCGATCCGGCCGGCCTTCGTGCCGGGGCTTCGCTTCGCTGTCGGCTGCTCCGGCCATGGCTCACCTGGCCCCGGTCGGTAGCGTGGCCTGGCGCGCGGCGGTAGCTCCTCTGCGCCCATCTTGGCTCACTCCAGTTCGGATATCCGGAATCGTCAGGAACCGCTCCGGCTCCATCAGAGACCGACGTCAGTAAGGGCGTTATCCTCCCACTGGTCGGCATCCTCGATGTACCCGGCCAGCGTCGCGGAGCCGTCCTTCCACCCGCCGTGCCGGGCGATCCGCAGCGGGTTCTTGCCCCGCCGATGGGTTTCGGTGGCGAACCCGCGGCGCAGGGAGTGACCGGAGAACGCGGAGGCGGCGTCCAAACCGGCGCGCAGCGCGGTGCGGCGAACGATGATGGCTACGGCCTGGCCGGTGATGCGACCACTCGCTTCGCCGCGCCCGTGCGGCACCCGGCCGAGGTTGCCGTACCGGTCGATGCGACGGAACACCGGTCCCGACGTCTCCCCGCGGGCGGCCAGGGCGTCCAGCCATGCCTGCATCGTGCGCACGGGGCAGGTGGCCGGTCGCGAGGTGTAGGGCAGGGCGGTGCTGCGGCCCACGGATTCCTTGTCGGTCTTGGAGCGTCGGATGGCGATCTGCAGGCCGTGGCCGGTGAAAGCGAGGTCAGCGATGTTGAGCGCCGCGAGTTCGCTGCGCCGGGCACCCAACGCGAAACCGACCACGATGAGGGCCCGGTCGCGCACCCCTGCCAGGGTGGAGACGTCGAGGGTGTCGACCATCGCCCGCAGCGCTGTAATGGTCAGCGCCTTGGCCTTGCGTACTCCTCGGCCACCTTCCGCGAGCTCGGCGCGGTGCCGGCGCACCACCGCGCGCGCCGGCCGGGTGTGGGGCGGCGGGAGGTCGGCGGCGGCGTGGGCGACGGCGATGGCCGCCATGGCGCGCTCGATCGTGGACGCTGCCTTGCCTTCGTCGGCGAGGTGCGAGACGTACTCGGCCAGGGTCGCCGCGGTGGCCGACAGGTGTGATCGTTGGTGGTCGTCGCACCAGTGGGTGAAGCGGCGCCAGTCCCCGGCGTAGGCCCGCCGCGTCGACGCGGGCACCGACTCGCGGATGCGCCGCCGCGCCGCTTCCGACAGCTGCTCGTTTGGATCGATGAAGATGGTTGGGTCGGCGCTCCCCAGGGCCTCAATCTCATTCACGAGAAGGAACGTTATCGTGAATGAATAACGGCCCCCGACGACACGCCGCCGATGGTCGTCCAACCGAGCTACCGTCCACTACGGTTCGTCTCCCTCCTCATCCGAGATGACGGTTCCTGCATGGACACCTTCGAGGGCATCCGCGTCTACGCCGCCGGGAAGATCACCAAGAACGGGTGGCGGCACACCCTGTTCCCCATCGTCGACGACATCGAATACGAGAACGCCGACCGGATGCCATGGCCGGCGGAGGTTCGCATCGCGCAGCCTCCCGGGCGCTGTGTACGTCGGCCCGCACTTCATCAGCGACGACCACGGCTGCTACCGCGGCGAGAACAGCCACGGCGTCGCCGCCGGCGGCATCGCCTGCGCCGCCTACCCCTGCCTGTCCCGGCCCGAGGTCACCCAGCGGTGCCTGGCAGCGATCCGTGGCAGCCTGGTGGAGATCGGCTACGCGCGGGCGCTGGGCAAGCAGGGGCACGTGTGCACCCAGGCCGGGCGCAAGGAGCTGGAGGATCTACGGTTCGCCGGGCAGATCGCCACCGCCCACGGTGAAGCGGCCACCGCCGAGGAGGCGTGGGCCGACTTCCGGCTGCGGCTGAGCTGAGTCGGGTCGAGGCGTAACAACGCCCCCGACCGTCTGGTCGGGGGCGTGCGTCCCGGGTCAGGCCGCCATTGCGGAACTCTCCATCACTCCCCGGCGTTCGCCCGTGGATCGGGAACCTGCCCGCCGCGCTGCCGCTGTCGCTTCTGCTTTGGGGGTTCCTTCTTTGGCTGCTCGAGGTGGTGCACCTTCAATCCGGCGTAGCGGCCGCGCATTGCCATGCCCGTGTCGTAGGTGACTAGCCGGACGGGCCGGCCGGCGAGAGCTTGCACGTCGATGGCGCGGTCGACGATTTCGTTGTCGTTGTCCGGGAGCCGGACGTGGCCCGGTGGGTCGAGGAGCACCTCGACGGTCACGTTGCCGCGCGCTTTCTCCTCGACGGAGAAGTCCTTCGCCCGGATCAACCCGCCCGCCTTCCGAGTGATGCGGTCAATGTAGGAGACGGAGTACCCCGCGCGGTATCCCCGCTCGCCGTGCTGCCGCTTGCCCTTGTCGAGCTCGTCGACCACGACCAAGGGCACGATGATGTGGACGTCCTCGAAGCCCAGGTACAGGTCCCCGGCGATGTCCCAGTCCTCGATCTTCTCGGGGTGCTCCATGTAGATGTTGGTGTCGAGCACCAGGAGCTCCCCGCGCCGGTCGAACCGCTTCACTTGCTCGGCCAGGTCGTCGAGTGCGGCCTTAAAGGCGCTCATCCGTTCGTCCAGCTGCGTGGAGACGAGCCCATTGATCAGCCGATCCCCCACTGGCCGGGTGACAAACGCGCCGGCCGCCGCAAGCACCACCTCGTAGGCCTTGAGCGGCACCAGGTACTCGAGCTCGGCCGACCGAATCAGGTTACGCAGGCGCCGCTGCGCCTCGTGGCACCAGTCGAGGTAGGCAAGGGCGCGCTGCAGCGCTTCGTTGGGGCCGCCGCCGCGGAGGTCTGTGATCTGCTGGTAGACGTCGGCAAGGCCGGAGCGGAGGACCTCGCGGTCGCCGCCGGGCAGTGGTGTGATGAGCACGCCGAGATCCTTCACCGCGGCGACGTGGGCGCGCCACCCTGAAACGCAACTCCCAGCGAGCCATTCGGTGTCGCGGATCTTCGCCCCTGCCCCGCCCCTCGCCCGCGATGGAAAAGGTAAGGGGCATTCACGGCCGGCGCGGGCGGTGAGCCTGGCCCTGCTCCGGGCAGGGGTCACGGCCGACCCCGTGCTGCGCCGGCCGGTCGCGCCGATGCTCGCCACGCCGGTCGACGCCGTGCCGAGAGCCCTGACCCCATTCACCAGCCCAAGTGGGACGGGTGGAGGTGCATCGCCGAGCACGTGGAGCCCTGGGGCGGGGGCGGCCGCGACTATGGGGTGGCGGTGAGAGCGAGCTCCAACGCTCGGTAGGTGTAGTAGCCGGGTGCGGCGGTGTCGCCTTCGTGTTCCCGGGCCCGGGTTAGGAAGTTCTGGAAGGCCTCGGTGCGCGCCGGCCCCAGGTGGGCAGTCTGGTTCCACAGGTCGACGGCGATGGTTTCCATCAGGTTCGCGGTTCGACACTGGTAGTTCTCGACCCAGGCGGTGAGCGCCGCGCTGAGGATGTCGAGGGTCAGGAAACGGGCGTGCTTGACGAGAAGTTGCCCTACCTGTTCTCCCACCCGCCAGGCGCCGGCCTGCGTCAGATAGCCGGGGATCAGCTCGGCGAAGTACCGGTCCGGGTGCGCTCCGGCGACCGTCATCTGGTCCCACCAGCTGTGGGCGAGAAAGTGGGCCTCCAGCTTGGGCAGCCGTTCCCGGACAAGCGGGCTGCGCACGAGCGCCAAGGTTGTGATCGCCTGTACTGCTGTCAACTGTCCGGGTGTGCTGACGGGGACCTGCACGACCAGGTCTTGCAGCCGGTTGGCCAGCCCTTCGTCGACGAGGTCCCAGAAGTAGTCCTCGTCGGCGAACCGGATGAGCGCCCGCGTCTGGGCCGGGCCGTCGATGGTGCGGAACTTGTCACGCTGGCCGGTCACGGCTTCTCGGACGAGGGCCCGGTTGCGGGCAGCGAACGCCTCCAGCGCGACCGCCATCCGGTCGGCGTGCTCGATCGCCGGCAGCAGACCACCCGGGTCCAGCTCCAGCAGGGCGCTCTTGGCGGCGAGCTGGATGATGCGGCGTTGGGCGGCGGAGCGGACGCGGTCGAAGAATGCTGCCTGTAGGTGCGCCGGTGTCGGGGAAAAGCTGGAATCGCAGATGTAGCTTTTGAACTCATCGAGTGCCCGGCTGCCCTGCATCGGTGGATGGGTGAGCAGGGCGGTAAGCGCGACGACGAGATGCCCGCGGGCCACTTCCGCGTGGGGCTCGTAGGTGCCGCCGTGCAGCCGCAGGGACGGATGCACGCAGAGGTTGCGGTCCTCCTGGATGCGGCTGAGCTCGTGGGCGTCGATCGCGTCGATCAGTTCGAACTTCTCTGCGTCGGTGAGCAAGTCGGCCTCGATGGCCTGCATGGCTTTGACGCCTTCGCGGTTGAGCCCGTGTGCCTGGGCGTTGGTGACGGCCGTGCGGAACGGGATCGCAGTCGAGTCGCCGTCGTCGGCGAGCCCGATCAGCTTCGTGATGATGTCGGCGGTGACGGCGGTCCACGTCGCGGCGATGCTGGCCCGAAACGCGCCAGTGTTGTAGCAGCGCAGCGCCTCACCGGCTAGGCGCCGGGTCTCCGGGCTCCATACCTGATTGACCAGGGTGTCTAGGTCCGCCATCAACTGCCTCCGCCGCCTGCCAAAATCGAAAACGCCATCTCACCATCTCCCGCACTCGTTTCCGGTGTGGGGGTGGTGGCAGCCGTCGTTCGTCTCGCGGACCTTCGAGGCCATGGGCCTTGCGCAGCCGGTCGGGATGGCGGCACACGGTAGAGCCGAGCCTCCATCTCCCGAACGAGACCAGCCCCAATGCACGGGCGCTTATTGGTGGATACGAACCTGCCACAGCCGGACAAGTGTTCGTGGATGACGACGATCGGCGAAACGCCGACTACACCCACACCTGCCTCATGACGCACCTCTGGGGTACGACTTCACCGCCTCCCGGCCGCTAGCCCGAGGGGGTAGGGGACCCGAGCCGGTACCGGGCGTCTTGGTACACCCGTTCTAAAGTTGGTTGTATTGTCCTGGAATGACAATCACCGCTGGCGCCGAGGCCGAGCCGCCCCACATCAGTGCCAAGCAGCAACGCATCCTGACTGTGATACACGATTGGATCCAGCAGCACGGCTACCCGCCCACGGTGCGCGAGATCGGTGCAGCAGTCGGGCTTGGCTCCCCCTCGTCCGTTGCGCACCACTTGAACATGCTGGAACGGCGTGGCCTCCTGCGTCGTCAGGCCAACGCGTCCAGGGCGGTCGACATCCGCAGGGCGCAGGTTGGCGCTGCGTCCAACGAAGCAGACGAGCCAGGTGTGAAAGTTCCGGTGCTTGGCACTATCGCTGCTGGTGCCCCGATCCTCGCTGAGGAACATGTGGAGGACGAGCTGGCGCTGCCTCGAGCCCTGGTAGGGCACGGCACGTTGTTCGCTCTGATGGTTAAGGGCGATTCCATGATCGAGGCGGCAATCTGCGACGGCGACGTCGTGATCGTGCGCCAGCAGGCAGTTGCCGAGAATGGCGACATCGTTGCCGCCATGATCGAGGGAGAGGCGACGGTCAAGGCCTACCGGACCTGCGACGGTCGCGTCGAGTTGGTCCCGCGAAATCCATTCTACGAGGTGATCTCCGCCGAACACGCGGTCATCCTGGGCAAGGTCGTCTGCGTGCTTCGGCGCGTCTAGCGTCCGGCCGACGTCTGCTGACCGGGCGTCGGCGCCGTCCTTCCGTGGGCGCGGCCGCTCACGCCGCCATCATCGCCGAGGCCCGTCGTGCCGATGTCGTTCACTCTCGCCTCCCGCCACGTCGCCGCAGGGATGGTCTCGTCAGGCAGCTGCTTACATCTCGGTGGTGGATCACGTGCGAGGGTAGTCCACACTGGGCCGGTTACGCGCTGTCAGGAGGCAGTGATGAGGAGTCGAACCCCCAAGTCGGCGAGCCGGCGCCGCACAGGCATCCCCGCGGGTACGGCGCAGGGAACGAAACGTCGAGATTCGTGGACGCGTATCGGCGTTGCGCTGTCGCTGCTGATGGCCTTGGCAGGCCTCGCGGCAGACTTCTTCGACGTTGTGCGCACGCCCGCAAGGCCTGCCCCGACCCCCACGGCTACCCCCCAAGCCGAGCGGTCGCCGTCGGAGCAGTTCCAATACCAGGCGACCGTGCAGGACGGCCGGCGGGACTTGTTCAAGGGCGAACTCCACGTCACCACCGACCGGACCGAGAAGGTCGCTGAGTGGTTCGCCGTAAGGGTCCTCATCTGCGGGCCCGCTAACAATGACGAGCTATGCCTCTACCCGGCGGAACTGGCTAGCGTGGGCGCGGCACCGCGGCGCCCGTCGACCAGTATGACCGTGCCAGCCGGCGGCCGCGTCGGAGTCATCCTGACTGCGCCTTACTCCGATATCGAGATCAAGGATGACCTAAATCCTGAGGGGTCCGCCCAGCCGCTCACCGATCCCACCGACGCCGCTACCTGGTGGTGGAACGTCCGCGCCAGCAAACCTGGCACGTACGAGCTGAGAGGCGCGGTGTTCGTCCTCGCCGCAGAGACGGACCGGGAACTGGTCACCCGGGAAACCTTCACCATCAGACTGACGGTGGAGAGAACGGCGGAGTACACCGCCAAGAAGCTCTGGACCATGACCCTGGACGTCACGAAATGGTCGGTGCCTCAGATCATCACCATCCTCGCCGCGTTTATCGGTGCAGGCGCGTTCGCAGCGTGGATTCGGCGCCGCCTCCGCTGATCCGCTGATCCGCTATTCGTCATCTCCGGGCACCGCCACTACCTGCGGACGGATCCAGCGGCGCTGCGCGTGCTCCCGCGGCGGTCTCGTGGCCATGTCCCGCCAGATCCCGTCGACCGCCGCCAGCTTCTCCTCGTCCGTCAGCGCCGCCCTGCCCGGCAACACCTTCGTCATCTAAGACTGGGTGAAGCCGACCGCCCGCTAGAAACTCGAGATCGCCGGCTACGGCTACATCCGGCTGGTCAACGAGCCCCCGCTTTGCAACACGCCGGCACCCACGCCGACGCCGTCGCCGCTGGCGCCCACTACCCCGGCGGCGCCGGGGTAGTGGGCGCACTCCGCGCCTGATCCCACCACCACGACAAGCGAGCCCGTCCTGGACCTGGTGACCCACTCCTCCGAGCTCGGCTCAGACGACGGGCTGGTCATCGGCGGGCTGGCCGGCCTGCTGGTGCGCTCAGCCCCGCCGCGGCGCTCCGTCTCCGCCGCCGGACGCCGTAGCAGCGTCAGGCCGAGTTGATCGGACGCATCCTGCGGGGTGCCCCGACTTCTTAGCGGCGGGAGACGGGCCGCGGGACGCGTACGACGTGCCGGACCTCGGCGCGGAGTTGCGCGCCGAGGCGCGGAGCGGCTATCTCCACTGTCAGAATCCGGCGTGTGGCCCTTGTCGACGCCCGCCTACTCGGGTTGGTTGCCCCTCACCGCACCTTCGATGTGTGCTGCCTAGACACCCCGAAGAAGGCGCTGCAGCGGCACCGCCTCACTGCCCCTCGGTACCGGGAGTTGCTGCGGGCTCAGGGCGGCGGGTGCGGAGTCTGCGGCACGTCGGCGTGGCGCCACCCGGTCGGGTTGGTGCCCCTTCCAGTCGACCATGATCACTTGTGCTGCCCGGGCCGTGATTCGTGCGGCCGGTGCGTACGGGGACTGTTGTGCGCCGGCTGCAACGGGTTCCTCGGCCTGGTCGAGATACACGGCAACGCAATGCTGCGGCCAAGGACGTGGATCGAATCTGCCCGCGCTTACCTAACCTACGCCGGCGTCGACCCGTGGGAGATAGACCGGTTCGTCGCCAAGGGGCGCATCCACCGAGACCGACGAATCAGAGCTGGGATCGACTGCGGCTGCTACCACTGCACCGGTGACCCCGAGGGAGCGGGTGGATGGATCGCCACGGCGATCGCCGCCGGTGAACCGGTGTGGGACAAGATCATCCGGCGAACCGCGTCGCAGAATGCGAGAGCCCGCGCGCTCGGGTTGACCTTCGCCGACAACGACCTGTGAGCCGCCTCCGCGATCCTCCACCTCGCTAGCCGGACACGCATTCGTTGTCGCGGATCTTCGCCCTCCCCCACGATGCGAAGGTGAGGAGTGTTCACGCCCGGTGCGGGCGGCGAGCCCGGCCCGGCGTCGGGCCGGGCCGACGGGGGACCCTGTGCTGCGCCGGCCGGTCGCGCCGATGCTCGCCACGTCCGTCGACCAGATGCCCGAAGGCCCCGACCTCATCCACGAGCCGAAGTGGGACGGGTTCCTTAACTGAACGCCAGCGGAGGAGCCGATCGGGCCTGCGCACCTGTTGGTGGACCAGTTGCGCTGGCTGGAGTCCGAGTGCCTGCGGCCGGAGCCGGTGACCATCCGGGATCTTCAGCGGTACATGGCAGCGGTAGGTGCCGAGTACGCCGGCTCGCTCGGGGAGCCACGGCGATGAGACTGACGCAGCCTCTACGCCGGGCGCCATTCCTCGACGAGACGGTGCTCTGGCCGATGCGATGGACAGTGGTCCATGATGGTGCGATGGGGCGTGCGAGCGACAACCGGATCTGGCGGTCCATCACGGTGGTCATCACCGGCCTACTAGTTGCCGGAATCGGAGTGTTCCTCGCAGCCGAGGGGTTGGACAACGCCGACAAGTGGGCCAGCATAATGGCGTTGTTTGTCGCGATTGCGGGGCTGGGTCTCTCCGTGTGGGGCGGGTTCGTTGCGAATCGGGGCATGGCCAGACAACGGTTACACGGGTCGATAGTCGGTGGCGGAGTGGCGCAGGTGCGCGGGGCCCGGGGCAGCGTGCACATCGGCCGAACGGCCGACGACTTACCTCATCCCCTAGCCTCCGTCGCCGGGGCTGCTCCATTGGGGCCCACGATCGACGGCGGTGATCAGTCGGTTACGAATACTTGGACGGCCGGACCGGTACGGCAAGTCGACGATGTCGGCGGCGACGTGGACATCGACAGGTGAGCCCGCTTTGGCGGCCTTCGGCCGCGCAGACGGTATCCCAGAGCGTCGTTCTCGGCGACTTGATCCAGGTTTCACATGTCGAGGGCAGCGTCACGGTCGGTACTGAGCTACCTGCCTACCGGGTGGTACCGGCAAATCTTGAGCCGGTACCGCTCTCGCTTGAGCGCGCGCAGGCACAGCCCAGCCGTCTTCTGCTTGCCCGCCACCAGATAGTGCCGTTCGCCGGGCGGAGCCAAACCCTCAATGACCTGGCCATCTGGATGCGTAGCCCCGAGCCGGTAGCGATACGACTGATTCACGCGGCCGGCGGCCAAGGCAAGTCTCGCCTCGCCTCGGAATTCGCAACACAGTACGCGAGTGCGGGCTGGACCGTGTGGCAGGCGACACTCGGGCCCGCTCCGCGGCCACAGGCACGAGCCCTAAATCTCCCCGGCGGGGCAGTGCTAGCGATTGTTGACTACGCCGACCGCTGGCCCTTCTCAACGCTGCTGGCGTTGCTCGCTGCAATGCAGCAGTGCCATGCAGAGGCCGGGGTGGTGGTTCGCGCACTGCTGCTGGCCCGGTCGGCCAAGCACTGGTGGCCTGCTGTAGCCGATCGAGCTGAGGCCGACTTGCAGGCCGCCACGGACGCGTTTGCGCTGCCCTCGCTTGTTGGCGAGAACCGTAATCCCGACGCTCTTTTCATTGCTGCGGCAGACCGCTTCGCCGGCGCGCTGGGATCGCAGCATGTCGGCGGGTGGCCGGTACCGGACCTCGACGGGCCGGCGTTCACCCGCCTACTCGCGATCCACATGAGCGCCCTCGCGACGGTTGAAGCATTGCGCCACGGCGATTCCCCGCCAACATCTTCTTATGCGGTATCGGCCTACCTACTGCGGCGTGAGCAGCGCTACTGGCACGAGATGTGGACCCGCGAAACTTCGCTGTCCACCTTGCCTCAGACGATGCACAGGGCTGTCTTTATGGCGACGTTGATTGGAGCGTTGCCGAGGCTCGACGCCAGACGGGCACTAGTTGGCGCCGCCCTAGCTACTGACGTCACGGCGGCCGACAAGATCATTGACGACCACAGCGTGTGCCACCCGCCGACCGACCCGGAAATGGTGATGGAGGCGTTGCATCCGGACCGGCTGGGCGAGGACTTCATCGCACTCTCCGTACCCGGCCATTCTCACCACGATGCCGGCATCACTGACGACTGGACCCAGACGGCACCGGCCGCGTTTCTTGTCGGGCATGGAAAAGCGCCGGTGTCGACGGTGAACGCCATCAGCGTTCTGGTAGAGACAGCGCGTCGGTGGCCCCATGTCGCCACTCGCGTACTATATCCACTCGTGCGTGCTCACCCGCACCTGGCATTAGCCGCAGGAGGAGCAGCCGTCGTCCGCCTCACGGGTCTACCCAGCATCGACATAAGAGTTTTGGAAGCCCTCGAGCCACTGCTGCCTGATGGACCGCACCTTGATTTTGATGTTGCAGCCGCTGCCGTCAGCGATCGGCTTACTCACCATCGCCTCGCTCGGACAAGCGATCCTGCTGAACGCGCCCACCTGCACAACATTCACTCTCTTCATCTGGCCAAAGCCGCACGGCATCAAGAGGCGCTTCAGGAGACCGAAGAAGCCATTAACCTTTATCGTGAGGTGACCGAGAAAGACGTGGCGGCCCTGCCTCAACTGGCGGAGGCGCTTAACACCCGCGGCGTTCTTCTGTCAGCGCTAAGTCAACCACAGGAGGCGCTGGCACCCACCGAAGAAGCAGCGGGCATCATGCGACTTCTCGCCCAAGCGGACCCTGCAGCATGGGAGCCTATGCTTGCCGCGACGCTGACGAATCTCGCCGTCCGCATGTCGGAGCTTGACCGGTGGCCAGAGGCATTACCGGCGGACATTGAGGCGCTGGAAATCTACCGGCGTTTGGCCAAGTCGGACCCACATCGCTGGGAACCTCAGCTTGCCATGTCACTGACCAATACCGCCGTGCGTTGGGCAGCGTTCAACCAGTTGGGCGAAGCCCTAGCCGTGGCCCGAGAGTCTGTGGCGATCCGCCGTCGGCTGGCGACTGCCGAGCCGGACGCTCACCTAGCCGGCCTTGCGAGATCTCTGATCAACCTCGGTGCATGGCTCTTCGAGTCGAAGCAGGCAACGGAGGCCCTGAGTCCGATACGGGAGGCCGAGGGAATCTTCCGGCAGCTCGCGACAACGCATCCGGCCGTTCACCTTGCTGATCTCGCGACGTCGTTGACTGCTCTCGGCAACGTCATGGTGCAGTCGAAGCGGGCGGCGGAAGCGCTCCCCATTCTAGAGGAAGCGGTCGTATTGTGCCGCTCAGATCATGAAGCTGATGCCGAGGTGAGTTCTGCCATGCTCATTCTTGCCTTGAGCCTTCTCGGCGCAGCGCTCCTAGAGGCAGGTAAGCCGGAACGAGGGTTGGTCACACTCGAACAAGCATGCGAGGCTCGTCGGATCAGAGCTGCCTCAGGCTCTGCGACTTCACTTTCTGAATTGGCCTCTTCACTGGCCAACTTGGGACTCCGGCGGGTGCAGTCAGGTCAGCAGGACCAAGGGCTGGATGCAGTCGAAGAGGCGATAGAGGTTCGTAGGCGGTTGATCCAACTGGGATACGACGGCCACTTGCGTGAGCTGGCACTCTTACTATGGGCATATGCCGAGTTGTGCGTAGGATCGCAGCTCAGAATTCCGCAGGCGCAAGAGGCCGTGGTTGAGGCAATTTCTATTTACTTATCACCGGCGGTAGTCGATCCAGCATACCAACATCGGTTGATTGAGATGTACCGCACGAAGGCCACGATTCTGCAAGAACTTGGCCAGACTAGCGCCGCAAACGCGCTGTGGCTCATCATCGACGGCTTCTTCATGGACGAGGAGGAGGGCTAGATCCGCAGCCGCAATCTCACTGAGAGACGCTCACTGGATGCCCGGACGTACGCAATTCGACACGACCGCAGTTAAGGGCCATCGCAGGGTGATTGCGTAGTCGGTGGGCAGGCGCCCTGAGCTGGTGATGTGGATGGGTGAGTGCCTCTGTGGAGGCCGGAAGAGCGGGTGAGGTCGCGTCGGTGATCATGGAGTTTTCTACGCTTCACGACACCCCGAAGACCCCCCGCCGATGTCATCATGCCCGATCCCCGCACTGTCCGCCGTCGCCGGCGGTACCCGTGACACAACACCACCTGCGGTTGCCGAGACTGAGCGCGCGGGGTTGATGCAGGCCCTGTCGACGGTCCCGGATCGCCGCGACCCGCGTGCGGTGCGGTATCCGCTGCCGGGTCTGCTCGCGGTCGCGGTGTGCGCGGTCCTGGCCGGCGCGTCGTCGTTCGCCGACTGGCTGCACGATCTGGACGAGCAGGCCCGCGACCGGCTCGGCTTCGATCATCAGGTGCCGGTGGGCACGACGATTTGGCGGCTGCTGACTCGCCTGGATGACGGGCTGCTGTCCACCCTCCTGGCCGGTTGGCTGACCGCCCGCGCCCGGCCGGTGGCCACGTCCCGGCCACGCCGGTATCGGACGGTGATCGCCGTGGACGGGAAACACTTCGGGGTGCCCGTCGTCCCGGTGGCGGACACGTCCACCTGCTCTCCGCGCTAGACACTAGCGCCGGCATCGTCCTGGCCCAGGTCACCGTGAGCGCGAAGAGCAATGAAATCCGTGCGTTCGCGCCCCTGCTCGACGCGATCGAGACCGTGCTGAGCACCCTGACCGGCCTGCTGTTCATCGCCGACGCGCTGCACGCCCAGACCGCCCACGCCGACGAGATCGCCGTGCGCGGCGCTCACCTGATGATCCCCACAGAAGGCAACCAGCCCACCCTGGTCAAGTCGCTCAAATCCCCTACCCTGGCCCGACGTCCCCCTCGGCGACCGCCGCCGCGACACCGGGCACGGCCGCCGCGAGACCCGCACCGTCAAAACCATCACCCTGCACAACCCCGGCGGATCAGGTTTCCCCACGCGCAGCAGGCCATCCGGATCATGCGGACCCGCACCACCGGCGCAAAGACCAGCCGCGAGACCACCTACTTCACCGTGTCTCTACCCGCCGAGCAGGCCCAACCCGCCGACCTGCAGGACTGGGCTCGCCGCGAATGGCACATCGAGAACCGCGTCCACCACGTTCGGGACGTCACGTTCCGTGAAGACCTCCACCAGGCCCGTACCGGCACCGGACCTGGTGTCCTGGCCAGCCTGCGCAACACCTCGATCGGCTACCACCGCACCAACGGCGAGGCCGACATCCCCGCGCCATCGGCATCGTCAGCCGCTCTGCCGGTGGCGAGCGCGCCGGCCCCTGATCGCGAACGCTGCCATCGAGCAGCCGCTACCCGCAAAGGGCCATCTCGGCGGCCTTTCAGGAGTGACGGACCCACAAAGGACTGCTATAATCGCCGATGCCTGCGACGCGTGAAGCGATGCAGGGTCGCCGCGGGACTCACTTCCTCGGTAGGCAACGTGGAGGCTCGCTTCCTCACGCCGCAGATCCTGCCGAGTGCCACGTTGCCGCCGAAGACCACATCGGGGCTTGCTCCGACAGCGTTGGAGGGGATGCGCTCGACGGCCTCGGTCGTCCGACCTCCCGGGCACGGATTCCACACCAGATGTGGCACTCCGGGAGCGGACGAGACGACCAACGGCAGTCCTATCGTCTCGACCTCTTTCGGCGTGCCCGAGACATGCCAGGAGGCATCGAGATGACCACAACAGCCGATGAGCCAGTCGCCGTCCACGACCACGTTCCGCCCCGCCCCGTGAGCAAGCTCCCGGAACTCGCGCCGATCGCTGCACGCCGCAAGGCAGCCGAAAAGCTGATCGAGATCTTCAACCTCGATGAGGCGGCCGCGAGCACTATCGCTGACGCAGTTGTCGATCCCGCCGAACTGCGCCGCTCAATTGAAACCCCTACCCAATTGGCCATCACCGGCGGCACGCTCCTCGCCGTACGGGCGAAGGTCTGGACTCGCCGTACCCTGCCCGACATCCGCAACCCGCGAATCGGAACCGCCCGTCGCCACCCCATCGCCGTCGAGCCCGGCACCGATGAGGAGTCTCGCTTCGCGCCGGTCGGTGACCCGACCAGCGACGGCACCACCCCCCACCTCACGGTCGAGGTCGAGTCGGCCGAGCACATGCGATGGGCTTCAGGCCTGGCTGCTCGCGCCGTCATCGAGGCCAATGACTGGCGATACTCCATCCGCAACCAGGGCGTGCTCACCGAAGTGTGGCTGGTCCCCACACGGTACGAACACACCGAGGACGGCAGCCCTGCGCTGTGGGCAGTGACCACTGCTGAGGGTTCCTCCCGCACGACCGCCGCCCACGACGTTCTCGGCGTTGGCAACAGCGTCGACGCTGTCGTGACGGCCGCCTCGGACACGTACATGCGCGGCCGGATCAAGGAGTTGAACACCGCCTTCGAGCAGGGCCCCACGATCAAGCAGTCCGAGGCGCTGCGCTGTGAAACCCTGCCGGCGCTCATCCTGGTCGGCTACCAGCCCCTCAGCGGAGGACCGGACCGGTTCTCATCAGCGGTGAAATCGCTCGTGGCGCTGCGTCACGTCGATGCGCCGAAGGCGTGGGGCGACGGTCCCGAGATGGAGTCCCTCGCCGATGAGGCCCTGGCTGTCATGGAGGACCGCGGCATCCTCACGCCCCTGCGGCGCCGCTGGTTCGCCGGTTCGATCAGCCGTGCTCAGGCGAACGCAGCTCACCTGCCCACCGACCAGGCCATCCGGGCGGCTGAGATCATCGCCCAGTTCACCAGTGACGACCAGCCCGTGCGTGACGCGATCCGGGACGCCGTCACCCGCCAATCGACCCGCAAGCGGATCACGAAGAACGTTCGGGTGAATCTCGCTGTCGCCCTGATCGTCCGGGCTGTCGCCGGCGAAGGTGCCAACCCGGACCGAGTCCGCCGCTACATGCAACACGGATTCGTCGCCGTACGCGACAGGTACTTCAAGCCCACGCACCGCGACGCCGACGTGGTCCTCGCCGATGCCCTCGACGAGCTGGACCGGGACCCTGCTGGTGACCCGGGGCCGGCCCGTCTCGACCTCGCGGCCCGCTCTGCCTACCCACTTATCGCCACACTGTCGCTTTGGGCCGACCGCGGCACGCAGAACAACCCGAACGCCGACGACCGGCGGCGCCCCGGGGAAGTCATCGACACCATGCTCACGTCGAGGCTCGGCATCCAGCAACTGCACCGGGCGATCGTCGACCACCACGATGGCCGCTCAACGCTGCGTGCGGTCAACGAAGACGGAAGCATCCGCCGTACCGAGGACCGCGCCCAAGACCAGATTCTTAACGACGTCTACCTGCGCTCGACGTTCCCGAAGCCAGGCTCGCCGCAGCGGCCGACCACCACTGACACCCCCGACGACGCGCTACGGGACGCCGCCGCACAGCTCGGCGCTGCCGTGCGGTCTGTCGAAGACGCCATGGCCGCGATCCGTGCGGTCAAGGCGCTCGACGGAACCGACCATGTCGAGACGGTCGGGGCCGACCGTAACCACGTCAAGGAGTGGAAGAACGTCCTGGATGAGGCCACCTCGGACCTAGAGTTCTGGGGCCGGATCTGGGAGCGGCGCAACCGCGGAGCCCGGGCTGCCGCTCGGCGCGATGATAACTGGGAAGCCGAGTACGACGACGACACTGACCGCGCGATCGATACTTGGGAGGACGAGGACGCCGACAGCCTTGAGGCCGTAAAGTGACCCCGTCCCGCCTCGCGTCGCTTGCCGCCTACGCCGGCGACAAGCTCCATCCCGACGGGCCAGCTGGGCCAATGCCCTTCAGCCCGAATATCAGTGTCCACTCACGCAACGCGGTCTACCTCGTGTGCGGTTGGTCCGGGAAGATCCTCTACGTCGGCTCCACCACCGTCGGCGTCCGCACGCGCTTCTCTCAGCACCTCGGGAGCCTGACAAAGACACTCGACTGGGCGAGCGTTTACATCATTCCGCTCAGGGATGGGACCCCCGAGAAGGAGCTGCGCCGAGTCGAGGGACGTATTGGGCTCGCAGTTGGGCCTGAGCGGAACAAGGCGTTGCCTCGCATCGCCGTCGGGTCCTGAGCTGAACTGTGTTGCGCTGGCCCTGTGCACCAAGGGCCAGCGCAACACATGGCGATAAACCTGGGCGGATCTGAAGTCCGCCCGGCGGCCAGCCCGACCTCGAGGCATCGTTGCCTTCGTGAAGGCTGAACGATGGCCTCACGGTCGCGCTCCATGATTCTGCGACTGACTGGTCACGGAGATCTGGTCACGAGAATGCGGGCCGGCGAGGCGCTCAATGCCGTCTCAAGCGCGGAGGGCGCAACGCCCCCGTTCGGGCCTGACCCGCTCCGCATTAGCACATGTGATCTAATTCGTAGTATCGTCGCTGGATGACGTCCTTCGAACCGGCACCTGATCCGCCCGGGCCCGCGACAGCAGCACATCCTCTCCGTTATCGGTGATTGGGTCGAGCGGCACGGCTATCCACCTACAGTGCGGGAGATCGGCGCGCAGTCGGGCTGCGTTTCCCATCGCCGGTGGCGCACCCCCTGAAGGTGCTTGAACGCCGCGGCTTGTTACGCCGAGACGCCCGCTCGCCTCTGGCCGTTGACGCCCGACCATCGGCTGACTTCGCCGTGCCGACGGATCCCGGCCCGCGGCCGGGTGTTCGTGTGCCGCTGCTGGGTGCCATCGCCGCGCCGGCACCCCGATCCTGGCAACGGAGCACGTGGAGGAGATTCTCACCCTGCCCTCCGAGTTGGTCGACCGCGGCACGTTGTTCGCTCTGCACGTCCAGGGGGAGTCGATTGAAGCCGACATCGCCGATGGGGACGTCATCGTCTTGCGGCATCAGGTGGTGGCCGACAACGGCGACATCGTCGCGGCAATGATCAACGACGAGGCGACCGTCAAGGTCTACCGCACTGGCGATGGAAAGGTCGAACTCATGCCCCGCAACCCGCTCTACCCAGTGATCCCCGGAGACCAGGCGGTGATCCTCGGCAAAGTTGTCTGCGTGCTACGGCGTCGCTAAGCGTGGCCGGGTGCCTTGCTGATGCCCTCGCCAAGCACCTGGTTCCTCTAGGCATGCGCGGAGGATGGTCAGTCAGGCGCTGAGCCTGGTCATCGCCGAGGAGCTCAACGCCACCATTGGGCAACTCGTCAACTTCTGGGCAGAGACACGCAGCAAGGGCGATCCCATGCGGTCCCCCGCTGTGCCCGCTCTGGCCGACATGCTCTTCGTGGGCCGCAGTGCCAAGGTCGACGTGCTGCCATCAGGCAGATGCTCGCCGCTCGCGCGATCACCGACCCGAGGCACGCGAGACCTTCGACATCCATCCGGTGCCTCGCTCGGTACACGGCCACCAACAGAGGATCCTTGTTCCAAACGCGGCCATGCCGCACGCCTCGCGCACCCTCGGCCGATGGAAGATGTCATCGGCGGGCAGGCGAGCAAAACTCACATTGCCTACCTCACCGCGAGCGAGCTCGGCAGCTTGCATTTCCCCGGGTGCACGGGGACATCGCAGGCCATCGGCACATCAAGCCCTGCCGGGGATTTCCTGACGCTGCAGCAGGTGGTAACACCGGAGTTCTCTCCCGATCCCACGAGACGGCTTCAGCGTCGGGGGTGTGGTACCCAGGGCGCGCAGCAAGCAAGAGAACGCTGATATGCGCGTGGCAGGATCCGGAAACGCGGTGCGAGACCGCCATAGGTAAGGATTAGGCGGCGGAGTAGCCAACCGAGACCGGACCCGATAAATCTCCGTCACCCTGTCGCAGACTTCTTCGGGGTGCAGGTAGCCTGCAACTTGGTAGATGTCCAACGACACTGGACGAGCATCCAGTGTCGTTGGACGAGAGGGAAGACCCCCGCCCCTGGTTTCTCAGGCGAGAGGCGGGAGCCTCCGCAGTGGGCCTAGCTGAGCCTGTGGGTTCAGTTAGGCCCGCAGCCGTGTCCGGACAGGGTCACTGTCAGACCGGCTAGGTAGGCGAGCACCTTCAAGATCAGTGCCAGCCACTCCCCGACATCCCGCCACCGGTCGGCGCTGGTCCGTCGGTTCCTCTTCGGGCCCGAAAGCCCCTTGCGGCGCGTTGTCACTCGCCGTTCCTCCCCGAGATCATGGGCCGGGGGACCGTCCCCCGTACGTCGAGACGAGCCCGTGCCCGCCTTGATCTCGGTGACCAGTTCGGTCTGTGTTGCGCTGGAAACACCATACCGACTGGCTCCGCCCGAACCGTCGCTCCACGCACCCTCCCAACACGGCTGCCTGATCGGGTTGGTACATGCGTGCGAATCCAAGGGTTAGTCGCAACATCCGTACGGGCGACAATCCGCGATACAGGCCGCGAATCGTCCAGCCCTGCGAGACCTCGGGCCTAGGGGCTCGGGATCTCCTTATGCAGCTCCAGCAGGTTGGCGATGACTTTGCACATCTCCCCCGTCAACGTCGACGATGTCGCTCCGGCCGAGGTGCCGCCACGCATAATCCCGTCAGTGAGAGGAGGCGGGGCGGGGCAACTCACCCCGCGATGAAGATGTCGTTGTTGAATCCGCCCGCCCTCTTGGTGGTCCTGCGTCGGTCGGGCTCAACGGTCCGCCACCTTCTGCCGCCCCCAGACCAAGCCTCGCCGTTGATCCCGGACGACCTCCGCGACCCGACCGTAGGCAACGCGGCCTGACGTCCGACGCCCGCTCTGGCCGACAAGGCAGCACAGCCGTAGCAGCCGGTCAGCACCGGATGGGACTGCTCTCGCTGCTGTGCAGGGTGAGGCGGCCGCCTCAACGGCGGGAGAACATTTCGTTCGCCGATGCGGGTCTGGCCGGGGTAGAGCGGGCTTGTGGTAGCAGCGCCTCTACTCACTTGGGGCCTGTCGCCTAGGTGACAGTTCGCCCGGTAAGGGCACGTGCGTGAGGCACACTCCCCCCGAGCAGTCACGCGACCGTGAGTGCTCCGACAACTACCGATTGCGGCGCAGGTGGCAATTGCGGGCTGGTGATGTCGGCGCTTCGGCAGCCGATCTCGTTGTGGCGGCGAAGCCGCCTGATGATGCTGGAGCCCGGACGGCAGACCAGTACGAGTGGCAGGCGGTGATGGCTGCCGCTGATGGTCTGAGCCTGTACCTGACGGCTCTTGACGCGCACGGCAACCTCGACGATGGCGACGACGGCCGGCTGCTCTGCGAGTATCACGAGGACTGGGTTGCCCTGCGTAACGGGAATGCGGAACTGGTGTCCGCGAAACATCCAGGGTTGGCCTTCGGCGCCTACAGCACCCTCAATTCGTTGGCCGGTGACGGCGGTGTCGCGCACTTGTTCGACCGCTGGTTGGCGATGCAGGAGAGGCCCGCGTGTCGGCTGGTCACCACCGCCGGCATGTCCGGAGAGCCTCAGCAGCTCATCAAGTTCGCCGAGTTCGCCCGTGATCGGCGTGTCGCTGGCGGGACGTTCATCGCCGGCGGCCCTGAGATCACGCTGCTCACCAGCTTCGGCAAGAGCTTGCTCAAGCGCACTGCGACGGCCTCGCCACCCGGTGGAAACCAACCGACGGCGGTGAGCCGGAGGTGCTGCCCGAGCATCGGGAGCAGATCACCCGCTTCCTGTCGGTGTTCACGGTGCAGGACAGCGTGACCCGTAAGTACGCCCCGCACGCAGCGCCGTCGATGTACGCGCAGCCGGTGCTGGACAAACTCGGCAGCGCCGCTCCCGCCGGTGCGGTATGGGAGGCCGTTCTCGCCCTGTTCCGCGTCCGCATGCGCGCCGCGGGGCCCACGCCGAGCGGTGGCCTTCCGACGGTCCTGGCCTTCCCGATAGCCGGCGCGGCGCTCACGTCCGGTGACCGTGAGACCGAGTTGACCAGCCGCATCGTGACGCTAACGGACATCGATCTGGCCATCCAGACGGCGATAGCGCATCCAACGGGCTTTGCGCCGCTGCCGCGGTTGGTGCGCACCAGCCGGTTGGCCATCAAGATGGAGGTCGGGGGCTGCTCCGACAACACCGTGGAACGCGCGGAGCAGCTCCGGTCAGACTGGACCGAGCATTGGCGTGACTCACTGGCATTCGATCCAGAAGCGCGTGCCCGTCAACAGCGGCTGAACCGGGCGCTGCTGCGGATCAACGACGCGGCGGCCGAGCAGGTGAAACGGCCAGGCACCGCCTGGGGCCCGCACTTGTGGAGGGAACTTGAGGCCGCGCTGGACCGGCAGCAGCGCACCCTGCCGGACGACATGGACGTCGACCTGGCGCTCGGTGGGCTGTGTGAGCTGTCCAATCGGTGCCAGGTGTGGTTCAGCGAGGGCTTTGACGTCGCAAGCGAGCAGGCGCGCCGGCGTCCGGTGGGAGGAGGGGGCAGCTGATGAGCATGCACGCTGCGGATGCCGCCGACCTGGCATTGCTGCGCGAGGACCTCGCCTACCACCAGACCCGCGTGTTGCTGCTCGTGACCGCCGTCGCGGCCGAGACGGGCCACCAACGAAGGCTGGACGGCCTGACGAAGCTGGCCAAGCTCGACTTCCTGTTGCGGTACCCGGCCTTGGCCAGCACCGTGCTGGACTCCCTGGAGCCGGCAGATCCCCGGCTGCATCTGGCGAAGGAAGACAGGTATGACCCCACCGCCGTAGAAGCACCCATGACCCGGTACAAGTACGGTCCGTGGGACGACCGCTACTACATGATTATCGGCGCGCTCGTCGGTCGTGGGCTCGTGCGTTATGCCCCCGGCAGGAAAGGCAGCGTCGCGCTAGCGCCCACGCCCAAGGGCAAGAGGCACGCCGCCACGATCGCCGCCACCGCACCGTGGTCGGAGATCGCCGAACGCGGCCAGGTGATCGCGCAGGCGTCGACAGGACTGACAGGCAACGCGTTGAAGGACCTGATCTACCAGAGGCTGGCTGACCTGATGGACCGACCACACCGACAGGTGATCCGTTGACCACGACGTTCCGGCTCAACGCCGTCACCCTGGACACCATCGAGGGCCCCGTCAGGTATGCCTTCCCCGCAGACTTGACCATCCTCGCCGGGCCGACCGGCGTCGGGAAAACCACCCTGCTGGAGGCCGTGAAGTTCGGATTCGGGTGTGACGGGATGCTCGCGCCCGTGATCACCGACAACGTGCACGACATCAGCGTCGACGTGACCGTCGGCACCGAACGCTACCTGCTCGTGCGCAGCGTCGATGCGGTCAAACGCCGGGCCGTGCGGGTCACCGATGTCAAGACCCGCGCGCGGCTGCCCGATCACGGCGCAGACGCCCGTGAGTCGCCCAGCATCTCCGGTCTGTTGATGCGGGCAATGGGCTTCGCCGAGAACATGCGCGCGGCCGCCAGAACCGCCGGTAGCACCAACGCCGGCGCCCGCATCACCTTCGCCGACGTGTTCTCCTACCTGTATGTCCCCCAAGCCGACATGAACCGCGACATTGCCCGCAGCCAGGACCAGTACCTCGCCCCGAAACGCAAAGCCGTTTTCGAGCTGCTGTTCGGTCTCACCGACGAAGCCGTGCTGGCGCTGCGTTCCGACCTCACGACGCTCAACCGGCAGGTCGACGACGCGCGCCGCGAAACCGCGACGATCCGCGAGTTCCTGTCCACGACGAACACCACCAGCAAGCAGGAAGCGCTCAGCGCACAAGGCGACGCCCGCAACGCGCAAATCGCCGCCGAGGCGTCGCTGCGGGTGCTGCGCAACGAGATCAGCCCGGTCGCCGACCGCGAGACGCAAGTGATACGTGATCTGCTTTACGACGCAGAACGCCGGCTCGCCGAGGCCAAGTCGACCGTCCAGGCGTTGATCAGGCAGCGAGCCGACCTGTTCGCCGAACGGCGCCGCGTCGAAGGCGACCTCGCCCGGTTGCACCGCATGCGTGACGCCGGGGACCGCATCGCCGCCATCGAGTTCGTCACGTGCCCCCGGTGCCTGCAGTCGGTGACCGACAGAGCAGTCCCAGAGGGTGCCTGCCGGTTGTGCTTACAGCCCGATCCGGTCACGCCGGACTCCGACACCGACCAGTACGAGCAGCGCCAGCTCACCGGCCAACTGCACGAGATGAGCGACCAAGTGGCCCTGCTCGCCGAACAGCTCGCCGCCACCAGCGTCGCTGTCGCCGAGCGTGAGGGCTTGGTCAAAGATCTCACCGCCACGATCGAACAGCGCACGTCCACGCGCGTCAGTCCTCGCCTGCAGGCATTCACCGACGCCTCCACCAGCCTGGCCTACGCCCAGGCGCGCCAGCGGGAACTTGAGGGCGTGCTGCGGCAGTGGGACCGTGTCGATGACCTCACCACCGCCGAACGGCAGCGCACCGCCGAGCGGGACAGGGTCCACGCGGAGATCGCCCGTCGGGAAGCAGCCATCGATGAGCGGCGTCACGAAATCATCGACGCGCTCACTGCAGAATTCAACCGGGCGCTACGCAGCATCGGCGTGCCTAGCATCAAGACTGCGCACATCCACCCCACCAACTACCTGCCCATTCTCAACGGCCAGCCCTACACCAAGGTCAGCCGCGGCGGCGGCATCATCACCGCCGTCCAAATCGCCTACTGGACATCAATCCTGTACGTCGTGGTCAGCCGCGGCGACACCTACTACCCCTCCTTCCTGCTCGTCGACAGCCCTCGCATGGCGCTGAACTCCGCCACCGGCATCTCCGCCGCGCTCTACAGCCGGCTGCGGGACCTCGCCGCGGCCAGGCCCGGAAAGCTGCAGATGATCGTCGCGGACAACGAACTACCCGAGGCGGTAGAGCGCGACTTCGCCGAGCTGGATTTCGATTACCCGCATCCCACCGTCGCCACCATCGCCCACCCAGGACCCAACGCCGTGCAGACGCTCGGCGAACACTCGGATCAATAAGCCTGTTCGCCAGTACGGTGGCGCGCCGGTGATGACAGCAGGCCTGAGCAGCGGTTACGGTGGGCTCCTCGACGCTGGGAGGTGGGGCCGTGCACGTTCGACTGATCAACGACGATGACGTCGCCGGACCTCCAGTCGGCCCGGCCGCCGCGCTTCTCGCGGTCGTAGCAGCCTCGTCACGGACGCGCGCTGGGCGGTTTCAATGTCACGGGTCGCGGTAGGACCGGCATGTCACGCTCGCACGCTGCCGCCTTGGGGCAGGGGCGTGTGGCGGCGGGGCAGGTCGACGTCAGCTTTGTCGGCGATGACGGGCAGGACCGCAGGGAGCCGCTGGACCAGTGCTGGATGCGGCCGTTCGAGGCTGCTCGCCCGATAGACGCGACCCGGTCGAAGCGGGGCGCGAAGGGTTTCGCGGGTTTGTGGTGGTTCGCCACGACCGCGGATCACGTCGGCTATGAATCGTGGCTGCAGCGGGATCATGTCATGGCGTGGGACTTCGACCCGACGGTCATGGCGCTGGTGTCACGGCCGTTGCGCCTGACGTGGCAGCGCGACGACAAGACCGTCACCCACACACCGGACTTCTTCGCGCGGCTACGCGACGGTACGGCAGTGGTGATCGAGGTGCGGTCGCAGCGTCGCCGCGGACGCGGCGAGCAGCCGATGGTGGAACCGATCGTGTACGCGTGCCAGCAGGTCGGCTGGACGGTGTGGCGCGTCGACGTCATGGACCCGGTGCGGACAGCGAACCTGCGCTGGCTGTCGGGCTATCGGCATCCGCGCTGCCTCGACGCGCGGTGGACGGCCAGCCTGCTACGGGTGTTCGCCGAGGGTGCGGCGCTAATGGACGGCGCGCGTCAGGTCGGGGATCCCATCGCCGTGCTGCCCACGCTGTTTCATCTGCTCTGGCGACAGTTACTGCACACCGACCTGGACGCCGCACCCATCGGCGCGGAATCGCTGGTGCACGGCGGCGACATCTGATGGCAGGGGTGTCGCGACCGCGGATGCTGCGCGCTGGTGACGAGGTTCGGCTACGAGGGGCGCGGTACACGGTGGCGTCAGTGACGGGCAGCGGAGTGCGGCTAGAAGACGTCATCGGCGCGCAGACAACCCTGCCGCTGGGCGAGGTGCTCACCGGCCGCGATCTGGAATGGGTCTCCACGCCGCGCGGCGCCGCTCCCCTGCCCCCGGCTGGGATGCTCGAGGTCGTGCCCGAGCCAGTCATGGCGCGTGCGCGGTGGTGGGAGCGGCACCTGATCGAACTGCTGACCGGCGTGGCGCCGGATGCGGCACACGATTCGACGCCACAATCTGGCTACGATCCGCGCCGGCATACGCTGCGCCAGCGTGAGCTAGCCAAGCTGACCGAACTGCGGGCGGCGGGTCACTCGGTCAGCTTCACCACGATCAAACGGCTGCGGGCGGCGTACGAAAGGCAAGGCCTGTGGGGATTGGTCGACCAGCGCTATGCGCGGGTGTCTGGCCCCACCGGACGAGTTGACCAGCGGGTTGTCGACGCGACGGCGCAGGCGATCGACGAGGAGACCAACCGCTCTACGGGAACGGTGAAGAGGCTGGCGCGGCGGGTCACGCAGATCCTGGCCGCCGAGCACGGCAACACCGCTCCGGCGCTGCCGTCGACGGCGACGTTCTACCGCTTGGTAGGTCGACTGGCGCAGGGCAGACACACGTTCGGCTCGGCCAAGACCCGCCGGTCGCTGGCAAAGACCCCGAAGGGGCCGTTCGGGTCGGTGTCGGCGCTGCGCCCCGGCCAGTGGGTGCACATCGATTCCACACCGATTGATGTACGGGTGGTGTTGGACAACGGTGTGATCGACCGGGCGGAGCTGACGTGGCTGGTGGACTTGGCCACCCGCAGCATTCCGGCGGCGGTGTTGCGGCCCACAACCAAAGCCGCCGATGCGGCGGTGTTGCTGGCGCGGGCGCTGACACCGGAGCCGATGCGCCCGGGCTGGGTCGACGCGGTACGCATGTCACGGTCGGTGTTGCCGCACCGTCGCCTCACCGCTTTGGACGACCAGCTGACGCACGCCGCCGCCCGGCCGGTGATCGTTCCGGAAACCATCGTCTGCGACAACGGTAAGGCGTACGTGTCGCAGACGTTCCGCACCGCCTGTCGGGCGATGGGCATCAACCTCCAGCCCACCCACCTGGGCTCGCCGTGGGAGAACAGTGCCGTCGAGCGCAGCTTCAACTCCGTGGGCACCCTGTTTGCCCAGTACGTCGCCGGCTACGTCGGGCGAAGCGTCGAACACCGAGGCAAGAGCGCCGAGAAGAACGCGGTGTGGTCCATCGTTGAGCTGCAGGCACTGCTGGACGAATGGATCGTCACGGTCTGGCAAAACCGGCCGCATGACGGGCTGCGTAACCCGCTGGCCCCGGACACAGCCCTGACGCCCAACGAGCAGTATGCCGCTCTGGTCGAGGTCGCCGGTTACGTGCCGGTCGCATTGAACGCTGACGACTACGTTGAACTCTTGCCAGTTTCCTGGAACAGGATCGGTCGCGCCGGGATCAAGCTCAACCGACGCACCTACGACGACAACGCGCTCGACGAGTACAGCCTGCGCGGCGAAGACTCAGGGGTCATCGCGAGGGACGGGCGGTGGGAGGTCCACTTCGACCCGTACGACGTCACCCGCATTTGGGTGCGCAACCACCGAGACGGCGGCTGGATCACCGTCGGCTGGAAGCACCTGCGCACTGCCCCGATGCCGTTCGGCGACGTGGCCTGGCAGCACGCCCGCAACATCCTGCGGCGCCGCGGCGAAGACACCGCCACCGAGGCGCAGATCGCCGCGGCCGCCGCGCAACTGCTCGACCGGGCCGAACAAGGCCCCGAGCCAAAGGCCACCACGCCACGGGATCGACGCGTCGCCGGACGCACTCGCTCCACGAACACACCCTCAGGCCCGCGCCCGAACCCGCCCGAGCAACAGGACGCGGCGCACGCCGTTCCCGCCGCTCGTGAAGACGACCCTGAACCGCTGGCGGAGGTGATCCCCCTGCCGCTGTTCGACGCCCGCGAGGAGGCCCGCAGGTGGAGTTTCTGAACGACGTCAGCCAACTGGAAGACCGACCGCAACCCACCACCACCGTGGAAGGCTGGCAGCGGTTCGTCGAAGCCGATCCCGCCGACGTTGCCCTGCTACCCAAGGGCGACTGGTCGGCGCTGACTGCGCAGCAACGTCTGATCTATGACGAGGCGCGGATCGCGTATCACGCCGAACTGGTGGTGGTCACCACGTCCGCGATTCGCGAGATCACCAACCAGGGCCGGCTGCTGGCGCTGCTCAACCAACGGGAGAACGGCGCCCGCCGCGGGCTGATCGTCTCCGGTGCGGCGGCGACCGGCAAGAGCACGGCCATCAAACAGCTCGGCCGGCTCCACGAACTGCGCACTCGAGCCCGGCATCCCGACACCGAACGCATCCCCGTGGTGTACGTGACAGCACCTCCGAAAGGCTCGCCGCGGAAGCTGGCAATGGAGTTCGCGCGGTTCCTCGGCCTGCCCAGAGTCACGTCTCGTGCCAACGCCACCGACATCGCCGACGCCGTCTGTCGGATCCTGATCGACGTTCGATGCGAAATCGTCATCGTCGATGAGCTTCATAACATCAACATGGCGACCACCGCGGGCGAGGACCACTCCGACCACATGAAGTACCTCACCGAGCACCTGCCCGCGACCTTCATCTACGCCGGCATGGACATCGAACGGTCCGGGATGTTCACCGGCGTACGTGGCCGGCAACTCGCAGGACGCTGCGTCCTGGTCAACACTGGCCCGTTTCCCCACCACAACGAGTGGAAACAGCTCGTCGCTAGCATGGAAAGTGCGCTGCGACTGCACCACCACAAGCCCGGCACGCTGACCGCGTCGGCGAAGTACCTGCACCAGCGCACCAGGGGCATGATCGGCAGCTTGTCGCACCTCATCCGCGCCGCGGCGATACGTGCGATCCTCGACGGAACCGAGACCATCTCGCGGGACGCGATGGACGCGGTGCGCATCGACCACGCCGCCGAATCCTCCGCCCGCCGCGCGGGTTCGCGACAATGATCCCGGCGACCGCCGGCTGGGGGCAGCCGCAGCTGCGGCGGCTGCCCCGACGCATCCCCCCGGTACACGACGAGACGCTCGAGTCATACATCGGCCGACTCGCGGCGAGAAACTATCTGTCCCGCGCTGACCTCGCGACCCACCTCACGTCGCGGCGCCAGGGCAGCCGCCGCGGCGTCATCGCGTCGGAGTCCCTCGCGGCGGTCACCGGATTCGCCGAGCCGCGGCTGGCCTACGCCTTGCCGGAGATCCGCCAACGCGTCCCGTACCGCTACGCGCCGCCGATGATTGGACAGGTCGTCGGCAGCTACCCCAACCGGCGGCATCCGTTATGCCGACGGTGCGCGGGCACCACCGGCCCCGTGACGATCTGGGCACGATGCGACTACAACGTCTGCGTCCGTCACCAGCTATGGGTCGGCAACGGTGTCTCACAATCAGCCGACCAGGTCGACGTGGCCGACATGCCCGAGATTGTCCAGGCGCAGGTGCGGCTGCAGCGGCTCAACCGCCGCCGCGGTTACCCCCGCGTGCGCTACTACTTCTCCGACGCCTGCGCGATCGAACACTGGGGCTCGCGCAACCCGTTTGCCTTGACCCCACGCAACGAGCGCATGCGGCGCCTGCACGCCCGCGAGCACGCGGAATTCCTACCCTTGTCCTACGGCTACGCGGCACAGTACCCCGAGGTCGTCCCGATCTTGTCCGTGATCTCCTCACCGTATTGGCGTCGCATGGCCACGTCGATCGAGATCGCGGACCGCTTCCGCTTCTACGACGAAATCCTCAGGGAACGTCCAGCGCACCCCTCCAGCTACAGCCACGGTGGACTCGCCTCATGGATCAACCACGAGCGAAACCCAACCGGGCCCGCTGACCCCGACGGCGAGCGAACTCTGCGCCGGCTGTATCTGGGCACCGCCGGAGTGCTGCAATTGTATGACCCCGCAGCCGATGCACCTCACCATCCCCTGGGAGCGCAAGCATAATTATCAGAACCAGCATCGCTCCCGCACCCGGACCGAACCCTGGACTCTAGAGCTAAGACCAAACTGACCTCTCCCTACGAGCGGCTCCCTTCGTCATCGAGTGGCTGCTGCTGGTGACGACTTCGCGCGTGAGGTAAAGCCCACTGATAAAGTGGTCTCGCAGGACGCCTACGGGCTCCCGCGCCCGCCGAGAGACCCGCTCCCGCGGGTCTCTCGTGCTCTGACGCAATCTTGCGCGGACGGGCGTGGACGTCGTCGCGTAGTCGTCAGCACCGAAGGCGGTAGGCCTCGTAGCCGGCGAGGGTGACGTTGCGGCTGCCGGCCGCCGTGCGGGCGTAGGCGGGTGGAGGCAGCCGAACCCCCGGTGGCGTAGTGCGTGATGCGATCGACCGCCACTGCGAAGCGACTCTCACCGACCTTTCAAACTCATCCCGTCAGAAGCCACAACCATTGCAATTCACCACCTTGCTCCGGCCGCACAGGCAGCCCTGCTCCCCAGAGCCCGAACCTGTTCGATCCGAAGCCCTGGGACTCGAAGTCCGCGCTTGGCCCGATATAACGAGAAAGCTTGCACCTGGCCCGAGATAATGAGAGCCATAACTCTTCAGGGATTCTCACTAACTTGGGCCACTGCAGATCAAGGGCCGCCCGCGTGGCCTAGGTCAACTGAGAAGTGACAGGCGGTATCGGGCCCACCTGGCCCAGGCGTCACGCCAGCGCCGGTCGACAGCCTCGCGCTCGCTGACGGGCGCGCCCTGCCCAGGGCATCAGGTGTTGCCGTTCGCGTCAGGCGCGTTGAGCCGGATGGCTGGACACACCTTCACCCAGCCCGGTGCCGTACAGCAGGATCTCGTTGCTGACGCGCTCACGCAGCGTCAGGTGCCTGGCGGTGGCGAGGTCGACCCAGGAGGTGCCGTCTTGATCGGCGCCGCACCGGACATTGACCAGTGTCAGTTCGTGCGGACAAGGTCCGCTCCCCCAGCTCGGTTGTCAGATGCGTGTGCGGCGCAGCCAGTCCTGGGTGAGTGATCGCAGCAGGGCGGGTTGTTCGTACGGCAGGTAGTGTCCGGCCGCGTCGATCACGGTGTAGGTGCCGCGCGGGTAGTGGCGCATGGCGCGGAACTGGTCGGCGTACCCGACGATTCGGTCCTGCCGGCCGGTGATCACGCTGACCGGGCCGTCGAAAACGACCTTGGCGGTCTCGTCGGGTAGCGCGTAGTTGGAGGCGCTCTGCAACTCCTGTTGGAATGTCGGGTCACCGGGGCCGCCGGAGTTCAGTGCGGCGAGCACCGTCGCGACGACGGCTGGGGTGCGGTGGCCCAGGGCGGCGTCGAGGTGGGCGTGCAGGGCGGCGGGAGCGGCGTCGAGCCAGCCGGTGGGTGCTTCGAGTGGTGGTTCGGCGGGCAGGTCCCGGCTGTCGCGGGCGATGGTGACGCCGGGGCAGACGAGGAGCAGGCCGCGGACGAGGTCGGGTCGTTGACGGGCGATGCCGGCGGCAAGGTACGCGCCGTAGGAGCCGCCGGCGAGCAGGACCGGCGCGTCGACGTGGTGGTCAAGCCAGGCGCAGACGGTTTCCAGCACTGCCTGGGAGGTGGGTGGGCAGTTCGCGGGGGTGTCTCCGTGCCCGGGCAGGTCCAGGTAGATCTCTCGCAGGCCGGTGCCCGCGAGGGCGGGGCTGAGGGCGGCGGCTGTGGCGGCGCGGCTCATGCGGAACATGGGTAGGCACACCACTGCTGCTCCGGTGTCCGCTGACTGGTCGTATGCCAGGTGCATGGAGGAGTCCTCGCTGGAGATTGCTGGGTGCTCCAACGTCTCATGCCCGGCGAGGTCGGGCTGGGACACCGGAGGTGAAAGCGGTGTGCGGTGTCGGCGGGTGATGTCTACAGTGGTGCGTTCTGGCCGCCGCTCGTTCACCGCGAACGGTGGGGCCGCACATCACCACGGGGGAACACTTTGACGAGTAAGTCTGTCCGTATTGTCGTTGGCCTGGTCGCGACCGTCGGTCTCGTTGTGGGCTGCCAGCCTGCGGAGAAGGAGAGCGCCGGGAGCGCCGCGCCGACGCCGACCGTGGTGCCCAGCCCGACCGTCGACGTGGCGGCGAACAGCAAGCAGGTCTGCGACGCCAGTCTCGTTTTTGTCAAGAAGCACTACGTCGCGATGGCCGACGATGCGATCGCCGCCATCGACAAGCCGGTCAGCGCCAAGGAGGCGGGCACGAAGGTTCGTGGTCACTACACCGCGCTGTTGCAGGACCTCCGGACGGCGGCGCCGACCGCTGCCGATCCGCAGGTGCGTACGGCGTTGGAGACCCTGGCTTTGGGCGTCGAGAAGCACCTGGCCGGTCCGAAGGCCACCGAGGTGGAGGCGCCGGATCTCGACCCGCCGCTGAAGGCGTTGGACACCGTCTGCGGTCGCTGATCGTCGTGGGCACCGGCCGGGTCGGCCGGTGCCCACGAACAGCGTGCGCCGGGGGTGCGGGTCAGAGCCAGGGCACCTGTGGGGACGGGTAGAAGTTGACCTGTTGCAGTCGCCAGCGGGGTGCCTGCTCCCCCAGCCGGGTCCGGAACGATTCCCAGTCGTGGCTGGCGGGGGTGGACCAGCCGAGTTCGGCGATCGCGGGTAGGCGGGGGAAGGCCATGTATTCGATGTCGTCGAGGGTGCGTAGCGTTTCGGACCAGAGTGGGGCCTCGACGCCGAGGATGGCGTTCTCGCCGACGCCGGTGACCCGGGTGACCGGGTCCCAGCCGTAGGCGTCGGACACCTCGATCAGGCCGGCCCAGCGCAGGCCGAGGCGGGTGTTGGCGTCGTACTTCATGTCCAGGTAGGCCTTGTTCGCCGGCGACATGATGATCTTGTTTCCGCGTGCGGCGGCTGCGGCGAGGCTGGCGTTTGTGGTGCCGGTGCCCCAGAACTGGGCGACGGCGTCGGTGGGCAGGTCGGCCTGGGTGATCTCGTTCCATCCGGAGGCGCGCTTGCCGTACTTCGCGACCAGGGGCAGGACCCGGTTCATGAAGGTGCGGTAGTCCTCGTCGGTGGTGGCGTGGGCTTCGTCGCCGCCGATGTGCAGGAATGGTCCGGGGGTGATGGCGGCGAGTTCGCGGATGACGTCCTCGACGAAGCGGTAGGTGAGTTCGTCGTTGATGCAGAGGGAGCTGTAGCCGACCGCGATGTCGGTGCGCGGGGGCGGTGCGACGCCGTCGCAGTTGAGTTCGGGGTATGTCGACTGGGCGGCGTTGGTGTGCCCGGGCATGTCGATCTCGGGGATGATCGTGATGTGTCGTGCGGCGGCGTAGGCGACGACGGCCTTGTAGTCGGCCTTGGTGAGGTATCCGGGGCCGACGCCGTCGACTCCGGTGCCGGGTCCGCCGCCGACGGTGGTGAGGCGGGGCCAGGAGTCGATCTGGATGCGCCAGCCCTGGTCGTCGGTCAGGTGCAGGTGCAGGTAGTTGATTTTGTACTGGCTGAGCAGGTCCACGTACGCGGTGATGTCGTCGACGGTGTGGAAGTGGCGTGCGAGGTCGAGCATCGCGCCCCGGTAGGCGAAGCGTGGGTAGTCGATGATTCGTCCGCCGGGGACTGTCCAGGTGGTTCGCTGCCGGTTGGGTGCCTCGATCTCGGCGGGGAGCAGTTGGCGCAGGGTCTGGGTGCCGGCGAACAGTCCGGCGGGGGTGTTGGCGCGGATCGTGATGCTGCGGCGGGTGACGTCGAGTTGGTAGCCCTGTTGGCCGATGCGGGTGTCGGCGCCGCCGATGAGCAGGGCGATCTCGGGTAGCGGGGTGGAGCGTACGGGCAGGACGGGCAGGGCGTGGCCGGTGGCGGGGCGCAGTGTGGTGGCGAGTTGGTGCCCGACGCGCCAGGCGGCGGCTGAGCCGGGGCTGGTGCGGATGACGGTCAGGGGGGTGATCCGGAACGTGTCGTGCGCGTCGGGGTGGGTTTCGACCGGTGCGGGGATGACGTCGCTGAGGTGTCGGGATGGTGCGGTGGGTGCTGCGGCGGCGGGCGTGGCGGGCAGGATCACTGGTAGCGCGAGTGCGGCTATGGCCAGCAGCCGTGTGGTGGTGTGTCGGCGACGCACGGTACCTCCAGGCCTCGTCATGATCGACCTTCGTCGATTAGAGTCGCAGGCTACCGGCGTTTCGCCTGTACTGTAAACCTTCCTTAACATAAGGGCTCGTCGAGACAGTGTTGTCGCCGACCTCACGTACGCCGCACGCTGGGGAATTCCCGGAGTGGGTCGTGCCGTTGTCCGTTCGGAAGATCAGGTTCGGATGATCGAATGGGAAGTGCCATGCACATGCGCTCAGACGCGGTAGTGCTGTTCGGCGTCACGGGTGACCTCGTCTCGAAGAAGCTGTTTCCGGCGCTGTACGAGTTGACCCGGCGCGACCGCCTCGACGTTCCGGTGATCGGCGTGGCCCGCTCCGCCTGGGACGATCAGCAGTTGGTCACCATGGCACGCAAGTCGGTCACCGAGGCCAATGACGAGATCGACGACGAGACCTTCGATCGGCTGGCTGACAACCTCTCGATGATCTCCGGCAACTACGCGGACCCGACGACGTACCAGCGGCTGGCTGAGCGGCTGCGCGACGCCGAGCAGCCGGTCTTCTACCTGGCGATCCCTCCGGCGGTGTTCGGCTCCGTCGTCGAGGGCCTGGCGTCAGTGGGTCTGGCCGACCGGGGTCGGGTGATCGTGGAGAAGCCGTTCGGGCGTGACCTGGAGTCCTCCCGCGAACTGGATCGCACCCTGCGCGCGGCGTTCGCGCCGGAGCGGGTGTTCCGCATCGACCACTACCTGGGCAAGGAAGCCGTCGAGGGTCTCTACGCCTTCCGGTTCGCCAACCGGCTGTTCGAGCCGCTGTGGAACAACGAGCACATCGACAACATCCAGGTGACCCTCGCCGAGGGGTTCGGCACCCAGGGTCGGGCCGGCTTCTACGACACCGTGGGCGCGACCCGGGACGTGCTGCAGAACCACATCCTGCAGGTCGTGGCGCTCGTCGCGATGGAGGCGCCGGCCAGCGAGGACACCGAGGCGTTCCGGGAGGCGGAGGCCAGGGTGCTGCGGCAGATCGCGCCGCTGTCGCCGCAGTCCACCGTCCGGGGGCAGTACGCCGGCTACCGCGACGAGCCGGGCGTGGCGGCGGACTCGAACACGGAGACGTTCGTGGCGACCCGGCTGACTGTCGACTCACCCCGCTGGGCGGGCGTGCCCTTCTACCTGCGCACCGGTAAGTCCCTGCCGGGGACGGCGACGGAGGTCGTGGTCGAGTTCAAGCAGCCGCAGCGTTCGCTGATCCCCGCCGAGCGGGGCACGGCGAGGGCCGCGAACCTGCTGCGTTTCCGCCTCGGGCGTGGTGACGGCATCACGATGTCGATCCAGGCGAAGAGCCCGGGTGCCGAGGTGGCGAGCCGTCCGGTGGATCTGTCGGTCGACTTCGGTTCGGCTTTCGGTCGTCGGCAGGAGGCGTACGAGCGGTTGCTCGACGACGCGATGGACGGGCAGCACCTGCGCTTCGCGCGGGCCGAGACGATCGAGCAGGAGTGGCGCATCGTCGAGCCGATCCTCGATCTGCCGACGGCGGTGCAGTCGTACGACAAGGGCAGTTGGGGTCCGGCGGACGCCGACGCGCTGGCCGGCGGCTGGCACCTGCCGGCCCTGCGGTAGTCGCGGCCCGAGCCGACGGCGGAGTGACCGACTCGGTCTCCCGGCATGTCGCGGTGTCGGGGTCGCCGCGATGCCCCGACTGTCGGAAGCCGAGTCGATCACAGGGCCGCCGTGGGCGCTGAGTGACCGCTCAGCTCAGCGGAACGACCGTCCGGCGACGGCGAGGTTTGCCGCTGACGAGTGGTGCGGGCACGTTGGGGGCGACGTTTCTCGTCCTCATCGGAGAGGAAGCAACGCATGCTTTCCGCACTCGATCGTCGGCACACCGTGGCGCCGCCCGGCTACAGCCGGTGGCTCATCCCCCCGGCCGCGTTGGCCATCCACCTCTGCATCGGTCAGGTCTACGCCACAAGCGTCTACAAGAACTCCCTGATCGCCCACTTCGACACCAGCCAGACGGCGATCGGGGTGATCTTCAGCATCGCGATCGTGATGCTCGGGTTGTCCGCCGCTGTCGCCGGAACCTGGGTGGAGGCGAACGGACCGCGTAAGGCGATGTTCGTCTCGGCCTGCTTCTGGGCGGCGGGTTTCCTGGTGGGCTCACTGGGCATCGCCACGAAGCAGCTGTGGCTGCTGTACCTGGGCTACGGGCTGCTCGGCGGCATCGGGCTGGGAATCGGCTACATCTCCCCCGTCTCCACCCTGATCAAGTGGTTCCCGGACCGGCCGGGGCTGGCCACCGGGTTGGCGATCATGGGGTTCGGTGGTGGGGCGATGGTCGCCTCTCCCCTGTCGCGGCAACTGTTGTCGTTCTACGACGCCGGCTACGACCCGGCCAACGCGGGGTCGACGGCGTCGGGCAGCGCCCTGGTGTGGCTGTTCGTGACGCTCGGCCTGGGCTACTTCGTGATCATGATGTTCGGGGTGGCGAACGTGCGGGTGCCGGCGCAGGACTGGCGGCCGGCCGGCTTCGACCCGGCGAGCGTGGCGGCGAAGCCGCTGGTCACCACGGCGAACGTGTCGGCGGCGAACGCGGTGAAGACCCGCTCGTTCTGGCTGCTGTGGGTGGTGCTGTTCTGCAACGTGACCGCCGGCATCGGCATCCTGGAGCAGGCCAGCCCGATGATCCAGGACTTCTTCCGCGACAACGGCACCTCGGCGGTGACCGTCGCCGCGGCCGGCGGGTTCGTGGGTCTGCTGTCGCTGTTCAACATGGCCGGGCGGTTCGTGTGGTCGTCCACCTCGGACCTCATCGGCCGCAAACCGATCTACCTGGTGTACCTGGGTGTCGGCATGGTGCTCTACGCGCTGCTGGCCCTCGTCGGGCAGACCTCCACGGCCCTGTTCGTGCTGTTGGCCTGCGTGATCCTGTCGTTCTACGGCGGTGGCTTCGCGACAGTGCCGGCGTACCTGCGGGACCTGTTCGGCACCTTTCAGGTCGGTGCGATCCACGGTCGGCTGCTGACCGCGTGGTCGGCGGCGGGGATCGCGGGTCCGCTGATCGTCAACGGGTTCCTCGACGCGCAGGGCGAGCCGGGTTCGCTGACCGCCGCGGCCTACCGTCCGGCGCTGTTCACGATGGTGGCTGTGCTGGCCGTGGGCTTCGTGGCGAACCTGCTGGTGCGGCCGGTCCCGCAGCGCTACCACGAACCGTCGACGCAGCGGAGCACGGATGAGAACACGGATCGGGACCTGGACGAGGACACGACGGCGCAGAGGAGTGGTACGCGATGAGTGAGGACAGCCGACCCGGGCAGCAGGCCCGGTTGTGGATCTCCTGGTTGGTGGTGGCGGCGCTGCTCGGCTACGGGGTCGCCCAGACCGTCGTCACCGCGGCGAAGCTGTTCACCCACTGAGCCGGATCCGGCGGTCTCCGACCGTGTGAAGGCGTGGTCAGAGACCGCCGGAGACGCGCAGCACGGTCCCGGTGGCGTACGAGGCGTCCGGGCCGAGCAGCCAGGCGATGGCGGCGGCGATCTCGTCGGGTTCGCCGGCGCGGCCCAGCGGGATGCGACCGACGGCGGACTCGGCGCGGTCGGGCACCCCGGAGTCGGCGTGGATGTCGGTACGCACGATGCCGGGGGCGACCGCGTTGACCCGGATGCCCTTCGGGGCGAGTTCCTTGGCCAGGCCGACGGTGAGGGTGTCGGTGGCGGCCTTCACGGCGGCGTAGTGCACGTACTCCCCCGGGCTGCCGAGGGTCGCGGCCGCCGACGAGACGTTGACGATCGCCCCGCCGTCGGTGAGCCGGCGGGCGGCCTGCTGGGCGCAGAGGACGTAGCCGACGAGGTTGACGTCGACGACCCGGCGCAGGTCCTCGACGCGCAGCTCGGTGAACGGCCCGATGAGGCTGGTGACGCCGGCGTTGTTGACCAGGCCGGTGAGCGGGCCGAGTTCGGCGGCCGCGTCGAACAGGGCGTGCACCTGCTCGGGGTCGGTGGTGTCGGCGCGTACCGCGACGGCCTGTGCGCCGGCGGCCCGCAGGTCGGCCAGGACGGCGGTGGCGGCGGCCTCGTCGCGGCGGTAGCACAGGGCGACGTGGTGACCGGCGGCGGCGAGCCGGCGGGCGGTGGCCGCGCCGATGCCCCGGCCGCCGCCGGTGATGACGGTAACGGGTGCCACGGTGCCTCCCCGGGGAGTCTGACGCCTGCGCGATGGTCGTGCCGACGCTACCGTGACCGGCGCGGGTCGGTCGTCGAGAGGAGAGTCACATGCAGCGGGCGTTGGTGCTCGGCGGTGGCGGGGTGACCGGGGTGGCCTGGGAGTTGGGGCTGCTGGCCGGGTTGGTCGAACGGGGCGTGCCGGTCACCGGGGCGGATCTGGTGGTTGGCACGTCGGCGGGCTCGGTGGTCGGCGCGCAGGTGTGCTCCGGGTTGCCCGTCGAGCGTTTCTACAGCGAGCAGTTGGCGCCGCCGTCGAGTGCGCTGGCGGCACGGTTGGGTTTCGCGACGCTGGCGCGGTTGATCTGGGCCGGTGGGCGGACCCGCGACGCGGTGCGCGCGCGAGCCCGGATCGGAGCGATGGCGGTGGCGGCGCGTACCGAGTCTGAGGCGACGCGACGGCCGGTGATCGAGGCCCTTCTGCCGGTCCGGGAGTGGCCGCGGCAGCGTCTGCTGATCACGGCGGTGGACGCGTCGTCCGGTGAGTTCGTGGTGTTCGACAGCGACAGCGGGGTGTCCCTGGTGGACGCGGTGGGCGCGAGTTGCGCGGTGTGGCCGCCGGTGACGATCGGCGCGCGCCGCTTCGTTGACGGTGGGATGCGCTCGACGGTGAACGCGGACCTGGCGGCGGACGCGCGCAGGGTGCTGGTGCTCGCGCCGACGTCATCGGCGTTCGGGCCGATGCCACGGCTGTCGGCGCAGGTGGACGCGCTGCGGGCGGCCGGGTCGCGGGTGGTGGTGCTGACGCCGGACGCGGCGGCGCGCACGGCGATCGGCCGCAACGTGCTGGACCCGGCCCGGCGTGCGGGCGCGGCGCGGGCCGGACGGGCCCAGGCCGACGTGGTGGCCGATGAGGTGGCGGCGCTCTGGGCGTGATCGCTTACGCTCACCGCGCGGTCGATCAGACGACGGAGGTGCGCGGTGGCGGGTGTGGGTGTCGGCGACGAGGTGCGGGATTTCGAGCTGCCGGATGAGACGGGCACGCCGCGGCGGCTGTCGGAGTTTCTGGCGGCCGGGCCGGTGGTGCTGTTCTTCTACCCGGCGGCGATGACCCGGGGGTGCACGGCGGAGAGCTGCCACTTCCGCGACCTCGCGGCGGAGTTCACCGCGCTGGGCGCGACGCGGGTGGGCATCAGCCGCGACCCGGTGGCGAAGCAGGCCGAGTTCTCGAAGCTGCACGGCTTCGACTATCCGCTGCTGTCGGACGTCGACGGCGCGGTGGCGCAGCAGTTCGGGGTCAAGCGGCGGGTGCCGTTGGGGCCGTTGAGCATGAAGCGCATGACGTTCGTCATCGGCACCGACCAGCGGATCATCGAGGTGATCCACAGCGAGGTCAGCATGAACGAGCACGCGGACCGGGCGCTGCGGGCGCTGGGCGGCTGAGTGGGCGCGAGCCCCGTGCGGCGGGTGTCGCAGCCGGCTGGTATCAAGACAGCAATCAAACAGGTGTACGGAAGAGGGTTGTGATGGATGCCGGCCAGGGTTTGTCCACTAGCGAGGTGCAGAGCATCCGGGAGTCGTTGGCGGCCGGGCGTAAACCGCGGGTGGTGTTCACCGCTGCGGCGGGGCAGATCGCCGGTCAGGTCGGTCAGGTGATCGAGTTGACCGACCCGGAGGTGTCCGACGAGTTCGTGGTGGTGCGCTTCGGCCGCGACGAGTTGCCGTTCTCCCCCGCCGACCTGGCCGTGGCGCCCAAGGGCGTCACTCGTCGGGTGGTGGAGCCGAAGCCGGAGCCCGAGCCCGAGCCGCCAGCGGTGGCCGCGCCGGAGTTCGTGTTGGACACGCCGCGGGTGCCCGCGCAGCGACAGGAGGAGCCGAAGGTGGAGCAGACGGAGAAGCCGCCGGCGCGGCGGGCGGTCAAGGCCGTCAAGCCGAAGGGCCCCGCGGGCCTCACCGTGACCTTGGCGTACGGCGACGGGGAGTGGACCGTCGCCGCGCAGCAGGGCAGCAAGGCGCTGGCGAAGCCGTACGTGGTGAAGCCGGCGGAGGCGTTGAAGATGGTGGCTCTCGTCGACGTGCCGGGGGTGCAGGAGGCGGTGGAGCAGATCCTCGGCACCGAGCGGGCCGAGGCGGAGCAGCAGGCCGAGAAGCTGCGCGCGGAGCTGGCCGAGATCGAGGCCCGGCTGGCGGAGCTGCGCGAGGCCCGCTGAGCCGGGTCAGTGTCGGCTGTGGTGGTGCAGCAGTCGGGTGAGCAGTCGCGTCAGCTGTTTGCGCTCGGTGGCGGACAGCGGGGCGAGCAGGTCGGCTTGGACGCGCTCGAGGGTCGCGCCCATCCGGCGGGCCGCCTCGGCGCCGGCGTCGGTGGCGCTGATGACGTTGCGGCGGCGATCGGCCGGGTCGGGGGCCCGCACCACGAGCCCTCGGCCGGCCAGGTCGTTGATGGTGGCCACCACGTCGCTGCGGTCGATGCCGCAGCGCCGGCCGAGGTCGGCCTGGCTTGCGGGCCCGCCCTCGGTCAGGGTGGCGAGCAGCCGGTAGTGGTAGCCGCGCAGGTCGTGCGCGGCGAACCCCTCGCTGAGTAGGCGGGTGGCGTGACCGGCGGTCTGGTTGAGCAGCCAGCTCGGGGTGGTGCTGAGCCCGGCGGGTGACTGCGGGGCCGTGTTGTCCATGCGGCGCAGCCTATCAAGAATCGTTGGCGTGACCCACGATCGGATGTTACGTTGGCAGCACCAACGTTGGTTCAACCAACGTGTTGAAGGAGGCGTCATGTCCACCGTCCCCACCCTCAACGGCCAGGTCATCGGCCAGGCCCACTACGCCACCCGGGCCCTGCTCGAACGGGCCACCGCTCCCCTCGGCGTCGAGTTCAACCAGTTGCTCGCCCTCAACGTCCTCGCCAACGGCCCGGCCGAACGCGCCCACCTCACGCACCGGATCACCAGCACCCTCAAGGTCGACGAGCAGGAGGTGCAACGGGTGCTCACCACTCTCGTCGACGCGAACCTCGCCCAGGCAGACCACGATGCCGACACACCACGGCTGCGGCTCACCGACGCAGGTCATGCCGTGCAGGCCCACATCGCCGACGCCGTCGCGAACATCAGCGCGCGCCTCTACGCGGACATCCCCGCCGACGAGGCGAGCGCCGCCGCCCGGGCGCTCGCCCTGGTCACTCAGCGCGCCAACGCCGAACTGGCCGCGACCCCGACCTGAGCGGCAAGAACCCGACGGCGCGGGCCCGGCTGGATCCGGCCAACCTGTCAACGGCCCACGCGCCGGGCCGGTCGGTCAGCACCAACCTGTCAGCGGCCCAAGCGCTGGACCTGGTCGGTCAGAAGTAGTCGAGCAACTGCGCCGGGCCTCCAACGCCCAGCAGGTCCAGGGCGGCCGGGTCGACACCCGGGCTGTGGTGCAGCAGCCCGGCCTGCGCGACCGAGCGGGCCTGCGCCGCCCCGGCGTACAGCAGCGCGAAACCGCGCACGTCCAACCGCAGGTCGGCCTCGCCGCCGACCGGGGTCAGCTCGGCGGCGCCGTCGGCGACAGCCAACCGCCAGGTGCCGCAGTTCCAGTCGGCGAGCGTGTCGCTGAGATGGAAGTCGACGGCGCCCCGGGCGTGGGCGGGCCACCCCCGTGCGCTCACCGCCCGCGCCACGTCGACCGGTCGGTGCATCCACAGGTCCCGCTCGTGCTCGCGGGCCGACTCCAACGGCAGGTGGCGACTGACCGCGTCCCCGTCGAGCGGGCACAGCCGCAGGGTCGGCGCGACGCTGGCCCAACTGCCCAGCACCCCGACGAGTTCCCGAGCCGCGTCGGCGGTGACGGCCAGCGCCTCGTCGACGGTGAGCACCGAGTCGGCCCCGTAGCCGCGGCCCCGCTGCCAGGTGGCGTAACCGACCAGCTCGCCGTCGGCCTCGACGAGGGTGAGGCCGTCACCGGGCAGGCCCCCGTCGGCGGCGAAGAAGTCGAACAACTCACCCCGGCGGGTCAGCATGCCGTTGCGGTGGCGGGTGACCCGCTCGTACAGGTCGGCGACGGCGGGCAGGTCGGCAGGCGTACCGGCCCGCACCGCCAGGTCCGGGGAGGGCCGGTGCCGAGGCAGCGCGGCGGTGGCCACATTCACGGTACGCAGCACACCGGCGGCCTCCCACCCGCAGGCCCGGTACGGGGCGGCGACGGTCGGGTAGAGGGCGCTGACCGCCGCCCCGCGCTCACGTGCGCCGCACAGCAGGGCGGTGAGCATGGCACGGGCCACGCCCCGGCCGCGGGCCTCGGGAGCGACCGCCACCCCGGCCACGTCGGCGGCCGACACCACCCGGCCCGACCACCACTGGTCGTGGCACAGGTCGACGGCCTTCCCGACGAGCCGACCGCTGTCGTCGAACGCGCCGTAACGGGTCAGGCCGGGCACTGTGGCGCTGTGGTGCGCGGGCCGCTGCGGGTCGGAGCCGAACGCGAACCGGCCCAGCTCCCAGGCGGCGTCGAGGTCGTCGGCGGTGAGTTCGCGTACGTGCACAGTGGCGGGCATCGGCACACCGTAGCGGGGCGGCTGCGCGCCGACCGCCGATTTTCGCCCAGCATGCCGCCGCCCCCCGGCTCCCGCCGATCATGGAGTTCTGGTGGACACCACAGCACCCGTGATCACGCCAAACCAGGCACCACAACTCCATGATCGACCGCGCCGTACCCGCGATCTTGCAGTTGCTGTTACGGCATAAGGGGCATTGCTCGTATTTCAGCAACCGAAACCGCAAGATCGGCGGGGTGGGGGCCACGCACGGTCAGTGCTGCGGAATGTTGGCCACGCCGATGCGCTTGCGGAACACCCAGTACGTCCAGCCCTGGTAGGCCAGCACGATCGGGGTGAAGATCACCGCCACCCAGGTCATGATCTTCAGGGTGTACGGGGTGGACGCGGCGTTGGTGGCCGTGAGCGTGCCGGCAGCGTCCAGGGTGGAGGGCAGCACGTTCGGGAACAGCGCCGCGAACAGGGTCGCCACGGCCAGCCCGATCGCCACGGCGGTGCCGGTGAAGGCCCAGCCCTCTCGGCGTACCCGGGCGGCGGCCAGAGCACCGAGCAGGGCGAGGGCCGCGCCGACGGCGAGCACGACGGCGGCCGCGCTGGAGCGGATGCTCAACGTCCAGGTCAGGAACCCGACCGCGAGCACTGCGGCGCCCACACCCAGGCGCACGGCGAGCGCGCCCGCACGCTCCCGGATGTCGCCGGTGGTCTTGAGGGCGAGGAAAACCGCGCCGTGGGTGAGGAACAGCGCGAGGGTGGTCGCGCCACCCAGCAGGGCGTACGGGTTGAGCAGGTCCAGCAGGCCGCCGACGTACTCGTGGTCGGCGTCCAGTGGCACGCCGCGCAGGATGTTGGCGAAGGCGACGCCCCACAGGATCGCCGGCAGCAGCGACCCGACCACGATCGCCGCGTCCCACCGGCGCTTCCAGGACGCCTCGGGGCGCTTGTGCCGGTACTCGAAGGCGACCCCCCGGGCGATCAGGGCCAGCAGGATCAGCAGCAGCGGCAGGTAGAAGCCGGAGAAGAGGGTGGCGTACCACTCGGGGAACGCGGCGAACATGGCGCCACCGGCGGTGATCAGCCACACCTCGTTGCCATCCCAGACGGGGCCGATGGTGTTGATCAGGACGCGGCGTTCCCGGTCGTCGCGGCCGAGCACGGGCAGCAGCATGCCGACGCCGAAGTCGAAGCCCTCCAGGATGAAGTACCCGGTGAAGAGCACGGCGATGAGGAGAAACCAGATGGTGGTGAGGTCCACGGCAGGCTCCGGTGATCAGTAGGCGAAGGCGAGCGGGCGCTCGGCGTCGTCGGTGTCGTCGGTGGGGGGTTGCTCGTTGACGTCCGGCACGCCGGCCTTGGCGTAGCGCAGCAGCAGCTTGACCTCGATCACGGCGAGGGTGGCGTAGATCAGCGTGAAGGCGGTGAACGAGGTGAGCACCTCGGCCAGCGAGACGCTGCGGGACACTCCGTTGCGGGTGAGCATCTCGCCGAAGACGATCCACGGCTGGCGGCCCATCTCGGTGAAGATCCAGCCGAAGGAGTTGGCCAGCAACGGCAGCACCGGCATGGCCAGCCCGGCGCGCAGCAGCCACTTGCTGCTCGGGGTGCGGCCCTTGCGCTGGCTCCAGAGCACCAGCAGGGCGATCGCGCCGGCCGCCATCCCGAAGGCGATCATGAAGCGGAAACTCCAGTAGGTGACCGGGATGATCGGGGTGTAGCTGCCCGCGCCGTACTGGGTGGCGTACTGGGCCTGGAGGTCGTTGATGCCGTGCACCGTGCCGTTCGGGTCGCCGGTGCCCAGGTACGACAGCAGGTACGGGATCTTGAGGGCGAACACCTCGCGGCTGCCGTCCAGGCTGCCGATGGTGAGCACGGAGAAGGAGGCGGGGCTCTCGGTGGTGTAGAGGCCCTCGGCGGCGGCCATCTTCATCGGCTGCACGTCCGTCATGATCTTGCCTTGGATGTCGCCGGTGAACAGCACGGCCGCGGAGGCGACCAGGACCACCCAGGAGCCGAATTTGGTGGCGAAGCGGTATGCGCCGGTGTCGGCGGAGTCGCGGTTGCGGATGACGTGCCAGAGGCCGACCGCGACGATGAGCGACCCGGCGACCAGGAACGAGCCGGCCAGTGTGTGCGGGAAGGTGATCAGGGCGACCTTGTTGGTCAGCACGGCCGGGAAGTCGGTCAGCTCGGCGCGCCCGCTGTCGGGGTTGATCCGGTAGCCGACCGGGTTCTGCATGAACGAGTTCGCGGCGAGGATGAAGTACGCGCTGAGGTTGGTGCCGATCGCGGCGGCCCAGATGCTGGCCAGGTGCACCCGCTTGGGCAGCCGGTCCCAGCCGAAGATCCACAGGCCGATGAAGGTGGATTCGAGGAAGAACGCGACGAGCGCCTCGATGGCCAGGGGCGCGCCGAAGATGTCGCCGACGAAGCGGGAGTAGTCGCTCCAGTTCATGCCGAACTGGAACTCCTGCACGATGCCGGTGACCACGCCCATGGCAAAGTTGATCAGGAACAGCTTGCCGTAGAACTTGGTGAGCTTGAGATAGCGCTCGTTGCCGGTGCGGTGCCACATCGTCTGCAGGATGGCTACCAGCACGGAGAGGCCGATGGTCAGCGGCACGAAAAGGAAGTGGTAGACGGTGGTGACACCGAACTGCCAGCGGGCAACGTCCAACGCGTCCACCTGAAATCCCCCAACCATCCGTACTACGAGACGTAGTAAATACTACTGCTCGTCGTAGACGATTGGGCAGGGCCGGGCGGCCCGAACACACCCGGGACCAATGACCCTGATCACCCGACCCGCCCTCGCGGCCCCGCCGACGCGTGCGACGATGGCGCGCTGATGAACACCGCACACACCACCTGGCAGCCGCCACTGATCTGGCGCATGGCAATGCTGCTGACCCGGGGCCTGGTAGGCCTGCTCGCCCGCCTCGAGGTCACCGGCGACGTACCGGCGCACCTGCGTCGCGGCCCGCTGGTGCTGACCGCCAACCACATCAGCCCGTTCGACCCGGTGGTCATGGCCGCCGCCTGCCAGACCCGCGGCATCGCCCCGCGGATCATGGCGACCGCCGGCCTGTTCCGCGTCCCGGTGTTCGGGGCCGCCATGCGCCACGCCGGGCACATCCGGGTCGACCGGGGCACCAGCGCCGTACACCGAGCCCTCGACGACGCCGCCACGGCCGTGGCGCGCGGCTCGGTGATCCTCATCTACCCCGAGGGGCGCATCGGCCTGGACCCCGGCCTGTGGCCCGAACGCGGCAAGACCGGTGCCGCCCGCCTCGCCCTGGCCTGCGGCGCTCCGGTCGTCCCGGTCGCCCAGTGGGGCGCGCACGAGGTGCTGCCCTACCGGGCGCCCCGTGGAATGCTGCGCGGCATCGCCCGCTCGCTGTGGCGCCGTCCGGTGATCCGGGTGCACTTCGGCACCCCCGTCGACCTGGGCGAGACGGGGGCCGCCAACCCCGGTGCGGCCCGCCGCGCCACCGACCGGATCATCGACGCCCTCACCGACACCCTCGCGCCGCTGCGCCCCGACGAGCCGGACCTGCCCCGCCACGTCGACCCCGGCCGCCCGAGCGACCTCACCCGGGCGCACCGCCGCCGCTCGACCTGACCACTCCCGATGGACGCGTTAGACGCCCTGATGGGCTCGTACGTCGACACCCAGATGGCCCGCGACCTCAACGACCTGCTGGAGGCCCAGTCGACAGCTGCTGAGGTGCTCGACGGCGTCGACCTCACCGGCCGGCGGGCCGTCGTCACCGGCGGCGCGTCCGGGATCGGCCTTGAGACCGCCCGGGCGCTGGCCGACGCCGGCGCCGAGGTGACGTTGGCCGTCCGCGACACCGCCGCCGGTGACAACAACGCCGACCGTCTCTGGGACGAGACGCTCCGGCTCCTGGAGCGCTGACCGGTACGGCTCAGGTGCCCGCGCACCTGGGCCGCACCGGCGACGGGGACAATGATCACGTGTCGCGCCGCTCTCTCGTTCTCATCGCAGTGGTACTCCTCGCCGTCGGTGGCATCGGCTACGCCGGGCTGCGCCCGGCGTACCACCAGGCCAAGGACCGGCGGGACCTCGCCGACCTGACCCGATCCGCACCGTGGCCCCGCGACCAACTGCTGCTCCCCGACGGCGCGACGGGGCCCGGCGTCGTCGGCTGGCTGGAGCGTGGCGGCCTCGACGTCGCCTACCCGCTGCGTACCGCCGACGGTCGGGCCGTGCCGGTGCTCTGGCGCCTCCGCGTGCCGCAACCCACGAGCGGGCTGCCCGACGGCGTCGACTGCGGTTCGCCGCGGCTGCGCACCTGCACCGATCTGGGCGGCGGGAGCACGCTGATCGTGACCCACGAGACCGACAACAGCGATGCGTCCGTCGCGCTCTATCGCGCCGATGGGGCCAGGGTGCGGGCGATCGAGGTGCAGGGGCCGGACCCGGTCGGGGTCGACGAGCTGACCGCCGCTCTCACCCACGTCCACCGGCCCGGCGACGCCGAACTGCTGGACCTGTTGCGCCACGACGGCTACCACACCGACTGGAGCTGAGACAGGCAGGAAGATCGACTTGGTTTCCTGAGAACTGGGGCAGGCCCGCGCCGCGGACACCGCGACTTTCAGGAATCCGAGTCGATCACCAGGCGGGGCGGCGGCGCGGGCGGGCGACAGACGCCGGCCGGCCACCCGCCGGCCACCAACCGAGGGCATACTGCGTCGCGTGTTGACCCGATTTGGCTACCTCGACGCGCCGGCGCCGCTGGCGTTCGCCCACCGTGGCGGGGCCGCCGATGGCGACGAGAACACCACCGAGGCGTTCGCCCGGGCCATCGGGCTGGGCTACCGGTACGTGGAGACCGACGTGCACGCCACAGCGGACGGCGTGGCGGTGATCTTCCACGACCCGACGCTGCAACGCGTCACCGGTGAGGCGGGACGCATCGCCGACATGAGCTGGGCCGACCTCGCCTCGGTACGCGTCGGCGGCGCCGCCGTCGTACCCCGGCTCGACGAGGTGTTGGGGGCGTGGCCGCAGGTCCGCTTCAACATCGACGTGAAGGCCGACGGCGGCGTCGCGCCGACCGTCGCGACAGTGACCCGGGCCGGCGCCGGCGACCGGGTGCTGCTCGCCTCGTTCAGCGACGCCCGGCTGACCCGGCTGCGCGCGCTCACCGGGGGACGCGTCGCCACCAGCCTGGGCATGCGCGGCGTCGCCCGGCTGCGGCTTGCCTCCCTGCACGGGCGTCCGCTGCGGCTGCCGCCGTCGGTGGTCGCCGCGCAGGTGCCGCCGCGCTACGGGCGGGTGCCGGTGGTGGACCGCAGGTTCCTCGACTACTGCCACCGCATCGGCCTGCAGGTGCACGTCTGGACGATCGACGAACCCGCCCAGATGCACGAGTTACTGGATCGTGGCGTGGATGGCATCATGACCGATCACGTCGGCGTGCTGCGCGACGTCTACCGCAGCCGCGGCCAATGGGCCGCCTGAGGATCGAAGGACCCCCGATGGCCGAGACCGTGACCCCCACGGTGGACGACACCCCGCCTCCGGCGAGCACCCGCCGGGAGCGGCGCGGCTGGTACATCTACGACTGGGCCAACTCCGCGTTCCAGACCACTGTCATCACCGTGTTCCTGGGACCGTTCATCACCACCATCGCCGAGTTGGCCGCCGGGTGCGAGTTGGGGGCGGACACCTGCGACGGGTACGTGCACCCGCTGGGCATCCGGGTGGCGGCCGGGTCCTACTACCCGTACCTGATCTCGCTGTCGGTGTTCCTCACCGTGTTCGTGCTGCCGGTCATCGGGGCTATCGCCGACCGGTCGGCGCACAAGAAGCGACTGCTCGGCGGCGCCGCGTTCACCGGCGCCGGCGCGACCATCGCGATGATCTTCGTCACCGGTGACCGCTACCTGCTCGGCGGGGCGCTCTTCCTGGTCGCCAACATCTCCTTCGGCGCGGCCGTCGTGGTCTACAACTCGTTCCTGCCACAGCTCGGCGGCCCCGACGAACGCGACGGCATCTCCAGCCGCGGCTGGGCGCTGGGCTACCTGGGCGGTGGCCTGCTGCTGGCGTTCAACCTGGTGGCGGTCACCCTGTTCAGCGAGGACGACAACCCGCAGCGCACCCTGGACCTGGCCCGCTGGTCGATCGTCTCCGCCGGGGTGTGGTGGGCGGTGTTCACCCTGGTGCCGCTGCGCTGGTTGCGGGAACGCCCCAGCGCGGCGGCGGCGCTGGCCCGGCGGGGCAACGTGCTCACCGACGGGTTCCGGCAGTTGGGCCACACCCTGCGGGAGGTCAAGGCGTACCCGTTGACGCTGTTCTTCCTACTGGCGTTCCTGGTCTACAACGACGGCATCCAGACCGTCATCACCCTGGCCAGCCAGTACGGCACCGAGGAGCTGCGGCTGGGCCAGAGCACCCTGATCATCACCATCCTGCTGGTGCAGTTCCTCGCCTTCGGCGGCGCGTTGGGCCTCGGCGCGCTGGCCCGACACATCGGCGCCTGGAAGACCGTGCTGCTCAGCCTGGTCCTCTGGACCGGTGTGATCATCGGCGCGTTCCGGCTGCCGGCCGAGGCGCCGGTGCCGTTCATGGTCCTCGGCGCGGCCATCGGCCTGGTCCTCGGCGGCAGCCAGGCGCTGAGCCGGTCGCTGTTCAGCCAGCTCATCCCGGCCGGGAAGGAGGGCGAGTACTACGGCTTCTACGAGATCAGCGACAAGGGCACCAGCTGGCTCGGCCCGCTCGCCTTCGGCCTGGTGTTCCAACTCACCGCCTCGTACCGGGTGGGCCTGGTCTCACTGCTGATCTTCTTCGTGGTCGGGTTCCTGCTGCTCGCCGCCGTGCCGATCCGCCGTGCCATCGTGGCCGCTGGCAACACCCCACCCCGGGTGCTCTGAGCACGGGTCCCGCGCCCGACCGATCCGGGCCGGTCAATCGGCTAGGCTGCCCGACCGTGACCGACGACGCCGCCACCGCCCCGACCTGCCTGGCCCACCCGTTCCCCGGCCAGCCACACGCCCCGGCCGGGTGCGCGGCCGCGCGCGGGCTCGACGGGCGTCCGGTGCACGCGGCGGCGTTGAAGTTCTTCTGGGGGCCGATGGACTGCGGCAAGTCCACGATGGCGTTGCAGATGAACTACAACCACGCCCGGCAGGGCCGGCGCGGGCTGGTCACCACCCGCATCGACAGGTCACTGGGACCGCAGGTCACCACCCGCATCGGCCTGGCCCACGAGGCCATCGAGGTCACCGACGACCTGGACCTGCGGGCCCTGGTGCGGGGCCGGTGGGCCGACGGGGTACGCGTCGACTACCTGATCTGCGACGAGGCGTGCTTCTACACCGTCGAGCACGTCGAGCAGATGGCCGAGCTGGTCGACAGCTACGACGTCGACGTGTTCGCGTTCGGCCTGGCCACCGACTTCCGGTCGCGGCTGTTCCCCGCCGCGCAACGCCTGTTCGAGCTGGCCGACGAGGTGGCCCGCATCCAGGTCGAGGTGCTCTGCTGGTGTGGCCGTGAAGGGCTGCTCAACGCCCGCGTCGTCGACGGGCGGGTCGTGCGTGAGGGCGCCCAGGTCGTCATCGGCGACACCGTCGACACCGCCGAGGTGCGCTACCAGGTGCTCTGTCGCCGGCACTACCGCAGCGGCGACCTCGGCCCCCGCGACTGAGCGGCCCGCCGCGCCGACACCCGGTCGGCCACGATCACCCCGACCGTGATCAGCAGCGCCGCCCCGGCGGGCACCGCGATCGGCGCCCGCAACGCCACCGCCACCGGGGAGAGCGCGAACAGCAGCAGCGTCCCCGCGCCCCGGACGGCCACCCCGGCCTCGCCGAGCGCCATCACGTACGCGGCGTGCCCGGCCAGAAACAGCGCCGGACCACCCAGGACGACCAGCGCGCTCGCCCAGCCGACCGGTTCCCCGGGGTCGTGCAGCAGCCGCTCGTCACCGACGGCCGTGACGACGATGCCGCCCACCATCACCGGGTGCAGATAGTTGAAGACCAGCCGGGAGAGCCGCGCGGCGCGTTCACCCGCGGCCGCCAACGCCGCCGTGCTGGCCTGCGCCCGGTCGAAGTACACCCACCACAGGGCCACCGAGCCCGCGAACGCGAGGAGGAACGCGGCGATGGTCACCCGGTCCAACCGCTGCGTCAGCGTCCCGCCCGTGATCAGCAGCGACTCCCCCAGCGCGATGAGGATGAAGGCCTGACAGCGTTCGGCCAGGTGCCCGCCCTCCACCCGCCAGTGCTCCGGCCTGCTGCGGCCCAGCCCGGGCACCGGAAACCCGGTCGCCAGCCCGATCGAGTCGACGGCGATCACCGCGATCCAGATCAGCTCCCGGGCCGGGGCGTGCACCAGCCCGCCGACGACCGCCAGCGCTCCGGTACCGGCGATCCAGACGAAACACTGCCGGAAACTGTCGCCGAGCCAGGGCTCACCCCGGATCGCCCACAGGGAGAAGGCCGTGCGACCCACCTGCACAGCCGCGTACGCCAGGGCGAAGAGCAGACCGTTGTCGCCGAAGGCGGTGGGCAGCGCGGCGGCGAGCAGCAGGCTGCCCAGCGTCACCACCAGCAGCGCGGCCCGCACGGGTGTCCGGTCCGGTTGCAGCCAGTTACCTGCCCACACGGTGTAGATCCAGACCAGCCAGACCAGGCTCAACAGCACCGCTGTCCGTCCGACACCCTGCCAGCTGAGGTTCTCGGCCAGGTAGTGCGACAGTTGGATGATCGTGAAGACGTAGACCAGGTCGAAGAAGAGTTCGGTGGAGGTGGTCGGCTCCACTCCACGGCGCGGGCGCAGTAGCTGCGGATGAAGCGGACCGCGTCCTGGCGCCGCGCCGCTCACCGCGCTGCCGCCAGTGACCGGAACCGGTCGGCCAGGATCACGGCGACCGTCACCGCCAACGCCGCTGCGGCGCACACCGCTACGGGTGCCTCCAGCAGCACACCCACCGGCATCAGCGCCAGCAGGACCACCACCGCCGTGACCCGGCTGATCGGCAGGGTCCGCCACAGCAGCGCCTTGTAGGCGGCGTGCCCGGCCAGGAACAGCGCGGGACCACCCAGGGTGAGCAGTACGTCGACAGTGGTCGCCGACGCGCCGGGCTCCCGCAGCAACCGCTCGTCGGCCGCTGACGTGACGACGACACCGGCGACGATCACCGGGTGCAGGAAGTTGAACGCGACTCGGCTCAACCCGCCGGTGCGCTCCCCGGCCCGGGCGATGACCTCCGTGGCAGCCGGGGCCGAGCGGGCGAAATACACCCACCACAGCGCCACCGAACCGCCGAACGCCAGCAGGAACGCCCCGGACGTCACCAGGTCCACGTGCGACGTGAGGGTGCTGCCGGTGACCAGGATCGACTCCCCCAACGCGATCAGGACGAACGCCGCGCACCGTTCGGCCAGGTGCCCGCCCTCCACCATCCACCGCTCGGGTCGGCTGCGTCCCCGCCGCGGCAGCGGATAGCCGATCGAGAGGCTGACCACCTCGATCACGATCACCGCCGCCCACACCGCGTCCCGGGCGGACCCACCGACCAGGCCACCGAGGACCACGAGCACCGACGTCCCCGTGATCCACGGCAGCGACTGCTGGAACCCGGCCACCAACCACGGGCTGCCCTGCACCGCCCACAACGAGAACAGGGTGCGGCCCACCTGCACGATCACGTAGACCAGCGCGAAGAGCAGACCGGTCGAGCCGAACGCCTGCGGGATCGCCGCCGACAACAGCAGGCTGGCCAGCCCCACCCCGATCAGCATCGTCCGCACCGGTCCCTGGTCCGGTTGCAGCCAGTTGGTCAGCCAGGTGGTGTAGACCCAGACGAGCCAGACCAGCGCCAGCAACAGCCCGGTACGCCCCGCGCCCCGCCAGTCCGGGTGCGCGATCAGGTAGTGCGACAACTGGGTGATGGTGAAGATGAAGACCAGGTCGAAGAAGAGTTCGGTCGAGGTGGTCGGCTGCACCCCCTCCCGTGGTCGCAGCAGCTGCGGGCGTAGCGGGGCGGCGACCGGCGGCTCAGAAGGGGTCACCGCAGACCCGCCAGTTCCCGTCCTCACGGACCACAGGCAGGCGACGCTCCTCGCTAAGCCCGCCGTCGCGGGTCAGCTTCACTGTCACAGTGCCGTGCGGTCGTCCGCTGCGGGTGGCTACCGACACGTCGGTGATCTCGTAGTCGGTGACCATCGGTGGTGTCCGCACCCAACTGGTGAAGCCGATCGCGCTCCAGCGGCTGCGCGCGTCCTCGCAGAGCCGCTCGTACGCCCGGTCGCTGTCACCGAGGGCCACCTCGCTGAGGAAACCGTCGGCGGTCTCCCGGATCGGGCCGGCGGCCTGCCGAACGGTCTGCAGGTTCCAGGCCCCCAACCCGGCCACCCCCACGCAGCACAGCGCCACGCCGAACCCGGCGAACGCCAACCCGGTGCGCATCGGGCGGTGACGCCGGGCCGGTCGGCTCCACGACTGGCCCGCACCCACGACTACCGACCGTAGAGAAGACGCTCACGCCGACGGGCGACAAGCCGGAAACTGGGTGCGTCCGATGGGCGGGTGTGCCCTGTTCGCGGCGGCTCCGCATCGTCTACCGTCGGCGCACACCCCCGAGCAGTGCCAGGAGCCGATCGATGAGCCGCTTCGTGCAGCCGGTACCACCCCCCGTCGACCCGTACGCCAGCGATGGCCTGCTGCGGTCCTGGCTGGAGCGTCACCTCGGGCCGGGCGGGCACGCCGCCGCGAAGGGCCGTCTCGCGGACCTGGCCGCCGACGTCACCGGGCCGCTGCGCGCGGCGCACGCCGACGCGGAGGCGCACCCGCCGACGCTGGTCCGCTACGACCCGTGGGGTGCCCGCATCGACCGCATCGACACCTCCGCCGGTTGGCAGGCGCAACGCGCCGCCGCCGCCCGACACGCCGTGGTGGCGTTGCCCTACCTGCCGGACGCCCGGGGCACCTGGGGTGCCGCCGCGCGGGTCGTGCAGCACGCCCTGCTGCACCTGTACGGGCCGGAGTCGGCGACGTTCTCCTGCCCGGTGGCGATGGCCGACGGGGCGGCGGCGCTGCTCAGCATGCCCGACGTCGACGCCACGGTCCGCGACGCGTGGCTGCCCCGGCTGATCTCCACGGACCCGGCCACGGCGATCACCAGCGGGCAGTGGATGACCGAGGCGCAGGGCGGCTCCGATCTGGGCCGCTCCAGCACGCTCGGCCGACCCGCGGCGGACGGTTCGTGGCGGTTGACCGGGGAGAAGTGGTTCTGCTCCGCCGCCGACGCGGCGATGGCGGTGGCGCTGGCCCGGCCGGAGGGCGCCGGACGGGGCAGCCGGGTGCTCGCCCCGTTTCTTGTTCCCCGGTACGCGGTCGACTCGCCGCTGGTCGACGGCGCGGCACCGGGCGCACCCGCGCCGGGTGTCATAGTGCACCGGCTCAAGGACAAGCTCGGCACCCGTGCGCTGCCCACCGCCGAGATCGGCCTGCGCGACGCGTACGCCCTTCCCCTGGGTGACCCGGCGGTGCCCGGTCTGGTCCGGGCGATGACCCTGGTCGTGGTGACCCGGGTGCACAACGCCGCGGCGGCGGCCGGTGGGATGCGACGGGGTCTCGCCTACGCGCGCGCGTACGCCGAGGTGCGGCACGTCGCCGGCGGCCCGCTGGTGTCCTCGCCCCTGCACCGGGCCACACTGGGCACCCTCGCTGTCGACGCGGCGGGCGCGTTCGCTCTCGCTGGGCACACCTTCGCCCTGCTCGGCCGGGTCGAGGTCGGCGCCGACCCGCAGGCGGCGGCCGAGCTGCGCATCGTGGCGCCGTTGGCGAAGCTGGCCACCGGCCGGCTCGCTGTCAGCTCCGCCAGCGAGTACGTGGAGAGCTTCGGCGGTGCCGGCTACGTGGAGGACACCGGCGTGCCCCGGCTGCTGCGCGACGCCCAGGTGCTGCCGATCTGGGAGGGCACCACCAATGTGCTGGCCCTGGACGTGCTGCGCGCGCTGACCCGGGAGGACGCCGGTGCGCCGCTGCTGAGCCGGCTGACCGCCGCCGTCGACCTGGCCCGGCCGCTGTCGCCGGTGCTGGCCGACACCCTGGCCACCGCCGTCGCGCAGTTGCAGGAGACCATCGCCGCGGTGACAGTGGACCCGGGTGCGTCGGCGGTGCTCGCGGGCGCCCGCGGGCTGGCGTTGCGCCTGGCGTACGCGTTGACCACCGCGTTGCTCGTCGAGCACGCCGCGTGGGGCGACGAGCAGGCGGAGTTGGCAGCCCGGCTGTGGGCGCGCCGCTGGCTGCGGCACGAGGAGATCGCCGAGGACGCCCACCACCACCTCGACCTGCTCTGTTGAACGGCCGGCGCGAGCGGACGGGTGGGCGCCCATGTCGGTGCTGATCGAGCTGGGTGACGACCGGGGCGCGCCCCTAAAGGAGCGCCGGCCACCCCCACAGGTGTCCCGCCGGTGGCGGGTGGCGGCGCTGGTGGCGGTCTGTGTCCTGCTCGGTGGTGCCGCACCGTCCGGGCGCCTGTCGCCGCAGGTCGGCCCACAGGTCCCCGCCGGTGCGACAGTGCTGGGCGCGGGGCCGCTGCTGCTGGTCGTCGACCCCGAGCCGAACCCGCCGACGCTGAGCGCCTACGACTCGGCCGCCCCGGATGGCCCGGCGAGGTGGCGGGTCGTCGTGCCCCCCGCCGCCGGGTGGTCCGCCGAGGTCGCCGGTGACCTGTTGCTGCTGGTCGAGCGCGACCAGGCGCTCGGGGCGCGGGTGACCACCGCGCGGTCGATGCGGACCGGCCGGCCGGTGTGGCGGCGACCCGAGCGGGTGTACGCGGCCGGGAATGAGGCGGTCGCGGTGAAGGAGGTGCGCAGCGCCTCCGAACCGGGGCGGCGGGTCGAGGGCACCGTGCACGGCGTCGACCCGGCCACCGGCGCGACCCGGTGGTCGGTTCCGCTGCCCTCCACCGCGGTGCTGCGGGCGCTGCCCGGGCGGGTGCTGCTGGTGCAGGACGACGGGTTGGCCCGGCTGCTCGACGCCCGCGACGGCGTCGAGCGCGGGCGGGGACAGTTTCCGCCGGCCGACTACGGCCCGGACAATCCCCAGGTCGTCGACGCGCACCTGGTGCTGCGCCACCCGATCGGCGGCGCGGTGGCGCTGACCGGGTACGACCTGCCGGGGCTGGCACCGCGCTGGCGGGTGCCGGTGCCGCCGGGTGAGCTGACCCTGCGGTCCTGCCAGGGCCTGATCTGCGGGCAGGACGAGCAGGGCCGCTGGGCGATCGACGCGGGCAGCGGGGCGCGGGTGTGGACGTGGCCGGCCGGCGCGCGCTGGCGGCCGGTGGCGGGCCCCCGGGTGCCAGCGGAGCCGCTGGTGGTGCTGGGGTTGGCGGCGGACGGCAGGCGTGCGCTGGTGGCGACGTTGGGGCGCGACGGTCATCGAGTGTCAGTGGTGCTTCCGGCGGGTCTGACCGACTGCCGACGGGTGGGCGCCGGGCTGATCTGCCGTGACGACACCGCCCGTGTGACGTTCTGGCCGCTCGACGCTCCCTGATCGCCCGGTCAGCGGGGCCGGAGTTGTCAGGCCCCGGCGGCATACTGCCGGCGTGACAGCTTCTGTCGACCTCGCGATGGTCAACCTCGACAGTTCCGATCCCGCCGGCCACGCCGCGTTCTACCACGAGGCGCTCGGCTGGGAGGTCACCCACAGCCAACCGGAGTACGCGATGATCAGCTCCGGTGGTGTCTCCATCGGCTTCGGGCTGGTCGAGGGTTACCGACCACCCTCCTGGCCGGACCAGACCGGTGACCTGGCGGCGGCGGAGGAGACGTTTCTCGCCGCTGGGGCGTCGAAGCCGGCCTTCCAGCCCGGCGGCGAGCGGTGGGTGGTGCTTCTCGACCCGATCGGGCAGCCGTTCTGCATCTGCCCCCGCCCGCAGGGCTGACGCCGCCCCGGGCTGCACCCGCGGCAGCGCCGTCCGGGCCGCTTGGCCGCGGCAGCGCCGTCCGGGCTGGTCAGCCGCGACGGCGCGACCGGGCGGCCCACACCGCGTAGGCCGGGTCGCGGTCGAGGTTGTGCCGGTCGCGGTCGTAGCGGCGGGTGGTGCGCGGGTCGGCGTGCCCCATGGCGTCCTGCACGTCCTCCAACGGCACGCCCTCGGAGCGGGCCGTGGTGGCGAAGGCGTGCCGCAGCGAGTGCGGGGACAGCTTCGCCCAGGCCGGGATGCCGGCGGCGCGGGCGAGCCGACGGACCATCCGGAACACCGAGTGCCGGTCCAGCCGGGCACCGCTGGCGGTGACCAGCAGCGGGCCGGTGAGCTGCGGCACCGGCACGCCGGTGGCGGCGGCCCGCTGGGCCAGGTAGGCGTCCAGGGCGTGCCCGGTGCCGGGGGTGAGGGCGCGGCGGCGTTGTTTGCCGCCCTTGCCGATGAAGCGCACGCTGCGGTGGCCGCGTTCGGTGCCGAGGTCGGTCAGGTCCAGCGAGATCAGCTCGCCGACCCGCAGACCCAGGTCGGCGAGGAGCGCGAGCGCCGCCCGGTTACGTACGGCGGTAGCGCCGGTGTCCGCGTCGGCCGCGCCGAGTAGGGCGTCCACCTCCTCGGGGGTGAGCCCGACGGTGGCGGAGTGGTCCCGGTCGACGCGGGGGCGGTCCGCGCCGGAGACCGGGTTGGCCGGCACTGCGCCCAGCTTGACCAGGAAGTCGTACCAACTGGACAGCGCCGAGAGTCGGCGCGCGACTGTCGCCGGGGTCAGCGGGCGGCCACTGCGCGCGCCGACGCTGCTCTCCAACGCTCGGGCGTACTCGTTGACGTGCAGGAACGTGGCCCGCAGCGGGTCGAGGTCGTGACTGGCGCACCAGCGCAGCCAGCCGGTGACGTCACGCCGGTAGGCGTCGCGGGTGTGCTCGGACAGCCGCCGGTTGCGCAGCCACGCCTCGGTGACCTCGACCGGCCCGCTCGGCAGCGCCGGTGGCGCGGACGGGCGGGCGAGCACCGGAGCGTCGGAGAACACCATGTGAAAAAGGCTCTCAGCCTCGGGTGGGATCGGCGTGCAGGCGCGCCGGTCCCACCCGTCACCGTGTCGGATCAGGCGTTGATCTCTCGGCGGGAGCCGCCGTTGGCCTGGACGGTCACCCGGCGGGGCTTGGCCCGCTCGGCGACCGGGATGCGCAGCGTCAGCACCCCGTTCTCGTAGCCGGCCTCCAGCTTGTCGGTGTCGAGCGTGTCGCCGAGGAACAGCCGCCGGGTGAAGGTGCCCATCGGGCGCTCGGCGGCGACCAGTTCGACGCCGTCGCCGGCGGGCCGGCGACGCTCGGCGCGGACGGTGAGCACGTTGCGCTCGACGGTGCAGTCGATGGTGTCCGGATCGACGCCGGGCAGGTCGAACGCCGCGTAGAAGTGGTCGCCGTCGCGGTAGGCGTCCAGGTGCATCGTCGCGGGACGGGCCACCGTTCCGAAGAACTGCTCGGTGAGCCGGTCGATCTCGCGGAACGGGTCGGTACGCATCAACATCGTCATGCCTCCTCGGTTCTCCTGGCCGAAGGTGATGAGTTGAGCCTTGGTGACTCAACTTCTACTTCTTATTTAGCGCGTCCGCGCGCCGCCGTCAACTGCTCAGGACAACTGCTTCTCGAACCAGTGGTCGGCGTAGGGACCTCGCGAGTACGCCGGGATCTCGGCGTAGCCGTGCCGGGCGTACAGGGCGCGGGCCTCGACCAGGTCGTGGCGGGTGTCGAGCCGGATCCGGCCCGCCCCGGCCGCGCGGGCCTGCTGCTCGACGGCGGCCAGCAGCGCGGCTCCCCCACCGGCGCCGCGGTGCTCGGAGCGGATGAACACCCGGGTCAGCTCGGCCCAGCCGGGTTGCCAGCGCAGCCCGGCGCAGCCGGCCAGTTCGGTGCCGTGGTGGGCGAGCAGGAGCAGCCCGCTCGGCGCGGTCAGGTCGTCGCTGGGTAGCTCGACCAGCGCCGCGTCGACCTCACCGGGCAGGGCCGGGCGACGGTGGTAGCGAACCACCATCTCGGTCATGTACTCGCGCAGCAGCAGCACCGCGTCGGGGTGGTCGGGCCGGCTGGTGCTGGTCGTCCAGGTGGGCCGGGCGGTGATGGTCACCTGTTGATCATCACCGCCCGGTCAACGGCTTTATCCGGTCACGCGTCCGGTGTCGACGGCTCGCCGATCGCGGGTGCCGCCGGACGGGCGTCGGCGATGTCGCGACGCCTATCGGCGGGGGCGGGGCAGCAGGGCGATCAACGCGACCGCCACCGCCACGTGCGTCGCGCCGAGGGCCAGCTTGGCGCCGCCGGTGGCCTCGACGCTGAGCACGGGGACGAAGGACAGCACCGTCACGACGATCGCCAGAGAGATCCAGACCGGTCGCGCGACCCGGCTGGCGAACCGTTCCAGCAGCGCCAGCGCCGCCCAGCCGAGCAGTGCGGCTCCCAGGGCGATCATGACGATCGCGCCAGCCCCGATCACAGTGGCGGGCTGGCCCGGGCTCTCGACCGTGTAGTCGACTCCGGCCAGTGCGCCGATCGTCCAGACGGCCAGGGGGGCCACGACGGCGGCGGCGACGCCGAGGGCGCGGCGGCGCAGTGGCGAGGGGGTGGGGGTCGTGACGGTGGCAGCGCTCATGACGGCTCCTCGTTCAGGGGAAACGAACGAGTACGACCGTAACAGATAGTCTTGTTCGGAACTATCTTTGTCGGAACTAACAGCCGGAGCGGGCTCCCGGCGCGTACGGGGAGGTGTTGGCCAGTGGTCCGCTGACCAGCCCGAGGAGAGCCCGCAGGAACACCTCCCGGTCCTGCTCGGGCAGGGTTGCCAGCAGGTCGTCCTGGATGCGCCGGACCACCTGCTGCGCCTGCCGCAGCACCTGCTCCCCCGCCGGCGTCACAGCGATCATCCGGGCCCGTCGGTCCGTCGGCACCGGACGCCGCTCGGCCAACCCGGCCCGCTCCAGCTGGTCGAGCGTCACCACCATCGTGGTCTTGTCCACACCGCACCGCTCGCCGATCTCCCGCTGGGTCAGCTCACCGGTGTGGGCCTGCGCCAGCACGTAGTGCGCCCGCGGCGAGATGCCCAGCTCGGCCAGCCCCGTGGCGTGTTCGGTCTGCAACGCGTGACTCGCCCAGGAGAGCAGGAACAACAGGTCCGGCGGGCCATCGGAGGGCGTGCAGGAGGTCATGCGCCGAGGCTAGCAAGATCCTCCGCAACCAGACCGTTCGCGCGGCGGCATTCATAGCCGCTGGTAGATGCCATGTTCGCGGGTGAGCAACTGCTCGTCGATCAGATACCGGCGCAGCGTCGCGTGATCCGACCCGCCTGCGGCGCACCACGGCTTGAGCGCGTCGTCGACGGCCCGCTCCGGATAGCGGCTGCCCGGCTCGAACGACTGCTCGGCGATGTGCGCCAGCAGGACCCGCCGCCGAGCGCGCTGCGCCGGCAGACTCACCAGAACGCCCGCGCGCAGGAAGGTCCGCAGCACCGGGTCGACGCCGGGTTCGGCGTCGTCGGCCGGGCCGCTGTCGCGCGCGGTGGCCCGCAGCGACGCCTCGTCGGCCGCGAGCGTGCCGTCCGCACCCGTGACGAGGCCCGCGTCGCTGAGCCGGCGGACCCCGGTGAGCACCACCCGCGCCGGCAGGCCGGTCCGCTCGGCGACCTCGGTCGCGGTTGTCGCACCCAGCACGATCGTCGCGAAGATCCGTCGCCGTCCGTCGTCGGCCAGGGCCCCGGCCAGCACATGCGCAGTCACGCCGGTCACCCTTGCATCAGCGGTACCCGGGCCGCCAGGCGATTTTCGGCCTCGCTCAGTCGGTCTGCGGCGTGCTCTGTGGCTGTTCGGCGACGAGCAGCACCCGGCGCAGCAGGTCGGAGAGGTGTCGCCGTTCGGTACCGGTGAGCGCGCCGAGCAGGCGGTGCTCCTCGGCGCCCTGGACCTCCATCGCCCCGCGCCACGCGGCCTGACCCGCCTCGGTGAGCTCCACGTCGACGCGTCGACGGTCGACTGTCGACGGAATCCGGTGGACGAAGCCCCGCCGCAGCAGCGCGTCCACCCGCGCGGTGATCGAGGCGGGGGCCATCGTGAGGTCCGCGGCGAGGTCCGAGGGCGCGGCCCGGCCACCGCGGCCGGCCAGGGCGTGCAGGGTGTCGTACTCGTGGGCCGGCAGGTCGAGGTCGACCAGGACGCGCTCCTTGACGGCCCGCAGGTGCCGGGTCAGTCGGATCATTCTGGTCACCGCCCCCTCGACGTCCGCGTCGAGGTCGGGCACCACGGGCAGCCAGCGCTCGATGTGCCGGTCGACGGCGTCCGGAGTGGTGGTCACCGTGCCAGCTTACCTCAGCGTCAAAATATTCATTGCTGAAATATTCGATGTCGAAGTACGTTGTGGCAATGGCTCATCCACTGCGCGACCACTCCTTCCGGCTGCTGTTCCTGGGTCGCACCATCTCCGCGCTCGGCGACGCGGTGGTACCCGCCGCGCTGGCGCTGGCCGTGTTGCGAGCCACCGGCTCCACCGGCGCGCTGGCCGTCGTCCTCGCCGCGGCGGTCGTGCCCCGGCTGGTCCTGCTGCCGTTCGGCGGGGTGGTGGCCGACCGGTTCGACGCCCGCCGGGTCGCCCTGCTGGCGGACCTGGTCCGCTGCGCCACGCAGCTCGCGGTCGGCGTGGAGCTGCTCGGCGGCGACCCGTCACTGACCACAGTGGTGGTGGCGTCCGCGCTCGGCGGCACCGCCTCGGCGTTCGCCATCCCGACCGCGTCTCCGCTGGTCGCCGGCACCGTCGAACCGGCGAACAGGCAGCGGGCCAACGCCCTGATGGGAATCACCGCCAACACCAGCCGCCTCGCCGGCCCGGCCCTGGCCGGCGCGCTGATCTGGGCCGCCGGACCCGGCTGGGCGTTCATCCTGGACGGCGCGTCGTTCGCGCTCAGCGCCGCGCTGCTCGCGCTGGTGCGGGTCCGCCACGTGCCGGTGCCCCGCCGGTCCGTCCTCGCCGACCTGCGGCACGGCTTCGGCGAGGTACGCGCCCGCGACTGGTTCTGGACCAGCCTGCTCGGGCACGGCGTGTGGAACGGCGCCGCCGCCGTGCTGATGACCCTCGGGCCGGCCGTCGCCATCGACCGCCTGGGTGGCGAGACGACCTGGGTGCTGCTGTTGCAGGCCGGCGCGATCGGGATGCTCACCGGATCGCTGCTGGCCGGGCGGGTCCGGCTGCACCGGCCGGTGCTGCTGGCCAACCTCGGGCTGGCCTGCTACGCCGCGCCACTGTTCCTGCTCGCCGTCGCCGCGCCCGCCCCCGCGGTGATCGTCGCCTACGCGGTGGCGCTGACCGCCCTCGGCTACCTCAACCCGGTGTGGGAGACCGTCGTGCAGCACCACTTCCCGCCAGAGGTGCTGGCCCGGGTCACCTCGTACGACTGGCTGGTCTCACTGGGTGCCATGCCGCTGGGCTACGCGCTGGCGCCGTTGGCCGCCGACGCGTTCGGCGCACCCGTCCCGCTGGCCGTCGCGGGCCTGCTGGTCCTCGCCTCCTGCGCCGGCACCGCGCTCGTTCCCGGCGTACGCCGACTCACCTGGCCGACGACTCCGCAACCGCAACCGGCCGAACCTACCGTTGTTCGTTGATCCCATTGATCGTCGGTGCGCGACGGCCGACGTCCGGCCCACCCACGACGGAGGCTCCCGGCACGGGCCGGGAGCCTCCGTGCGATGTGGTCGGTCAGCCGGCGTCGCGGGTCATCGCGACGAAGCCACGCCACGACTGCGGGCTGAAGGTCAGCGTGCCGCCGTCGCGGTCCTTCGTGTCACGAACCAGGACCACGCCCGGAAGGTTGTCGGCAACCTCGACACAGTTGCCACCGTTGCCGCCGCTCTTCGTGCTCTTCCGCCACTGCGCACCGGTCATGTCCATGATGCTGCCGCTTCTCTGAGAAGTTCCAACGAACGCCCTCGGGGCAGGGCCTCGCCGCGAAGACGTTCCCACCGCCGCTCCAGGCTAACAAGATCCGACGTTTGGTCGAGGATCTGCGCCCGTGCCGCGCTGTCGACGTGCGCGACCCGCGACCCGTCCGGCATGTCGGCGATGGTGAACGGTCCGTCGAGCCCCGGATAGCTGGGCGCGTCCGCCGGAACGATGTGGAGCTGGATGGTGCCCGTCTCGGCGTGCGCGAGCAGGCGCGCCAGTTGCGCCGCCATCAACGCGCGGTCGTCGCCGACGCGCCGCCGCAGCACCCCCTCGTCGAGCACGGCGATCAGCAACGGTCCGCCGCTGCGGCCGAGGATCGCCTGCCGGTGGATGCGCGCCTCGGCGAACTCGGCGACCGCCTCCGGTGTCAGCACCCCACCGGCCAGGGTCGCCCGGGCGTACGCCTCGGTCTGCAGCAGCCCCGGCACCCACGTCAGCTCGAACGACCGCAGCGTCACTGCCTCGCGTTCCAGGTCGACCCACGGCCGGAACCACACCGGCTCGCGGCGACGGACCACGTCCGGCCACAGCGCGTCGGCGTCCTTTGCCAGCAGCCCCGCCACTGTCGCACGGTGTCGGCTCTGGGGAATGTGCCCCGGGTTTGCCCACCTGGCGACGGTCTTCGGGTGCACGCCGAGCTGACCGGCCAGGCTCTCGGCGGTGTGACCCGCCGCGGCCAGCGCTGCGACAAAGGCGTGGTTCATGCCGTCCCTCCCCTGGAACAAATCCGCTGCGATGAAGAGGTTACGTAACGCTGTGTGTTTGTCCAGCAACCCCCGGCAAAGTGCGGTGTAGACGGTGCTGCAACGAGAAGGAGAAGCTGTGCGAAACGAGGTACGGGGTGCTCTCAGAGCCGGCGACGTGGTCCTGTTGACCACCGCCGCGAGCGTCCAATTCAGCAAACCGATCGTCGTGCGGGTCATCCGCGAACTGCCCGACCGGTACACCTACGACGGTTGGCTCTGGCTCGACGCGTACGAGCTGAGCAGGAAAGGCGAAGCGGTCGCACGGCGCGAGCTGTTCGTGATGCGCCACGGTGTGCAGGTCCACGCCGATCCGTCCACACCGGCCCGGCGCCGCGTGACAGTGGGGGTCGGCTGATGCACGAGCGACCGAAGCACACGCCGCTGCGGCCGTCCTGGCGCTGCCCGGTCTGCGGCATCCTCTGGCCGTGCTCGGCCGCGAAGCTACGCCTGCTCGGCGAGTATCGCGAGGACCGACCGGGCCTGTTGATCCACCTGGCGAAGGTCCAGGAGGAAGCCACCGCCGATCTCACCAAGCTCAACCCGGACGTCACGCTGCCCGACCTGACGCCGCGTTTCGTCGGCTGGGCGGAAACCCGCTGACCCGGCCTCAGCCACCGCCGAGCGGGGCACGCACGGGTCTGTGCGAGGCAGCGCGATGCGGGAGACTGACGGCGTGACGACCCGCCCCGGGATGAGGCCGGCCAGATGAGCCGCCCGTTCAGGATCGCCGTGGCCGTGCTCGCCGCGGTGGCCGCCACCCTGATCTACCTGAGCGTCACCCTCAAGGTCCGCTCGATGGCGGGGCCGATCACCGTCACGCGGACCGCCGTTGACTTCCCGACTCTCGTCGCGAAGGGGTACGTCTTCTTCGCCCCCCTCGACCCCACGACCGCTCCCATGATGGACGCGGTGACGCCGCTGATCCGTTGGGTCGTGATCCTGCTGATCGGGGTGTCGACGTACCTGGCCTGCGCCCTGGTCACCCGACGGACGCACCCCTTCGTCGCGGCGATGACCGGCGCGGCCGCCGCCCTCACCGCCACGGCGGTCGGGGACCTGCTGTGGTGGGCCACCTTGGTGTTCCGTGTCCACGCCGCCCCCACCGGCTGGTACGCCAACGAGGCACTGGACCACTCCACGCTTCTCGCCAGCGCGTACCTGACGCTGACGGGCTGGACGTCCGACGCCCTCTTCTTCGGCTGCCTGATCGCGGGCATGAACGCATCCCTGGTGGGTTGCACCAGCCTGGCGAGACTGCTGCTGGACAAGCTGCACGAGGACACCGACGAAGGCGACCTGCACGAGGACACCGACGAAGGCGACGACGAGGCTCAGGAATCGCTTGACGACGCCGATCCGGCGGCCTGGGTTCCGCTGATCGGCGACGTGCGGGGACGCAGCGCGAACCTTGCCCTGTCCGGTGTCCTTCCGGTGCTGGTGCTCATGCTGGTCAACGGCACCCAGGCGGTCTGGGACAGCTACACCGGGAGAGGATTCGTGGCGCTGCTCAGGGTGTTCCTGTACCGCCCCGCCCTGTCCCCGCCGCCACGCGCACACGATGACGTGGAGTACCGACTGACTCACGAGATCGAGCCGAATCCCCTGTCGATGGACGAGTGGGTACACAGGTCGGTGCTCGCCGTCGCCCTGCTGTTGGTGCTCTGGCTCCTGCTCTGGGCGCTGCTCGCCGGCCTGCCGAACTCCGGGCATCGCCTCGGGCTCGTCGTCGTCTGCTGGGGTGCCATGATCGCGGCGTCCGCGCTGACCGCGACGTCCGACGTCCTGGTCGACTGCGCGGTGTCGGACTCCCCGACCGGCTGCGCGCCCTGGGAGTCCCTGGGCCTGCAACTGACCGCCGCGCTGCGTTTCGGCGCGGCGTGGGGTTGGCTCGTGGCGCTGCCCGTGCTGCTGGCCCGCCGGCTCCTCGACACAGACACGTCCGCCGACCCATCTACTGGTACGTCCACCGAAACGCAGGAGACTCCGGTCCATGAGTCAACGTAACAAGCGTCCGCGTCGCCGGGTCCCCGCGCCGGCACCCGTCGCCTGGTGGAAACGCCCCGTCACCTGGCTGCTGACGATCGTGATCGGTGCCGTCGGCGCCTGGCTCGGTGCCGTTCTCCTCGGCATGTTCAACCAGTGGAAGCCCGCGAACGAGCTGGCCGAGGAGCTGGCCGGCCGGGGGCCACTCGTCGTCCTGGACGTCAAGCACGTCCCCTACCCGGAAGAGGGTGCGCTCGACTACGTCTACCCCGCCGGCGCCGACCTGGCCCGTCTGGACGCCGAGCGGCCGGCCGATCCGACCGTCGAGGCCGGCGCGGTCGACATCGGACGGAGCACCTGGGAGATCACCCTCGTCGGCACCCGGGACGAGGCAGTGGAGGCCGTCGACCTCCGGCCCGTCCTCGTCGAACCCTGCCGCCCCCCGCTCACCGGGGTCCGGGATCCCAACCAATCCCAGGGCGCCTCCGAGAAGCTCGTCCTGGTGACTCACGTGGATCAAGCGAATCCCCGGATGCTCATCGAGGATCCGGGTGGCGAGGATGCCGGTGCCCCGTTCTTCGCCACGAACAAGATCACCTTGCCCAGGGGGGAGAAGAACGTCATCCAGGTACGAGCGCTCAGCGCCAAGCAGCACTGCCGATGGCGACTGGAGCTGGACTACCTCGCCGACGGACGACGTCAGACGATGGTGGTGTCGGCGCCCGGCGACAAGCCGTTCGAGGTGACCGGGCGCGCGGACGACGCGGCCTACGCCTCGATCTACCTCAACCCGCTCAACGGCTGTCGGGCCAAGGACGGCAGCACCACCGACCGGCTGCGCATCACCGGCGCCGAGTACGCGCAGATGGTGCGCGACAAGCGCACCTGCCCCTACTGACGGTCGGCCGTCATCGAGGTCACCAACCGCGCGTGCCGGTGCATGTCGTGCCAGCCGTCGGCGTGACGCACCGACCCGCGCGCCACGCCCTCCTCGGTGAACCCGGTCCGCGCGGCCACCCGGCAGGACGCCGCGTTGCCGGTCGAGTGCTCCAGCGCCAGCCGGTGAAACCCGCCGCGGGTGAAGGCCCACCGGGTCATGGCGAGCAGCGCCCCGCTGGCGATGCCCCGACCGCGCTCGGCGGGCGCCACCCAGTACGACACCTGCGCCGACGCCTCGGTCAGCAGCACGTCGCGCAACCCCACCTGACCGACCGGCCGGTCGTCGGCGTCGACGACCGCCCAACTGGCGGCGCTCTCGTCGCGCCAACGGCCGGCCCACTGCGCTGTCCACGATCGTGCCTCGTCGTCGCTGTCGAGGCGACGCACGTGCCATCGCTGGATCACCGGACAGTCGAAGGCGGCCCGGACGGCCGGGGCGTCGTCGTCACGCCACGGCCGCAGCGTCAGGCCGGGGCGGACCGGAAGGTGGGGTTGCTCCTGGGCGGCGAGGCTACCGGCGGGCAGGGCGGGTGCGACGAGCAGCGGCATTCGCCCATTATCGAGCCGGCGGCCTCACTCTCCGGGCGGACTGCCGGCGAGTTCGGAGACCACGCCCGGTCAGGGGTTGATCAGTTTCCAGTCGCCCTCGGAGATGACGTCAACGGTGCCATCGACCACCGTGATGGCGGTGTTGTCGTCGATGGCGTAGGTCGGGACCGGGATTGCGGACGCCCACTTCTGGATGGCGGACAGCTCGGTGTCCTCCATGTCCGGATGGTTGAGGTGGGGGTAGAGCGTGAAATCCACCAGCCCCAGCGCCCGGTCGGCGCCCTGCGCCATGTCGCTGCCGTCGGGGACGAACTGACTGTCGAATTCGGCGTCGCAGTTGTACGGGGTGACGGCGATGCTGCCGGCGCTGACCCCCACATAGACGGTGTCACTGAGCGACGGCAGGAGGTCAGCCAGGCCCGACTGGCGCAGCCAGTGGGTCAGGTACAGCACATCGCCGCCCCAGACGAGGAGGGCATCGGCCTCCCGGACCGCGGGGACCCAGTTCTCTTCTCGAATGGTCGGCAGCGCGGTGAGCTCCAAGATCCCCAGAGTTTTCCAACCGAGCTGGGTCAGCGGGATCGAGGCATGGCCGTTGATCGCCTTCCAGGCTCTCTCGGCGCCGCCGGGGAAGGGGTAGACAGCGGTGGGGATGAACAGGGCCGTGGCCTCAGCGATCGGCTTGCCCAGCAGGTCGACGAGCGCGTCGGCGATGCTCGGGTTGCAGATGCCCGACGACGTGAGAAGGAACTTCATGAAATCCGCTCTCCTGTAGCCACCGGATGACGGCGATCATGTTGCCCATGAGAACCAGCGTCCCGGCTCGCCAACCCGGGCGACACTTCGTTGGATCATCCGCTGGCGGCCGTCCAACCGTCAACTGTCTCCGCCCGCACGACGACACCGGTCCCGCTACTTCGTGCAGATCTTGGACAGTTTCCGTGAGGACGTGACGGAAACTGTCCAAGATCTGGTGCCGCTGCCCGACAAACCGCTCGGCCCGGGCTCAGAGGTCACGCACACCCGTTCACAGGAACGAAGCGCCGAGCAGCGAGATCAGACCATCGTCGAGCCGACGGTCTCACTCGCCGGTCGGGCCGCCCGCGAGCTCGGCGACCACGTCGAGGTGGCCCAGGTGGCGGGCGTACTCCTGCACCAGGTGGAACAGCACCCGCTCCAGCGACGCCGGGTCCGCGCCGTTCCACCGCGGGCCCGGCGCGCCGATCTCGGCCAGGTCGTGTGCCGTCACCACTGCCGTGGTGTGCGCGCCCTGCGCCCGCAGCGCCGCCACGAGTTCCGCGCGGGTCTCGTCGGGGGCGACGTACCAGCGGTCGTCGCGGCGGTCGCCCCACGGCTCGGCGACGTCGCGGCCCTGGAAACCCCACTCGATCCAGCGCAGCTCGACGTGGCGCAGGTGGGTGAGCAGCTCCAGTGGAGTCCACCCGGACGGCAGCCGGCTGCGCCGCAGCTCCGGCTCGGCCAGCGCCGACACCTTGGCCACAGTGGACTCGCGGAGGTAGTCCAGGTAGCGCAGGAAGACCTCGGCGCGGCTGCCGGCCGGGTCGGTGGGCTTGGGGAACGAGGTCATGACCCGGCCGGCAGGTCACGGGCGCGCTGGCGTACCCCGGCCGCGCCGTACGGGTAGTCGCCCACCAGCGGGGCGCTCGCCTCGTCCAGCAGCCGCATCTGATCGGCGTCGAGGACCAGGTCGGCGGCGCTCAGGTTGTCGTCGAGCTGCTCGGTGGTCCGCGCGCCCAGGATCACCGAGGTGACCGCCGGCCGGGCTGCCAGCCAGGCCAGCGACACCGCCGACATGGACACGTCGCGGTCCCCGGCGATCTGGCGGACCGCGTCGAGCACCCGCCAGGTGCGTTCCTCGGCGTTGCGACCCGCGTACGCCTCGACGCCACGCTGTGGGTTCTCGCCGAGCCGGGTCGCGCCGGTGGGCGTGCTGTCGCGCTGGTACTTGCCGGTCAGCCACCCGCCGCCCAGCGGTGACCAGGGCAGGATGCCGATGCCCTCGTTCTCGCAGACCGGCACCACCTCGAACTCGATCTCCCGGGCCAGCAGGTTGTACTGGGGTTGCAGGGTCACGATCGGGGTGAGGTTGAGGTGCTGGGTGAGCAGGGCGGCCTTCTGCAACTGCCAGCCGGTGAAGTTGCTGACCCCCGCGTAGCGGATCTTGCCGGCGCTGACCGCGTCGTCGAAGAACCGCAGCGTCTCGGGCAGCGGGGTCAGCGGATCCCAGGCGTGCGCCTGGTACAGGTCGACGGCCTCGACGCCGAGCCGGCGCAGGCTGGCGTCCAGGGCGCGGGTGAGGTGCACCCGGGACAGGCCGGCGTCGTTGGTCCCCGGGCCCATCGGGAACCGCCCCTTGGTGGCGATCACCAGGCGGTCACGCAGGTCGGGTCGGCTGCGCAGCCACCGCCCGATGATGTCCTCGGAGACGCCGGTGGAGTAGACGTCGGCGGTGTCGATGAAGGTGCCGCCAGCCTCGACGAACCGGTCCAGTTGGGCGAAGCTGCCGGCCTCGTCGGTCTCCGCGCCGAAGGTCATCGTGCCCAGACACAGGGTGGACACCAGGGTGCCGGTGTTGCCCAGAGTGCGATAGCGCATATCGTCCTTTCGGTCCGAGTGACAAAGCTGATCTTCGCACCCGCCTCGTCCACCCGCATTCGGGACCGTGCCGAACGCTGTTAGGGGCACCCGCGCGGCCACCGCGAGGGTCATCATGAGCGGGTGAGCGAGCCCGCCATCGATATCGACCGACCTGAGCGGCCGACCCAGTCGCCGCCGTCGGGGCAGCCGCCGCGGCCCGGCGTTCGTACCCGTGGCCCATGGCTGGTGGCCGCCGCCACCACCCTTACTCTGCTGCTGCTCGCCGGCCGTTACGGCTATCACCGCGACGAGCTGTACTTCCTGCTCGCCGGTCGGCACCTCGACTGGGGCTACGTCGATCAGGGGCCCCTGGTCCCGGTGCTGGCCCGGCTGCTCGACTCGATCGCCCCGGGCAACCTGGTGGTGCTGCGTACCCCGTCGGCGGTGCTGGCCGGCGGCGCGGTGCTGCTGATCGCCGCCATCGCCCGCGAGCTGGGCGCCGGCCGGGGCGGGCAGCTCTTCGCGGCGGTGCTCGCCGCGCTCTCCGGGATCGTGCTCGCCAGTGGTCACCTGCTCAGCACCACCACCGTCGACCTGCTGGTCTGGTTGGTCGCGGCGTGGTGTGCGGTGCGGTTGCTGCGTACCGGTGACAGCCGCTGGGCTCTGGGCATCGGGCTGGCGCTCGGTGTGGGCATGCTCAGCAAGCTGCTGCCGGCGCTGCTGGCCGTCGGTCTGGTCGCCGGGGTGCTCATCGCCGGGCCACGCCGGTTGCTGCGCGACAGGTGGGTGCTCGCCGCCGCCGGGATCACCGTGCTGCTGGCCGCACCGAACCTGATCTGGCAGGCGTCGCACGGCTTTCCGCAGCTCGGTGTGGCCGCGTCCATTTCCGACGGCGACAGCTCCTACAGTGGTCGGCTCGACGCGCTGACCCTCCAGTTCGTCATCATCAGTCCGTACGCCGTACCGATCTGGATCGCCGGCCTCGTCGCGCTGCTACGCCGACCGGCGTGGCGGGCCTACCGGGCGGTGGGCTGGGCCTGGCTGGTGGTGGTCGGCATCGTGCTGATCGCCGGCGGCAAGGGTTACTACGACGCGCCACTGTTGCTGGTCCTCACCGCCGCCGGGGCGCTGGTCGCGGTGGCGTGGGCCTCGCGCGGGTCGTTCTGGTGGCGTCGGGGGTTGCTCACGCTGGGCGTGGTGCCGTTCCTGCTGCCCAACGTCGTGCTGCTGCTGCCGGTGCTGCCGGCCGACCGGTTGCCCGGGTTCGTGGTCGACGTCAACTACGACGCCGGCGAGACGATCGGTTGGCCGGAGTTCGCCGATTCTCTCGCCGCCGTCCATCGGGGGCTGCCACCGCCGGATCGTTCGCGGGCGGTCGTTCTCACCGGCAACTACGGCGAGGCCGGTGCCGTGGCCCGCTACGGGCCGGCCCGTGGTCTGCCGCGGGCGTATTCCGGGCACAACAGCATGGTCGACTTCGGTCGGCCGCCCGCCGACGCGGACGTGGTCATCGCCGTCGGGTGGGAGCGCCCCGACCAGCTCGACAGCTGGTTCGAGCAGTGCGCCCTCGCCGGGCGGGTGGACCAGCGGGTCGAGGTGGAGAACGACGAGAACGGCGGCCCGATCCACGTGTGCCGGGGGCTGCGGCGTCCGTGGGTCCAGATCTGGGACGCCGAGGTACGCCACACCGGCTGACAGTGCGCCACCGGCTTGGCTGGTCAGCCAGTGTCAGCTGGCCCCGCCGGTCAGCCAGGCCTGGATGCCGACCAGGGCCTCGGGGCCGGAGGTGGCGTCGACGTCGCGGGCGAGATCGGCGATCGTGACCGCGGCGAGCGCCTGGCGCCACGCGTCCTCGGCCGCCCACATGGCGCGGGCCACCGGGCACGGCGTGGCGCAGGCGTCGGCCGGCGTCGCGAACGGGCCGCGCTGGCGGATCTCGGTGCAGACGAAGGTCGGGCCGGGTCCGTCGACGGCCCGGACCACGTCGAGCAGTGTGATGCTCTCCGGCGCGCGGGTCAGCACGTAGCCGCCCGACTTGCCCTGCACCGAGTGGATCAGGCCAGCGCGGGCGAGCGCCTGGAGCTGCTTGGCGAGGTAGCTGCTGGAGACGTCGTGCAGTTCCGCGAGCTTGGCCGCCGGAACGGGCGTGTGGCTGGCGGTGAGCACCACGCAGCAGTGCAGCGCCCACTCGACCCCGCCGGACATCTTCATGACGTCACCCTAGTCACCCCGCTACTCGGACTCATTGTGTCCGAGTATAGTTCTCGGACAAGAGAGGTCCGAGTATCGGCTGAACCTCAGCGCTCGGACCACACACTCACGGGAAGGTGCACAGGCATGAAGATCGCCGTACTGGGCGGGACCGGCCTCATCGGGTCGCAGGTCGTCAAGATCCTGAAGGCCGCGGGGCACGAGGCGGTGCCGCTCTCGCCGTCCACCGGGGTGGACCTGCTCACCGGGCAGGGCCTGTCCGACGGGCTCGCCGGCGCCCAGGTCGTCGTCAACCTGACGAACTCGCCGACCTTCGACGAGGCCTCGCCCGCCTTCTTCCAGACGACCATGGACAACCTGCTGGCCGCCGCCGCTCACGCCGGCGTCGGCCACGCGGTGATCCTCTCCATCGTCGGCGTCGACCAGGTGCCCGACCTGGACTACTACCGCGCCAAGAGCCTCCAGGAGGAGATCCTCACGGCCGGTCCGATTCCGTACTCGATCGTCCGCGCCACCCAGTTCTTCGAGTTCGTGGAGTCGATTCTGTCCTGGACGGCTGACGACACCACAGTCCGCCTGCCCAGCACGCCGGTGCAGCCGATGGCCGCCGCCGACGTGGCGCAGGCCGTCGCCGAGGTCAGCATGGGCGCGCCGCTGCGGGGCATCCGCAACGTCGCCGGGCCCGACGTCTTCGCCCTCGACGAGCTGGGGCGGATCACGCTCGCCGCCCGCGGTGACCAGCGCACCGTCACCACCGACGACGGTGCCGGCATGTTCGCCGCCATGTCCGGCGATGTCCTCATCGCAGGCGACGACGCCGTCATCGCGCCCACCGCCTACCGGGACTGGCTCGGCCGCCAGGTCTGAGCAGGCCCACACCCCGCGTCTCGCGGCGGCGATCGACCGCCGCCGCGACGCGCGGGGACGGGGCGAGGCCGGTTACCGGCGTATCCCACCCTGTGACGTGCCGGTCGCGGCCCGCCACTCGTGCGCGAGGATCGCGAAGACGAGCCGGTCGGCCCACTCCCCCCGGAACAGGTAACTCTCGACATGGCGGGCCTCCTGGCGCATCCCGAGTCGCGCCATCATCCGGGCCGACGCGGCGTTGCGGGCGTGGCACCGGCCGTAGACCCGGTGCAGCCCGAACTCGGTAAACCCCCAGGCCAGCAACGCGGTGGCGGCCTCCGTGGCCAACCCGCGACCGCCGTGGTCGGGGTGGAAGACGAACCCGAGCTCGGCGGTACGGTCGAGCTGGCTGCGCCACACCAGCTCCACGATCCCGATCACCCCGGCGTCGGTGACCGCGGCCACCGTCAGGCAGTCACCCTCCGCGCGCCACGCGTCCTCGCCCGCCATGGCGAGCACCGACGCCAGCGACTGTTCACGGGTACGCGGCTCCGCTCCGAGCATCCAGCGCACCACGTCGGGTCGGCGCTGAAACGAGTACACGTCGTCGAGGTCGTCGACCGTGACCGGGCGCAGGACGAGCCGTGCGGTGCGGATCGGGTAGGTCGGCTGGAACATCACGCGATCGTAGAGACCCGCGCGGAGCGCTGCGGTGCAGGCCGATCGGCGTCCGGGCGGCGGGGCAGCAGCAGCGGGCTCGCGAGGATCACCAGCCCGGCCACCATGATCGCCGTGCGGGCGCTGGTGGCCTGCGCGAGCAGCCCACCGAGCGCGCTGAGGGAGGCGATGGTCGCGCTGCTGCCGATCGACCAGGCCGACAGGGTTCGGACGATGCGATCCCTCGGAGTCTGTTGAAGGCGGTAGGTGGCGAGCACCGGGTTGTAGAGACTCATGCTGATGATGATCGCGAACTCGACGGTGATAACAGTGGCGAGACCGACGACGCCGGGCTGGACGAAGGCGAGGCCGATCAGCCAGAGCGCGCGCAGCGTGCCCACGGTGCGGATGATCCGATGTTGGCCGTAGCGTGCCACCACCCGACGGGCCAGGCGGGACCCGATGAGGCCACCGACGCAGGGCACGGCGAAGGCGAGGCCGTACTGCCACGGCGGAAAGCCCAACTCGCCGAGCAGGAGCACGGCCAGCAGCGGCTCGGTTGCCATGATCAGCCCAGCGACCAGCAACTGGTTGAGGTAGAGCGCCCGCAGACCGGGGTGGGTCAGCAGATGCCGCCAGCCGTCGAGCAGCTCACCGGCCCGTACCCGGCCTGCGCCGCTGCGCCGGGGGCGGTCTTCGGGGTAGCGAATGGCGGTGAGGCCCAGCGCGGAGAGCAGATAACTGAGCGCATCGGCCACGACGGTGACCACCGGCCCGAACAAGCCGACCGCCGCGCCGCCCAGCGGTGGCCCGAGCGCGATCGAGCTCCAGGTCGTCGACTCGAACCGCGCGTTCGCCGTCAGCAGGTCGTCCGGCCGCACGAGGGCCTTGAGGAAGGCGCCGCTGGCCGCGTTGAAGGCGATCTTGGCGGTGGCGACCACGGCCGAGACGACAAGCAACTGCCCGAAGCTGAGCCGGCCCAGCGCGTACGCGACGGGGATCGTCAGCAGGACCGCGAACCGGGCCAGGTCCATCGCGATCATCACCCGCCGCTTGCGGTGGAACTCCACCCACGGCCCGAGTGGCAACGCGAGCAGCGCGCCCACCGCCGGCCCCAGCGCGGCCAACACCGACACCTGGGCGGGGCTGGCCTGCAACACCAGAACGGCGATCAACGGCAACGCCCCGAAGCCCAGCCCGGAACCGTAGGCGCTGACCGCGTACGACGCCCACAACCAGCCGAACCGCCGCCCCAGGGATCGTCTCGTGGACAAGCCCACCCCTCCCGCTCCCGACAACTCAGCGTTGACCGTCAGGATCAAAGCAAGGCGGGCGACCATGGATCAAACAACCGGATGAGCGGTGCCGCACAACCGAAGGTTGTGTCAGTAGGGTTTGTCAGGTGAATCTCGACGCCGTCCGCACCTTCGTCGCCGCCGTCGACGCCGGCCAGTTCCAGGACGCCGCCGTGACACTGTCGATCACCCAGCAGGCCGTCTCCAAGCGCATCGCCGCTCTGGAGAAGGACCTCGGGGTACGGCTGTTCACCCGCACGGCGCGCGGCACCCACCTCACCGTCGACGGCCAGACCTTCCTGCCGCACGCCCGTGAACTGCTGCGAGCCGAGGCGCGCGCCGACGCCTCCGTACGCCCCGGCCGGCGGGCACTGCGCGTCGACGTGCACAGCCGACGGATCGCGCCAGCGGTGCTGTTGCAGGACTTCCACCGCGCCCATCCCCGCATCGAGCTGGACGTCGTCACCCTCGACGCCGACGTCCACGCCGCGATGGCCGCCGTCGAGGCGGGGACTGTCGACGCCACCTTCCACGCCGTCACCGTCGCCGCGCGTCACCTTCCCGCCGCGATCGAAACCACCCGCGTGATCGACGAGCACCACGAACTGCTCGTCGGCCCCCGGCACACGCTGGCCAACGCCCGCACCGTCACGCCCAGACAACTCGCCGAGCACCGGATCTGGATGCCCGGCATGGCCCCCGGCACCGAATGGGCCGCCTACTACGACGAACTCGCCGCCGCCTTCGGTCTCACCATCGATCTGGTCGGGCCGGTCTTCGGCAACGAGGCCCTGCTGGCCGAGATCGCCGACTCCGCGGAGCTGGCGACCCTCGCCGGGGAACGCACCAGGTACCTGTGGCCGGACAGCTACGACCTGCGCCGCGTACCGGTGCGCGACCCGGCGCCGATCTACCCCATGTCACTCATCTGGCGCGACGACAACCCGCATCCCGGGCTGCGGGCCTTGCGTGACTACCTCGCCTCCCGGCGAGCACAGGTCCGCGACATGGAGGTCTGGCTGCCGCCCTGGGGTTAGCGCGCGAACGCGTAGGCGGCGACTACCCGATGGTCGACGCCGGGCCCGTCGGCCTGACCCGGACCGGCTCGGTGACCTTCGCCGCCACCCCATGACCGCCACCGGACGCCGGGCACCAGGTCGATGCGCCGTACTCGCGATGGTCCACGCGCGATGTCTCGGCGTGTTGACACGCGTCCATCCGGCACTACATTTAACGTGTTGGTTAAGTGACTGGAGGCTCTGGTGTCTGGCAGCGATCAACTCAGCGCGGTGTTCTCGGCCCTCGCCGACCCGACTCGACGGGCGATCCTCGCCGAGCTGGCCGACCACGACGCCACGGTCACCGAGCTCACCGCACCCCTCCCGATCTCGATGCCGGCGGTGTCGCGGCACCTCAAGGCGCTTGAGCGCGCCGGGCTCATCTCACGCACCCGGTCAGGGAAGTTGCGGATGAGTCGCATCGAGGCCGCCCCGCTGCGCGAAGCGGCCGAGTGGATCGAGCGCTACCGGCGGTTCTGGGACACGTCCCTCATCCGCCTCGACGCCCACCTCGCGGCCGTGCAGGCAGCCGGCCGCCCAACGGACCGAACAGCCCACGGCCCGGCGCTTCCCGACCGGGAATCCCCGAGCAATGCGCACGACAAGGAGAATTGATGGACAGCGACAAACCGCCAATCGTCATCTCACGGGTGGTGGACGCGCCACGGGAGCTGGTCTACCGCGCTTTCACCGACCCCGACCACCTGGCCTCATGGTGGGGACCGATCGGCAACTCACTGCCCCGCGACGAGATGGAGTTCGACATCCGGCCCGGCGGCCACCAGCGCTGGACCGAGGTCTTCCCAACCCAACCCGGCCTTCGAGTCGAGGTCCGCATCGACCTCACCGATGTCGTGGACGGCGAACTGCTCGACGGCGTCGCGCACGTCAGCGGGCGGCTGCCGGAGGGTATTGAGCCGCACGAGACAAGGATGCGGGTCGAGTTCCACGACGAGGCCGATGGACGAACGCGCCTCGAGATCCGTCAGTGGCTCCCGGGGCGGGTGGCTGGCCCCGCCAACCAGGGCTGGGACGAAGCCTTCTCCAAACTGGACGCCACACTGCGGAATGCCCATCCCGTCGCCGTCGATGTCGAGGTGTAGCGCCATGGCCAAGCTGATCTACGTGACCAACGTGTCCCTCGACGGTTACATCGAGGACGAACACGGCAGATTCGACTGGACCCCACCCGACGACGAGTACCTCGCGTTCATGACCGACCTGCTCCGGCCCATCGGCACCTACCTCTACGGCCGACGCCTGTACGAGTCGATGTCCCTCTGGGAAACCAACCCCGCCCTGGCCGAACAGTCGAAGCTCACTGCCGACTTCGCCGACGTCTGGCAGACAGCGGACAAGGTCGTCTACTCCACCACGCTGGACGCGACCCCGACCGCCAGGACCCGGCTCGAAACGAGCTTCAACCCCGCTTCGGTACGCGCCACGAAAGCCTCGGCCACCAGTGACCTCACCATCGGCGGCGCACACCTCGCGGCGCAGGCATTCCAGGCCGGACTGGTCGACGAGTGCCACCTGCTGATCCACCCCATCCTCGTCGGCGGAGGCAAGCCCGGTCTGCCCAGCGCCACCCGGGTTGGGCTGGAACTACTGAGCAACCGCCGACTCAGCAACGGTGTGGCGTCCCTGCACTACCGCATCCGCACCTGAGACGGCCGTCGGCGTCACCGACCCTGACGGGTGTCGGTGACGCCGGCTCGTTCTGTGCGACCTTTCGCATCTCCGTCAGTCTCCATACCAGTGCAGCGTCAGGCCAGGCTCGTCGCGCCACCGCGCCACCGCGCCAACAACGCCTTCAGCGCCGCCACCAGCCCACGTTCCGCGTCGTCAGCCGCAGCCGCCCCGAGACGGTCGACGTCAGCATCGAGCTGCGGCAGATCCTCATGAGCGAGTACGCCGTCCGACCACGGGTGGAGCTGACCCAAGACCGGAAGTCGGTTACCGCCGGCCGCGTTCAGCAGCGGCAGCAACTCCTCCACCGGCACGTCGAGCAGCAAACCGCGCTCCTGCGCCGCTGCCCACTCGTCGGCGTCGGAGCGCTTGCGTTCCCGCCGCTGCGCGCGGGTCGCGCGACGGAGGCTCTTCGGACGCGGCTGCGGAGCGCGCAGCACCAACAGCAGACCCACCCCGGCGAGGCTACGGCAGCTTCGGGTGCGGACAGCACGGCCGGAGCGCGACCATTCGCCGAGGAGGCGCGCCGGCGTGTCCGCCGTCGTTCGACGAGGCTGCGCGACGTGGGTACGGTGACACCGTGCTCTCGGCCGTGAAGGGTCTGTCCCGCTACCACACCGAGGAGTCGCTGCGCGCCCACCTGCTGGAGCGCTCACACCGCACCGAGAACGGCTGCCTGGTCATCGAAGGTTACGGGCGGCGACGCGGGGTGCACCAGAAGGTCGCCGGTCGCGCGTGGGCACACATCGCCGCGTACGTCGTCCTCGTCGGCGGGTACGACCCCGCCCTCGACGTCGACCAGACCTGCGGCGTCGCCGACTGCATCGAGCCGACACATCTGCGCCAGCTCAGCCGGGCCGAAGCCTGCCGCAGCCGCAACCAGTTGGCACAGTGCCGCAACGGCCACGACCGCGAACTCGACCCGGCCACCGGCCGGTACCGCCGGGTCTGTCGCAGTTGCAACCGGGAGGCCCAGCGCCGCTGGCGTGAACGCGAAGCCGCCGAGGTAGCCCAGGCCCGCGCCGCGTACGGCCGCTCGTAGTGATCGTCCTGAGATGACCAGTTTCCCCGCGACCGCCGGCCGGGTGCGTGACGAGAGCCTCAGCCCCCGACGGCGCCGGTCGCATCTACGTGACTGTCTCTACCACTTCGCGCCGTACGGCTTCCACGCCACCTGGCACCACCTGGCGACCCGGCACCGCATCCCCGGCGACATCGAGGTCGATCCCCCGTCGCTGGTCCGGGCCCTCGGTGAACTCGAGACAGCCCGCGTTCTGGTGCTGGCAAGAGCAGTCGCCTTCGCGGCCCAGCGGCGACTGCAGAAGCAGGAGGGCCGACGAGTCCCCACGACGCCGCATCCGTGGGACTCGTGGGGTCACCACGACATCGCCTACTGCCCCGATCCGCAGAAGCATCCCACCGAGGAGCTCTCCATCGTGGTGGAGCGGGTGCTCGATGCGTACGCCGCAGGGGGCGACCCGGCCGGACGATGCCTGGTCTGCGGCGACGAGAACCCCCACCCGGGAAGGGCCTGCCGAAACTGCGGCGTCCTACCCGGCGGGTATGGCAACCCGGTCTGAAGCATCAGGAGCAGGGCGATGCGGAGAGCCGATTGAGCCAACCCTCTGTGGGTGGCCCACTGAAGTGACCCCATCAAGTCCCGTAGGGACACGATGGGCGGCACGTCTGGCCACTTACACCATCCTCATTCTTTACGCAGCATAACTGTCATTATGGTGTGTGCACGTATCGTCCCTTTTGTTCCAGCTATTTACTAGATTATTGTTAATAACAATCCAGTATTTGGCTCCGCCGGTCTCGGTCCGCTGCGCCAGCCCGCCTCGGGAACGTGGTGGCCTTGCCGGCCCCACGCGCTGAGGATGTCGGCATGAATGACCACAGCGCGAACGCGGTCGGCGAGCAGGAGGAAGCGCTACCCGGCGGCAACATGGGGGGCGCGACACGTGTCGGTGCCACTGTTCGGCGCGGTGCCGGGGCATGGAGTTCGACGGTTCAACGCCTGCTACGACATCTGCGTGAACGTGGCGTCACCTGGGCCCCGCAACCGCTCGGGACGGACGAACAAGGACGAGACAGCGTCTCGTACCTGCCGGGCATCGTGCCGCAGTACCCGTTGCCGGACTGGCTCTGGAGCGATGGGGTCCTCACCGATGCGGGTGTCCACCTCGCACAACTTCACGAGGCCAGCGCCAGCTTCGACACCGTCGGCGGAGTGTGGCGGTTCCCGGTTCGGCAACCGGCTGAGGTCATCTGTCACAACGACTTCGCGCCGTACAACATGGTCTTCACCGACCGGCGGCTCACCGGAGTCATCGACTGGGACACGGCCTCGCCCGGTCCCCGGTCGTGGGATCTGGCCTACCTTGCCTACCGGCTGGTGCCGCTGGCCCATCCCGACAACGGCGACGCAATCGACAGTGACCTGAGCGAGCGGTCACGTCGGCTGCGCATGCTCTGCGATGCCTACGGCTCGGGGCAGGACCCCGCTCAGGTCCTCCAGGTCGCAGTTCATCGACTACACGACCTCGCCGCCTTCACCAAGGCGCGGGCTGATCAGGGACAGGAGAACATTCGCAGTCACGTCGGGCTCTACCGGCGCGACGCGAGGTGGATCATCGCGCACGCCGATCAGTTGGGCCGGGATGTCGCCTAGGGCGTGTCCGGCCGGCCCCGCAAACGCCCGGACGTGCTGATCGCGGACAAGGGATACGCCCACGACTCCACCAGAGACGTGCCCTGCGCATCGCCGCCATCATCTGGCTCCGATGACCGGCACTGCGACCGCTAATCCACGCTCTTACCGAGGGAGAGGCCGGCGTCGGTGTAGCCGTGCCGGCTATAGAAGCGCACTGCATCGACGTTGCGGTGGTAGATGCCAGCCGACAGATACGTGATCCCCCGGCCGCTTGCCCACCGTTCGGCCGCCGCCAGCAACGCCGATCCCACCCCGAGCCCTCTGGCATCGGGCAGCACAACCGTGTGGACCTGGGCCGAAGGTTCGGGACGCAGGATCTGATGGTCCGGCGGATCGGAATGCCGCAGCACTTCGACCATCCCGACCACCTGGCCGTCATGGCCCTCAGCGACGAGGACACCATCCCGCCCGGCTTCGTCGGCCACCATGGCCGCGAAGTGGCGCGCTACCGCGTCACGCGGTGGAACGCGGTAGGTCGCAGCGTCGAGAGCAATGTGAGCCTCAGCGTTGGCCAGGCGCAACTCCACCAATGAAGCAACATCCGCCAAGCTCGCTGGCCGAACCGTTAGCCGTGTCTCCTGCATCAACCCGATCCTAGGGTCGAGGCAGCCACTCGGGCAGCGCGACCATGATCGCCAGGATAGGGCCGAGTCCACCACTGCCCGGATTGGTCCCACACGGCGTGCGTTGGATGCGCGAGATCCCGCGTATGAGCGGCTGGGCTGCGGCCGAGTCGGCGCTGAGGAACATCGACTTTGCCGTGGCGCAGCGGCGAAGTGCGACTGGGCTCAGATGTTGACGGGGCTGGCTTAGCCGGCGGCTTGGAAAAGTTCGATGAGGTTGCCTGCGGGGTCGGCGAGCAGAATCTGACGGCCGCCCGGCCCGGAGACCAGTTCGCTGCGGAACGCCCGGTCGGCGTCGCGGAGCCTGTCAATCTCGGCGTCCAGGTCGTCGACGATGAGGTGGATGCGGTTGCGGCCGGGGCCGGTGGCGTCGTCCGGAGTGGCGCGGGCGCCGGAGCTGGCGGGTCCGGACAGCAGCAGTCGTAGCGGGCCGCGGACCACATCGGCGAAGCCCGTTTGATCGGTTGGGATCCCGCCGGGCGTGCCGACCAGGTGACAGAACTCCACCTTCTGCGGCACCCCTGCCCGGCCGGGACCTTGCGGGCGCCGGTGGCGTACAGCCCGTCCAGCCGCACAGTCGGCTCAGGTCACGTCTGGAGCCAGCGATCAAACCAGGCGCGGGTCCGGCGCAGGAGGTCCAGCTGGTGGTTGCGCTCCCGGATCGAGTGGCCCTCTCTCGGGTAGATCACGAACTCGTGCTCGACGTCGAAGTGGCGCAGCGCCCGGTGCAGGTACACGGCCTGTCCGAGGGGGACGTTGGTGTCCTCGGCGCCGTGCAGGATGAGCACCGGGGTGCGGATGTTGCTGGCGAAGGAAATCGGGCTGACCGCGTCATGGGGGTGTGGTCCGATGCCCGACCAGCCGGTGCTGCCACCGAGCGCGGCCTCGAACTGGCCGTTCTCCCCGGTCGCGGCGAGCATGCCCCAGTCGACGATGCCCGCGCCGACCAGCGCGGCGCGGAAGCGATCGGTCTGGCCGATGGCCCAGGCGGACATGAAGCCGCCGTGGCTCCAGCCGGCGATGCCCAGCCGATCGGGGTCGGCGATACCCTCGGCGATGAGCAGGTCGATGCCGGTCAGGATGTCGGTCCACTCCTGCTGACCGACCTGGCCGGCGACGCTGGCGGCGAACTGGTGGCCATGGCCCTGGCCGCCGCGCGCGTTGGGTAGCAACACCGCGTAGCCGGCCGCGGCCAGCCACTGCGCGCTCGGGAACCAGAACAACTGGCAACGATCGGCGTAGCGATCGTACGGGCCTCCGTGCACGATCGTGACCAGCGGGAACGGGCCCTCCGATGCGGTCCTGCCGACCGGCAGGACGAGCAGGCCGTCCAGGTCGAGGCCGTCGGCGGCGCGGTAGGCCAGCGGATGTTGCGTGCCGAGTGCGACGTCGTCCAGTTCGGGTCGGGTGTTGGTGATTCTTCGCAGCGGCCCGGTTGGCGCTCCGATGTGAACGTTCGGGAGCCGATAGCGGGTGCCGGTAAGCGCCGCGATCTCGTCGCCGGCGGGGGTGGCGGTGAGGTTGTCGAGGCGTCCGGGGTGGTGCGACAGGGTCGTGAGGTCGGCGGTGTCGAGCCGGGCCACTGTCGTGTTCAGGCCGTCGGCGAACACCACCAGCGGGGCCGCATCGGTCTGGCAGAGTTCGGTGGGGCACATCGAGAGTCCAGCGGTGCGGTTGCGCAGGACACGGCTGCGCACGGCCAGATCGAACACGGCGGTGCCGGCCTGCAGCACCGGTGGGGTGAGCGCGAGGTAACCGAGGTGCCAACCGTCCTCGCCCGGCCACCAGGCCAGCGATCGTGCGTCGACCTCGACCGGTCCAAGGTTTTCGGTAGTCCCGGTGGTGGGATCGAACAGGTGCAGTCGGCCCGTGCGCGGGCCGTGGTCGTTGTCGGCGCTGGCCCAGGTCAGCACGGCAAGTGGGCCGCCGTCGGGACGTTGCCGCATCTCCACCACGTGCCGGTCAGCGAACACCTGCGGGGTGACGACCCGACCGGTGCGCAGGTCGAGCAGGCGCAACCGGGCACGCGGTTCGCGCTCGCCGACGACGATGGCGTCGTCGCGGTCCCGGGCGCGGCGCGCGTCCTGCTCGGTGGGTTCGTCCTCGGCGAGCAGCGCGACCAGGTTGGGGTCGATGAGCGGCAGGTGGTCGATGACGCCGGCGGGCCAGCTGGTCAACGTGGTCATCGTGCCGTCGGCGGGGGTGAGCCCGTGCAGTTGCGGCGTACCGCGGTCGGCGCTGTCGGACAGGAAGAACAGCGCCTCCGAGTCGGCCGACCAGCGTGGCAGGGATTCGGTTGCGGTGTCGGCGGTCGCCCGGCGCGACGCGACGGCGCCATCGGTGTGTACGAGCCAGAGTTCGGTGTCGAGGTGGTCACCGGTGCGGCTGGTGGGGGCGAGGACGTAGCAGAGCAGCCGCCCGTTCGGGGCGAGCGCCGGGGTCTGCGGGGCACAGCCATCGACCACGAGTTCGGCGGTCAGACCTCTCATGCGATGAGTCTGCCAGCATCCACAGAACACCATGCGATGGATCCTTCGCTGGTTCGACGCACTGGCGATCTTCCGTTGCGAGTGGCGAGGCATGATGTCGTCATGGACGCACGCGACCTGCTGGCCGTGACGAGAGCGAGAACGGCTCGCCGCCGGCCCAGCCGGGCGTCTCCCCCAGCCGGGGCACGGTGGTGTCGGAGCAGCGTGACCTGATGTTCTCAGTAGAGGAACGCGACCTGATCCAGCGGCGGCTGCTGCATCTGGCGGAACAGGACCCGAGTGTCGTCGCCGCCGCGATCACCGGCTCGCACGCCACGAACGACGAGGATCGCTGGTCGGACATCGACCTGGCCTTCGGGGTCAGCGACCCGCTCGACGCCGTCATGCGTCGATGGACGCAGCAGATGTATCAGGACTTCGCGGCGGTCCACCACTGGGATCTGACGTCCGGGTCGGCGATCTACCGGGTGTTCCTGCTGCCTCATTGCCTGGAAGTCGACCTCTCGTTCAGCCCGGAGGTCGAGTTCGGGCCGCGAGGCCCGAGTTGGCGACTGATATTCGGGCGAGCCACGCCACTTCGGGCCTCCGCGCCGAGCGGTCACGACGGCACGGCCGGCCTGGCATGGCACCATGCGCTGCACGCACGGATCAGCATCGAACGGGGCAGATACTGGCAAGCGGAGCACTGGATCAGCGCTATGCGCGCCCAGACAATCGCACTGGCCTGCCAGCGCCTGGGCCACCCCTCCAGCTACGCCAAAGGCGCTCACCTACTACCCCCCGACATCACCGGCCCGCTCGAAACGACCCTGGTCCGTTCCACTGATGAGACCGAGTTACGCCGTGCGCTCTCGGCTGCCGCAACGGCCCTGAGCGCGGAACTCACCCGCACGGACCCGGCCCTGGCCGATCGGCTGCACCCGATTCTCAGCGAACTCACCGCGGTCGATCAGCAGCCACGAAGCCGCAAGCCAGCGACCGAGTTGCCGCAGGCGTGTGGCGGTGGAGCACAGTCAGCAGCGACGACCTCGACCTTGTGATGAGCGGTGAAGCTCACCAGGTGTCGGGCGGCACCGAGAGTCTCCCCCCGTCCGGGCTTTCGGCTACGGCCCGGACGGGGGAAGACCGCGACCCGTTGGCGGTTCAACCGCACCTGGCCGCCGGCCTGAGGTCAGTGGACGGGCTCGCCGAACCAGCGGGAGAGGTGCTCGTCCAGGTCCTGCTGATCGTCACCGACCCAGGCGACGTGCCCGTCGGGGCGCAACAGGACACAGGGGACGTCCAGCTCAGCGGTGGTATCCGCCAGGTGATCGACCCGGTCTGACCAGCCGCCGACGGTCAGGCGTTCGGTGCGATCCAGCAGCAGACCGCGTCCGCGGTGCAGCAGATCGTAGAGGTGGCCCTGTTTCACAGCGATGTCAGGCAGCCGGCGACCGAGTAGGTCGGGCCCAGCGCCGAAGTCGTAGCGGATACCGATTGCGGTGATCTTCTTCAACAGATGCAGGTTCACCTCGTCGAAGTCCATCAGCTCGGTGAGCAGCCTCCGCAGGGCCTGTGCGCCCGGCTCGGTGGACAACAGCTCCGTCTGGGCTCGGGTGTTGTCCAGCACCTCAGCGGCGACCGGCCGGCGTTCGGCCTGGTAGGTGTCCAGCAGGGCCTGCGGCGCCCAACCACGGATCCGCGCGGCCAGTTTCCAGCCGAGGTTGACTGCGTCCTGAACGCCCAGGTTGAGGCCCTGTCCGCCGATGGGCGGATGGATGTGCGCCGCGTCGCCGGCCAGCAGCACTCGCCCGACCCGATAGTGGTCGGCCAGTCGGGTGGCATCGCCGAAGCGGGACAACCAGCGCGGCGAGTGCACGCCGAAGTCGGTCCCGGCGATGGCGCGCAACTGGCGCTTGAAATCCTCGAGGGTGGGCGGTGCGGCGCGGTCACTGACGCCGGCCGCGGGCACCAGGACGCTGTAGACCTCGGCGCCTGCCGGCCGGAGCCAGAATCGTTGGTGGGTTTCGCGGATCTCGCCGAGCTTGGCGGCGATCTCCTCCGGCGGCACGGCCACTTCCATCTCGCCCATCAGGCTCTCGGTCCGCGCGGGCTCGCCGGGGAACCCGACGCCGAGCAGTTTGCGTACCGTGCTGCGCCCGCCGTCACAGCCGACGAGGTAGCGCGACCGCAGCTGTTCCCCGTCGGCCAACTCGACTGTGACGCCCTCGTCGTCCTGCGCGAGGCCGGTGACGGCGCAACCACGCCGGACCTGTGCACCCAGTTCGGTGGCGTGTTCCTCGAGCAGACGTTCGATGACCGGCTGCGGGATACCCAGCAGGTAGGCGTACCGGGAATCCAGGCCGGGGGGCGCGGGCTTGGCGATGGCGGCGAAGTAGGCGCTGGCCGGACGCCGCCGCCCGTGCGGGAGGATGCGTTCCAGCAGCCCGCGCATCGCCATCAGCTCGAGACTGCGGATGTGCAGGCCGACGATGCGCACGGCCGACACCGGCTCGGTCTCCTTCTCCAGGACGAGGACCCGTACGTCGTGTAGTCGCAGTTCGGCGGCGAGCATCGCGCCGGTCGGCCCACAGCCGGCGATGATCACGTCGTATCTGCCGGGCGCGCGATCGGCGTGCGGTTCCGACCGAGCTGGGCTGACATCGCTCACTGGCAAGTCGCGCTCGACCGGATCGGTCGACGACGGCTCGGCGGTGAAGTGCGCAGGGTGCATAGGTGTTGCCTTTCGGGAGTGCCGTGTTGGCAGGGCGCTCCCGGCGACACCTACGTCAATCGCCCGACCGGGACGGCAGGGGGAGCACCCACATCGCTGCAACGTTCATGGGTCTCACCTCCTCGGGCCGTGTCGCGGTCACCTGCAACCTATCTCCCCCGGTGCGATCCCGTCGACTTGTTTCTCTGCCAGGTGATCATGGCGTCCGGTGGGTCAGTGATCGGTGCAGCCACTCGGCCATCAGCGCGCGTTCGGCGTCGGTGAGCCCCGGGAGGTCGGGCAGCACCGTCGCGAAGGTCACCGCGACAGCGTTCGCGGTGGTGTCGGGGGTCGCCGGAGCCGTTGTCAGGATGCTGGTGAGCACGGCATCGAGCATGGTCTCGCCCAGACCGAGGTCGCGCTGGTCGGCGGGCATTCCCAGCAGGGTGAGGATGGTGCCGTTGCCCGCTGAGTGGATCATCAGGAGCGCGCGCTGCTCGTCGACCCGGAGCAGGCCGGCAGCGGCGAGTCGCCGGACACGGCGGCGGAGCACGTCGAGGCCGGCGACAGTCGCCGGAGAGGGTGCGCCGCTCCCCCGCGCGGCGATCAGCGCGTACAGCTCGGGATTTGTCAGGCCGAACTCCACGTGCGCGCGCCATCCGGAGCGCAGGCCCGCTACCGGATCGCCCGTCTCGACGTCCACTGCGACCGATTTACCGCCGACGTAGCCGGCCATGACGTGCTCGGCGACGGCGTCGATAAGACCGTCCTTGTCGCCGAACAGGCGATAGATGGTGGGTGCCTGCACACCGGCGGCCTGGGCGACGGCGCGCGTCGTGACCGCGTTCGCGCCCTTCTCGCGCAGCAGTTGGGTCGCTGCCGCGACGATGCCCGCACGGACGTCGTCGCGGGTGTCCTGCGTCGTCACCATGGACCAATGCTAACAGCGTCTTGTTATCTCTGAAATATCGGTGCTAACGTTCGCCCAGTAACGCCGACAACAAGGGAGTGTTCATCATGTTCGTCGTCACCGGTGCCACTGGTCAGCTCGGGTCCCAGATCGTCGACCGGCTGCTCGACCGGCTACCACCCGACGCCGTGGGCGTGAGCGTGCGCGACGTCGACAGGGCCGCCGGCCTCGCGGAGCGTGGGGTTCGGGTGCGCGCCGGAGACTTCACCGACCCGGCCACCCTGGAGCACGCCTTCGCGGGCGCCGACAAGGTTCTCGTCGTGTCCGCCTCCATCCGCGGGCACGCCGCGATCGCCGCGAACCGCGCCGCCATCGACGCCGCCCGCGCGGCGGGAGCGAACCGAATCCTGTACACCAGCCACCAGGCCGCCTCCCGGGACTCGCTCTTCGCCGCCCAACCCACCCACGCCGCGACCGAGGAGCACCTGGCCGGGCTGGGGGTTCCCTTCACCGCCCTGCGCAACGGGTTCTACGCAAGCACACTCAGCCTCTCCATCGGCACGGCGCTGGAGACCGGCCAACTCGTGGCGCCGGCGGACGGCCCGGTGTCCTGGACCGCCCACGCCGACCTGGCCGAGGCCGCAGCCGTCGCCCTCACCGAGGACGGCGTACTCGACGGGGTCACGGCGCCGCTGACCGCGCCGGAGATGCTCGACCTCGAAGCGGTGGCCGCCATCCTCAGTGACATCATGGGCCGTACCGTCGAACGTGTCGTCGCGGATGACGACGAGTGGCGGGCATCCGCCATCGCCCGAGGCATGCCCGCGGCGGCGGCCGACTTCACTCTCGGCATGTACCGCGCGGCGCGCGCAAAGGAGTTCGCCGTAACCGATCCGACGCTGGAGACAGTCATCGGCCACCGGCCGGCCCGCGTTCGCGCGGTGCTCGAGACCCTCGTCGCCCATCGATGAGGGGTCGCGGACCCGTCCCGGCTCCGGGGGTCGTCAGCGCAGCATCGCCCGGGTCATCCGACGGGTGGCGACGTACATCGCGGCCGAGCCGAACGCGATGAGGTAGGCCACCGGGATCAGCAGCTCCCAGCCGAGGTGGCCGAGCGCGGGTTCCCGGACCAGCTCGATGCTGTGGTAGAGCGGCAGCGCCTGGATCAGGGGTCGCACCGCCTCCGGGTAGACCGACAGGGGATAGAACGTCGTCGCGAACAGGTACATCGGCAGCATGAAGAGCTGGATGTACTGGAAGTCGGGGAAGTCGCGCAGGTACGTCGTGACGGCCAGCCCACCGGCGGCGAACGCGTACGAGATCAGCAGCGACGCCGGCAGGGCCAGCAACACCCAGGCGGAGGTGACCAGCCCACCGACGGCCATCAGGGTGAGGAATCCGATCGACGTCAGCAGCCCGTTGATCATCGCGCTGGTCACCTCGCCGACGGCGATGTCGGTGACGGAGAGCGGTGTCGGCAGGATCGCCTCGTAGGTCTTCTCGACCCTCATCCGGATGAACACACCGAAGCTCGTCTGGTTGAACGCCGTGTTCATCGCCGTGGTGGCCAGGATCGCCGGGGCCACGTAGGCGGCGTACGGGACATCGACGCCGGGGACCGTGCCGACGAGCATCCCGACGCCGACGCCGATCGACAGCAGGTACAGGATCGGTTCGACGAGCGCGTTGAGCAGCGGCGTGACCGACCGGCGGTAGATCATGAAGTTGCGTTCGATGAGCGCCAGGGCCCGGCGTCTCGTCCAGGCGGGTACGGCGACGGTGGTCATGGCGCCTCCACGGGGCTCTGGGCATGGGCCGTCACGGGTGCAACCGTCGGCGGTAGGTGACCCGGGCGACCAGGAAGCCGCCGATGGCCAGCACCAGCAAGTAGGCGATGTGCACGGAGCTGCCGGCGATCGTCGCGGTGCCGAGGCTGAAAGTGCGGCACAGCTCCACCCCGTGCCACAGCGGCAGCAGATAGGACACCGGTCGGATCCACTCGGGTAGCTGCGAGACCGCGAAGAACGTGCCGGAGAACATGTAGAGCGGCATGATGACGAAGCGGAACACCGTGTCGATGTGGCGCAGCTTGCGTACGCCGACCGCCCACGCGGCGGCGGGTGCCGCGAACGCGACCCCGGTCAGCGTCGCGCCGAGCAGGGCGCCGAGGGCCCACCACCCCCCGATCAACCCGAACGCGGCCATCACCACGATGAAGGCGCCGCTGGCGATGAGCACCCGGAAGGTGATGAACAACAGGTGCCCGGCGGCGAGCTGCTCCGGCCTCAACGGTGTCGGTGTGGCACTGCGGTACGCGCCGAAACCGGCCGCCCGGGCGACACCCCCGGCCCCTTCCAGGAACGCGTTCTGCATCGCGGCGGCGGCCAGCACGCCCGGGGCGAAGAACGCCGCGTACGAGACGCCGACGATCTGGGCTGGCGCGTTGTCGTCGACCAGGGCGCCCAGCCCGGCGCCGATGCCGATGAGGAACAGCAACGGGTTCAGCACGTTGATCACAATCGAGCCACGCCAGGTACGCCGGTAACGCGTCAACCAGTACCCGAACACCCGAAACACCAGTTGTCTCCCCTGCTACTCGATGAGCGATCGGCCGGTGAGCTTGAGGAACACGTCCTCCAGCGTCGCGCGGCGGACCAGTGCGGTGAGCGGCGTGAGCGACATGGCGTGCACAGTGGCGAGGGCGGCCTCACCGTCGACGGTGTAGACGAGCACCCGGTCGGGGAGCAGTTCGACGCGGCCCTCGGTGTCGTTGCCTCCGGTGGCCAGCATCGATGTCCGGAGCTTCTGCGCCGCCGTGTCGCGTTCGTCGAGGCGGAAGCGGAGTTCGAGAACCTCCCGGGTGGCGTACCTGGTGATCAGTTCCCGGGGTGAGCCCTGCGCGACGATGCGGCCGTGGTCGACCACGATGAGCCGGTCGCAGAGCTGCTCGGCCTCGTCCATGTAGTGCGTGGTGAGGATGAGCGTGACGCCCTGCTGTTTGAGCTGGAAGAGCCGGTCCCACAGGATGTGTCGGGCCTGCGGGTCGAGGCCGGTGGTTGGCTCGTCGAGCAGCAGGATGTCCGGTTCGTTGATCAGGGAGCGGGCGATGGTCAGCCGCCGCCGCATGCCGCCGGAGAGCGTTTCGACCTGGTCGCCGGACTTCTCCTGAAGTTGGGCGAAGTCGAGCAGTCGGGTCGCCCGGTCCCGGATGACGGCCCGCGACAGGCCGAAGTATCGCCCGTAGATGTGCAGGTTCTCCCGCACGGTGAGCTCGTTGTCCAGGTGGTCGTCCTGAGTGACGACGCCCAGCCGGGCGCGGACCTCCGGCCCCTGTCTCATCGGGTCCATGCCCAGTACGCGCAGGCTGCCGCCGCTGATCGGCGACGTGGCGGCGATCATCCGCATGGTGGTGGACTTGCCGGCGCCGTTGGGGCCGAGAAGCCCGAAGGACTCGCCTCGTTCAAGGGCGAAGTCGATGCCGTCGACAGCGCGGAACTCCGCAGTGGACCCACGTGCTGGATAGACCTTCGTCAGATCTCTCGCTTCGACCAGCGAATGTTCGCTCACCACGGCAGCCTAGGGAAAATAAACAGTGGATTGCAAGATCTGAGCAGAGCTATGTAATTTCTCGACGCCATCCGGATTTGACCCTCGACCGGGTTGAGGCCCGACCATCGGCGACATGACCGACCCCGCGACCGCCGACAGCACAATGACCCGCATCATCGAGGCCGTGCAGCTCGGCCAGAGCGGCGCGCCTGCCCGGGCCCGTGAGCTGCTCACCGCCTTGTGGGACGAACTCGGACCCACCGGCGACGCCCTGCACCGCTGCACCCTGGCGCATTACCTCGCCGACCTTCAGGACAGCACCGAGGCGGAGCTGACCTGGGACGAACGAGCCCTGGCCGCCGTGTCCGACCTGAGCGACGAACGCGCCCAGCGGTATCTGCCCTCGCTCCAGGTCCAGGCGTTCCTGCCGTCGCTGTACCTCAACCTGGCCGACTGCCACCGCCGCCTGGGCAACGTCGGTGCGGCCCGGGAGCACCTCGCCCGAGCCCGCGAACACCTGCCGCTGCTACCTGACGACCCGTACGGCGAGAGCATCCGCGCTGCGGTCCGGGACTTCGTCGAGGACGATCCGACCGACCGTCGACGGTAGCGGTCGGTCGGGTCAGCGAGCCTGGCGTGCGACGCCGGCGCGGTACTCCTGCGGCGAACGTCCGTAGTGGGCACGGAAGAGGCGGCTGAAGTGGGCCTTGTCCGGAAAACCCCAACGGGCGGCGATGGCCTGGATCGGCTGCCGCAGCAGCGGGTTGCCGAGATCACGCCGGCACTGCTCCAGACGCCTGGTGCGGATGAGTTCGGCAACTGTCGTCGCCTCCGCCTCGAACAGGCGGTGCAGCGACCGCGGCGAGATGTGGTGGGCGGCGGCGACGCTGCGAGGGCTGAGTTCGTCGCTGTCGAGGTGGCGGTCGATGAAGTCGACGATCCGGGCCCGCAGTGCGGTGTGCCGCGCCTCCGGTGACAGGGTGTCCTCGATGTCGAGGTACTGAGCGAGCGCGGCAGTGAGCAGGTCCACCGCCACCCCGCCCAGGATCTCGGCCTGGGCCGGCTCGAACTGCTCCGGGTGTGCCGCGATGCTGCGCAGGTGGTGGACCAACAGCCCGCCGACGCCGAGGTGCGACGGTATCGGCGTGGCCAGTAGGCGGCGGAGCCGGTCCGAGGCCACTGGCAGCGCCGCGTGCGGTATCTGCACGGTGATCGTGGTGGCGAGTCCAGGGCCGTCCGCGTAGTGCCGGGCGACGTGCGGCCGCGCGGTGTCCAACAGCGTGAACTGGTTGGCAGCTTCCAGCGTGGACTCGGTGCGATCCTGGATCAACGTGCTGCGACCCGTCAGTGGGAGCGCGAGTTGATACACATCCCCCTCGGCGCGGCGGACCAGTCTCGTCGGCCGGATCGAGTCCAGCGACGGGTAGCGCAGCGAGGTCATCCGAATGCGGCCGAGATCGATGGCCTGCGCGTAGGCCACGAAGTTGTCCAGGTGGCCGCTGCTGATGTGCGCTGGCGCCGTTTCCCGGGCGACCAGGGCATACCAGAACGCGAACCGGTCCGCCGGGGGCAACACAGTCGTGTCCACCACCATGTTGGGCAACATCCCGCTCGCCTCCCCCCACATGCGAGGATGGATTCTTGCATGCCTCGATGCCCGTTACCCACGACGAGATTCCCACGCCCAGCGCTGCCCGGTGGGTTGGCGGATGGCGGCGGTGACCGGCGCCGACCTGCGGGAGGCGGCCGAGCAGATGACCCGGGTGCTGCTGCCACACCGGGAACGCGACTGGTCGGTGCCGGCCGGCTCGCTGAGCTGGAGCTGCTGGACCACCGCGGCGCACGTCGCGCACGACCTCCTCGCGTACGCGGGGCAGGTCACCGGCCGTCCGGATGACGGCTATCTCCCGTACGACCTGCGGGTCTCCCCCGAGGCGAGCCCGACGCAGGTGCTCACAGTGGTGCGGGCCTGCGCCGGTCTGCTCGCCGCCGCCGTCGACGCGGCCCCGCCTGACACGCGCGCCTGGCACTGGGGCCCGTGTGATCCGGCCGGGTTCGCCGCCATGGGCGTGGCCGAGACCCTGCTGCACACTTACGACATCACCCTCGGCCTCGGTGTGCGGTGGCAGCCGCCGCAACGGTTGAGCGCGCTGGTGCTGCACCGACTCTTCCCGGACGCCCCGCCCGGGGCGGTACCCGAGGTGCTGCTCTGGATGACCGGGCGCGGTGAGCTGCCCGGTCGGGACCGGCGCACGTCCTGGAAATGGCGGGCCGCAGTCGACTGACGCGCACCAGCGTCGAGGGCGGTGGGTGCTCGCCGGTCGGGGACAGCAGGCGCGCACCGCGAACACCTTGGCGTACTCGGTCACCTCGCCAGTTCCCTTTCGCGCCGACGGTCGTCCGGGCGCTCGGCCCGGACACTGTCGGACGGTGTGGGGTGTGCCGCCCGGCTAGCCGGCGTGCAGCGAGTGCCGGTGGCCGTCGAGCGGGAAGGGCGGCCGGGCCGGCAACACCTCCTGGAACGCGAAGCCGCACTTCTGCGCCACCCGGCAGGACGCGACGTTGTCCACCTGGTGCAGCAGGTCGAGACGGGCCACCTCGGGGAACCGGTCGAACGCCCAGCGGCTCAGCGCGGTGACCGCGCGGGGGGCGACGCCGCGACCGCGTGCCCACGCCGCCGTCCAGTAGCCGACCTCCGGGGCCGGGCGCTCCGGCGTGACCCCCTTGAGCACCACGTTGCCCACCAGTCGGTCGCCGTCGGCCTGCTCGTCGATGACGGCGAAGGTGTACCGCCGGCCGTCGGCCCAGTCGCGCAGTGCGCCTTCCAGCCACCGTCGGGCCTCGGCGGCGGTGGTCACCGGGGCTCTGGTCCAGCGACGCAGGACCGGATCCCGGTACGCCTGCACCAGCTCATCCAGGTCGTCGGCGCACCACTGACGCAGTGCGACACCCGGCGTCGAGGGTGTGTCGGGCGTCCGCGATTCGATCAGCATCGGCACAGTCTGCCGTGGTCATGGCCGGGGAGTCAGCCCCGACGGCGGCGCCACAGCTGCCACCAGGTGCGGTGCCGGCGCGACGGCTTCACGACGGTCGCCGGTTCGGTGACGGTCGAGGTGAGCTCGGGCCGGGCCCGTTCGGCGCGCCAGCGGCGCACCACGTCCTCGGTGTTCACCGGGCGCACCGCGACCCGGGGGCCGTCGTCGGGGAAGCGCAGCCACGACACGATCTGCGCGTTCAGCTGCCCCACGAAGTCGCGGACGGACTGCTCGGTGGGCAGGTCACGGACCTCGTCGGGGACCTGCTCGATGCGTCGGCGCAGTTGCAGCGACGTGGGCAGGAGCAGGTCGCTGGGGAGTGCCTCGCGCTCCAGGAAGCTCTTGATCCACCACGCCTCGTCGTACGGCGCCCCCCGACCGGGGATCGGCTTGCCCATGCCGGGCAGGTCGTCGAACTCGCCGCGCTGAACGGCATCCTGGATCTTCGCCTCCACTGACGCTTCCCACGCCTCGGTCACCGTGCGGCACCTCCCTGGCCACCGTAACGCGCCGCCTCCGGCCGGCGACACGCACTTGCCAGGGGTCAGCGCGCCCGCCACGGTGAGCATTCCCGCCGGCACCGCTGCCGTTGCGTCGAACGTGAGTGGATCACCCGGATCGCAGGCCACGGCCTGCCAGGTGGCCCTGGGGTGGGTCGTTCATCCCGATTACGGTCGGTGTGAGGACTACCGAACGGGGGAAGCGTCGTGGTGGGTACTGGTGCACTGCTGGGCATCGCGCTGGTGGCGTTGGGGCTGGTGCTCACGCCCGGCCCGAACATGGTCTATCTGGTGTCGCGCTCCGTGGCGCAGGGCCGTCGTGCCGGGTTGGTCTCACTGCTCGGGGTGGCCGCCGGCTTCGGCGTCTACCTGGCGGCGGCGGTCGCCGGCCTGGCCACCGTCTTCGTCCTGGTGCCGACGCTGTACGCGGTGGTGAAGCTGGCCGGCGCCGGCTACCTGCTCTGGCTGGCCTGGCGGACGCTGCGCCCCGGTGGGCACTCGCCGTTCCGGCCCGCGCCGCTGCCGCCGGACCCGCCCCGGCGGCTGTTCACCATGGGCCTGATCACCAATCTGCTGAACCCGAAGATCGCGATCCTCTACGTGTCGCTGCTCCCGCAGTTCATCGACCCGACACGGGGGCACCTGGCCACGCAGAGCCTGCTGCTCGGTCTGACCCAGATCGTCGTGGCGCTGAGCGTGAACGCGCTGATCGTGCTCAGCGCCGGCTCGTTGGCCGGGTTCTTCGCCCGCCGGCCGGTGTGGTTGCGGGTGCAGCGGTGGGTGACCGGCACCGCGCTCGCGGCGCTGGCCGTGCGGATCGCCGCCGACCGCTCGCGCGCGGCGGTCGCCACGCCCTGACCCGGGCGGTCAGCGGCCCCGGTGGCGGTCGAGCATCCCGGCGGCCAGCGGCGCGGCGTCCAGGTCACCGGCGGCGAGCCGGGCGGCGAGGGTACGGCGTACCAGCCGGTCGGCCAACGCTGGCGCATGCCGCCCGACGGCCAGCTCCAGCCGGCCGCGGGCGGTGGTCGCCACGTCCCGGGGCGCCCGCCGGGCGGTGGCGGTCCGCAGGATCGCCGCGACCACCCCTTCGACGGGCTCGGGGCGCGACACCCCCCGCAGGGAAAGCCCGGCCTCGGCGGTGCTGTCGTGGATCGGGGAGGCGACCATGCTCGGGTAGACGACGCTGATACCGACGTGGGTGCCCACCTCGTGGCGCAGCGCGTCGGCGTAGGCGACCACTGCCCGTTTGCTCACCCCGTACGCGGCGGCGAGCGGCAGCGGCAGCACCGCCATCCGGCTGGCCACGAAGATCACCCGTCCGTGTGCGGTGACCAACGGGGGCAGCGCGGCGGCGGTGGTGCGCCAGGCGGCGAGGAGGTTGACCTCCAGTTGTCGGCTGACCACCTCGTCGGGCGGCAACTCGGCCGGCGCTGGACCACCGACCCCGGCGTTGTTGATCAGCAGGTCGAGCCCGCCGAGCCGGTCGACGGCGGCCCGAACCGCCACCGGTACGGCGTCCGGGTCGGTCAGGTCGCAGCCCAGCACCGGCACGTCGTCGTCGGGACGGGCGTGCAGGTCGAGCCCCACCACCCGGGCGCCGGCCGCGCTCAGCGCGGCGCCGAGGTGGCGGCCGAAGGTCCCGCTCGCCCCGGTGACCAGCACCCGCCGATTGGCCAGGGATCGGCCGCTCACCGGGGTGCCCCCATCGAGGGTGCCGCGCCGGAGCGGGCGCGGCGGGTTCCGGCGGTCAACTCCCGGGCCAGCTCCGCCAGGTAGACGTCGAAGTCCACCCGCATCGCCGGGCGGCGCTGACCCCAGCGGGCGGTCGCGGCCCGCAGTTCGGCCCGGCAGGCCGCGCGCTGCCGCTCCGGGTCGGGCAGCGCGTACCGGCCGGCGAGGTGCGCCGCGATCAGCTTGGCCTGCGCCTCGACCAGGGGGAACGCGGAACCGGTGGACTGCATCAACCCGACGAAGCTCAGCCCTGGCGCGTCGGGGTGGAACACGTGCCGGTACAACGGCAGGGTGTCGGCGCCCCCGGCGAGCAGCGCCGGGTCGAGGAACGGGACGTCCACCCGGTAACCGGTGCACCAGATGATCAGGTCGACGATGTCGCTGCGGCCGTCGGTGAACTCCACCCGGTCGCCGTCGAGGGTGGCGACACCGGGTCGGGCCTCGACGTCACCGTGGGTCAGCCGCGACAGCAACCCGTCGGAGAGCGTCGGGTGGTCCTGCAGGAAGCCGTGTGTCGGCGCGGGCAGCCCGTAACGGGTGGGGTTGCCGACGGTGGCGCTCAGCATCGTCTGGCTGATGCGTTGGCGCAGACGCCACGGCAGCCGGCGGACCAACGCCCCGTTGAGGGTGTCCGAGGGGCGACCCAGCAGGTACTTCGGCACCACCCAGACGCCCCGGCGCAGCGACAGCAGGGTGCGGGTGGCGGCGTACGACGCGTCGACGGCGATGTCCATCGCGGAGTTGCCGCCGCCGACGACCAGGACCCGCTTGCCGGCCAACTGTTCCGGGCCCCGGTAGTCGTGGCTGTGGATCTGCTCGGCGGTACAGGTGCCGGGGTAGCCGGGGTCGGGCAGCCGGGGCACCCGGTTGTGCCCGTTGGCGACGACCACCGCGTCGACGGTGACCTCGACCGGGCCGCTCGGGCCGCTGGCGGTCACCGTCCAGGTGCCGTTGGGGTGCTGGGTGACCCGCTCGACGGTGTGGCGCAGCCGGATGGTGTCGGCCAGCCCGAAACGGGTGGCGTAGTCGGCGAGGTAACCGGCGACGCGACGGTGGTCGGGGTAGTCGGGCCAGTCGGTGGGCATCGGGTGGTCGGCGAACTGGGTGCGGCCACGGCTGGTGTTGAGGTGCAGCGTGCGGTACGCGGGCGAGTCGGGCGCCCCGTAGACCCAGAGGCCACCGACCTGCTCGGCGGCCTCGAAGCCCACAGTTGGCACGTCGGCGTCGCGTAGTGCCTTGATCGCGGCGAGGCCGGCGGCGCCGGCCCCGATCACCGCTACCCGCTGTGGTACGCCCATTGCCGCCCCCATTAATCCAACGTCCGATGGATAATCGTCGCGCGGTGGCGGCCCGTCAAGGGGTCGGCGATCCGTACAGCCCGTCGAGCAGGCGATGCACGAACGCCCTGAACTCGCGCCTCTCCCGAGCGCCGGGCGCGCCCGCGGCCAGCGCCACCACGTGCCCGTGCGTCGCCCACACCAGACTCCGCACGGTGATGTGCGGGGTCGGCTCGGCGAGGGCGCCGGTCGCCGCGGCGGCGGTGAGCAGCTCCGCGACCAGCCGGTACAACGGGTCGGCGTAACGCTGGTCGAGCTCGCCGTGCCGCTGCGGTTCCAACCAGCGGCGCAGCCACAGCGCTGTGGTCTCGGGGCGGTCCTCCAGGAAGTCGACGAAGACGTCGACCAGCTCGTGCAGGGCCCTCAGCGCCGCGTCCGGACCGGCGTCGAGAGCGGCACGGGCCTGCGCGGCGGCCTCGGTCAGCACGTCCCGCTCGGCGGCGAACACCCTGGCGAAGCACGCGTCGTAGAGCGCTGCCTTCGTACCCGTGTGGTGCGCGACAGTGGCGACGTCGACCCCGGCGGCGGCGGCGACCTCCCGCAGCCCGACGGCGTCGAAGCCCCGCTCGGCGAAGAGCGCTGTCGCCGCGGTGAGCACCACCTCGCGGGTCGGCCGGGTCTCGTCGCGGCGGGGCCGACCCGGGCGGCGGCGGGGCATGGTCATGGCCGCCATTGTGCCCCTAGAATCCAGCAACCGTTGGATTGCGGAGAGGATGCGGCGATGACCGGGCTGGACCGGCGGCCCGCGGCCGCCACCGACGCGACGCTGCCGCGCGGCCCGCTGGCGGGCTTCGCGGCCGGCTCGCTCGGCATGGGCGTCTGGGTGACAGTGCCTGGCCTGCTGCTGCTCTACTTCCTCACCGACGTGCTGGCCGTCGGACCGTGGCTGGCCGGCCTGGCGCTGCTGCTGCCGAAGATCGCCGACGTGCTGCTGCACCCCTGGGTGGGGCACCGCGCCGACGTCGAGCAGACCCGACGCGGCGACCGTCGCCGCCTGCTGCTGCTCGGCTGCGCCCTGCCGGTCGCGTTCGCCGCGCTCTTCGCGGTGCCCGCCGGCCTGACCGGCGCGCCGGCCGCGGCCTGGGTGGCGGTGTTCTTCATCGCCGGCAACCTGCTCTTCGCCGCCTACCAGGTCCCCTACCTGTCCACCCCGGCCGACCTGCGCATCGGCTACCACGAACGCACCCGGCTGATGGCGTTCCGGATGGTGGTGCTGACCCTGGGCATCCTGGTCTCCGGGCTGCTGGCCCCGCTGCTCACCGGCGGCGACGCCGCGACCCGGGACGGCTACCAGCGGATGGGCGTGGTCCTGGCGGTGGGGATGCTGGCGGCCATGCTGGTCGGTGTCGCCGGCATCGCCCGGCTGCGCGGGTCCGTGCCGGTCAGCACCGCTTGCGGGCACGGCGGGTGGCGGGCGTTGCGCACGGCGCTGCGCGACAGGCAGTTCCGCTGGCTGGTCGCCGCGTACCTGGCGATGTCCACCACCACCCACCTGGTGCTCGCCGGGGTGCCCTACTACGCCGAGTACGAGCTGCGCGCTCCGGGCCTGACCACGGTGCTGGTGGCCGCGTTCGTGGCGCCGGCGCTGCTGGTCACCCCGGCCTGGCTGGTGGTGGCCCGCCGCGTCGGCAAGCAGCGGGCGTTGCTCGGCGCGCAGGGCGCGTTCGCGATCGGCTCGCTGGTGTTGGCGGTGGGCCGACCGGCCGGCCTGCCGGTGCTGGTCGCCGCGGTGGCGGTGCTCGGGGTGGCGTTCGCCGGCATGCAGCTGCTGCCGTTCTCGATGCTGCCCGACGTGATCCGCGCCGCCAGCAACGCCGGCAGCACCGGGGCCGGCACCTACACCGGGGTGTGGACGGCCACCGAGGCCACCGGCGCGGCCCTGGGCCCGTACGCGTACGCGCTGTGCCTGACAGTGGGTGGTTTCGTGGCCTCGACCGCCGGTGAGTCACCGGTGCAGCCGGACGCCGCGCTCGTGGCGGTCCGCTACGGCTTCGGGTTGCTGCCGGCGGTGGCGATGCTCGCGGCGCTGCTGCTGCAACGCCGCTACACCCTGGACGCGACGGCCCGGGCGGCGAGCTGATCGGCCGGCACTAGACTTCGCCCTCGATGGACGCCCAGCCCAGCACCACCGAGACCCGCCCGTGCGCCCACTGTGGAGCGCCGGTGCCGCAGCGTGTCGGCGCGGGTCGACCGTTTCGCTACTGCCGCGACAACGACGGCGCCTGCCAGCGCGCCTCCCGCAACAGCCGGATGCGTCACCGCAACGCCCCCGGTCTACCCGGTCAGGTGGCCCGCACCTGGGAGGCGGTGGACCGACTCGACCAGATCGTCGAGACGTTGACCGAGTCGCTGCACGCCGAGCTGTCGCCGGTGGGTGTGCAGCGGCAGCTCGCACAGGTCCGCGCGGAGGCCGCCACCGAGATCGCGGCGGCGCAGACCGAACGCGACGAGGCCCGCGACGACGCCGAGACCGCGGCGGCCGACGCGGCGCGCGCCCGCGAGCAGGCCCGCGCGGCCCGCGCCGACGCTGACGACGCCCGCCAGCGCGCCGAGCTGGCGCAGCGGCAGGTCACCGCCGCCGAGGAGCGGGCGCGGCACGCTGAGGCCGCCCGCGACCAGGCGCGCCACGATGCCAGCGCCGCGGAGGCGCTGCGCGCCCAGGCCGAGCGCGACCGCGACCAGGCCCGGGCCGAGGCGCGGGACCTGCGCACGCAGCGTGACGCCGATCGGCAGCGGGTGGCCGACCTGGGCGTGGAACGCGACGCGCTGCGCGCCGAGGCCGAACGGGCCAGCCGCGCCGCCGCCGAGGCGACCGAGCGGGCCGGGCGGTGGCAGGCCGAGGTGCAGGACGTCCGGCGTCAGATCGAGCAGTCGCGCGCCGACGCGGCGCGGACCCGCGCGGAGGCCGCCGACGCCGCCCGGGCGCGCGAGCAGGCCGACCGGGCCCGCGACCGGGCCGAGGTCGCCGCCCGGCAGGCCGACGACGCCCGGCAGGAGGCTGCGGAGCTGGCCGCGCGGCTGCGCGCGGAGGTGGCGGCCCTGGCCGCCCAGCGCGACACGCTCACCGCCGAGCTGACGGTGGCCCGGCAGGCCGCGGCGACCGCCGAGGGTCACCGCACCGCGCTGACGGTACGACTCGACGCCGCCGAGACCGACCGGGACCTGGCCCAGCGGCGGGTGGCGCAGCTCGGCGACCAGGTCAGTGACCTGGCGTTGGCGCTGGCACGCCTCGGCGCCGCCACTCCCGGCGACGCCACCTGATCATCGTGGCGCAACCTTCGGTAGGCTCAGGCGGTTAACCTCCCCGGTGGCAGCGGACACCCCGTTGTCCCGACCCGCCCGGGGATCACCTCACCGGGTGAGCGTCCCGGCCGGCTACCCTTGGTCCCGGCCCACCCGTGGACGCCTCACGCCCTCGGGCGGGAATGGCTCGACGGGGACGCACCGTTACACCCAGAAGACCAGCACCACGAACGAGGGGAAGTCGATCATGGGCGAGCGTATGCTGCGCGGAAGCCGCCTTGGCGCGGTGAGCTACGAATCCGACCGCAACACGGAGCTCGCGCCGCGTCAGACCCGCGAGTACCTCTGCGCCAAGGGCCACCAGTTCGAGGTGCCGTTCGCCGTCGACGCCGAGGTCCCGACGACCTGGGAATGCAAGTTCGACGGCAGCGTCGCCCGACTCGTCGACGGCAACGAGCCGGAGCAGAAGAAGGCCAAGCCGCCGCGTACCCACTGGGACATGCTTCTGGAGCGGCGTTCCATCGCCGAGCTGGAGGACATCCTGGAGGAGCGCCTGCAGGAGGTTCGGACCCGCCGCGGCCGCGCCTGAGCCGCACCGACGCACGACGACGGCGCCCCCGGGGTTCTCCCCGGGGGCGCCGTCGTGTCTGTTTGGCCTGGTCTCAGTGCCGGCCGGGTTCGACGATCTCGCCCTCGATGGCGCGACCGCCGTCGACCACCACCGGCTGCTCCGGTTGCGGGGCGGGTTGCGGCGCACCTTGGCGCACCCGCACCGTGCGGGGCCCGAACAGGTCACCGGCGACCATCGACGACACCCGCCGCTCAGTGGCGCGGCGCACCCCGGCGCGGGCCAGTCGACGCACCGGCGGCACCAGCAGCAGCACCCCGACCAGCCCGCTGACCAGGCCCGGCACCGCCAGCAACAGCGCGCCGGCCAGCCCGACGAGCCCGTCGGTCACCTGACCACCCGGGGGTTGCCCGGCCGCCGCCGCGGCACGGAAACCACGCCAGGCGCGCATCCCCTCGCGGCGCAGCAGCACCAAACCCAGCAGGGACGCGGCGAACACCAGCAACACCGCCGCGCCGAACCCCAGCGCCCGTCCCACGCCGACGAACACCGCCAACTCCAGCACCACCGCCAGCAACAGGGCCAACGGTACGAACCTCAGTCCTCGGCGCATCTCACCTCATCGCCATTCCTGCGGACACCACGGACGTGTTCCGCTCATCCAGCATGACACGGCCGCGCTCACGGCCACCGTGCCTGGGCGGCGGCGGTGCCGTGCAGGCCCCGGCGTACCGCCTGACGGCGGTCGCGCACCCCCCAGGCGGTGATCCGCCACAGCGCCTCGGCCACGATCTTCGGGCTCATCTTGCTGTCGCCGCGTTCCCGCTCGGCGAAGGTGATTGGCACCTCCACGATCCGCACCCCGGCCCGGTGCGCCAACCGCGACAACTCCACCTGGAACGAGTAGCCCTGGGAGGTCACCGACTCCAGGTCGATGGCGTCCAACGCGCTGATCCGGTACACCCGGTAACCGCCGGTGGCGTCCGAGACGGGCATGCCCAGCGCCAGGCGCGCGTAAAGGTTGCCGCCGCGCGACAGCAACAGTCGCCGCAGCGGCCAGTTGAGCACCCGCGCGCCCCTGGTCCACCGGGAGCCGATCACCACGTCGGCGTCGCGGGCGGCGTCCAGCAGCGCCGGCAGGTCCTCCGGGGCGTGGGAGCCGTCCGCGTCCATCTCCACGACCGCCTGGTAGCCACGCTCGCGCGCCCACCCGAACCCGGCCAGGTACGCCGCGCCGAGGCCCTGCTTGCCCTGACGGTGCAGCACCTGCACGTGCGCGTCGCCGTCGGCGAGGGCGTCGGCGATCGCGCCGGTGCCGTCGGGGCTGTTGTCGTCGGCGATGAGGATCTGCACCGCCGGGGCGGCCCGCCGGACCCGGCCCACGATCACGGCGATGTTGTCGGCCTCGTTGTAGGTGGGGATCACCACCAGCACCCGGCCCACCCCGGGCACCTCGTCCGCGCGTCGGATCGTATCGGTCGCCTGGATCACGGTTCCTCCGCTCCCGCCGGCGTACCGGCTGTTGCTATCCGGGCCTGACCCGCTGCCGCCGGCGCAGCACCGCCGCGCCGACCAGGGCCGCCGCGGCAAGCGCGGCGAGCGCCACCTCCGGCCACCAGCCGAGGCGGGTGGCGAGGGTGCGTCCGTCGTCGAGCCGCAACTGCCGCACCACGACCTCCCGGGTGTTGAACCCGGTGGCATCGCTTACCCGCCCGTCGGGTGCGACGAACCCGGACACTCCGACAGTGGAGGCCATCAACGCCGGCCGTCCGTGCTCCACCGCCCGCAACCGCACCATCGCCATCTGCTGGCGGGCCTCCGCCACGTCGAAGGTGGCGTTGTTCGTCTGCACCACAAGCAGTTGCGCGCCGCCGGTGACGGTGTCGCGGACCACCTCGTCGTAGGCGACCTCGAAGCAGATCACGTCACCGAGCACGGCGGTGCCGGCGCGTACCACGCCCGGGGTGCTTCCCGGCACGAAGTCGTTGCGGATCAGGTCGACCTTCTTGCTGACCAGCCGGGCCACGTCGCGCAGCGGCACGTACTCGGCGAACGGCACCGGATGGCGTTTCGTGTACAGCTGGTCGAGGTCGGCACCGGTGCCGGGGTGCCACAGGATGCCCGCGTTGCGGACCTGCCCGGCGTCGGGACCCAGCAGCACCGCGCCGACCAGGATCGGCGCGCCGATGGTGTCGGCGGCCTGGGAGATGCGCGCACCGGCGGTGGGGTTGCGCAGCGGGTCGATGTCGCTGGAGTTCTCCGGCCACACCACCAGGTCGGGTCGCCGCTGCTGCCCGGCGGCGACCCGACCGGCCAGTTCGATCGTGGCGTCGACGTGGTTGTTGAGCACCGCCTGCCGTTGGGCGTTGAAGTCCAGGCCCAGCCGCGGCACGTTGCCCTGCACGATCGCCACGGTGACGGTGTCGCCGGACCCGGCGGTGGCGACCGGCACCAGCAGACCCCCGGCGGTCAGCGCGACGGCCACGACGGCCGGTACGACCACCGGCGTCCAGCGCCGTGCCGGCGCACCCCCGGCGGGTGCCGGGCCGTCCAGCGGGCCGTCCAGCGGGCCGTCAGCGTCCTGCGGGCCGTCGCCTGCTGTGGTGGCCACCGCGTCAGCCGCGGGGTCGGCAGGCGCCGCTCCGGTCACGTCGGTGCCGCTGCGGTGCATGGGCGCGGTGCGACGCGTGGTGGCCCAGAGGTGCCAGACGGCGGTGACCAGCAACCCGCCGACGAGCGCCACCGCGAAGGTCACCAGCGGGGCGCCGCCCAACGCGGCCAGGCGCAACAGCGGCGAGGTGTCCTGGCTGAACGCCAACCGCCCCCACGGGAACCCGCCGAACGGGGTGCGGTCGCGCAGCGCCTCCTGCCCGACCCAGAGCAACCCGGTCAGCGCCGGCCACGCCCAACGGGCGCGGTCGACCAGCGGCGACACCCAGGCGGTGGCAGCGCCCAGCAACGCCAGGTAACCGGCCTGCAGCAGCGACAGCAGCACCCACGGCAGATAGCCGGTGTGCAGGTTCGTCCAGGCCAGCAGCGGGGCGAACAACGCCACCCCGGTCAGGAAACCCAGGCCGGCGCCGGCGCGCAACCGCCGCCGGTGCGCGGCGGCGGCCAGCAACGCCACCCCGACGGGGGCTAGCGGCCACACCCCGTACGGGGGGAACGCCACCAGCAGGGCCAGCCCGGCGGCGATCGCCAGGGGAACCGCGACCCGTAGCGGTAGGGGGCGACCCGCGACGACCGGCGCGTTGATCACCGTGGGGGCGTGGGTGTCATCCCGGTCCAGCATCGTCACCGCAGCTTCACCTCGATCACCCGGCGAAGGCTACCTGGCTGACGGTCCTGGCTGCCGCGTCGGGCCGCCGACGGTGATCGGAGGGACCTGGTGATCAGGTGATGAAAAACAGGTCGAGGAAGACTGTTGGACCTACTTTTCGTCACTTGATCACGGGAAGCGGCACTGGCGCGGGGACGTGGGCGGGTCAACGCGCCGGGGGACATGAAATCGGGGCGCGGCTCGCGCCGCGCCCCGATGCTCCCAGGCCCTTCCCGGCCGGTGTGGCGAGGATGGGGCACGACGACCTTCGGACCGACCGGACGTGGACTGGCTGCCCCCGCCGGGCCGTTGTCTACTGGCCGTGCACCTCACCCTGCCCGTACACCGGTAACCGCGGCCGGTTCGCGCCGCCCCGCCGACCCCCGCCCGCTGGACCTGGCCGCCGCGACGATGACGCTCAAACATGTCGCTCGGCCAGCGGACGAAGGGACGAAGCGAACAACAGCCGCTTCCCGTGGTAGGACTCAAAGACGGTACGTGCCGACCCCCGTCGGTTGTCAACCCGCAGCCGGCCTGTCGTGTGTTGCGACACGGCGTGTCGGGTCGGCGAGTCTCAATGCGTACGCAGATGCTGACGCAGCAGCGCCTGCGCGGCCGCCCGGTGCTCCTCGGCGAGCAGCCCTCCGGCGGCCAACACGTAGTCGGCGTCGACCACCGCCGCGGCGGCGCGCGGCAACGCCCACCCACCGGCGTGGTCGGCCAGGACCGCCGTCAGCACCTGCCCGGACACGTCCGCCGTCGAGTGCCGCAACACCCCACCGGAGCCCACCAGCATCCGCACGTCGCGCAGGTCCCGCCCGGCCCGCTCACCGGTGGCGGCGCCCCGGGCGTGCCGGCGCAGCGCCACAGTCGCGGCGAGGGTGGCGATGCGCCGGTCCACGGCCCGCTCGACGGCGTCGACGGCCAGGAACGCCGGGTCGGCCGCCCGGCGCGCCGCAGCGGCACCCAAATCGTCGGCCTCACCGGCGGCGAGCAGCCGCTCCTCCGCGGCGGCCCGCACCACCCCGGGGGCGCTCCACCGCATGCCTAGGTCGCCCTCCACGGTGCGGGCCCGCCACAGGCTGCCGGCGACCTCCCGGCCCAGCCCGGTGGCCCGCTCGTCGGGCGTGAGCACCGAGTACACGTCGGTGGTGGCCCCACCCACGTCGACCACTGCCAGGTCCCCGCCGAGGGTGTCGGCGAGCACCTCCACACCGGTGAGCACCGCGTCGGGAGTGGCCGCCCGCACCAACCGCGCGAACCGGGCCCCCCTCGACAGTCGTTTACCGCCGATGACGTGGCGCAGGAACACCGCCCGGATCGCCGCCCGCGCCGACGCCGGGGCGAGCACCCCGATACGCGGCAGGACGTTGTCGGCGTCGGTGACCGGCACCCCGGCGTCGCGCAGCAGCCCGGTCACCTGCTCGCGCACGTCGGCGTTGCCCGCGTACACCACGGGCCGGCGCCACCGGGCCCGGGCCAGGCGGGTCGCGTTGTGGGTGATCGTGTCGGCGTCGCCGCCGTCGGTGCCACCCACGAGCAGCACCACGTCCGGGCGGGCCGCCCGCAACGCCGTCAGGTCGGCGGCGCCGAGCCGGCCGGCCGCGACGTGCACCACGTGCGCGCCGGCGGACAACCCGACCCGCCGGCCGGCCTGCGCGGTGACCAGCGGCTCGTAGCCGATCACGGCCAGCCGCAGCCCACCACCGGCCGACGAGCACACGTACCAGGGCACGTCGCGCACGCCGAGCCCGGCGGTGGCCGCCGCGACAGCGGCGTCGAGGCCGTGCAGCACGTCGCTGCCCACTGTGGTGGGCGCCGACGCCGCGCCGGCCAGGACACCGCCGGCCAGGTCCACCACCGCCACCTTCGTGTACGTGGAACCGACGTCGGCGCAGACCGCCAGGGTCACGACGCGGCGGGGACGACCACGGTGCCGGTCGCGGTGACCGCCACGATCGGCGGGTCCAGGACCTCAGCGGCGGACGCGGACCGGTCCGGGCGGCCCCGGCACACCACCGCGCAGCTCAACTCCAGGGTGCGGCTGCGGGTGCCCACCCGCGACACCTGCGCGGTCACCTGCACCACGTCCCCGGCGTGGATAGGGGCGTGGAACCGCACGTCGGTGTACCCGGCGAACAGGCCCTCGTCGCCGTCGGTGTGGATGCACACCTCGGTGGCGACGTCACCGAACAACCCCAGCGCGTACGCCCCGTCGACGAGGTTGCCCGCGTAGTGGGCGTGCGAGTACGGCACATACCGCCGGTGCGTCACCGTCAACCCGAGCCGTTCGTCGGTCATGCCATCGCCTTCCGTTGCGTGATCAGGGCGTGCACGAGGTAGCTGGCCACCTCGCCGGGCGTGGTGCCCCGACCGAAGATCCGGTCCACGCCCAACTCGTCGGTCATCGACTCGTCGAAGCGGGGGCCACCGACGATCAGCAGCGGCCGCCGCCCCGCCGGCATCGCCTCCCGGAACGCCGCCGACATCTCCCGGGTGTTGTGCAGGTGCGCGTCGCGTTGGGTGACCACCTGCGACACGAGCACCGCGTCGGCCCTCTCCGCCCGGGCGGTCTCCACCAGCTCCGGCACGCTGACCTGCGCACCCATGTTGGTGACCTTCAACTCCCGGTAGTACTCCAGGCCCTTCTCCCCCGCGATGCCCTTGACGTTGAGGATCGCGTCGATGCCCACCGTGTGCGCGTCGGTGCCGATGCACGCCCCGACCACTGACAGCTTGCGCCGCAACCGCTGCTTGATCACCGTGTTGACGTCCTTCGCCGACAGCAACGCGAAGTCCCGTTCCACCACCTGCACGGCGTTGAGGTCGACCAGGTGGTTGACCCGCCCGTAGACGACGAAGAACGTGAACCCGTCGCCCATCGGCTTGGCGTGCACCACCATCGCCGGGTCGATGCCCATCTTGTTGGCCAACTGCACCGCAGCGCCCTCGGCGCGCTTGTCGTGGGTCACCGGCAGGGTGAACGACACCTGCACCATGCCGTCACCGGTGGTGTCCCCGTACGGGCGCACGATCTGCTTCTCCCCGCTCACGCCGCCGCCTCCAGGATGTCGGTGGCCGGATTGCAGTAGTCGGCCTCGTGCGCGGCGACCCCGGACAGGCCCTTGCCCCGGTCCGCGGGCCGCTTCATGATCCCGAAGGTGCCCTCGGCGATCGCCGTGAGCAACGTCTGCTCCCCGATGCGTTCCAGCAGGTCCAGTGCCTCACCGAGGACCTGGTTGGCGCGGCGGCGGATGAACCCGCCCGGCGCCGGCACGAAGTCCTCGTGCAGCCCACCGGCCGCGCCGAGGACGTACCGCACGTTCTGCAGGGCGATGTCCCGGTCGGACAACCACGGCGTCACCACCGCCTCGGTCATCATCCCCACCAGCAGGATGCCCTGACCGGTCAGCGCCCCGGCCAGGTTGAAGAACCCGTCGAGCAGGTTGCCCCGGAACACGTCACCGGTCATGTGCTTCGTCGGCGGCATCCACTTCAACGGCGCGTCGGGGAACAACTCCCGGGCCAGCAACGCGTGCGCCAACTCCAACCGGAACGACTCCGGCACCTCCGGGTTGATCTCGAACGCGTGCCCCAACCCCAACTGCCAGTCCGCCAACCCCGCCTCGTGGGCGAAGAACTCGTTGAGCAGCTGCGACACCGTCACCGTGTGCGCCTCGTCGACAGCGTCGGCGGTGGTCAGGTAGTTGTCCTCACCGGTGTTGATGATGATCCCGGCGCGGGCGTGCACCTGCCGGGAGAACCGCTGGTCGACGAACGTGCGCACCGGGTTGATGTCACGGAACAGAATCCCGTACATCGAGTCGTTCAACATCATGTCGAGGCGTTCCAGCCCGGCCAGGGTCGCCATCTCCGGCATGCACAGCCCGGAGGCGTAGTTGGTCAACCGCACGTAGCGGCCCACCTCCTTCGACGACTCGTCCAACGCCGCGCGCATCAGCCGGAAGTTCTCCTGCGTGGCGTACGTGCCGGCGAAACCCTCCCGGGTCGCGCCCTCGGGCACGTAGTCCAGCAGCGACTGCCCGGTGGAGCGGATCACCGCGATCACGTCCGCGCCGGCCCGCGCCGCCGCCTGCGCCTGCGGAATGTCCTCATAGATGTCGCCGGTGGCGACGATCAGGTAGATCCACGGCCGCTGCTTCGGGTCACCGTGGCGCTTGATGAGCCGGTCCCGCTCGGCGCGCCGCCGGTCGATGCGCCGGATACCCGCGCCGACGGCCCTGCGCGCCGCCGACCGGGCCGCCGTCGCGGCCCGCCCGGTGGGCTGGGTGAACCGCACCGACCCCGCAGCGGCCTTCTGCGCCAGCAACGTCACGTCGGTGCTGCCCTCACGGACCAGCGCGTCGAACACCGGCACCGCCACCCCGTGACCCAACCCCACGTCCGCGGCGACCGCGTCGACGAGCCGGTTCACCCACGGAATACCGTCCGGGTCGGCGCCGGTCACCCCGGCCAACCGCAGGACCGCCCGCTCCACCGACACCGTGGTGTGGCTGCGCGCCAGGTCCACCACCGGCTGCCCGGCCCGACGCGCCAACTCCCGCGCCCGCGCCACCAGCACCGGATCAAGATCAAGCTTTCCGGTCATGATGACCCTTCCTCGTAGATGACCTCACCGCGCAGCACCAGGCGCCGACACACCGGCAGCGGCGTCGGGTCGTCCGCACCCCGCGCCTCCGGGTCCTCGGCCTGCAACACCGGCAGACCCCGCTCCACCCCCGCCGGCGTCGACCACACAGCGAACGTCGCCGGCGCACCCAACGCAAGGACCCCCTCGACGTCCAGGTGCACCGCCCGCCACCCGCCCCGGGTGTGCGCCGCGAACGCCGAACGCACACCCATCCGCTGCGCCGGGTTGTGGTGCGCCACCGCCGCCCGCACCGACCCCCACGGGTCCAGCGGCGTCACCGGCGAATCCGACCCGAACGCCAACGCCACCCCCACCGAGTGCATCGCACCCATCGGGTTCGACTCCAGCGACCGGTCCAACCCCAACCGCGTCTCGTACATCCGGCCCGCGCCACCCCACAACCTGTCGAACGCCGGCTGCATGCTCGCCACCACCCCGTACTCCACGAACCGCGCGATCAACGCCTTGCTCATGATCTCCGCATGTTCGATGCGGTGCCGGGCCGCCCGCAACCGCTCCACCCCCACCGTCCGCGCCGCCGCCGCGAACCCGTCCATGACGGTGCCGATCGCCGCGTCACCGATGGCGTGGAACCCGCCCTGCATGCCGTGCGCCGCGCAGTCCAACAGGTGATCACGCACCTGCTCGACAGACAGGTACCCGTGCCCACAGCCGTCACCGTCGCCGTACGGCTGCGACACGTGCGCCGTGCGCGAACCCAACGCCCCGTCGGCGAACAGGTCTCCACCGGCGCCGACCGCGCCCAACTCCCGGGCCCGCGCCGCGCCACCCAACTCACCCCAGTACCCGTACACCTCCGGCAACCCCGCGCCGGAGATGCCCAGCAGACCGGTGAAGTCCTCCTCGTCGGAGATCTCCGGGCCACCACACTCGTGCACCGCCGCGATCCCCAACGACGCCGCGTGGCCCAGGGCCACCCGCTGCGCCGCGACCCGCTGCGCCCGACTCACCGACGCCTGCGCGGCCGCCCGCACCACGTGGTGCGCGTCGCGCCGCAACCAGCCCGACGCGTCGTAACCGGCCGCCTGCGCCGCCTGCGGGCACGCCGCCAGCAACGCCGACGACACCAACGCCGAGTGGATCGACGCCTGCGACAGGTACACCCGCCGACCACCGGCCGCCCGGTCCAGCGCCGCGGCGTCCGGCAACGTCGGATCCGACCAACCCGACTCGTCCCAGCCGTGCCCGAGCACCACCGCGTCCGCCGGCAGAGCCGCCGCGAACCCCGCCACCGCGTCGAGCAACTGCCCCGCCGAACGCACCCCGGACAGCGCCAACCCGGACAGCGCCAACCCGGTGTCGGTGGTGTGCACGTGCGCGTCGACGAACGCCGGCGTCACCAACGCCCCACCCAGGTCAACCACCCGGTCGGCCGACGGCGCGTCACCGTCGGTCCCCAACCAGGCAATCCGCCCACCGGACACCAACAGCGCGGTAGCGCTCGGCTCGGCGGGGCAGTGCAGCACGCCGCCGCGATACAACGTCGAGGGGTTCGTCATGACCTCAGTCTGCCGCGACCCGCGCCGCGAACAACTGACGCACCCCCGGCTCGGCCCGCAGCAGCCCCAGCGCCAACTCCGCGTGCCCCGGCACGTACCCGTTGCCCACCAGCATCGTCACGTCCGCGGCCAACCCCTCCGCGCCCAACGCCGCGGCGGAGAAGCTCGTCGCCATCGAGAAGAAAATCACCGTGCCACCGTCCGCGGTGGCCAGCACCGCCCCGTGCTCACAGCCCGGCACGTCCACGCAGACCACCGTCACGTCCGCCGGCACCCCCAACGCGGTGGTCACCGCCGTGGACAGCCCCACCGGGTCGCGCGCATCGGCCAACGCCACCACCGACGCCAGACCAGCGGCCACCAGCGCGTCGCGCTCCGCCGCCACCGGCACCACCCCGACGGTACGCGCGGCGCCCGCCCGTCGCGCCGCCGCGAGAGACAACGACCCGCTCTTACCGGCCCCACCGATCACCGCGACCCGCACCGGCGTCGGATCACCGGTACGCCGACGCTCCTCCACGTAGCGCGACACCACCCGGGCGGTCAGCGCGGGCGCCCCGCACACGTCCAGAACCGCGAGGGACAGCTGCGGATCCTCGTCGTCGGGCAGCACCGCGGCGATGGAGCGCGCGAACAGGATCGCCCACCCGTCACAGGGCACCTGCTCGCTGCGCCCGTCCCAGCGGGCCAACCCGTCGGTGATCACCAGGGGCGTCAACGTCAACGACACCAGGGTGGCAACCCGCTCCCCCGCCCTGAGCCCCAGCGGGGACCGCCGACCGGCCTCCTCGACAGTGCCGATCAACATCCCGCCCGACCCGGTCACCGGGTTCTGCATCTTCCCCCGGGTCTCGATGATCTCCAGCACCTCGGCACGGACCGCGTCACCGTCCCCGCCGTGCTTCTCCGACAACTGCCGGAAACTCGCCGCGTCCAGGTTGAGCCGCTGCACCCGGATCCGCACCTCGTTCGGCGCGATCGCCGCCGACGTGTCCAGGCGCCAGGCCGCCTGCGGCAGCACCCCCGCCGGTTGCACGACGCGGTGCAGTCCCACCGGTGACGTCACGCCAACCTCCCCCTGTCAGCCGCCCGAAGCCCCGACCAAGGCTCGCGTAACGGGAAAACTTACGGCAGACTAGTTTCTATACCGAATATTTTCCAGTAGCCTTCGGGCTTCGCTGATCAGCCGCAACACCGAGGAGGGGCCGTGACCCAGACCCAACCGGTTGAGAGCATCCCTCAACCCCGTCACGCCCCGGTCGCCGCACCGACCGCCGGGCAGCCCTACGAGTACCACCGACGCCCCCTGGTCGAACCCGACTGGACCCGCTTCCCCGGCTGGCGCCACGTCACCCGCGACCAGTGGGAGTCAGCCCAGTGGCAGCGCGTCAACTGCGTCAAGAACATCAAGCAGCTCCGCGCCGTCTTCGGCGACCTGATCGACGAGACCTTCTACGCCGACCTCGAGGCCGACCAGTTGGCCCTGGCCACCATGTCCATGCTGGTGCCACCACAAATGATCAACACGATGGTGCCGTTCGCGACCCTCACCACCGAGGCGCTGCTCGCCGACCCCATCCGCCGCTACATGATCCCGGTCGCCTCCGACCGACGCACCGACTGGCCCTCACACCCCTACGCCAGCCGCGACAGTCTCCACGAGCACGACATGTGGGTCGCCGAAGGGCTCACCCACCGCTACCCCACCAAGGTCCTCGCCGAACTGCTCTCCACCTGCCCCCAGTACTGCGGGCACTGCACCAGGATGGACCTCGTCGGCAACTCCACCCCCGCCGTCGACAAACTCAAACTCACCCTCAAGCCCGTCGACCGCTACGACGCCCACATCGCCTACCTCAAGGCCCACCCCGGCGTCCGCGACGTTGTCGTCTCCGGCGGCGACGTGGCCAACGTCCCCTGGCGCAACCTCGAGTCGTACCTCATGCGCCTACTGGAACTGGAGACGGTCCGCGACATCCGGCTCGCCACCAAGGCCCTCATGGGCCTCCCCCAGCACTGGCTGCAACCCGACGTCGTCGAGGGCCTGGAACGCGTCGCCCGCACCGCCGCCCGCCGCGGCGTCAACCTCGCCATCCACACCCACGTCAACCACGCCCAGTCGCTCACCCCACTGGTCGCCAAAGCCACCCAGACCGCCCTCGACGTCGGCGTCCGCGACGTCCGCAACCAGGGCGTCCTCATGCGCGGCGTCAACGCCACCACACCGGAACTGCTCGACCTCTGCTTCGCCCTCCAAGGCGAAGCCGGGATCCTGCCGTACTACTTCTACATGTGCGACATGATCCCCAACGCCGAACACTGGCGGGTCCCGGTCTGGCACGCCCAGCAACTCCAACACGACATCATGGGCTACCTCCCCGGCTACGCCACCCCCCGCATCGTCTGCGACGTCCCCTTCGTCGGCAAGCGCTGGGTGCACATGCTCACCGACTACGACCGTGAGCGCGGCATCTCCTACTGGACGAAGAACTACCGCACCTCCATCGAATCCGCCGACCTGGAGGCGCTCAACAAGCGCTACGCCTACTACGACCCGATCGACACCCTGCCCGAGGGCGGCCAGCAGTGGTGGGCCGACCACCGCGACGACTGACCCACCGACGGCGACACCCCCGGGACCTCCCCGGGGGTGTCGCCGTCCACAGTCACCGACAGCCCAGGCCCTGCGCGTACCCGGCCGGCAGCCTCCCCGCCGCCACCTCGTCGGCGTACTCCCAGAACACCTCCGGCCAGTCACCGGCCTCGTCCATCTCCCGCAACACCCCCCAGCTGTGGCTACCGCGCAACGCCTCGACGGCCCGCCGCACCGCGGCCTCGTCCCCGCCCGCCCTCGCCCGCTGCCACTCCGCGATCCACCCGCAGCCCACAAGCGACGTCACCGCGGCACCGAACTGGTACGAGTCGTTCACACCGACCTCCTCCAGCGCCGCGACATCGAAGCCCGGCGGAAGCGGCACGCCAGCGAGCACCTCACCCGCCCGCACCCGCACCCGCTCCGGCGTGACGATCTCCGCCGGCAGCGCGCCCAACCAGGTCCGAACATCCACGCGCACGACCGCCGCGAGAACCCGGTCGAACTCCCCACGGGACCAGTTGTCCCCGGTACGCATCTCCACGAACACACCGTCGCGGGGACGCAGGATCACCGCGAAATCCCGGGCGGAGTACCGGAACAGATCACCAGCCCAGCCGTCGACCCGCACCGCCTCCGGCCGGCTGACCTCGAGCCGGTCGGCGAAACGGTCCGCATACCCGCCAGCCGGGTACCAGTTCATCTCCAACTCTCGATCGCCTCGACGAAACGCGATGGTGCCCTGCTCCTGGGCGAACCCGTACACGGTGGTCGCCACCCAGCCCGGCTGGTTGATCAGCAGCCGCGGATTCTTCTCCGCGGCTCGCATCGCCACCGGCGAGTAGACAACCGGCGCACCGCCGGTGGGCGCGGAAGGCGCCTCACCGCCCTCCCCCGGCTCACCCAGCAGGACGGACACACCAAGGACGCTGGCGAGCACCGCGGCCGCCGTCACCACACCCGCGAAGCGACGCACCGTCCACCCCGCCCCCGGTCGCCGACGCGGCGGCTCCACGAAACGATCGAGCGTCGACTCCGACATGATCTCCTCCAGGATGGACTGCTTCACCCCGCCGAGGGCACCGACGATGTCCGGCCGAGCGGGGTCGGCGTCGCGAACCAGCCGGTCCAGCTGTTCCTCGGTCATCTCTGCTCCTTGCGGGTGGCTGCGGTCAGCACGTCGAGTACATGTCCGGGCGGTCCGAGGTCGTCACCGACAAGCTCCCGAAGCCGGGCGCGCGACCGCGACAGTCGGCTCCGGACCACGGCCGGACCCACCCCCAGGACCGCCGCCACCTCGCGCGGTTGCAGACCCTCCCAGACCGTGAGCATCAGCACCTCCCGATCCAGCCCACCCAGACCCGCCAACGCCGCCCGGACGGCGAGCCGCTCGGGCACCTCACTGCCCGGATCGGCGCCCACCGTGGCGACGATCTGCTGACGCAACCGCTCACCCAGCCGCTGCCGGCGCACGCCGCCACGGTGATGGTTGGCCAACACCCGCCGGGCCACCCCGTACAGCCAGAGACGGGCCTCGGCACCGTCCGGAATGTCGTGCCGACGACGCCACGCCACCAGGAACGTCTCCGCGACGACGTCGGCCGCGTCCTCGGGGTACTCGACGCGCCGCAGCGCGTACGCCAACAACGGCTCGAAGTCCGCCACGTAGACGCGCCGGAAGTGGTCCTCGTAGTACTCGATGCCGGAGCTCACATCCACTCCATGTCCGGGAGGACCTCAACCGTGACAGGTCACGCGAACGCGCCCCGGCGCGACGGGCCGTCAGGCCACCAACACCTCGGACAACGGCGCCGGCACCAGGCCCCGTTCACGCAACCCGGCCAGGATGTGCGGCAACGCCTCATCGGTCATCGCCGCGTTCGCCTCGGTCACGTGCATGATCACCACCGAGCCGGGCCGAACATGGTCCAACACCGCCCGCACCAACGGCTTCCACGCCGTCGCGAAAGGATCGCCGCTGACCACGTCCCCGTCGACCACTGTCACGCCCAGCGGGGCCAGGGCGTCCAGCGCCGCCGCGTCGTGGCACAACCCCGGGAACCGGAAGTACCGGGTCTGCCGACCCCCGTACGGCGCGATCACCTCGAACGTCTTCGCCACGTCGCCGGCCAACTCGTCGACCGGCAGCCGGGGCAGGTCGTAACAGTCGGCGGTGAACGCCGCGTGTCCGTAGGTGTGGTTGGCCAGCTCGAAGCGCGGATTGTCGGCGATCCGCCGGGTCACGTCCGGGTACCGCCGCACCCACTTGCCGGTCAGGAAGAACGTCGCCGGCACCTGCTCGCGCTCCAGCAGGTCGAGGATGCGCAGGTTCGCGTACGACTTGACGCGGCCGGCCCGCAGGCTGGCCAACATTCCGTCGGTCATGTCCGCGTCGAAGGTCAGCGCGACCTTGGCACCGGTGCGCGGCCCGTGATCCACCACCGGTGCCCTGCTCCCCACCCGCGTCGCCCCCGGAACAGCCGCAACCGTCGGCGTCGGGGCACTCTGTGGGGTGGCGGGAGCCGTTGGCGTCGGAACCGCCTGCGATGCGCCGGCGGTCGGCGCGGCAGCAGAGGCGGACGAGCCGACGAAGACCGGCCCCTGCGGCGGTGGCACCCGGGACGCCGTGCACGCGACACTGCCGACAACGGCCGCCGCAACCAGTACGCCACACCACAGGGGGCGAAGCCGGGGTCGGATCACGCCGCAGATCATGGCAGACGCGAAAGAGCCTCACTGCCCTGCGCGCTCAACCCACTTCGTCGATCTTGCACTTTCCGTTGTCGACATCGGTTGCACACCCCTCATGTCGGCCCAGTAAGTGCAAGATCGCGGCGTGGAGGGCGGGGGCAGGTGCCGCACGACGGGTCCCCGGGCGGCAGTGCCGCCCGGGGACCCGCAAGCCGCTCCGATCACTTCGTGAAGGAGTCCTTCACGTTGCGACCGGCGTCCTTGACGTTCTGACCGGCCTGCTTGGCGCGCGCGTCGCTCTGCTGGCTGGCGCCCTCGCCACGCATCCGCTCGTTGTCGGTCATGTCGCCAACGCGCTCTCTCGCGGCGCCGGCCAGCTGCTCAGCCTTGTTCTTTGCCTTCTCGGTGAAGCTCATCGCGCCTCCTCGGTCTGGCGGTTGTCCCGGCTCGCTTGCCCGGTCTGCGGGTGCCGAAACCGGCAGTGCCGGTCGGCACACCCGCTAAAGCATCCTAGGAAGATGGGTAGTGGGAGGGTCGCCTGTCGGCCACGCCGCACGATGGTTAACTGACCGCATGGGAGAGCTCCTGCTGATCCGGCACGGCGAGACCACCTGGAGCGCCAGCCTGCGGCACACCTCGTACACCGACCTGGAGCTGACCCCCGACGGCGAGCGACAGGCCCGCACCCTGGCCGCGTTCCTGGCCGGCCGGCGCTTCGTCACCGTGCTGTCCAGTCCCCGATCCCGGGCGCTGCGCACCGCGCAGCTGGCCGGGCTCACCGTCGACGCCGTCGACGAGGACCTCAGCGAGTGGAACTACGGCGAGTACGAGGGCCGCACCACGGTCGACATCCACGCCGACGATCCGCACTGGAACATCTGGACCGACGGCTGCCCCGGCGGGGAGTCCCCCGCGCAGGTGGGCGAACGGCTCGACCGGGTGCTGGCCCGCGTCACCCCGCTGCTCGACCGTGGCACCGTCGCGCTGGTCGGGCACGCACACAGCCTGCGGGTGCTCGGTGCCCGCTGGATCGGCCTGCCCCCGTCCGCCGGCGGGCGGCTACGCCTGGAGACCGCCACGGTCAGCGCGCTCGGTCACGAACACGGCCGGCAGGTCATCCTGCGGTGGAACCAGCCGGCTCCTCCGGCGCCCGGGACCGCGACCGACTCGGTGCCGCAGAGCTGATCTTCGGCGGCCGGTTCTCGTACGGCGTGGACAACACCACCGTCGTGCGGGTCGTGACGTTCGCCGAGGTGCGAATCTCCTGGAGCACCCGCTCCAGGTCGGTGGGGCTGGCCACCCGCACCAGCAGCAGATAGAAGTCCTCCCCCGCCACCGAATAGCAGGAGTCGATCTCCGGCAGGTGGGCCAACCGCTCCGGGGCGTCGTCCGGCTGCGACGGATCGAACGGCCGGATCGCCACGAAAGCGGTCAGCGGCAGGTCCAGCGCCTCGAACGACACCCGGGCGGCGTACCCCTTGATCACCCCGCGCTGCTCCAACCGACGGACCCGCTGGTGCACGGCGGACACCGACAGCCCCACCCGCTCGGCCAGGTCGGTGTACGACAGACGGCCGTCGGCGGTCAGCGCGGCGACGATAGCGCGGTCGATCTCCTCCACGGCGTGCAACCTACCGGGAAAACCGTCGCACGGCGACGAGGTACCCGAGTGGCGGACCGCGGTGGACCGTGACGCACCCACCGCAGCCCCACCACCACGTACCGTCGTCAGCCCTTGGTCAGCGCCCGGGAGATCACCATCCGCTGGATCTGGTTGGTGCCCTCCACGATCTGCAACACCTTCGCCTCACGCATGTACCGCTCCACCGGGTGGTCGGCCACGTAACCCGCGCCGCCGAGCACCTGCACCGCGTCGGTGGTCACCCGCATCGCCATGTCGGTGGCGAACAGCTTCGCCTTGGCCGCCTCGATCGAGTACGGGCGGCCGGCGTCGCGCAGCCGGGCCGCCGCCAGGGTCAGCGCGCGGGCGGCGGAGATCTGGGTGGCCGCGTCGGCGAGCATGAACCCCAGCCCCTGGAAGTCGATGATGGAACGCCCGAACTGCTGGCGCTCCCGGGCGTAGGAGACGGCGTAGTCCAGGGCGGCCTGGGCCAGCCCGACCGCGCACGCCGCGATGCCCAACCGGCCGGAGTCCAGCGCGGACATCGCGATGGTGAAGCCCATCCCCTCGCCGCCGATCAACCGGTCGGCCGGCACCCGCGCCTCGTCGAAGGCGATCTGCGCCACCGGGGAGGCGCGCAGCCCCATCGTCCGCTCGGCCGCCTGTGGGGTGATGCCGGCCGTGCCCGCGTCGGCGAGCAGGCAGGAGATCCCCTTCGGGCCGGGTCCGCCGGTGCGGCAGAAGACGTTGTAGAAGTCGGCCGTGCGGGCGTGGGTGATCCACGCCTTGGTGCCGGAGACCAGGTACGCGTCGCCGTCGCGATCCGCCCGGGTGGTCAGCGCCGCCGCGTCCGAGCCCCCCTGCGGCTCGGAGAGGCAGTATGCGCCCAGCAACTCGCCACCGAGCATGTCCGGCAGGAGCTTGCGCTGCTCGTCGCTGCCGAACGCCGCCACCGGGTAGCAGGACAGGGTGTGCACGCTGACCGCCTCGGCGACAGCGAGCCACCGGCTGGCCAGGATCTCCAGCACCTGCAGGTACACCTCGTACGGCTGCGCCGCGCCGCCGTACTCCTCGGGGTAGGGCAGGCCGAGCAGGCCGGCGCGGCCCAGCGTGCGCAGCACCTCGCGGGGGAACTCGGCGCGTTCCTCGAAGGCCGCGGCCTTCGGCGCGAGCTCGCCGTCGGCGAGCTCGGTGGCGAGACCCAGCAGGTCGTGGGCCTCGTCGGTGGGGAGGATCCGGTCGACAGTCATAGCGCGATGAGCTCCGTGGGGGTGGTGTTGAGCCGTTGCACGCCGTCGGTTGTGCAGACGACGATGTCCTCGATGCGGGCGCCGTGCCGGCCCGCCAGGTAGATGCCCGGTTCGATGGAGAACGCCATGCCGGCCTCAAGGGGTCGGTCGTTGCCGGCCACCAGGTACGGCTCCTCGTGCCCGTCCAGACCGATGCCGTGGCCGGTGCGGTGCAGGAACGCGGGACCGTAGCCCGCGGCGGCGATCGGCGCTCGGGCCGCGGCGTCGGCCGCCGCGGCGGTGATCCCGGGCCGCACCGCCTCGACGGCGGCGCGTTGCGCGTCGCGCAGCACCGCGTAGTAGTCCAGGAAGTCGGCCGGCGCCGACCCGCCCGCCAGGTAGGTGCGGGTGCAGTCCGAGCGGTAGCCCGACGCCATCGTGCCGCCGATGTCGACCACCACCGGCTCGCCGACGCCGATCGGCCGGTCGGAGGTGCCGTGGTGCGGGCTGGCTGCGTTGGGCCCGGCCGCCACGATGACGAAGTCGACAGTGACGTGCCCGGCGGCGCGGGTCGCCGCGGCGATATCGGTGCCGACCTCGGCTTCGGTGCGACCGGGGCGCAGCCACTCGCCCATCCGCAGGTGTACCTCGTCGATCGCCGCGCCGGCCTCGGTGAGCGCCGCGACCTCCGCCGGGGACTTGCGGATCCGCAACTCGCGCAGCACCTCCCCGGCGAGGCGTTGGGCGGCGTCGGGCAGCGCCGCGCGCAGGCCGAGGACCTGCTCGGCCCACATCCGGTCGGCGAGCCCGACCGCCGCGACCGGGCCGTCGAGGGCGGCGACGACCAGGGGGTACGGGTCGCTGCCGTCGACGTGGTCGACGATGCGTACCCCGGTGGCCGGCGCCGGGGACGCCTCGGCGGCCGGGCGTTCGAGCCGGGGCACGACGAGGGTCGGCTCACCCTCGGCGGGCAGCACCAGGCAGGTCAGCCGTTCCCCCGCGTGGGCGTCGTACCCGGTCAGATATCGCAGGTCGGAGCCGGGGGTGAGCAGCAGGGCGTCCAGCCCGGCGGCGGCTGTCGCGCGCTGCGCGGCGATCAACCGATCCGGCGGATACAGCTCGTCGATTCCCACCCCGTCAGCTTAACGGTCGTTTGGGCAAACCCCATATCGACACCGATCGTCGGAAAATCCATCGACGTTGATTGACGCGGACAGTTAACACTCTTTAAGATTTGGCTGCCTCGAGGCCCACCCGTCCCTGCGTCCCCCGCACCCCCGCCCGCGACAACCCTGCGCGGGCGGGTGTCGTCCCCCGCCCACGGGAAGGCCCCCGATGTCCTCACCACTGCGCCGCGCCCTCGCCGCCGGCCTGCTCGCGCTGGCCACGGCCGGCGCCACCCTCACCGTCATTCCCACCGCCGCGCAGGCCGTGGTGCTGCCCAACAACTTCAAGAGCGTCGGCTACATGCCCTCCTGGGCCGGCAACATCAACACCATCCAGTACAACAAGCTGACCCACATCAACTACGCCTTCGTCCTGCCCAACAGCAACGGCACCCTGCAAGGGGTGGACGGGGCCCGGCTCTCCTCGCTGGTCTCGCAGGGGCACGCCAACAACGTCAAGGTCTCCATCGCCGTCGGCGGCTGGAACGACGGCAACGACTCGGCCTTCGAGACGCTCGCCGCCAACGCCACCAGTCGCACGAACTTCGTCAACAACCTGATCAATTTCGTCAACCAGTACAACCTCGACGGTGTCGACATGGACTGGGAGTACCCCGACGCGGGCGCCTCGGCCAACAACTACACGGCGCTCATGACGCAGCTCAGCAGCGCCCTGCACAGTCGCGGCAAGCTGCTCACCGCCGCCGTGGTCAGCGAGGGCTACTCCGTCGACGGCGTGCAGCCGGCAGTGTTCAACCAGGTCGACTGGCTCAACATCATGGCCTACGACGGCGGCAGCCCGCACGCCAACTACGACTGGTCGATCAACAGCATCAACCTGTGGAAGGCCCGCGGCCTGCCGGCCAGCAAGGCCGTCCTCGGCATCCCGTTCTACAGCCGCCCCGTCTACTACAACTACTCGTACCTGGTCGGACTCGACCCGGCGAACGCCAACCGGGACTGCGCGACCATCGGCGGCAGCCAGCAGTGCTGGAACGGCATTCCGACCGTCAAGCGCAAGACGCAGTGGGCGCTGGCCAACGCCGGCGGCGTGATGAACTGGGAACTGTCGCAGGACACCAGCGGCTCGACCTCACTGCTCAGCGCCATGTACGACACCATCATGGGCGGCACCACCCCGCCGCCGACCGGCCGCACCGGCCGGATCACCGGGATCGCCGGCAAGTGCGTCGACGTGGCCTCGGCGAGCACCGCCAACGGCGCCGCCATCCAGCTCTGGAGCTGCAACGGCACCAACGCGCAGACCTGGACCGTGGCCAGCGACAGCACGCTGCGCGCCCTCGGCAAGTGCGCCGACATCACCAGCGGCTCCACCGCCAACGGCGCGAAGGTCCAACTCTGGGACTGCAACGGCAGCGGCGCGCAGGTCTGGCAGGCACAGTCCAACGGCACGCTGCGCAACCCGCAGTCGAACAAGTGCCTCGACGCCAGCGACAACAGCTCCGCCGACGGCACCCGGTTGCAGATCTGGGACTGCTTCGCCGGCGCCAACCAGCGCTGGACGCTCCCGGCCTGACGCCGCGCCCGCAGGGTCCCCGGCCCAGCTGGCAGGTAGGGCCCCCGGTCGACGCGAAGGCGTCAGCCGGGGGCTCCCGCGTGCTCACCGACCGCCGTGAGCATCTCCTGCACCGAGCCCGCCGGGTCGGTCACCGGGAACTGCACGGCCCGCACCACCGCCGCCGGGTCGACCAGCAGGGTCAGCCGCTTGAACCGGGTCATCCCACCCGCGCGGAACACCGGCAGCAGCAGCCCCGCCCCCAGCCGACCGTCCTCGTCCGACAGCAGCGGGAACGGCAGTTCGGCGTACGCGGCGAAATCGCCGAGCTGGTCGGGTCGCTGGGTGCTGACGCCGTAGACCCGGACACCTGCTGCCACGAAGTCCGGATGACGCTTGGCGTACGTGGTCGACTCCAGGGTGCACCCCCGAGCGCCGGGAATCTCCGCCCAGCCGGGCGGATAGCCCTGCGTCCCCGGCGCGTACGCCCCGGGGAACAGGTAGAGGACCGTCCACGCGCCCGTAGCGGCCACCGCCACGGGTTGCCCGTCGGCGGCGGGCAGGACGACCTCGGGCAACCGTCGGCCGACCAGGTCGTGCGCGCGGCGCGCCTCGGCCGAGCCGGCGTCGGCCGTCGCGGTCACGTCACCGTCGCCCATCAGATGCCTCGTTCCCCAGTCCTGCAGCGCGATCAGCACCGGCAACAGCCCCTCGCCCCTCGTGGTGAGCAGATAGTCGTACCGGGGTGGGTGTCGCGAGTACGGTCTGCGCTCCAGCACACCGTGCTCGACCAGGGCGCTGAGGCGCTCGGTCAGCGCCCGACGGCTGACGCCCAGCTCGCGTTGGAGGGCGTCGAAGCGGGTCGTCCCGCCGGCGACGTCACGCACGATGAGGAACGTCCACCAGTCCCCCAGCACGCCGAGCGCCTGCGCGATGCCGCAGTCCGCATCGGCAAGATCCTCTCGCCGCACCGGCTACCTCCGTTGGTTCCGTCCGACTATAGTCGGTTCCAGATTGGAATGCACTGGCCCGGCGAACGGGGGACGACGACCTGCACGTCGACGTACGGGCCGGGGTGTTGCGGCGTTGGTGGCCGCCGGCACGACCGGCATGGGTCGGGTCGGCGGTCGGCGCGGTGACGCTGACCGCGCTCCACGCGGTCCGCTCCACGCGGCACCAGCCCGCACGGTCGTTTTCCGGCAAGGCGCGTCCCCGCGGCCCTAGCCTGGGATCGGGGCGCCCGCGCGGGTGACCTGACCGGGAGGACCGACGTGGCAGGCAACGAGCCGAATCGGGTGGCAACACGCCGTCGCCGCCAACTGTGGGCCGGGGTGCTCGCCCTGGTCGGCCTGGTCCTGCTGGTCATCGGCGTCACCGTCGCCGACGGCATCGCGGCCTGGGTCGAGGTGGTCGTGGCGATCCTGCTGCTGGTGACCAGCTACATCGTGCAGCACCTGGCCCGGCGGGAGAGCGTCTACCGGCCCGACGAGCGACGCTGACAGCACCGGCGCGGCCGGGCGTACGCCAGATCGTCGGACGGTTGTGCCAGGCTGTCCGGCGTGGCACACCGACCCCCGATCCTGTTGATCGACGCAGCCAGCCTCTACTTCCGGGCCTACTTCGGCATTCCGGAGTCCGCCGCCAAGGCCGAGGACGGCACCCCGGTCAACGCGGTGCGCGGCTTCCTCGACATGCTCGCCACCCTGATCCGGGTGCGGGGCGCCGACCGGATGATCTGCGCACTGGACTACGACTGGCGCCCGGCCTGGCGGGTCGACCTGCTGCCGTCGTACAAGGCGCACCGGGTCGCCCCACAGGGCGGCGAGATCGTTCCGGACACCCTCTCCCCGCAGGTGCCGATGATCCTGGAGGTGCTGACCGCGGTGGGCATCACCGCCGTCGGCGCTACCGGCTACGAGGCGGACGACGTGCTCGGCACCCTCTCGGTGACCCAGCCCGGCCCGGTCGAGGTGGTCTCCGGCGACCGCGACCTGTTCCAACTCGTCGACGACGCCCGACCGGTCCGACTGCTCTACGTCGGGCGCGGCGTCGCCAAGCTCGACGACTGCGACGACGCCGCCGTGCGGGCCCGCTACGGCGTGCCCGCCGACCGGTACGCCGACTTCGCCGCGCTGCGGGGCGACCCGAGTGACGGTTTGCCCGGGGTGGCCGGCGTCGGCGACAAGACCGCCGCCCGGCTGATCGAGCGGTACGGCAGCATCGCCGGCATCCTGGCCGCGCTCGACGACTCCGACTCGTCCTTCGCGCCGGGCCTGCGCGCCAAGCTGGTCGCGGCCCGCGACTACCTGGGCGTCGCGCCGACTGTGGTCCGGGTCGCTCTGGACGTGCCCCTGCCGGAGCTGCCCACCGCGCTGCCGAGCGCGCCGGCCGACCCGGACCGGCTGCTCGAGCTGGCCCAACGATGGAACCTGGCCGGCTCGGCCCGCCGCCTGGTCGACGCCCTCGCCGCCCCCCGTGCCGGCGAGAAGCCGTCGACATCTCCGCAAGCGGGGTAACCACCCGACACAACCCGGTTGGGGGACGAGCGGGCGAACACGGGCTCCCGCGCTCCCCCGCTCGTTACCGTCCGTACAGGTGGACCGGACAGGTCCGTCGAGTCGAGCGGTTCGCAGGAGTGACCCGTGCACCTCGCCGCGCCGGAGCCCGGATCGCCACGAGCCAGCCGCCCCCCGGTACGCGACCCGGAGGCCCCGCGCCGGGTCACCCTCCTCGAACTCTTCTTCGACCTGGTGTACGTGGTCGCGCTGGCGCTCATCTCACGGGGAATGGTCGACCAGCTCGACTGGCACCGAGCCGCCGAGGCACTGATCATGCTGGCCGCCGTCTGGTGGACCTGGACGATCACCACGCTGGTCACCGACCTGTACAACCCGGAACGCACCGAGATCAAGCTGCTGATCAGTGCCGTGATGTTCGGCGCGCTGCTGATGACCACGGCGATTCCGGAGGCGTTCAACAACCGGGGGATCGTCTTCGCCGGCACCTACGTGGCGATCCACCTCGGGCGTGGCCTGTTCCTGATGCCGGCGGTACGCCGCGAACCGCAGACCCAGCGCCGGGCGGCCCGCATCTTCCTCTGGTTCGTGGTCTCGGCGATCCCGTGGCTGATCGGCGCGTTCGTCAGCGGCGACGCCCGGATCGCCTGCTGGGCCGTCGCGCTCGCCATCGACTACGTCGGCTTCCGGCTCGCGTACCCGGTGCCGGGGCTCGGGGTGGTGCCCGAGAAGCAGCGCAACGTCACGGCGGAGCATCTCTCCGAGCGCTACCAGCAGTTCTTCATCATCGCGCTCGGCGACGCCATCCTGACGATCGGCACCATGTTCAGCATGGAGCACAACGAGACCGAGAACATCGGGGCGTTCGCGGTGGCGTTCCTGACCACCCTGCTGCTCTGGCGGATCTACGTGCACAAGTCCGGCGAGCTGCTGCCGACCGCCATCAAGGCAGCCCAGTCACCCAGCAAGTTCCTGTTCAGCGCCCCGTACACCCATCTTTTGATGATCGCCGGCGTGGTCACCACCGCGTCCGGCTTCCACCTGGTGCTGCACGAGCCGACCGGGCGGACCCCGCCGGCCTGGCTGGCGGTGATCCTCGGCGGACCGGCGCTCTTCCTGGCCGGCCGGGCCTCCTTCGAGTACGAGGTGTTCAGCCGGGTGTCGTGGTCCCGACCCGGTGGGGTGCTGGCGCTGCTGACCATCGCCCCCGGCGTGCTGTACCTGCCGCCGCTCTTCGCCTCCGTCGGCGGGCTGCTGGTGCTGGCCGGCGTGGCCTACGCGGACTTCCGGCGTAGCCACGGCAAGGCACCGGAGGCCCCGTCACCACCGCACTGAACCAACCCGCCATTCACCGCGGACCCGAGCCGGCCAACAACCGGCCCGCGTCGGGCACGTACGGCTCGACACCCAGACCGGTGAGCAGTTGATGCACTGTCGCCGTCGCCGCGGTGAGCACCGAACGGCCGAGACGGGCCGCCACCTGCGGCCAACTCGTCGGCGGTCACCTGACGCAGCCGTACCCGGCTGGCGTGGGTGGTGAAGCGGACCGTCGGATCGACGACCTCGCGTCGGCGCAGCATCGCCGGGATCTCGGCTTCCATTGTGGTGTTGGAACTGGGCACCACCAGGCCGATGCGGTAGCCGCTCACACCAGTGCCCCGGCGTACTCCCGGACCTGCAACCGGTCCCGAGCACCTCCGGCCAGGCGCACCTGTAGACCGAGTGGCGCGGCTGCGCGGCGAACGTCGTCCAGGTGCAGCGATCCGTGCCGGTCCACCGTGAGCACCGGCGGTTCTTCGAGGTCGCCCTCCGGCGCGTGGAACGAGAGCAGGGTGACCGAGGTGGTGAGATAGCCCGGGTACGCGGCGCGGGCCGCGGCCTCGTCCCGGTGGACCAGCACCACCAGATCGTCGAGGTGGGCGAAGTCGGCCGCGAGAGCGCCCGCCTTCCAGTGCGCCGGCTCCTCCGCCGCGCCGGTGAGGTGCCGGGAGCGGTTCGCCGAGGTGATGTAGAGGTGATCCGTTCCGGTCTCGGCGAGCGCCCGCTCGAAGAAGGCGTTGGACGGGCAGGTCAGCCCCGGTGCGATCACCTGGGTGGTCCGCATCCCCTGGTCGATCTGGGTGAGGTGCTCGGGGAGCCGATCCGCCGCCGGCCCGCGGAAGCCGAACGGCCCGGCCCCGTAGAGGGCGTCCATCAGCGCCCGCACCCGACCGACCGGCAACCGCGGTGAGATCCGCGTCCAGTCGAACATCCCGGGGATCCGGCCGATCGCTGTGGTGATGCTGCCGACCTGGTGGACCGGTCGACCCTTGGCCAGGTTGACCCGGCGTACGGCGGCCGCGTCGGGGCGCGTCACGATGACGTAGAAGTTGGCGAACGCCGCCGCGACGATCGCGCCGCCAGCAAGCGCGCGGGCCGCGACCGCGACGTCCTCGGGGCGGTCGATGTACAGGGGCGGTGTCGGGGCGTCCATGAGTCCTCCTCGGCGGGGCCGTGAGGCAGTTCTACGTCCACTCACCCGGATGACGGCGAGGTCGGTCGCCGATCCGATAGCCGACAGGCGCTACCCGGTGCGGGCGGCGGATGCCCGGGCGGTACGCAACGGCGGACGGCATCGGCCGGATGGGGGATCCGGCGGGGGCCCTAGCACGCAACCGTTAGCCGCGCGACGCGATTGGGTACAACGGCTGCACCTCAGATCCACCACATACCTCAGGAGGCAGCGATGCGCGGCACCTCGATTCTCGGAGTCATCGTCGTGATCTGGTTGGTGATCGGCGCCATCGCCGGTGGCCAGCGCGGTTACTACAGCGGCGACGACACCAACTGCGCCGAGGCCGGCACGATCCTGGTCACCATCGTGGCCGGGCCGTTGAACTACATCGGCGCCAACCCGAAGGTCGACTGCAAGCTGCCCGAGCCTTCCAAGTAGACGACAGACGTGGACCGGCCCGTGCCCCGCAGGGAGGCACGGGCCGTTGCCGTTCGGCGAGGTCACGCAGGAGCACTGTCGCGGCCCTGCACGACGTGGCTCTCCTCAGCGCCATGTACGGGATGCCCGCCCGGGCCGCGCACGCCTTCGCCCTGATCCGTCGGGAGGACATCGGCCCGGCGGCACTCGCCGCACTGCTCGCCGACCGGCTCGTCGCGATGTCCGGTGGTCGGAGGTGGCTCTTCGTGCTCGGTGTGGCCCACCGCACACCGTCTAGGGCATCCTAGGAGGCTGGTTTGCGATTCCACGGCGTTTGTCAGCGCCGGAGCCGGGAACCGCCGATGCTTCCAGTCAGCGAACGGGATCGGGAGTGTGGGCATGCAGATCGGCTACAAGCTGGCCTCGGAGGGGTACGGGCCGCAGGAGATCATCCGGCAGGCCGTCCTGGCCGAGCGGGCCGGCTTCGACTTCGTCGAGATGAGCGACCACTTCCACCCGTGGCTGGACGCTCAGGGGCACTCGTCCTTCACCTGGAGCGTGCTCGGCGCCATCGCGGCCAAGACCAGCACCCTGCGCCTGGCCACCGGGGTCACCTGCCCGACCGTCCGCTACCACCCGGCGATCATCGCGCAGGCCGCGGCCACCATGGCGCTGATCTCCGACGGCCGGTTCACCCTGGGGGTGGGCGCCGGGGAGCGGCTCAACGAGCACGTGGTCGGGCAGGGCTTCCCCAGCGTGCGGGGGCGACACGAGCGACTGCGCGAGGCGCTGGAGATCATCCGGCTGCTCTGGCAGGGCGGCTACCAGTCGTACGAGGGCCGGCACCTGCAACTGGAGGACGCCCGGATCTTCGACCTGCCGGACACCCTGCCCGTGATCGCGGTGGCGGCCAGCGGTGAGGCGTCGGCGCGGCTCGCCGCCGAACTGGGCGACGGCCTGTTCGCCACCGAACCGGACGCGTCGATCATCGAGCACTACCGCCGCGCCAAGGGTGCGGGCCCCCGCTACGCCGAGGTGCCCCTGGCCTGGGCCACCGGCGAACAACAGGCGGTGCAGGCCGTGTTGCAGACGAGCCGATGGATGGTCACCGGTTGGAAGGTGATGAGCGAACTGCCGAACCCGGTCAACTTCGACGCGGCCAGCGCGTACGTCGAGGAGAAGCACATCCGGCAGCTCTTCGCCATCGGCCCGGACCCGGAACCGCACGTCGCCAAGGTCCGGTCGTACGTCGAGGCCGGCTTCGACCACATCGTCCTGCAGAACGCCGGCCCCGACCCGGACGGCTTCCTCGACTTCTTCGCCGGCGACCTCGCCGACCGTCTGCGGGCGGTGGGTTGACGCCGCGCTGGGGAGCACGTCGGCGGCGGCGCCAAGCTGCGCCCGACATCTGTTCGCGGCAGCGTCGCTGGCCGCAGGGATCGGCGGTCGGCGAGAGGCCGTGGGCGGCACGTGACGACGCACCGCCCGTCCGGACGATCGTCCGGACGGGCGGTGCACTCAGGATGAACGCGCTCGGGATGGTGCGCGGGTCGACGCTCAGCGGAAGCAGTGCGCGATCGGCACCTGGCTGCCCTCGCAGTTGGTCGGCTCGTTCTCGACCACCACGCTCTCATCGTCGATCTTGATCTGGGCGTGCATGCCGAAGATGCCGCCGGGCTTCACAGTCGACGCGTTGTGGGTGACCTTGCTGGTGTAGATGGCCACCGAGCCCGCGTTGGCGTAGATGCCGCCGCCCTGGGACGCGGCGCCGACAGCCTCGTTACGGGTTACGTCGCTGCCGCGGACCAGCAGGTTCGCCTTCTCGGCGTAGACGCCGGCTCCGAGGCCGTGGGTGGTGTTGCCGTCGATCACGCTGTCGTCGATCGGCGTCAGGCCCTTCACTGTCGAGACGCCGCCGCCGTTGAGTGTGGACGTGTTGCCACGGATGGTCATCATGCGCATCACCAGCACCGCGTCGGAGTTGGCGGCACCGCCACCGACCTGCGCGGTGTTGTTCAGCAACTCGGTGTCGGAGACCTTCGTCCGGGCCGAGAAGCTGGCCAGCCCGCCACCCTGGGCGGCGCTGTTCCGGGTGAAGGAAACGCTCTCCACGTCGGCGGCACCGCGGTAGTTGCCCAACCCGCCGCCGTAGGCGTTGGCGCTGTTGCCGTGGAACTCCGAGCGCTTCAGCGTCAGCACACCGCCGTTGAGCAGGCCCCCGCCCTTGCCCGCGGCGCCGGAGGCGCTGTTGCCGACGAACGTGGAGTCGGTGACGACCATGTTGCCGTCGTTGAAGATGCCGCCGCCACCCCCCTCGGGCGACAGCGAGGTGCTCTGCGTGACGGTGACCCGTTCCACCACGGCGGTGGCGCCGTGCACCACGTGCACGCTGCCGCCCTCGATGGCCGAGCGGCCGTTGTGCAGTTCCACGTCGCGCAGTGTCAGCTCGCCGCCGTCGCGGACGGTGAAGAAGCGGAACGAGGCGGCCTGGGCGGCCCGGGCGATGGTGGCGCCCGCGCCGTCGATAGTGATCGGCTGGTAGATCACCGGCAGGCCAGCGGTGTCGTCGGCCGGGTTGTGCGGGGGCGCCTCGGCGTCGCCGGGTGTCTCCGCGGCGTCGGCGGCCTCCCGGGCGTCACGGATCCCACCGTCGTACTGGTCGGTCTCGTGGAACGCCTCGGTGAGGGTGTACCGGCATTTGGGAGCGAGGCGGAGCTCGCCGCCGCCCGCGGCGTTGGCGGTGACCAGCGCCGCCACCAGCTTCGCGGCGTCGCACGGCACCGACACGACACCGCGCTTGCCGGTGCCCGGGGTGGTCGGGCGGGCCCGCTCCGCGTCGTCCGGGCCGGGCTGCGGACCCTGCCGGTCGCCGTCGCGGCGGTCGTCATCGGCTGCCGGGGTCAGCCGGGCCAGACCGGGGAGGGTGAGGGCACGGTCGGCGGCGGCGGCCGCTCCGGCCGCTCCCACGACCAGGCTCCCCGCCAGCAAGCCGCTGGCTAAGAACCATCGGGACCGCCGTCTGGGTCGGGTCGCGCGGTCTCCCTCTCGGTACGTGGACATCAACGGTGCCTACCTTCCTGCGTACGTGACGTGACCGCGCGCCGATTCGGGCGCGGGGGGCTCGACGTGTTCGCCGGCTACTAAACGTCACGATAGGTCCGCAATACGGACAGGAAGGCGTGAACGTGAATAGTCCCCTCTTTCATCTTCAAAACCATCAAACCAGCATCGATGTCACCCGCCGACGTGGATGCCGGGCCGACGCAACGGGTCCCGTTCGGTCCGGCGGATGATCTCCCGCACCACCGGCGGGGTGTCCCCCCGACCCAGGATGAGGTAGCGCGCCAGGTGCGCGATCGGGCTGCCCTCGGACCACTCGAAGTGCGCGTGCGGCCGAACCCCGGTGGCGTCGCGCAGGGCCAGCAGGATCGCGGCGATGGCGTTCGGCGCGGCCGGGCTGTTGGCCCGCAGCACCCGGAAGCCGCCCACCTCGATCCCGTGCACGCGCAGCACCTGACTGAACTCCGACGGATCGACCACATCGATCTCCAGGAACAGCACGTCCGCGGCCCCGGGCACCGGATTCATCCCGCGCTGCGCCCGCTCCTTGATCGTGTACTCCTTCACCGACCCCTTCTGCCGCTTGTTCGCGATCAGGTGCAGCTGCCCGTCGTGCGCCAGCGACTCGGTGATGAACCGACGGGCCGCCTCGTCGAACTCGATCCGCTCGGCGCGAAGCTCGGTGGTCCGGGTGACCCGGGAGACCAACGAGACCACGATGATGCCGAGGATGAACAGCGCGGAGATCGTGATGCCGTCCGGCTGTTCGATGACGTTCTCCAGCAGCGCGTACAACAGCACCAGGGTCAGCACCGTGAAGCCGATCGCGGAGCCGCGCCGGTGATGACGGGCCGCGGAGATCGTCACCGCCACCGCCCCGGAGACCATCATGGCCAGGATCCCGGTGGCGTACGCCCCGGCCTGGGCGTTGACGTCGGCGCGGAAGGCGATCGTGATGGCGACGCTGACGACGGTGTAGACGATCACCACTGGGCGCACCGCCCGCGCCCACTCCGGCGCCATGCCGTACGACGGCAGGTAGCGCGGCACGATGTTGATCAACCCGGCCATCGCCGAGGCGCCGGCGAACCAGAGGATGAGCACGCTGCTCACGTCGTAGACGCTGCCGAACACCTCCCCCAGGTAGGTGTGCGCCAGGAACGCCAGCGCCCGCCCGTTCGCGCCGCCACCCGGCCGGAACTCCTCCGCCGGAATGAGCGCCGTGGTCACGAAGGTCGTCGAGATCAGGTACACAGACATGATCAACGCGGCGGTGGTGAGCAGCCGACGGGTGTTGCGGATCCGGGCGGCGAGCCGGGCCTGCTTGTCCGGGCCGTCGGCCGCCACCAGCGGCATCATGCTGACCCCGGTCTCGAAACCGGACAACCCCAGCACCAGCAGCGGAAACGCCAACACGGCGGTGAGCAGCACGTGCCCCGGTCCGCCACCGGTCGAGGTCACCGCGGCCGTCCAGTTCGAAACGATGCCCGGGTCCGCGACGATCCGGGCCACCGCGACCACGACGATCACCGCGTTGAGCACCAGGAAGACCGCCACCAGCGGGATGGCCACCACCACCGCCTCGCGGAACCCGAGCAGGAACACCCCGCCGAGGATGAGCAGCAGCACCACAGTCACCACGACCGGTACCAGGGAGCCGTGCAGGACGTCCGGCAGGTACGGGTTCTCCAGCAGGTGCACTGTGGCGTCGGCCGAGGAGAGGGTGATCGTGATGATCCAGGAGGTGGCCACGAAGCCGAGCAGCACGAGGACGAAGATCTTGCCCCGCCAGAACGGCAACAACCGCTCCAACATCGCCACCGAACCCTGACCGTGCGGGCTCTCGTGGGCCACCCGCCGGTACATCGGCAGCATGCCGAACAGGGTGAGCACGACGATCAACAGGGTCGCCAGCGGGGAGAGCGCCCCGGCCGCCACCGCGGCGATGCCCGGCAGGTACGACAGCGTGGAGAAGTAGTCCACGCCGGTCAGGCACATCACCTGCCACCAGGCGTGCCGACGGTTCTGTCCCTCGGTCGCCTCCGGGCCGGGCGGCTGCACCTGGTGCTGAAAGAGCCACCGGCGCAGCGGGCTGGCCGGCGGCGCCGAGCGGGCCGGGGTGGGCACGCGTTCGGGCACCACGACGCCCTGCCGGCCGCCCCGGTGTGGGCGGGCCGGATCGCGGGCCGCCCGCAGCGCCGGGTCCGGGCCGCTCGGTGCGTGGCGGCGCCCGTTCCAGCGCCGTGGTTTCGCCGGGTGCTCGTCAGCCATCGCCAGTCCCACCCTCACAGGTCCTGATCTGACGGTAGGCGGTGCGCCGACACCCGGTCGGCGGAACCGGGCACCTGTTCGGCCTGCTCAGGACAGGTCCGCGACGGCGAGCAGGCGGGCCAGCGCGGGTGGGTCGGCGACCGTCACAGTGGCCGCCGGGTGCCGGGGTCGCCCTCCCGGCAGCAGCGCCGGCACCGGCACGCCGAAGCGCAGGCAGATCCCGCCGGCAGTGCTGCTGCCGAAGGTCGCACCGCCGTCGGCCAGCGACAGGTGCGGGCCGATCGCCCGCCACCAGCGGTACGGCCCGCTCAGCTCGACGGCGGTGACGTTGCCCCGGTCGGTCCGCAGCCGCCACGGCCCGTACCGGATCATCAGGTCCCGTTCGGTCACGGCGACCCAGGCCGTCGCCGGGCGGACCCCGAGCAGCGCCAGCACCGGACGGAACACCGGGTCGAAGCGGAACCGAAATCGGGCCGCGACGCCGGTCATCGGGCGCCGGGCCGAGCGGTGGGGCGCGACACCGGGCCGCCCGGCCGCAGGGGGCCGGGCCGCGCGGGCCGAGGGCGGGCGGCGGGCCGACGCCGGGCCAGGACGGTCATGGCGCGGGCGTACCCGATCCGAGCCCGCCGACACCCCCCGATCCGCACGGCGTCGACGTGACCTCGTTCCGGCGCTCCCCCACCGCCGGCCGACACCCCCCGGGCCGGCCGACGGTGGCAGACGGTCGACACCCCCCGGGGCCGACCGGCTGTCCCCTGCGTGACCGACCCGGCTTCGGGCGGGTACGCGGGGTGGAACTGGTGGAACGCGCCCCCGCGCTCCGCCGCCCCCCACGGGGCGGAGCGCGGGGGCCCCCCGTCCCGGCTACTGCAGGAACGCCCCGAGGGGCGAGAGCAGCAACCGGCCGAGCGCCGCGGCGTTGTCGTCCAACCGCGTGCGCTCACACTCGCGGGCGTCCGGATCGTGCCGGCACCGCCAGATCTTCTGCGCGTTACGCCAGGCGACATCGCGGGTGTACTCGACCAGTTCCCCCTGGTACCAGTCGTCGATGTCGCCATTGAGCATGTCGATGAGCAGCTGCCACCGCTCCAGGTAGCCCCGGCGCAGCCCGGGGATCTTGTCCGCGAAGATGTTGTTGATCTCGAGGTAGTCGCGGTGCTGGTCGCTGCCGTCGACCGGCTCCGACTCCAGGTGATCGAACGTGGTCACCAGTGCGAACGGCAGGTCGAAGTTGATGTGCGCGTTCACCCCGGCCGCCGCCGACGGCAGCGGGCGGGCATCCGGCCCCCGCATCCGCTCGAAGAGACACGACCACGCCTTCGGGGTGCCGGGGCTGGAGTCGGTCCACAGCCGCATCGCGTCGAAGTACCGGGCGGCGAACTCGACGTCGAGCCGGGAGAGGAAGGCCGGGTCGACGAAGCGGTCGTCGTACAACCCGTCCAGCACACTGCTGGTGATGGTCAGGTAGAGCTTGTTGAAGTCAGCGAGGGGGCAACTGGCCTCCAACGGTGGCAGCCGGACCAGCATGTCCTGGAGCTTGGTCAGATGATCGACCACGGCCGGCACGTCCGCGGGATGATCGGCGAGCAGGTCGACGATGTCCCGGTGCACGGGCCCCCAGACCGGTTCGATCATTTCTCCTCCATTGTGGTCGGCGGCATCCCCCGTGCCGTCGTCGACGCGGCCCAGCCTCTCAGCCGACACCGGGCCACCGGATCAGTAAAACGACGTATCCCGGCGCGCACACGCGCCGGGATACGTACTTCAGTGGTCGGGTCGGTCAGCCCCGTTGGTTGCGCAACTGGATCGCGCTGGCCTGCACACGGGTACGAACCTGGAGCTTGTCGAAGATGTGCGACACGTGCACCCCGATGGTCCGCTCGCTGATGAACAGCCGCTGCCCGATCTCCCTGTTGGTCAACCCCTCGGCGACCAGGGCGAGCACTTCCCGCTCCCGGGCGGTGAGCGCCGCCAACTCGTCGTCGGATGCCTCGACCGGAACGCTGCGTGCACCGGTGGTGCTGTCGCGCTCGTCCAGCGACACCCGGGCCCGCCCGGCCAGCTCGCGGATCTCCGAGGTCAACGGCACGGCGCCCAACCCCTGCGCCACCCGGTACGCCTCCCGCAGGAGCTTGCCGGCGGTGGCCACCCGGCTGCGCCGAGCCAGCAGCGCCTCGGCCTGCCGCAGCCGCGAGTAGGCCGCCGGATAGGGGTGATTGCGTCGATCCCACTCCGCCGCCGACGCGGCCCACAGCTCCGGGTCGCTGTCGTCGAGGCGGCTCACCTCGGCGGCGCACAGCGCCAGGAAGCCCTCCACCACCGAGCGCACCGGCCGGGCGGCACCGGCGCTCTTGCGGGCCACCCGCTCGGCCACGTCCCGTAGCCGGCGCACCGCCGTCGGGTCCACCTCCACAGTGCGGCTGGCGTGCGCCTCAGCCTCGGCGCGCAGACCGTGCCAGACCAGCGCGGAGAGGATCATGACGTCGTCGGAACGGCTCTCGGTGAGGCCGCGCTGCACCGCCTGCCGTGCCACGTCGTGCCGGCCCTCCCACATGGCCAGCCCGGAACGCAGGGTGAGCAGCGGAATGACGTGTCGCGCCCCGCCGCCGGCGAGCAGGGTGGCCACCGCGTCGAGGTCCCGACCGGCGGCCTCGATGTCGCCGTAGCCCACCGACAGCCGGCACCGGGCCAGCAGCAGCTCCACGGCGTCCGCACCGGACGGTCGGTGCCGCAGGGCCGCGGCCACCACCTTCTCCGCCTCGGCCCACTGGCCCACCCGGAACAGCCCGTTGATGGCGATGGCCAGCAGCCGGGTGCCCCAGGTGCGACCAAGCCCCAGCTCGGCCACCCGTTCGGCGCCCCGTCGAGCCACCACCACGCCCTCTTCGAGGACGTTCAGCGGCCCGGTCAGCAGCTCCGCCAGGTGCAGGTACGCGCAGGCCACGTCCTCGGGCTGACCGGCCCGCTCGGCGGTGTCGAGGGCGTCGCGCATGACCGCCAGACCAGCGTCCGGGTCTTCCAGACAGGCGTCGCTGAAACCCAACGCCGAACTGGCCAGCACCACCTCGGTGGCCGAGCCGGCCACGTTCTCGGCCAACGCCAACGCCTCGCGGGCCCGCTCACCGGCGTCGGCGTAGCGACCCAGGTGCAGCAGCAGCTCGGCCAAACGGGCGGCGGCGCTGGCCCGGTCCCGAGGGGAGCAGTCCTCCGCCTTCAGCGCCCGCTGGTATTCCTCCTCGGCCAGCGCGGAGCGACCGGCGGCGGCGAGGTAGCGGGCCCGGCGGATGTGCAGCGCGCAGCTGGGCTCGCCACCGCGCAGCGTGGCCAACTCCTCCAGCAGGGCCAACGCCCGGGCGTGCTCCCCACAGTGGTGGGCCGCCTCGGCGGCGTTCTCCAGCAACTCGACCCGGTCCACGGTCAGCGGGCCCGGCTCGGCGGCCAACTGCAACGCCGCCGACCAGTGCCGGTGCGCCTCGGCGTAACCGTGCAGCCGCTCGGCCTCCTGGGCGGCGGCCACCGCCGCCGGCAGGGCCCGCGCCGGCTCACCGGCCAGCCGCCAGTGGTGCGCCAGCCGGGCCTGGTGCAGCTCACCCGGCGCGGTGGTCAGCGCCTCGGCGTAGCGGCGGTGCAGCCCGGAGCGCTCGGCCGGCAGCAGCTCGTGCGCCAGCACCTCGGCCACGAGGCGATGCCGCAGCCGGTAGCCCTCGTCGGCGCCGACCAGCAGCCGGTGCGCCACAGCGGCCCGGGCCGCGGCGATCAGCTCGTCCTCCGGCATCCGCAGCACCTCGGCCAGCAGCCAGTGCTGCACCGGCTCGACCCCGGCGGCCACCGCGTGCACCACGGCGTGCGCGTGCTGGGGCAGCGCGTCGACCCGGTCGAGGAAGATCTCCCGCAGCGTCTCGGACAGGCCGTCGCGGCCGTCGCGCAGATCCCGGGCCAGCTCCTCGATGACGAACGGGTTGCCACCGCTGCGCTGCCACACCTGCTCGGCCGCGTCGGCGCTCAACGTCCGGCCGACCACCGCGGCGGCGAGCGTCTCGGTGTCGGCCCGGCCCAGCGGCGCCAGGTCGAGCACCCGCACTGTGCGGAGCCGCCGCAGCTCGGTGAGCACCCGGCGCAGCGGGTGCGCGCCCTGCAACGACTCGGCGCGCACCGCCGCCAGCACCGACAACTGAAGATCACCCAGGCCGGCGAGCAGGTAGAGCAGGAGCTGCCGGGTGCTGCGGTCGACCCACTGGAGGTCGTCGAGGATCAGCACCAGCGGGCGACCCTCGGCGATCAGGTGCAGACCACGGGAGACCCGCTCCAGCAACGCGCCGGCGCCGTCCGGGCCGGCGGTCTCGTCGGCGAACATCTGCAACAGCCCTCGCACCGCCGAGGAGGTGCGGGCGGGCGAGGTGGACACCTCGCTGTCGAACCGGCGCAACGCCTGCAACAGCGGGTGCAGCGGGGAGGCGTCGCCGATGTCCAGGCAGCTGCCGGTGAGCACCACGGCGCCCCGATCCCGTAGACGCTCGCCGATCTCGCCCAACAGCCGGGTCTTTCCCACGCCGCTCTCGCCGGTCAGGAAGACCGCCGCGGTCTGCCCGTGCGCGGCGTCACCGAGCAACGCGGACCGAACCGTCTGCACCAGCTCGGCCCGGCCCACGAGCGGTGCGGTGTCCACATCGCTGACCATGCCACGCAGCCTAATCACAGGGCCCCACACCGTTCTACGGCCGCCCACCGCTTGTGGTACTCCTCGCGTCGACTTTGCGACTAAAGGTTGCAGGTGGCCGACATACGTCGTTCGGCAGATCCCCCGTCGGCCCACTAGTGCCAATCTCCGGAGGTGATCAGGCAACAGCGGGGAGAAAGGCCGGTGCGACACCCATGACCACCAGCATCAACGTCGACACGCAACGGACCGTCACCCCGCTCTGGCCGGTACCCCAGGAGAGGCGCGTCGTCACCGTCCTCTTCGCGGACATCGTCGGCTCCACGGCCCTGGTGGACCGGCTCGACCCCGAGGACGTCCGAGCGTTGCAGCGGGCCTACTTCGACACCGTCGCCGGTGTGCTGCACCGCTGGCACGGCGTGGTCGAGAAGTACATCGGCGACGCCGTGATGGCGCTCTTCGGCGCTCGGCACTCCGACGGCTTCGACGCGTACCGGGCGGTGCGCGCCGGGCTCGAGATCCAGGCCGCGCTGGACCGACGGCCCATGGTCGACGGCATCAGGCTGCGCGTCCGGGTCGGTGTCGCCACCGGCGAGGTAGTGGTCGACCTGGGCGATGTCGTCACCGGCGGGCACGGCGTGGCCAGCGGCGCGGTGATCACCTCCGCAGCCCGCCTGCAGGAGTACGCCGCGCCCGGTGCCGTCGCGCTCTGCGCGGCCACCGCCCGCGCCACCGCCGGCCTGATCACCCAGCGTCAACTGACGCCGGTGCCGGTCGCCGGTCGGGTGCCGCCGATGCCGGTCTGGCACGCCGTCGGGCCGGTACGCCCCGGCGCCGACCGGCACGACGGCCCGTTGATCGGTCGGCGCCGCGAACTGGCCACCATCCGCGACCAGTTGGGCGCTGCCATCCGAAACCGGACACCCCGCTGGATCTCACTGGTCGGCCCCACCGGCAGCGGCCGCAGCCGGCTGCTGCACGAGCTGACCCATGGGCTGACCACTGTGGATGGGATGCCGGTCCGCTGGTGCGTGGCGACCTGTCAGCCGTACCCCGATCAGGTGCTGGCGCCGGTCGCGCACCTGCTCCGCAGCCTCGCCGGGATCCGGCACAGCGACGGCCCGGCGGCGACCCACGACCGCCTCGTCGCCGCCCTGACGCCGCTGCTCCCGCCGACCCGGGTGGCCACCGCCGTCCCGGCGCTCCAGCGGATGCTGACCACCCCGGACGGTTCGGCCGCCGCCCTCGCCGGCGCGGCGATCTGCCGCGAGGTCCTGCTGCGGCTGGCCGCCCACCGACCGCTGATCGTGGCCGTCGACGACCTGGACCGGGCCGCGCCCATGGTGAGCCGCTTCCTGCACACGCTGTTCGGCGCGGCGACGGAGCGCGGGCTGCCGCTGGCCATGCTCACCGTGCACCAGCCCCAGTGGGCAGACAGCCGGCCGGGTCCGGCCCGCCAGCTGACGATCGGACCGCTGGCCACTGTGCAGTCCGGACGGCTGCTGCGCCACCTGCTCACCCGGGCCGGGCAGCCGGTGGCCCTGGTCGACCGGCTGCTGCCGCTGGTGGGAGGCCGACCCGGGCACGCGGCAGCGTACGTCACGTCGCTGGTGGACGGTGCCGATCCGGCGGCGCTCCCGCTGCCCGAGGCGCTACGCCGGGCCGTCGGCGCCGAGCTGGACCACCTCGACGGTGAGCGGCGGGCGGTGCTGATGGCCGCCGGCACCCTCGGTGGTCTGATCTCCGGGGCGGCCGTGGACCAGGCACTCGGCTGGACGCCCGGGCGGTCCGCACCCACGCTCCGCGGTCTGGTCGCCGCGGGGCTGCTGCTCCCCCACCACGTCGACGGGTACGCGTTCGCCGCTCCCGCGCTGCGCCAGGTCGCCGCCGAGCGGTTGCCCCGCGCCCTGCGGGCTGTCTTCCAACGCCGGGCTGCCGGCGTGTCGCACCTCGACAGCGTGCGACGCAACGACGACCCGCGCGGTGGGGCGGTCAACGGCTCGGCGGCGAGGAGCGCGGAGATCGTGCGCCTCGACACCGTTGGCGCTCGGACCGGCCGCCTCGACGCGGTCTTCGCGGCGCTGGCCTCGGCGGGGCCGGGCGGTGTCACCGGCCCGACCGCGCTGGGGCGAGCCAACCCCACCCCGACGATGGCCACCCGTCCCGCCGCGCCGGGTCCCGGTGCCGAGCGCACGGTGGGCCCCCGCCGGCTCCGAGCCGTCGCCTCGGCTGGTGACGTACCGCCGACGCCGGCTCCAGCGGTGTCCGTAACTCCGGGCGGTAGCTCGTCCCGGGACGTCGGACGGCCCGCCGCGCCGGTCCGCCCCACGCCGGCGAGTTCGGCCGGGCACCTGACACTCGCCGACGCCGGCACTCCGCCGGGCGTGGTGCGGGCACTACCCCGCCCGCCGTTGACCCGCCCACTGGACGGCCTGCCAGCCTCCGCCTGACAGTGGGCATCCCCGCCCTGCCCTGCCGATCATGGAGTTGTGGTGGGTGACAAACGCCTTGGCGATGAACAAGTCGGGCACCACAACTCCATGATCGACGGACCTGGGCGGCGATCTTGCACTTGCTGTCCCGGCATAAGCGGCATCCCACTGATATCGACAGCCGAAACTGCAAGATCGGCGCGGTGGGGGTGGGGGTGGGGATGCTTAGGGTACGGACGCCGAGGCCAGCAGTGCCGCGGTCGGCAGCGCGAGCAGGCCGTCGGGGCCACGGTAGCGGGCGGTCACCTCGTCGAACGCGGCACGAATGCGGCTGATCATGGCCGCCGGCTGGGTCTCCAGCACCAGACCTGGCTTGCTGATGCCGTTGGCGGGGCCACGCCACCAGGCCTCCGGGTCGGTGCGGTGCGCCCAGCTGACCGTCTGGCAGCGCACGTCGACGAGGCCGGCCCCGTCGAGCAGGCCGGCCACCCCGTCAGGGGTACGCGGGAAGTCCCGGTCGGCGTCCACCGTCGGGGCGGCGGCGCGCCGTTCGACACCAGCGGCGTCGAAGACCTCAGCCCAGAGGCTCTGCGCCTCGGGCGGGGGGTGCGGCCACACGGTGACCGCGACCCGACCCGCCGACCGGACGACCCGTCGCAGCTCGGTGATCGCGGCCAGCGGATCGCCCACGTGATTGATCACGAAGTTCGCCACCGCCGCGTCGAACGACCGGGAGGCGAACGGGAGGTGGGGCAGAGCCGCGACGCGGACCTCGTCGGCCGACGGAACGCGGTCGCGCGCCAACTCGACCATGCTGGGCTCGGCGTCGACGGCGACGACCGTGGCATGGCGAGCGCATCCCAGCCTGGCCACCGTGCCGGAGCCGGTGCCCGCGTCGAGCACCCGTGTGCCCGCCCCGACGTTGGCGGCGTCCAACAACGCTGGCGCGGGGTACGCGCAGAGCGCGGCGAGACTGCTGTCGTACGCCCCCGCGCGCCCGGCCCAGCGCGACCGTTCATATTCGTCGAAGGCCGTCGTGGTCATCGTCAGGCCCCCGTCGAGGATCGTGATGGTGGCGCCACCGTATCGAACAAGGCGCATCCTGCGGTGCCCCGCGCGGTGGGAGCCCCCCGCCCCCGCCCGCGCCCGCCGTGAGCTGGCTGCCCGGTGTCCAGCGGGAGCCGATGGGCGGCTCGCGAGCGCGACTAGGATTGGTTCGTCATGCTGCTACGGGTGCTCGGGTCGCTTGAGGTTGAGGTCGACACAGGCGGGCCGGTCGACCTCGGCGGCCCCCGTCAACGCGCCGTGCTCGCGCTCCTGCTCGCGGCCCGCGGCGAGGTCGTCTCCGTCGGGCAGATGATCGAGGATCTGTGGCGGGGTGACCCGCCGCCCCGGGCGATCGCCTCCCTGCAGGCGTACGTCTCGCACCTGCGCCGCCTGTTGGAGCCGACCCGCGAGCGCCGGGCGCCGGCCCGGGTCCTGGTCACCGCGCCACCTGGCTACGCGCTGCGGCTGCCCGCCGACGCCGTCGACGCCGGTCGGTTCGAGACGCTGCTCGCCGAGGCGCGTGCGGTCGGCCCCGCCGACCCGGGCCGGGCACGTCGGTTGCTCAACGGCGGGCTCGAGCTGTGGCGCGGTCGGGCGTACGCCGAGTTCGCCGGTGAGCCGTGGGCGCAGCCGGAGGTGCTGCGGCTGGAGGAGCTGCGGCTCGGCGCCCGGGAGCTGCTGCTCGACGTGACGGTGCGCTGCGGCGACGCGGCCGAGGCGGTGCCGGAGGCGGAGCTGTTGACCCGGCAGGCGCCGCTGCGGGAGGAGAGCTGGCGGCTGCTGGCGCTGGCGTTGTGGCGTACCGGTCGGCAGGGCGACGCGCTGGCCGCGCTGCGCCGGGCCCGGGCGACCCTGGCCGACCAGCTCGGACTGGACCCCGGTCCGGCGCTGGTCGAGGTGGAGTCCGCCATCCTGGGCCAGCGACTCGACCTGCTGCCACCGGTGCCGGCGACAGCGGCACGCGCCCGGCCGCCGGTGCCGGAGGAGGTCTTCGTCGGCCGGGAGGCAGAGCTGCGGGCGCTGCGGCAGGCAGCCGCCGAGACGGTGGCGGGCGGGCCGCGCGTCGCCCTGCTCAGCGGTGAGGCCGGGGCCGGCAAGACGTGCCTGCTCACCCGGTTTCGGGACGAGCTGACCGCGGACGGCTGGCTGGTCGCCGTCGGCCGCTGCCCCGAGGTCGACGGCGCCCCGCCGGCCTGGGCGTGGGTCGAGGCGCTGCGGCAACTCGCCGAACAGACACCCCCGGGTGACCTCGCACCGGCGCTCGCCCCGCTGCTCGGTGGGGGCGACGGTGCGCCCGGCGGCGACGTCACCGCCGGCCGGTTCCGGCTGCACCGCGCCGTCGGCGCCTGGTTGGACGCCGCCGCGGCCCGCAGACCGGTCACCGTGATCCTCGACGACCTGCACGCCGCCGACGCCGAGACGTTGCTGCTGTTGCAGAGCCTCACCGAGATGACCAGCGGCAGCGTCCTGTTCGTCGCGGCGCTGCGGCCGGCCGACAACACCGAGCGGCTCGCCGACACGATGGCCGTCCTGGCCCGCCGGTCACCCCACCGGATCCCGCTGGGCGGTCTGAGCTCGTCAGAGGTCGAACGGCTGCTCGGCGCGCTGGCCCGGAGCACCGTCGACCCGGACACGGTCACCGCGTTGGCCGAGCGCACCGGCGGTAACCCGTTCTACGTCCGGGAGTCGGCGCGGCTGCTCGCCGCCGAGGGCACGCTCGTGGCCACCTCCGACGTGCCCGAGGGCGTACGCGACGTGCTGCGCCGACGACTCTCCCGCCTCCCGTCGACTGTCGTCTCGGTGCTGCGTCTCGCCTCGGCCGTGGGGCGGGAGGCCGAGGTGTCGACGCTCGTCGACGCCGCCGGCACCGACGAGGGCACCGTCCTGCGGGCGCTGGAAGCCGGGTTGGCCGCCGGACTGCTCACCGAACCGGCGCCCGGGCGGGTGCGGTTCGTACACGGCCTGGTCTGCGACACCATCTACACCGACCTGCCGCAGTTGCGCCGCACCCGCCTGCACGCGCGGATCGCCGCCGCCACCCGCCGGCTGCGGCCCGACGACTACCCCGCCCTGGCCCACCAGTACGCCCGCGCCGCGTCGGCCGACACCGCGCCGCTCGCCGTCGACTACGCCGTCCGGGCCGCCGAACTGGCCGAGCGGCGGTACGCGTACGACGCCGCGATCGAGCTGCTCGGCAATGCTGTCGAGGCAGCCGCCACTGTCGCCGGGGACCGCGACGCCCTCCGGGTCGACCTGCTCGGGCGGTTGTTGCGCGCCCAGGCGCGGGCCGGCGCGGTGGCGGCCGCCCGGCAGACCCGGGCTCGGGCGATCGACGTCGCCGCGGCGTCCGGCCGCGACGACCTGCTGGTGGCGGCGTTCAGCGCGTGGACCGTCCCCACCCCGTGGTTGACCCACGAGTACGGCGTGGTCGACCACCGGGTCGTCGAGCTGGTCACCAGGCTGCTGCGCGCCGACGACCTGGACCCGGTCGCCCGCTGCCGGCTGCTGGAGGCGCTGGCCAGCGAGTTGGACGGCGAGTCCGATCCGCGCGGCGTGGCGGCCGGACGGGAGGCGCTGGCCCTCTCGCAGCGGTTGGGTGACCCCGAGCTGCGCGCCCTGGGGCTGGCCGCGCGGCTGCGCACCATGAGCTACGAGCGGGAGGCGCCGGAGCGTCGGGCCTTCGCCCTTGAGCTGCGTGACCTCGCCGACGCGCACGGGCTGGTGACCTACCGTTCGGTCGCCGAGCAGGCGCTGGGCCACTGCGCTGCCGCCCTGAACGAGCCGGACGAGCTGCGCCGCAGCGTCGCCCGGCAGGGGTGGCTGGCCGAGACGTACCAGCTCAACGAGGCGCAGACGATCAACCTGTGCTCGCTGGGCGCCCTCGCGCACATCGCCGGCGACTTCGCCGCCGCGCGGCGGCACTACGACCAGGTCGCCGTGCAGATGCGGCGGCAGGGTTCGCTGCACGCCGCTGCCTTCCACTACTTCTCCACCGGCACCCTGCTGATCAGCCAGGGACGGTTCGGTGAGCACCTGGAGGCGACCCGGCGGATACGGGGGTCGTTGGGTCCGATCGTTGACGACCTGCTGGCGCTGGCGCTGATCGGCAGCGGACGCCTGGACGAGGCGCGGGCCATGCCGATCGGAGGGCACACCTACCGCCCGGACTACTTCGAGTCGGCGCTGCTCAGCGTACGCGGGATGGTCGTGGTGGCGCTGGGTCGACGGGACCTGGCCCCACCCGTGATCGACGCGCTGCTCCCGGTACGCGACCAACTGGCCGGCTTCTCCACCACCGCGGCAGTCGTGCGGCCGGTCGCGCTGACGCTCGGGGAGCTGTTCCGGCTGGTGGGCCGCACCGAGGAGGCGACCCGGCACTTCACCCTCGCCGCGCGGGTCGCCCGCCGGTGGGAGTCGCCGCACTGGCTGGCCGAGGCGACCGCGGCGATGGTCCGCTGACCGTCACTGCTGGCGGATTCCAAGCCGGTTCCAAGTGGCACCGAGCATGATCAACAGATCTGTGCCAGTTGATCCCTCGGAAAGGTCACCGTGAACCAGAACCACCGCGAAGCCATGGCCGACGTACGCGACATGTACATGGCGCACTCGGCGCTCCGTCGCGAATTCAGCCTGCTGCCGCAGCTCGTCCGTGACGTCACCCCGGGCGACGCCACGCGCGCGGAGGTCGTCGGCGCCCACGCCGAGATGCTCTGCCACATCCTGCACCTGCACCACGAGGGCGAGGACCTGCTGCTCTGGCCCCGGCTGCTGGAGCGCGGCGGCGCGGCAGCCGCGGCGATCGTGCCCACCATGGAGGCGCAGCACCACGCCATTGAGGACGCCCACGCGACGGTGGTCGCCCTCCTCCCCCAGTGGCGTCGCACCGCGCGCGGCGGTGAACAGCTCGCGGACGCCCTGGAGCAGCTACGCGCCGCGCTGATCGAGCACATGGCCCTGGAGGAGAGCGAGATCCTGCCGCTGGCGCAACGGCACGTCACCGCCCGGGAGTGGATGCAGCTCGGCGAGCACGGCATGAGCAAGTCCCCGAAGAAGCAGCTCCCGCTGGCCTTCGGCCTGGCCATGTACGAGGGCGACCCGGAGGTGGTCAAGGCGGTGCTGGCGCACGCTCCGCTGCCGGCCCGGCTGCTCATGCCGCTCATCGCGCCCCGGCTGTTCGCCAGCCACGCCAAGCGGGTGCACGGCACCGCCACGCCCCCGCGCATCGGCGCCACCGTCGGCTGAGCAAGGTCGGCGGCTCGCCCGACGCGGCTGGGCCGGCGGCTCGCCCGACGGCTGGGCCGGCCATCGACGCGGCGGTCCGAGCCGGAATCCCGGCCAGCCGGGTCGCCGGGAGAACCGGCTCACCCGGCCGGGTCTGGAACCGACGCCGGGGGCGCCAACCGCGCCACGGGCGGGAGCGGCGAGACATCCGGGGAGGCGTGAAATGCCGAGATGGCGAGCGCGGCGAAGCGCCGGGAGGCGCTGACCTGGGTAGTCGGCGAGCTCGCGTGGATTCCGCTGTTGGCCATGAGCACGAGGATGACGTCGTCCAGGACGAAGTCGCGGCGCAGGCGACCGGCTTCCTTCGCCCGGCGGGCCAGCTCGTCGATCGCTCTGAGCGCGTATTCACGGCGCGCCTCGAAATCAACCGCCTTGGGAAAGGTCGACATAAGAGCTGCGGTAAAGCCCCGGTCACGTGCGTGCAGTTCACACATTTTCTCGATCACGAGACAGAAACCGCGCCATGGATCCGAATTGGCAAGGCCCTCGTCGACGACGCCGCGACACGCGTACATCTGTTCTGCGAATGCCTCGGTGACCAGCATCTCCTTGGTCGGAAACCGGCGGTACAGGGTGGCGGGTGCAACCCCGGCCCGCCGGGCGACCACCCGCATCGGCACGTCCAGGCCGTCAACGGCGAAGACCGCGCGGGCGGCCTCGAGGATGCGCTCGCGGTTGTCCAGGGCGTCGGAGCGAAGAGCGTGAGGCAAACGATCGGTCACGGCTCTCACTTTAGCGAGGCGGACAGCGGCGTGCGTTAGCGTCCGTGGGCATGAGGGCTTTGCAATTTTCGAAGTACGGTCCCGCGAGTGTCCTTAAGGTATCGGAGGCACCGGAACCGCACGCCGGAGCCGGCCAGATACGGGTGGCGGTTCGGGCCTCGGGTGTCAATCCGGCCGACACCTACGTGCGCGCCGGGCGATTCCAGGAATGGATCCCGCTCCGCCTGCCGCACGTGCCCGGTGTCGACGCCGCCGGCGTGGTGGACGAGATCGGTGACGGGGTGACCACGGCGCGGGTGGGCGATGAGGTTTTCGGGATCACGGACTACGCCCAGATGGGCGGAGCGAACGCCGAGTACGCCGTCCTGGCCGCGTGGGCACCGAAGCCGGCCGCCCTGAGCTGGGAGCAGGCCGGCGGCGCGGCGGGCAACATCGAGACGGCCACCCGAGTGCTCGACCGGTTGGGCGTCAGGGACGGCACCACGCTGTTGATCGAGGGCGCGGCCGGCGGGGTCGGTACGACAGCGGTCCAGCTCGCGGTCGCACGCGGTGCGGCCGTCATCGGCACAGCCAGCGACCGCAACCATGACCTCGTCGCCTCGCTCGGGGCGATCCCGACCACCTACGGCCCCAGGCTGGCCGAACGGGTCCACACTCTGTTGCCCGGCGGGGTGGATGTCGTACTCGACTGCGCCGGCTCTGGTTCCCTGCCAGACCTGGTCGGCCTGGTCGGCGACCCGGACAGGGTGGTGAGCATCGCCGACATCAACGCCGAGGCCTACGGCGTGCACCTGTCGCGCGGCTCTGGCCCCGGCGCTGACACACCGGCGCTCGCAGGAATCGCCGCCGCCGGCGAACTCGCCGAGCGGAGTCGTTTCACAGTGCCGGTCGCGGCGGTGTTCTCTCTTAAAGAGGCGGCCGCCGCCCACGAGCTCAGTGAGTCCCGCCGTGCGCGAGGCAAGATCGTGCTGAAGCCGTAGGTCGCCCACCACGGTCCGCCCTCGCCTGGAGAGCCCGCCCGGTCACCGACGACGGCGTGGGCCGTGACGTGACGGAGGGAGATGGCACGTCCCACGGGACCGGGTGACCGTCCGGTGTGGTCGGCGAGCACCACCCAGGCGCGGTCAGCGGGACGGGTGCTCAGCGGGCGGCCAGGAAGGCCAGCACGCGCGGCCAGGCCGTCGCGGTCGCGTCCGGGGAGTAGTCGGCCACGTCCGGGTCGGTGAACAGGTGGCCCACGCCCGGATAGCGGAAGACCGTCAGGTCAGCGCCGGCGTCGGTCAGCGCCTGCCGCCACTCGTCGACCTCGTCCGGCGCGTCGTACGGATCGGGGTCGGCGAGGTGCAGCTGCACCGGCAGCCCGGGTCGGACCGCGTCCGGGGCGCCGCCGGTGCCGTGCAGCAGGAGCAGGCCGGCGGCGTCGGGGCGCTCGGCCAGCAGCGCCCCGGCCACCCCGGCGCCCATCGAGAAGCCGCCGAGCACCGTCTCCGGTGGCAGGTCACGCAGCGCGTCGCGGGCCCGGTCCAGCACCACCTCCTGGCCGATCTTGTCGAGGAGCGCGAAGCCCTCCTCGACGGTGCCGGTGGCCGGGACGCCGTACAGGTCGGGGGTGCTGACCTGGTGCCCGGCGGCGCGCAACCGGTCGGCGGCGGCGCGCACGGCGGGCCGCAGCCCGTACACGGAGTGGAACAGCACGACGTGTCGCATCCGGTCATCCTGCCGCAGTCGACGGTGCATCAGGGGCGGCCACGCGGGGTGGCGTCAGACCAGTGCCGCCAGCCGCGCGACCAGGTCCGTCGGTGGCGGCATCGCGGCGATCTCGCGGCTGACCTGCGCGGCAGCGGTCCGCAGGCGCTCGTCGGTGAGCAGCCGGGTCAGTGCCCCCGCGGTGATGTCCCGGGGGCGCAGCGCCAGGCCGGCGCCCCGGCGGGCCACCAGCTCGGCGTTGTGCCGCCGGTCCCCGGGGCCCGTGGTGGCCAGCTGCGGCCGGCCCGCGGCGAAAGCGCCGAGGGCGCTGCCCGCGCCACCGTGGTGCACCAGCGCCGCGCTCGCCGGTAGGGCCTCGTCGAGCGGAATCCAGCCGACCACCCGCACGTTGCCGGGCACCGAGCGGGCCGACCGCTCGTCGGGGCGGACCAGCACGATCTCGGCGTCCACCTCGGCCGCGGCGGCCACCACGGCGGGCATCGGCCCCCGGTCGCCGGGGCCGGTGAGGGTGCTGCGGGTGACCAGGATCCGCTGGCGCTCACCCGGCTCGCGCAACCAGGCCGGCAGTTCCCCGCCGCCGACGTAGGACGTGTAGCGCATCGGCCAGCCGCCCTGCGTGGCAACGCTGGGTGGGGCCACGGCCAGGGCGGCGGCCGGCGCGGGCAGCTCGGTGAGGCCGTGGCGGCGCAGCGCCGCGCCGAGTCGGGCGACGGTGGCCCGGACCAGGTCCCGGCCGTCGAAGAGGGCGTTCTCCTGGCGTACGGCCGGCACGTCGAGCCGCGCGGCGGCCACCGCACCGGCGACCGCGAACGGCTCGTACAGCACCAGATCCGGCCGCCACCGGGTGGCCAGCGCGACCACCGGGTCGACGAGTTGGTCGTTGAGCGCGCCGAACAGCAGGCCGGCGCCCCGGGTGCCGGCGGTGCCGGCCATCTCCGCCCGCGCGATCAGCGGGTGACGGGGAAGGATCCGCAGCGCGATCCGGCGGAAGTCGAAGCCCGGCGCGATGTCGTGCACCGGCAGGCCCGCCTCGGCGGCGGCCAGAGCTCCGCCGCCGGTGGCCACCAGCACGTCGTGGCCGGCGTCGCGGAGGGCGACCGCCAGCGGCACCAGCGGGAAGACGTGCCCGACGAGCGGGGCGGAGACCACCAGCACGCGCATGGGCACGATCCTATGTCGACGACGACAGCGAGGCAGGCCGCTGGTCGACGATGCGGCGCATCTTGCCCATCGACCGTTCCACGGCGTCGGGGGCGAGGACGTCGACCGCCACGCTCACGCCGATGGTGTTCTTCACCAGCTGAACCAGCGCCTCGCCGGCCCGCTCGGCGGCGTCCACGTCGACGCCGGCTCGCCGTTCCACCCGCACCGTGAGGGTGTCCAGCCGGCCGTGTCGATCGAGGACACACTGGAAGTGCGGCGAGAGCTGCGGGGTGCGCAGGATCAGCTCCTCGATCTGGGTGGGGAAGATGTTCACCCCACGCAGGATCATCATGTCGTCGGTGCGGCCGGTGATCTTCTCGATCCGGCGCATCGGTCGGGCGGTGCCGGGCAGCAGCCGGGTCAGGTCGCGGGTGCGGTAGCGCACGACCGGCATCGCCTCCTTGGTCAGGGAGGTCAACACCAGCTCACCCCGCTCGCCGTCGGGCAGCACCGCCCCGGTGACCGGGTCGATGATCTCCGGGTAGAAGTGGTCCTCCCAGAGGTGCAGGCCGTCCTTGGTCTCGACGCACTCGGTCGCCACGCCGGGGCCCATCACCTCGGAGAGCCCGTAGATGTCGACGGCGTGGATGTCCAGCTGCTGCTCGATCTCGCGGCGCATGTCCTCGGTCCACGGCTCGGCGCCGAAGATGCCCACCTGCAGTGCTGTGGCACGCGGGTCGATGCCCTGGCGGCGCATCTCGTCGACGATGGCCAGCAGGTAGCTGGGCGTGACCATGATGACCTCGGGCTCGAAGTCGCGGATCAGCATGACCTGACGCTCGGTCATGCCCCCGGAGACCGGGATGACAGTGCAGCCCAGCTCCTCGGCGCCGTAGTGCGCGCCCAGGCCGCCGGTGAAGAGCCCGTAGCCGTACGCGACGTGCACCCGGTCGCCGGGGCGGCCGCCGGAGGCGCGGATCGAGCGGGCCATCAGTCGCGCCCAGGTGCGCAGGTCGTCACTGGTGTAGCCGACCACTGTCAGCCGGCCGGTGGTGCCGGAGGAGGCGTGCAGGCGGGCGACCCGCTCCCGGGGTACGGCGAACATGCCGAACGGGTAGTTCTCCCGCAGCTCCGCCTTGCCGGTGAACGGGAAGCGTGCCAGGTCGTCGAGATCCCGGCAGTCGTCCGGGTGCACGCCGGCCGCGTCGAACGCCCGTCGGTAGTGCGGCACATTGTCGTACGCGTGCCGCAACGACCAGCGCAGTCGGTCGCGTTGCAGGGCGCGCAGCTCGTCGATGCCGGCGCGCTCGATCGGCTCCAGCTCCTCGGGACGAGGGGTGCGGTCCTGCATCGGCTGCCTCCTTGGCGCGGCGGTCCCGGTGGGGCTGCGGGTACCGTACGCCCGGTGTGGCCGGGGCCGGCGGGGCGGTCAGCCGGTGACCGGCAGCCGGTGCAGGGCGTCGACGAGCGGGGCCAGCTCGGGGGTGGCCTCCGCCTGGGCGAGCGCGTCGGTGAGCACCCGGTCGTGGGTCGGTCGGGTCTGGGCGAGCAGCTCGGAACCGGCCGGGGTCAGCTCGGTGTAGATGCCGCGCCGGTCGTCGGCGCAGAGGATGCGGGTGAGCAGCCCCCGCTGCTCCAGGCGGGTGACCAGCCGGGTGGTGGCGCTGCCGGAGAGCGCGGCGGCGCGGGCGAGCTGACTCATCCGCATGTGCCAGCCGTCCTGGCGGGACAGCGCGTCGAGCACCGTGTATTCCACGACGGAGAGGTCGTGGCCGGCCTGCAGGGCCCGCTCCAGTGACGTCTCGATCAGCCCGTGCAGGGCGGCGAGGGTGCGCCAACCCTGCGCGCGGATCTCGACCGCGTCGTCGGCGATGCCCATGGCGGCCTCCTCGGTGTGATCTGAACGGACCCCAGGCTACCACGCTTGCGCCGATATAAAGCGCGTGCAAGTATTTCCTTGCTGGCGCGCGTAGTTGCAAGCGCCGCACAAATGCCCTCTCCCGATGGGAAGACCATGTCCGTACGCCCCAAGTCCCTGCCGCCCGGCCTGATCGCGCTGGCCATCGGCGCCTTCGGCATCGGGCTCACCGAGTTCGTGATCATGGGTCTGCTGCCCGAGGTGGCCGCCGACTTCGCGGTCACCGAGTCGGTGGCCGGCTGGTTGATCTCCGGCTACGCGCTCAGCGTGGCGGTCGGCGGGGTCGCCCTCACCGCGGCCGTCACCCGACTGCCGCGCAAACCGGTGCTGCTCGGCCTGATGGTGCTCTTCATCATCGGCAACCTGCTCTCCGCCGTCGCCGGCGACTACGCAGTGATGATGGCCGGTCGGATCGTCGCCGCGCTCTGCCACGGCGCGTTCTTCGGCATCGGCGCCGTGGTCGCCGCCGGCCTGGTCGCACCGGCCCGCCGGGCGGGCGCCATCGCCATGATGTTCGCGGGCCTGACCATCGCCAACGTGCTCGGCGTGCCGTTCGGCACCTTCCTCGGGCAGCACTTCGGCTGGCGGTCGACGTTCTGGGCGATCACCGCCATCGGGGTGGTCGCCCTGATCGGGCTGGCCCTGCTGATCCCGGCGGGCGCCACCGCCACCGCCGACCGCCCGGCCGGTGGGCTGCGCGGCGAGTTGGGCGCCTTCACCCACCCGCAGGTCTGGCTCTCCCTGGTGATCACCGTCCTGGGCTTCGGTGGGATGTTCGGCGCATTCACCTACATCGCCTACACGCTGACCGAGGTCAGCGGCTTCGCCACCAGCACCGTGCCGTGGCTGCTCGTCCTCTTCGGCGTGGGGCTCTTCGCGGGCAACCTGCTCGGCGGCCGGGCGGCGGACCGGTCCCTGTCGCGCACGCTGGTCACCGTCCTGGCGGTGCTCACGGTGGTGCTCGTCGGCTTCGCGCTGACCGCCACCAATCCGGTGCTGACCATCGTCGCACTGGTGCTGATGGGTGGGTTCGGCTTCGCCACGGTGCCGCCACTGCAAATGCGGATCATGCGGTACGCCCACCAGGCGCCGACCCTGGCGTCCGGGGCGAACATCGCCGCGTTCAACCTCGGCAACGCGCTGGGCGCGTGGATCGGCGGGGTGACCATCGCCGCCGGGCTCGGCTACACCTCGCCGATCTGGGCCGGCGCCGCACTCACCCTCATCGGTCTGGGCGTGCTCCTCGGCGCGCTGCGGCTGGCCCGCCGCGACGAGCCGGCCCGGGGCGAAGCAAGCCTGGTGGACGCCCCGGTCTGACCTCGCCGGGAGGAGGACGCCGGGCCGGGCGGATGCCCGGCCCGGCTTCGCTCTGATCATCGCCCTGCCATGTTCTCGCAATTGCAAAAGATGTGCAACAAGGTCTGGACAACGTCCTCGTGCGGTAACTAGCCTGATCACCATGAGTCCTTACATTGTGGATCCCTGGGCCTGGCAGGAGAGCTGGGACCGTCAACAGGAGGCCTACCTCCCGGACCGGGAACACCGGTTCACCGCAATGCTCGACACCGTCGACGCGGTCCTCGACGGCCGGCCGCCGCGCGTGCTCGACCTGGCCGGCGGCACCGGCACCATCTCGCTGCGGACCCTCGCTCGCTTCCCCGCCGCCGAGCCGACACTGGTCGACCTCGACCCGGCGCTGCTCGCCATCGCCGCCGCCTCGTTGGCCGACCGGGCCACCATCATCACGGCCGACCTCGGCACCCCCGAGTGGCGCTCCACGCTCCCCCACCAGGAGTACGACGCCGTGCTCACCGCCACCGCCCTGCACTGGCTGCCGGCCGACCGGCTCGGGCAGCTCTACGCCGAGCTGCGTGACGTGCTGCGACCGGGCGGGGTCTTCGTCAACGCCGACCACATGCCCGACGACACAGTGCCGGAGCTGACCAAGCGGCTGATGGACCGGGCCCGGGACCGGCGCAACGCCCGGTACGCCGCCGGCTCGATGCTGTCCTGGTCGGACTGGTGGCAGCGGGCCGGCGCCGACCCGGCGCTCGCCCCGCTGGTCGCCCAGCGACACGAGATCTACCCGACCGGACACAGCCCCGATTGGACCCCGCCAATCTCCTGGCACCTGGCCGCGCTCACCGCGGCCGGCTTCAGCGAGGTCGGCACGGTCTGGCGAGGCGGCCCGGACGCCGCCGTGGCGGCTGTGCGCTGACGCCGCCGTCGCCGGCACTACGCTGAGGAGCCGTGCCAGAGCCGTACGAGCCGCGTACCGACCCCGACGTCGACCTGCGCGTCCCCGCCGACCGCCGCGAGCTGACCGCGCGTCCCACGACGATCCTCGCCGCGATCGCGGCCGGCGGGGTGCTCGGCGCGCTGGCCCGCGCCGGCCTGCAACACGCCGTTCCGCACCCACCGACCGGCTTCGGTTGGGCCACCTTCATCGTCAACACGTCCGGCTGCCTGCTGATCGGCGTGCTGATGGCGGTGCTCGGGCACCTCGACGGCGGCCCGCCGCTGGCTCGCCCGTTCCTAGGGGTCGGGGTGCTCGGCGGTTTCACCACCTTCTCCACCTACGCTGTCGACGTCCAGCAGGCGATCGTGGTGGGCGCACCGGGCACCGCCCTGGCGTACCTCGCCGCGACGGTGCTCGGTGCGCTCGTCGCCGTCGCCGTGGGTGACGCCGTCACCGCCGGCCTGCTGGGTCGGGTGACCCGGTGACCGCGCTGCTCATCGCCCTGGGCGCGGCCGTCGGCGCGCCGCTGCGCTACCTCACCGACCGGGCCGTGCAGTCCCGGCACGGCTCGGCGTTCCCCTGGGGGACGCTGCTGGTCAACGTGGCCGGGTCGCTGCTGCTCGGCTTCCTGGTCGGGTGGCCGGCCGGTCCGGCGGTCAGCGCACTGCTCGGCACCGGGTTCTGCGGCGCGCTGACCACCTACTCCACCTTCAGCTACGAGACGCTGCGGCTGACCACTGACGGTTACCGTCTCGTCGCGCTGGCCAACGTGCTCGGCAGCGTGGCCGCCGGGGTCGCCGCGGCCAGCGCCGGCTACGCGGTGGCCCGCGCCCTGACCGGCTGACCGCCGCCCCCAGCCGCGCCGCACCCGGTTCCCTCCCCGCAACGCCCGCACCAGGGCCGATCCCCAACACACCGAGGGTATATACGCAAGGTATACCCTCGGTGTAGTCTGCTGGCATGAGCGTGCCACTGACCCTTCTCGGACTCCTCGAACGCGAACCCAGCCACGGTTACGACCTGAAGCGCGACTACGACGCCTTCTTCGGCCGGGGCAAGCCCCTGCCCTTCGGCCAGGTCTACTCCACCCTCAGCCGACTGGCCCGCGACGGCAAGGTGGTGATCAGCGACGTCGCTCCCGGCTCCGGCCCCGACCGCAAGCGCTACATCATCACCGACGTCGGCGCGACCGAGGTCGAGCAGTGGCTGACCCAACCGGTCGACCCGGAACCGCACCTGCAGACGGTGCTCTTCGCCAAGGTCGTGCTCGCGCTGATGCTGGACCGCCCGGCCGCCGAGTACCTCGACACCCAGCGCAGCGCGCACCTGCACCGGATGCGTGAGCTGACCGAGATCAAGCGCGCCGGCAGCCTTGTCGACGCGCTGCTCGCCGACCACGGCCTCTACCACCTGGAGGCGGACCTCCGATGGATCGAGATGACCGGCGCCCGCCTGGACGCCCTGCGGAAAGAGGTGCGGCCGTGAGCGTCGTGATCGAAGCGCGCGACGTGGAGTTCTCCTTCGGTCAGACGCCCGCCCTGCGCGGCGCGAGCGTCGCCGTGGAGGCCGGCGAGGTCCTCGCCGTCATGGGCCCCAGCGGCTCGGGCAAGTCCACCCTGTTGCACTGCCTGGCCGGCATCCTGGTGCCCCACGCCGGCGAGATCCTCTTCGACGGGGCCCGGGTGCACGCCATGGCCGAGACCGAACGCAGCAGCCTGCGCCGGGACCGGTTCGGTTTCGTGTTCCAGTTCGGTCAACTCGTCCCCGAGCTGACCGCTGTGGAGAACGTCGCGCTGCCGCTGCTGCTCAGCGGCGTACACCGCAAACAGGCACTGCCCAGGGCGCGAGCCTGGTTCGCGCGCCTCGGGCTGGACGGCCTGGAGCAGCGGCGCTCGGGTGAGCTCTCCGGCGGGCAGGCGCAACGCGTCGCCCTGGCCCGCGGCCTGGTCGCCGAGCCGCAGGTGCTCTTCGCCGACGAGCCGACCGGCGCGCTGGACTCGCTCACCGGCGAGCAGGTGATGGACCTGCTGGTCGGTGCCGCCCGCGAGCAGGGCACCACTGTCATCCTGGTCACCCACGAGCCGAGGATCGCGGCGTACGCCGACCGCGAGGTAATGGTCCGCGACGGGCGCGTGAACGCGCCGGACCGGATCGCCTCGTGATCCGCTTCGGGCTCCGCCTCGCCGTGGCCGGCGGCCGTGAGGCGCTCACCCGCCTGATCGTCATCGCCGCCGCCGTCGCTGTCGGCAGCGGGCTGCTGCTGACCACTCTCGCCGGGGTCAACGCTGTCAACACCCAGCTCACCCGGTACGCGTCGATGTATCCGCAGGCCTCGGCCGGCGACGTCGACCCGCTGTGGTGGTCGAATCGACAGGACTTCTTCCACGGTGAGCAGATCATTCGGATCGACGTCGCCGCGACCGGCTCGACCGCTCCCACCCCGGTCGGCATCCCCAGCACACCGGGCCCCGGCGAGTACTACGCCTCGCCAGCGTTTCGTGACCTGCTGGCCGCCCACCCGGCCGACCAACTGGGCGACCGCTACCCGGGGCGTGACCTCGGCACCGTTGGCCCGGCCGCGCTGACCTCGCCGGACACCCTGCTGGTCATCGCGGGTGGCACCCCCGACCAGGTCGCCACACTGCCCAACGCGCAGCAGGTCACCAGCGTCGGCGACGCCCCCGCCCTGCCCGAGGCCACTGTGAACCTGATCCTGGGCGTGATCGCCGGTGGGCTGCTGTTCCCGGTGCTGATCTTCATCGGCACCGCCACCCGGCTCAGCGCCGCCCGCCGGGAGCAACGCTTCGCCGCGATGCGCCTGGTCGGCGCGACCCCCCGGCAGATCTCGATGGTCGCCGCGGTGGAGGCAGCCGCCGCCGCCATTGCCGGCACCGCCGTCGGCTTCGGCCTGTTCTACGCCTTCCGCGACCCGCTCGCGGGCATCCCGTTCACCGGCATGCCGTTCTTCCCCAGTGACATGTCCCTGGGCGTGCTGGACGTCCTGCTGGTGGCGCTCGGCGTCCCGGCCGGCGCGGCGCTGGCCGCCCAGGTCTCGCTGCGCCGGGTCCGGATCTCGCCGCTGGGCGTCACCCGGCGGGTCACCCCCCGGGCGCCGCGCGCGTACCGGCTGATTCCGATGGTGCTCGGCGTCGCCGTGCTGTTCTTCGCCATCGGCTTCCGGCCCGAGACGTCCGACGGCCAGGCGGCGGTGTTCCTGACCGGCCTGCTGCTCATCATGGCCGGCCTGATCTTCGCCGGCCCGTGGTTGACGATGGTCGGCGCCCGGGTGATGGCCCGGTACGCCAACCGCCCGGCCACGCTCATCGCCGCGCGACGCCTCGCCGACAATCCGAAGGCCGGCTTCCGGGCGATCAGCGGCATCATGCTCGCGCTCTTCGTCACGAGCGTGTCCGTCGGCGTGATCACCACGATCGTCGCCAACCGCGGCCCGGCGCCCACCGGTTCGACCGACGCGGGCACTGTGACCACCGTCTTCGACGAGAAGGTGCCGACGGTGCCCGACCCGCTCTTCGCCGAGCTGCGGGCGATCCCCGGAGTGCGGTCCGCGACCGCCATCCGCGAGAACCCGACCTTGACGGACGGCGGTGAGGTCGGGGTGATGGCGTGCACCGACCTGCCGAGCGCGTACGGGCGGTGTGCCGACGGCGCGAGCGTCATCGAGGTGCCGTTCGGCCTCAGCCGCTGGCGGGAGTCGGCGTCGCCCGCGACGGTCTGGCCCGCCGCGTCGCTCACCCTCGACGAACTCCAACGGCTACCCGTCGGGGCGATGGTCGTCGGCACCGACGGCTCCGCCGCCGCCGTCGAGCGCACCCGTACCGTGCTGGAGGTCGCCTTCCCCACCTTCTGGGTGGGGCCGAACGTGCCGGGTGACTTCGAGTCGGACTTCGCGAACACGCTGCGCGGCTGGGAGCAACTGGCCAACGTCATCATCATCGCCAGCCTCGCGCTCGGTGGGTGCAGCCTCGCGGTCAGCGTCATCGGTGGTCTCACCGAACGCCGACGCCCGTTCAGCCTGCTGCGCCTCAGCGGGGCGCCGGTGCGGGTCCTGCGTCGGGTGGTGGCGTTGGAGAGCGCCGTGCCGATGCTCGCCGTCGCCGCCGTCGCCATCGGCATGGGCCTCCTCGCCGCCCACCTGTTCCTACGGGCGCAGATGGACTACACCCTCGTCGCGCCGCAGCCGGGCTTCTACGTGATCGTCGTGATCGGCTTGGCAGCCTGCCTCGGCGTCATCGCCTCCACCCTGCCGCTGCTGGAGCGCATCACCGGGCCGGAGACCGCCCGCAGCGAGTAGTCATCCCGTGGGCCCGGTGGTGGGAAGGGCCACCACCGGGCCGAGGACGAAGACGGCGGGCGGGCCGACGCCCTCCCGGGCGGCGACCGCGCCGATCTCGTCCAGCCGCGCGGGCAGGGACCGCTGGTCGGGCAGCCCGGCGTCCTGCACGGCCAGCACCGGGGTCTGCGGGGCGCGGCCGTGCTCGATCAGCACAGCCGCGATCTTGGCGATGGTGTCGACGGCCATCAGCAGCACGAGGGTGCCCCGGGCCCGCGCCAGCGCCGCCCAGTCGACAAGCGAGTCGGGGTGCCCGGGCGGCAGGTGCCCGGACACGACTGTGACATCGTGCGCCACCCCCCGGTGCGTCACCGGCACGCCGGCGAGGGCCGGTGCGGCGAGCGCGCTGCTCACCCCGGGGACCACGGTCACCGGCACACCGGCCGCCGTGCAGGCCTGCACCTCCTCGTGACCGCGCCCGAAGACGTACGGGTCACCACCCTTGAGCCGGACCACCCGGCGACCGGCGCGGGCGTGCGACACCAGCGCCTCGTTGATCGCCTCCTGGGCCATCGACGGGCCACGGGGCACCTTCGCGGCGTCGATCACCAGCACGTCGGGGCGCAGCCCGGCGAGCAGCCCCTGCGGGGCGAGTCGGTCGACCACAACGACGTCCGCGGCGTCGAGCAGCGCCTTTCCGCGTACCGTGATCAGGTCGTCGGGCCCCGGCCCGCCGCCCACCACGGCCACCGATCCGTGGTCGTGCCCGTGGTCGTGGTTGTGGTCGTGGTGGTCGTGCCCGTGGTGGTGGTGATGGCCGACCGGGTCGTCGGGGTGGTCGTGCGGGCGTTGCGGGCGACCCACCTTGTCGGCGAAGCCGGGCATCAACACCCGGTACGCGCAGGTGTCGCAGTTCATCCGGATGTCACCGCCCAGCGCCTCGGCGTGGCGTTCGAGCACCAGATCCGCGAGCGCGTCACAGTCGCCGATCACCTCGGCGACCCGGACGTCCAGGTCGGGGTGGGCGGCGGCGAACTCCGCCGACTGGGCCACGATCCGGTCCGGCAGCACCCCGGCGAACAGGAAGTACGGCGCCACCACGATCCGCCGCGCGCCGAGGCGGCGCAGCCGCTCCAGCACGGCCGGCACCGACGGAGACGCCAGGGAGATGAACCCCGGTTCCACGCCCGCGTAGCCGCGTCCCTCCCAGAGCAGCCGGGCGACCTTGGCGACCTCGGCGTTGGCGTCCGGGTCGGTGGACCCCCGCCCGATCAACGCCACCCACGTGTCGGCCCGGTCGGCACCAGCCAGCGCGGCGTCGATGCGCTGTTCGAGGGCTTCGTGCAGCAGCGGGTGAGGGCCGAGCGGACGGCCGTAGCGGTAGCTCAGCCCGGGATGGCGCTGCTGCTCCCGGGCCATCGCGGCGGGGATGTCGCCCTTGCCGTGACCGGCGCCGGTGAGCACCAGCGGCAGCGCCACCAGCGCCCGGTGCCCCCGGGCGACGAGAGCGCCGACCGCGTCGGTCAGCGGTGGGCGGGACAGCTCGATGAAGCCGCCCTCGACGTCGCCGATGTCACCGCGACCGCGGACCCGCTCGACGAGAGCGGCGAACTGTTCGACCCCGGCCGCGCTGCGCGTACCGTGCCCGACGATGACCAACCCGGTCATGACTTCTCCTCGACGTAGAGCAGGGCGTTGAGGGCGGCGGCGGCGACCGCCGAGCCGCCCTTCTCCCCCACGTTGGACACGGCGGGCAGGCCGCTGGCCCGCAGCGCCGCCTTCGACTCGGCGGCGCCGACGAAGCCGACCGGCAGGCCGACCACGAGCGCCGGTGCGGCGTCCAGGGCGAGCAGTTCGACAAGCGCGGTGGGCGCGCAGCCGACCACCCAGACCGCTGCGGGCCCGACCCGCTCCAGGGCGATCCGGACGGCCGCCGCCGAGCGGGTGATCCCGGCCGAGCGGCCCAGCGCGGCGGCGGCCGGCTCGGCGACCGGGCAGACCAGTTCCAGGCCGGCCCGGGTGATGCCGGCGGCGACCATCGCCACGTCGGTGACCACTGGCGCCCCGGCGCGCAGCGCCGTCAGCCCCGACTCCAGGGCGGCCTCGTCGCACACCAGCTCGTCGACGTACGCGAGGTCGGCGCTGGCGTGCACCACCCGCTCGGTCACCGCGCGGGTCAGCGGCGGCAGGTGCGACAGGTCGACGCGCTCGCGCAGGATGCGGTACGACTCGACCTCGATGGGGTGCACCACCCGGCTCATCGGGCTCCTTCACAGGGGTCGGGCTCGACGACGCGGATGGCATCGACCGGGCAGATCTCCAGGCACTCAAGGCAGCCGGTGCACCGGTCGGATCGGACCGTCAGGCCACCGGCGACCGGTCGGATCGCGTGCGTGGGGCAGGTGAGCAGGCAGGCGCCGCAGCCCTGGCAGGCGTCGATCGTCACGAACGCCACCGGTACCCCCGGGGTGTGACCATCCGGCCGGCGACCAGCCGCGTGTCGCTGTTGCCGACGACCACGACGCTGTACATGTCGACGATGGCCGGGTCGAGTGTGGCCACCGTGGCGAGGTGCACCCGTTCGCCGGGGCGGCTGGCGTTGCGCACCACGCCCACCGGGGTGTCCGGTGACCGGTGCGCGGCGAGGATGCCGAGCGCCTTGCCGAGTTGCCAGTCGCGGGCCCGGCTGCGCGGGTTGTAGAAGAGCGTCACGAAGTCGCCCTCGGCGGCGGCGGTCACCCGCCGCTCGATGACGTCCCACGGGGTGTGCAGATCGGACAGGCTCACGTAGGCGTGGTCGTGCCCGAGCGGCGCGCCGAGCAGCGCCCCGGCGGCGAGGGCGGCGGTGACGCCGGGCACGCCGACCACGTCGATCCGCTCGTCGGCGTACTCCAGGGCGGGGCTGGCCATCGCGTACACCCCGGCGTCGCCGGAGCCGATCAGCGCGACCGCCCGGCCGGCGGCGGCCTCGGCGACGGCGGCGCGGGCCCGCGCCTCCTCCGCGCCCAGCCCGCTGGAGAGCACCCGGGTGCCGGGGCGGAGCACGTCGCGGACCTGCTCCAGGTACTGGTCGAGGCCGACCACCACGGCGGCGCGACGTAGCTCCGCCACCGCGCGGGGGGTGCGCAGGTCGGCGGCGCCCGGCCCGAGGCCGACGACGGCCAGCCGGCCGCGTGGGGCGTGCCGGGCCACCGCGACGGTGGCCATCGCCGTCGCGGTCTTGCCCACCAGCAGCGTCGCGTCGTCGGCCCGGCCGTCCGGGCCGAGCAGGGCCGCGGCCTCCGCCACGCTCGGTGTGCCGACAGCGGCCCGGACCACCTCGCTGGGGTGCGGCACGTCGACCGCCGCCAGCCGCGCCGCCGGCCAGGTCACCAGGGGTACGCCGAGCGCGTCGACGGTGCTGCGGATGCCCGCCTCGTCGGCTTTGATGTCGGCGGTGGCCAGGCAGCGCAGGCTCGCCGGGTCGAGGCCGGCCTCGGCCAGCACCCGGTGCAGCAGCTCCGCCACCTCGGCGGCGGGCACGCCCCGACTCGCGCCCACGCCGACGACCAGCGACGGCGGCCGCAGCACCGCGGTTCGCTCGTCGGGTGACACGACCCGGTCGGTGACCAGCAGCCGGTACCCGTCGTCGGTCGGGTTTTCGTCGCCGGCGCGCACGTTCGGGGGTAGGGCGGGCAGTGGCCAGTCGGCGTCGGCGATCAGCCGGACCGGCTCGCCGTCCAGGATGGCCCGGGACACGGCGGCTACCGCGCCCTGGACGGGCCAGCCGAGGGTGTCCAGCCCCGGCAGGTCGACAGCGTCGGTGGCGGTGGTGATCACCGGTCGGGCGTCCAGCAGGGCGGCGACCTGCTCGGCGAGGGCGTTGCCCCCGCCGGCGTGTCCGCCGAGCAGTGCCACAGCGTGCCGGGCCGCCTCGTCGACGACCACCACCGCCGGGTCGGTGCGCTTGTCGTCGAGCAGCGGCGCGACGATCCGCACCACCGCCCCGGTGGCCAGGAACGCGATGACCGCGTCGCATTCGGCCCAGGCGGTCCGCAGCGCGTCGGCGACGCTCTGCCCCTGCACCAGCCGGGCGTGGGGCCAGGCGGCGGTCACTGTGTCAGCGTGCCGGCGGCCGGCGGCGGTGGCCGCCACCAGGCCGATCCGGGCGGGTGGGTTCTGGTCGGTCACTGGCGCTCCCCGGTGAGGACGACCACCGGGTTGGTGGCCGCGAGGCGGATCGACCCGCCGGGCAGGTCGGCGAGGCGGGCGGCGGAGAGCTGGCTGCCCTCGACCGTGTAGCCGGCGGCGCGCAGCAGACCCACTGCCGGTGCGACCCGGTCCAGTGCGGCGAGGGTGAGCACCACCCGCTCGGGTTGGCGGGCCACCACGGCGGTGAGGACGTCGACACCGCCACCGCCGACGAAGACCGCGTCGGGTTCGGGGAGGTCGGTCAGCGCCGCCGGGGCACGTCCGGTGACCAGCCGGACGTGCACTGCGTGCGCCGCGGCGTTGGCCTGGACTGTCGCGCCGGCCACGGGGTCCTGCTCGACGGCGAGCACGGCCGCGCCGAGCAGCGCGCACTCGATGCCGACCGAGCCGCTGCCCGCCCCGATGTCCCAGATCAGCCGGCCGAGTCGGGGGCGCAGCCGGGCGACGACGAGGGCGCGCACCTCCGACTTCGTGATCATGGAGTCGCGGTGGGCGTACCGGTCCTCCGGCAGCGCCCAGCCACCGGCCGGCGCGGCGGCGGGTTGGTTGTCGGCGCGCATCCCGCCGGCCGTGCCCCGATCGGTTGGGGCGCCGGCGGGCGGGGTGTCGGCGGGGGTGGGCCCGCCGGGTGCGCTGTCGGCGAGGCTGAGCAGGACGTGCGGGTCGGCCCAGGTCTCGACGGCGGCCTGCTCGGGGCTCACCGCGCGGATCCGTTCGGCGGCGGCGCCCAGGTGCTCGGCGACCAGCAGGCGGCGGGACCAGCCGACCAGGGCGGCGCCCAGTTCGGCCGCACCGGCGCCGGGCGCGGTGAGCACCGCGACCAGTGGCAGCGCCCGGCAGGCGTTCACTGCGGCTCGGGGGTCGCGCCCGTGGGCGCTGACCACTGCGGCACCGTCCCAGGGCAGCCCGGCGCGGGCGAACGCGGCGGCCACACTGGACACCGCCGGTACCACCCGCAGCGGCAGCCCGGCCGCGCGCAGCCGCCGGACGATGCCGAACAGGCCGGGGTCGCCGCTGGCCAGCACCACTGCCGGCACCCCGGCGTCGACGGCCTCGGCGAGGCGGCGCAGGGCGGGAGCGAGCGGCCCGAGGGTGACGGTGTCCGTGCCGGCCGGTACGGGCACCGCGGCCAGGTGCCGGGCGGCCCCGACCAGCAGCCCGGCGGTGGCCAGCACCGGGGCGAGCGCGGGGTGCGCAGGTGCGCCCGTCGCGTCCAGTCCGACCACTGTCACGGCGGTCATCGGGGCCTCCGACGTCATCAGCGTCATCGGGGCCACCGGCCGGACGAGGCGACGACGTGCGCTCCGGCGAAGTCGACCATCGCCACGTCCACTGTCACAGTCGGCCCGGCGAAGCGCCGCAGCACCTGGCGGACCCGCTGGCAGAGCAGGTCGCCGGCAGGGGCGAGCAGCCCGGCGGCCTCCCACAGCTCGTACGCGTGCCGCCCGGTGTTCGCCTCGGTCACGGCGGCGACGAGCGACGGGTCGCCGCCGGCCTCGGCGGTCACCGCGCCGAGCAGGGACAGGTCCACCTTCGAGCGGGTGTAGTGGGTCATCAGGATGCCGGCGGCGAGTTTGGCGAGCTTGCCGGCCATGCCGACGAAGACCACCCCGGTCATGGCGTCACCCACGGCGGCGGTCACCGCGGCCCCGGTGAAGTCGCCGACCTCGACGAAGCAGACCTCGGGCAGGTCGGGCAGGAGCGCGCGGGCGGCCCGCTCGGTACGCCCGCCGGTGCAGAGCACCACCGTCGGTTCGCCCTGGGCGGCCATCACGTGCACGGCCTGGACGACGCTGGCGCGCCACGACGCGGTGGAGAACGGGCGGACGATCCCGGTGGTGCCGAGGATCGAGATGCCGCCGAGGATGCCGAGCCGCCGGTTGGTGGTCTTGCGGGCCATGATCTCGCCCCGGGGCACGCTGATCACCACCCGGACTCCGACCTCGCTGAGGTCGACCACCTCGGCCACCGCCTCGCCGATCATCCGGCGGGGGGTGTCGTTGATCGCCGGACCGCCGACCGCCAGCCCGAGGCCGGGCTTGGTGACGGTGCCGACGCCGGCGCCACCGGCCAGCCGCAGGCCGGGCACGTCGGTCCAGTTCACTGTGGCGGTCAGCTCGGCGCCGTGGGTGACGTCGGGGTCGTCTCCGGCGTCCTTGACCACCACCGCCTCGGCCCGGACCGGTGGGGTGCCGGTCACCTCGCAGCGCTCCACCGGGAAGCGCACCCGGCGTCCGGCGGGCAGCCCGATCTCCACCTCCTGCTGGCTGGTGCCGGTGACCAGCGCGGTGAGGGCGGCCTTGGCCGCCGCCGTCGCGCACGCGCCGGTGGTCCAGCCAGTGCGCAGCGCTGTGGGCCGGACCTTCGCGGTACGCGGCAGGTCCGGCTCGCGCAGCGGCGGCTCGGCGTACGTCATGGTGTCTGCCCCGGTGTGGCTGTCCCCCCGGTGCGGGCGCCGGCCTGGCGGCGCAGCTCGGCGCGGGCGGCCGGCTCGGCCCGCCGGAAGGTGTGGAAGTGCCCCGGGTGGTAGAGGTGCGAGCGGGTGCCCTCGGCGGCGAGGGCCGGCCCGACCAGGAAGAGGGTGTGCTTCCACAGCTTGTGCTGCTTGACGGTCGCCTCCAGGGTGCCGACCGTGCAGCGCACCACGAGTTCGTCGGGCCAGGTCGCCTGGTAGGCCACCACGGCCGGGGTGTCCTCCGGGTAGCCGCCGGCCAGCAGCTCGGCCTGCACCTGCCCGGAGCGGGCGGCGGAGAGGAACAGCGCCATTGTGGTGCCGTGCCGGGCGAAGTCGCGGACCCGCTCGCCGGGCGGCATCGGGGTCTTGCCGCCTTCGAGGCGGGTGAGGATGACCGACTGGGCCACCTCGGGCACTGTCAGCTCCCGTCCGACGATCGCCGCGACGGCGGTGAACGAGGACACCCCGGGCACGATCTCGACGGTCAGGCCGAGCGCCCGGCAGACGTCCAGCTGCTCCTGTACCGCGCCCCACAGCGCCGGGTCGCCGGAGTGGATCCGGGCCACTGTCAGCCCCTGTTCGGCGGCGCGCTGGTAGAGCGGCAGCACCCCCTCGATGGGCAGCTGCGACGAGTCGACGATCTCCGCGCCGGGGCGGGCGTGGTCGAGCACGTCGGCGTGCACCAGGCTGGCCGCCCAGATCACGATGTCCGCCTCGGCGATGACCCGGGCGGCCCGTAGGGTCAGCAGGTCCGCCGCCCCCGGGCCGGCTCCGACGAACCACACAGTGCCGTCGCTGGTCACAGCTTTCCTCCTCGGTGCTCGCGGCGGGCCGGAACCAGCAGCGTCGACAGGTACGGCAGGTCGTGCTCGGTGTCGTCGACCGGTCCGACGTGTTCACCGGGTAGCCCCAGGCTGCGGCCGAGCACGGCGTCGGCGAGGCGGCCCTGCCGGCGCAGCTCGGCGAGCAGTTCCGGGTGCCGCCGCCAGCCCTTGTAGGCGACGACGGTGCCCGGCCCGGCGAGGGCGTCGGCGAAGAGCCCCAGGCCCGCGGTGGCCGGTAGCAGGGTGAGTGGTTCGCGTCCCTCACAGAGCGGGGTGCCGCTGCGGGCCGCCAGCTCCTGCATGGCGGTGACGCCGGGCACTGTCGCCACCCGCACCGCCGGGCGCAGCGCGCGGACGCTCTGGGCCAGGTAACCGAAGGTGGAGTAGACGTTGGGGTCGCCGATGGTGGCGAACGCGAGAGACAGTGCGCCCGCGTCGATCGCCTCGACCACCACCCGGGCGGCGTCGTCCCAGGCCGCCGTCCGGCGCGCGGTGACCCCGCCCCGGTCGTCAAGCGCGAACGGCAGCCGGCGCAGCCGGTCCGCCGCGACGTGGGAGCGCACTGTCGCCTCGGCCCGCCCGGCGTCCGCGCCGGGCGGCGTGGGACCGGCGGTCGCGAGGGGCGCGACCCGGTCGGCCATCACGGGTACGAGGACCAGGTCGGCCTCGCGCAGCACCCGCACCGCCTTCACGGTGAGCAGTTCCGGGTCGCCGGGGCCGACGCCGACCCCGGTGAGCGTGACGTCGGCGCTCATCGGCACGCCTCGACCAGCCGGCGGGCCGCGTCCGGGTGGCCCGCCCAGTGGGTGTGCAGGTAGGACGCGTGCACCCGCCCGGCGACGAAGCCGTGCCGGGTGTCGTTCCAGCGCCACGCCGGCGCGTCGCCGTGCGCCGGGTCGGTGGTGGTGCGGTGGAACTCGTGACCGCGTACCGGCTCGCCGGCGCGCGCCACCGGGGAGTCGGTGACGGCGAGGGCGTCGCGGTAGCCGAGGGTGAGCCGGTCGGTCATCCGGGCGGTCAGGTCCAGTCGACCGCACATCGGTACGCCGTCCAGGGAGCGCCCGAGGTAGAGCAGCCCGGCGCACTCGGCCACCATCGGGCCGTCGAAGTCGGCCAGCTCGGCGCGGAGCGCGGTGTTGTCGGCCAGCGTCCGGGCGTACGCCTCGGGGAAGCCGCCGCCGATCACCACCGCCCGGGTGCCGGTGGGCAGCGCCGGGTCACGCAGCGGGTCGACGGTGACGACCTCCGCGCCGGCCGCGGTGAGCAGTTCGGCGGTCTCCGCGTACGAGAAGGTGAAGGCCGGGCCACCGGCGAGGGCGATCCGTGGCCGCTCGACGCCGGCTGGACCGCCGACGGCGGCGACCGGGTCCCACGCCGGGGTGGTCAGCGGCGGGGCGGTCCGGGCCAGGTCGAGCACGGCGTCGAGGTCCACCGTGGCCTCCACGAGTTCGGCGAGCGCGGTGACGATCGCCACTGATTCGGGCGCCCGCTCGGCGACCGGCACCAGTCCGAGGTGCCGGGCCGGCGCGGCCACCTCGGCGGCGCGGGTCACCGCCCCGAGCACCGGTACGTCCACCTCGGCGAGGGCGTCGCGCAGCAGCGACTCGTGCCGGGGTGAGCCGACCCGGTTGAGGATCACCCCGCCGATCCGTACCGCCGGATCGAACGCGGCCATGCCGAGGGTGAGCGCGGCGGCCGAGCGGCCCTGCGCCGTGGTGTCCAGCACCAGCAGCACGGGCGCCTCGATCAGCCGGGCGACGTGTGCGGTGGAGGCGTAGTCGCGGCGGCCCACGGCACCGTCGTGCAGGCCCATGACACCCTCGACCACCGCGATGTCGGCGGGCGTGGGGACGCTCGCGCCGTGTCGCAGCAGGGGGGCGATCCGGTCGGCCCCGACCAGGAACGGGTCGAGGTTGCGCCCGGGTCGTCCGGCGGCGAGGGCGTGGTAGCCGGGGTCGATGTAGTCGGGCCCGACCTTGTGCGGGCTGACCGTCAGGCCCCGGCGGCGCAGCGCGGCGAGCAGCCCGGTGGCCACAGTGGTCTTGCCGTGGCCGCTGGCCGGGGCGGCGACCACCAGCCGGGGCAGCGACAACGGTTCGGTGGGGGCGGTCACCACTCGATGCCCTTCTGGCCCTTCTGGCCGGCGTCCATCGGGTGCTTGACCTTGGTCAGCTCGGCGACCAGGTCGGCGGCGGCGACCAGGCGAGGGTCGGCGTCCCGACCGGTGATCACGACGTGTTGGAAGCCGGGGCGGTCGGCCAGGGTGGCGACCACCTCGTCGACGTCCACCCAGCCCCACTTCATCGGGTAGGTGAACTCGTCGAGCACGTACAGCCCGTAGCGCTCGGCGGCCAGGTCACGCTGGATCTGCCGCCACCCTTCCAGGGCGTCGGCGGCGTGGTCGGCGTCGCTGCCGCGCTGGATCCAGGACCAGCCCTCGCCCATCTTGTGCCAGGCCACCGGCGCGCCCTGGCCGGTGCGCTCGTGCACCTCGCCGAGCGCCCGGAAGGCGTTCTCCTCCCCCACCCGCCACTTGGCGCTCTTGACGAACTGGAACACCCCGACCGGCAGCCCGGCGGTCCAGGCCCGCAACGCCAGGCCGAAGGCCGCCGTCGACTTCCCCTTCATCTGTCCGGTGTGGACGATCAGCAGTGGCCGGTGCCGCCGCTGCCGGGTCGTCAACCCGTCAACAGGCACCGAACTCGGCTGTCCCTGCGGCATCAGCCCGTCCCCCGTCCCGCGGGCACTCCCGCGCCCGCCTCTTCCGCGATCTTGCGATTTCTGTTGGTCATATGCGCACTTGATCCCTTATGCCGCGACAGGAAGTGCAAGATCGCGAGGGTGAGTGAGGGTGGCCAGGGTGTGCAGGGGCGCGTTCAGCTGGGTTGCCAGACGGGGCGCCAGGTTCAGGCGGATCGGGCCGGATTCGCAGTCGACGACCACGCACGGGGCACCTGTCGCCGCCAGGACCTTCGCGGCTGCCGCCGCCCGGTCCAACGGACGGGTGCCAGCGGTGGCCCGGCCGTCGGTGACGATGAGGACCAGCGGGCGGCGCTTCGGGTCGCGCAGACGCTCCACCCGCAACAGGTCCGCGGCGGCGAGCAACCCCTCGGCCAGCGGCGTACGCCCGCCGGTGGGCAGCTCGGCCAGCCGGGTCGAGGCGGCCAGCACCGACGAGGTCGCCGGCAGCAGGGTCCGGGCGCCGCCACCTCGAAACGCGATCACCGCGACCTTGTCGCGCCGCTGGTACGCGTCGGTGAGCAGGGCGAGCACCGCGTCCTTCACCGTGGTCATCCGCTGCCGGGCGCCCATCGAGCCGCTCGCGTCCACCACGAAGAGCACAAGGTTGCCCTCGCGCCCCTCACGAACCGCCTCGCGCAGGTCGTCACGGCGCAGTCGCAGCGGACCGGTGAGCCGGCCCCGGGCCGCCTGGTGCGGCGCGGCGGCGCGGATCGTGGCCGGCAGGTGCAGCGCGCCGACCCGACCCGCCGGCACCCGGGCGCCGGTGGTGCGGCCCCGCCCGGTGCGGGCCCGTGACCGCCGGCCCGGCACCCCGTCACCCAGGCCGGGCGCGGTGAGCACCCGCGCCTTCAGCCCACCCCGGGGTACGGCCACCGGCTCGGGCTGCGCGCCGCGGGTCGGGTCGCCGTCACCGGCCGCCGACTGCCGGCCGGCCGGCGTGCGCGCGTGCCGACCGTCGCCGCTCCGGTCGTCGGCCGGGCTCTGCGGCCAGCCGTCGGCACCGTCCGGTCCGTCGCCGCGCGCGTCCGGGCCAGCGCCGTCACGCGCCGAGGAGTGCCCGGCCGCCTCGGACTCACCGAGGTCGCCGACGTCGCCGTGCTGCGGCCCGCCGCTCGGGCCGTCACCGTCTGGTCCACCCCCGTTCGGGCCGCCGCCACCGCCCGGGCCACCACCCTGTGGGCCACCGCCGCCAGCCGGGCCGCTGTCGTCGGGGCCCGCGTCGTCCGGGTCGTCGGGGTGCGCGTCCTGGGCGCGCTGCAACGCCTCGTCGAGGCGCTTCTCGTCCAGCCCCGGGGTGTCGAACGGGTCGCGGCGACGACGGTGCGGCAGCGCCAGCCGGGCGGCCACCCGGACGTCGTCGATGGTGACCCGGTCCCGGCCGTGCCAGGCGGCGTGCGCCACAGCGGTACGGGCGGTGACGATGTCGGCCCGCATCCCGTCCACGTCGAACGCCGCACACACCTCGGCGATCTGCCGCAACGCGGCGTCCGGCAGTCGTACCCCGGGAAGTCGGCGACGGGCGGCGGCCACCTGGCCGGCGATCTCCGCGTCGGCGTCGGCCCAGCGGGCCGCGAAGCCCACCGGGTCCGCGTCGGCGGCCAGCCGCCGACGGACCACCTCGACCCGGACCTCCGGATCCCGGCTGGCACCCACCTCCACCGTGAGCCCGAACCGGTCGAGCAGCTGCGGGCGCAGCTCCCCCTCCTCCGGATTCATCGTGCCGACCAGCAGGAACCGGGCCGCGTGGCTGACCGACACGCCCTCCCGCTCGACGTGGCTGCGGCCCATCGCCGCCGCGTCGAGCAGCAGGTCGACGAGGTGGTCGTGCAACAGGTTGACCTCGTCGACGTAGAGCACCCCCCGGTGCGCGGCGGCGAGCAGGCCCGGCTCGAAGGCGCGTACCCCCTCGCCGATCGCCTTCTCCAGGTCCAGCGCCCCGACCACCCGGTCCTCGGCGGCGCCCACCGGCAGTTCGACGAGACGCGCCGGCCGGGTCTCGGCGGCGGTGTCGGTCGGGTGGGGGCCGTCCGGGCAGGCCGGGTCCGGCTCGGCCGGGTCACAGCCGAAACGGCAGCCGGCCACCCGCAGCACCGGCGGCAGCAGAGCGGCGAGGGCCCGCACGGCGGTGGACTTGGCGGTCCCCTTCTCACCCCGCACCAGCACCCCGCCGATCGCCGGGGAGACCGCGTTGAGCAGCAACGCCAGTCGCATGTCGGCCATGCCGAGCACCGCACTGAACGGGTAGATCGTCGTCATGCCCGGTCCTCCAGGTCGCCCTCGCTGGCCAGGTACGTGTCGCGCAGCCGGTCGAGGGTGGCCGGCTCCGGCTTGGCCCACAGCCCCCGGTCGGCGGCCTCCAACAGCCGCTCGGTGATGCCGCGCAACGCCCACGGGTTGGACTTCTCCAGGAACTCCCGGGTGGTCTCGTCGAAGAGGTACGCGGCGGCCAGATGCTCGTACATCCAGTCGTCGACCACACCGGCTGTGGCGTCGTAGCCGAACAGGTAGTCCACTGTGGCCGCCAGCTCGAACGCGCCCTTGTAGCCGTGCCGGCGCATCGCGGCGATCCACTTCGGGTTGACCACCCGGGCCCGGAACACCCGCCGGGTCTCCTCGCCCAGCGTGCGGGTGCGCACGTCGTGCGGCATCGCCGAGTCACCCACGTACGCCTGCGGTGACGTGCCGGTGAGGTGGCGGACCATCGCCACCATGCCGCCGTGGTACTGGAAGTAGTCGTCGGAGTCGACGATGTCGTGCTCGCGGGTGTCCTGGTTCTTCACCGCCACCGCGATCCGGGCGAACGAGCGTTCCATGTCGGCGCGCGCCTCCCGCCCGTCCAGCCCGCGGCCGTACGCGTAGCCGCCCCACACCGCGTACACCTCGGCCAGGTCGGCGTCGCTGCGCCAGGTCCGGGCGTCGATCAGGGGCAGCAGCCCAGCGCCGTACGCGCCAGGCTTGGAGCCGAAGATCCGGGCGGTGGCCCTGCGCTCGTCGCCGTGTTCGGCGAGGTCTGCGGCGACGTGCGCCCGCAGGTAGTTCTCCTCGTCCGGCTCGTCGAGGGCGGCGACCCGCCGGACGGCGTCGTCGAGCAGCGCCACCACGTGTGGGAACGCGTCGCGGAAGAACCCGGAGATGCGCACAGTGACGTCGACGCGCGGGCGGCCCAGCTCGGCGGTCGGCACCACCTCGATGCCGGTCACCCGCCGGGACCTGTCGTCCCAGACCGGCCGGCAGCCCAGCAACGCGAGGACCTCGGCGATGTCGTCGCCCTGGGTCCGCATCGCACTGGTGCCCCAGACTGTCAACCCCACCGAGCGGGGGTACGCCCCGGTGTCGGCCAGGTGTCGAGCCAGCAGCGAGTCGGCGAGGGCAACCCCGACGTCCCAGGCGTTGCGGCTGGGGATGGCCTTCGGGTCGACGGAGTAGAAGTTGCGGCCGGTGGGCAGCACGTTCACCAGGCCCCGGGTGGGTGAACCGGACGGGCCGGGCGGCACGAACCTACCGTCCAGCGCCCCGAGGGTGTTGGTCAGCTCGTCGGTGGTCCGAGCCAGTCGGGGCACCAGCTCGGTGGCGGCGAAGTGCAGCACCGCGGCGACGTCCGGGATCGACTGACCGGTCACCTCGGTCACCACGGCGTCAACAGTGTCCACTGCCCAGTCCAGGGTTTCCATGCCGATGACCAGCCGCCGGGCCAGGACCTCGATGAGGTCGATCGCGTCGGCGGCGGTGCCGGCAGGCCCGTCCACCACGTCGGTCAGTGCGGCGGGCAGCGCCAGTCGCTGTCCCGGCGACGCGAGCAGCTCCTGCTCGTCGAGGGAGTACGCGACGGCGAGGGCCTGTCGCAGGCCGGGCAGGGCCCGGGCGCCACCCCAGACCTGCGGGGCGCGCAGCACCGCCAGGACCAGGTTGACCCGCGGCTCGCCCGTGGGCGCGTCGGCGAGGATGTGCAGGCCGTCGCGGATCTGCACGTCCTTGACCTCGCACAGGTACCCGTCGAGGTGCAGCACGAAGTCGTCGAAGTCGTCAGCGTCGGGCATCGCGTCGGCGTGCAGGTCGTGGTGCAGCTCGGCGGCGCGCACCAGGTCCCAGATCTGGGCCCGCACGGTGGGCACCTTCGCCGGGTCGAGGGCCTGCACTGTCGCGTACTCGTCGAGCAGTTGCTCCAGTTTGGCGAGGTCGCCGTAGGTTTCGGCGCGGGCCATCGGCGGGACCAGGTGGTCGACGACCACGGCGTGCGCCCGCCGCTTGGCCTGGGTGCCCTCGCCGGGGTCGTTGACGATGAACGGGTACACCAGCGGCAGGTCGCCGAGGACCGCGTCGGGCGCGCAGTCGGCGGCCAGGCCGAGGCCCTTGCCGGGCAGCCACTCCAGGGTGCCGTGCTTACCCAGGTGCACCACGGCGTCCGCGCCGAAGCCGCCGTCAGCGACCGGCGCTGTCAACCAGCGGTACGCGGCCAGGTAGTGGTGACTCGGCGGCAGGTCCGGGTCGTGGTAGATGGCGATCGGGTTCTCCCCGAAGCCGCGGGGCGGCTGGATCAGCAGCACCACGTTGCCGAAGCGCAGCCCGGCGAGCACGATGTCGCCGCCCTCGGTGTACAGCTCGCCCGGCGGCTCACCCCAGTGCTCCCGCATCCGCTCCCGCAGCTCGACCGGGACCTGGTCGAACCAGCGCCGGTACGTCGCCCCCGGTATCCGGGCCTCGGCGGCGGCCAACTGCTCCGGGGTGAGCCACTCCACGTCGTGACCACCGGCGGCGATCAGGGCGTGGATCAGCGCGTCGCCGTCGTCGGGCGGCGGCGCGTCACCCAGGTCGTAGCCGGCCTCGGCCAGCGCGGCGAACAGCCGGACCGCCGAGGCCGGGGTGTCCAGCCCGACGGCGTTGCCGACCCGGGAGTGCTTGGTGGGGTACGAGCTGAGCACCACGGCTACCCGCTTGTCGGCGTGCGGCACGTACCGCAGCCGGGCGTGGCGCACCGCGATCCCGGCGACCCGGGCGGCCCGCTCGGGGTCGGCGGCGTATACCGAGAGCCCGTCGGCGTCGATCTGCTTGAACGAGAACGGCACTGTGACGATCCGACCGTCGAACTCGGGAATGGCCACCTGCATGGCGGCGTCCAGCGGGGACAGCCCGGCGTCGCTGTCGGCCCACTGCGCGCGGGTGCTGGTGAGGCAGAGCGCCTGGATGACCGGCACGTCCAGGGCGGCCAGCGCGCCGACGTCCCAGGCGTCCTCGTCGCCGCCACCGGAGGCGTCCGCGGCGACCGCACCGCCGGCCGCGAGCACGGTGACCAGCAGCGCGTCGCAGCGGGCGAAGAGCCCGAGTGGGCCGGCGCCCGCGGTCAGCCCGCGCAGCGAGCCGCAGAAGATCGGCAGCGGGTTGCCGCCGGCCCGCTGGACCGCGTCGGCGAGCACGTCGACGAAACCGGTGTTGCCGGCGAGGGCGTGCGCCCGGTAGAAGACGATCCCCACCGTGGGCCGGTCCGGGTCGGCGGAGTGGTCGCCGTGCACGCCGTACGCCGGGGTGGGCGTTGGTGCGGCGAACCCCTCACCGGTGAGCAGCACCGTGTCGGAGAGGAACCGGGCCAACTGTCCGAGGTTGTCCGGACCGCCCTCCACCAGGTACGCCAGCGACTGGGTGACGACCCCGGAGGGCACTGTGGAGATGGCCATCAGCTCCGCGTCGGGCAGCGCCTCACCGCCGAGCACGACCGTCGGCACGCCGGTGGCGAGCACCGCGGCGAGGCCGTCCGGCCACGCCTGCCGACCGCCGAGCAGCCGTACGACGACGAGGGCGACCCCGTCGAGCAGGGCGGGCACCTCGTCGGCGGCGACTCTGGCGGGGTTGGCCAGCCGGTAGTCGGCACCGCTGGCGCGGGCGGCCAGCAGGTCGGTGTCGGCGGTGGACAGCAGCAGGATGCGCACGGCGGGCTCCGGAAAGTGACGCCCTGGGCCCTCACGGGGGCGACCGGGCGATGCGGGTGGGTTCGGCGTCAGCCGGTACGACGGCCCGGGCGAACGGCGCACCGACGGGTGCGTCGGGGCCGGTCAGCGCCGGGCGATCAGCTCAGCGATGCCGGTGGCCGATGTCCCCGGAGCGCGCTGCCTGAAGCGCAATACGACGATAGTCGTCGATGAATAAGACGCTGTGCGTCATCGGGTCCTCCTCGGGTGTCCACGCCCTGGGGTACGTCCCGACGGCCGAAGTATCCTGGCTTCCGGATCGACGCTCTCCCCCGGCCTTCCAACCGCAGACACACGGCCGTGACTCACAAGGGGGGATCGCTCCCCGGTGACAGTGGCGGGACCGCGTCGGAATCGCACCGACTTCCTTCACTGCCGTCAGGCCGCGAATGCTGCCACACCCCTGCGCCGCCGGTCAACGCGGACCCCACCCCCACCCGACCACGCTCACCACATTGACCTGCGGATATATCGGCGCGCGGGGGATGCATCTCGCCGCAGTGGCGGGCTGGGCGAACTGGTTGATCGGCCCTGCGGACTGGCCCGTGGCAGGGGGCGGAGTGTTCACGCGCCCCCTTTGGAGCTGATGTCGTAGACGATTCAGCCGCCTCGGCTCCCGGCCCGCGCCTCGGCTTCAGGTCCGGACGTACGGCGATATCGCCAACGATTCAGCTCCAAAGGCGCCGAACGACACATGCCCGGGACCGAACACGCCACGCGCCGACGACCGACGTCGCTCGACGCACCGATCAGCGGGCGTGGCGTTCCGGGTGGGCCCGGCTCCAGGTCCGCATCCGTTCCGGGTAGCCGGTGCGCGCCGCCTCGTACAGTGGCACCGCGTGCTTGCGGGCGATGGCCCCGGCCGCGCGGGGCGTTCCGGTACGACGGCGGATCCACTCGCCGTCGTGGGCGATCGCCACCACCGTGGTGTCCGTCGCGGTCGTCTCCGGTTCCAGGTAGAACTCCACCCCGCGCCGGGTGGCGACGAACGCCTCCAGCGCCGCGAGGTCGTCGCGGGTCGCCTCCCGGTCCAGCTTCGTCGGGGTCGCCTCGGCACCCCGTGACCGGCGGTTGAACCAGCTCATGCCCCGCCCCTCTCCTCGACGTCCCTCCAGTGCAGCACCGGTTCCTGGCAATACGCTGCACGCCGGATGGGAGAGAGCTGACCTGCGTCGGGATATCCGGGTGGAACCCGCGGCGGGTTGGCGGTGTCATGAGTGTGATCCGAACGGAGGCTCCCCTGGACGACGAGGCGCTCGTCACCCGCGCTCGGGCAGGTGACCTGGAGGCGTACAACCTCCTGGTCGCCCGGCACACCGCGTCCGCGTACCGGACGGCGGTGCTGCTCGGCGCGGGCTCGGACTCCGAGGACGTCATCCAGGAGGCGTTTGTGAAGGCGTACCGGAAGCTGTCCCGTTACCGGGGTGACGCGTCCTTCCGGTCGTGGCTGCTCGCGATCGTCGCGAACGAGACCCGCAACCTGCACCGCTCCCGTGGCCGGCGCGACGGGCTCGTGCTGCGGGCGGCGGCAGCGGACCCGACGTCCGAGGTCGCCGAGGACGACGCGGTCGGCGCGGTCCTCGCCGGTGAGCGCCGGGCGTCGCTGGTGCAGGCACTGCGACAACTGCCGGTACGGGACCGCGAGGTGATCGTCTGCCGCTTCTTCCTCGATCTCACCGAGGAGGAGACGGTGTCGGCTCTGGGCTGGCCCCGGGGCACTGTGAAGTCGCGCACGTCCCGGGCGCTGGGGAAGCTTCGCGGCCTGCTCGACAGTGAGGAGGTCCGGCATGGGTGACCTCGAACGGGAACTGCGCGACCTGTCCGCCTGGCTGGACACTCCCGATCCGCCCGACGTGACCGCCCGCGTCCGCGTACGACTCGGCACGCCCGCGCCCGCGCCCCGGCGGCGTCGGTGGCGGTCGCTCGCCGCGGTCGCGCTCGTCGCACTGCTGGTGGCGCTGTTGCCGCCGACGCGGGCCGCGATCGCCGACGTCGTCACGGGGCTGCTGCGCTTCGCCGGGGTCAGCATCGCCACCTCATCCGCCCCGACGCCGCCCGGCGGCACCGCGTCGCCGTTGCCCGGGCAGCGGGCCGTCGCCCTGGACGAGGCCCAACTGTCGGTACGGTTTCCGATCCGCCTGCCGGCGATGCTGGGCACACCCGAGCAGGTGCTGGTCGCCGACCCGGACGCCACCGGCCGGTACCGGGTGGCGACGCTGCTCTACGACGGGGGCGCGCTCCGCGTCGACGCGTTCGACGGTCGCCTCGACCTGGCCTTCCACAAGGAGGTCACGCCGCCGGGCGCGAACTGGGTCCAGGTCAACGGCGACTTCGCCGTCTGGGTCGACGGCCCGCACGTTCTGTCCTACGTGGATCGGGCGGGCGGGATCCGCCGGGAGACCGCCCGACTTGCCGGCTCGACCCTGATCTGGCAGGACGAGGACGTCAGCTACCGGCTTGAGGGCACCCTCACCAAGGCCGAGGCGATCGAGATCGCGCGCTCATTGGGCTAGTACGCGGTCGGGTCCCAGTCTGCGAGCTGCTCCATCGGCTGGATGTCGCCGGTGGTCTCCAGGTCGTCGAGTGGGACTCGCTCGTAGAAGTAGAGGACCATGTCGCTCGCTGCGCCTCGCATCGCCATGTCGCCCGGCTGCGCGTCAGCGGCAAGGTCGTCGCAGCGGACGCCGTCGGCGTTGAGGGTCAGTCGCCAGGAGCGGCCCTCGGTCGTGTGCAGGTCGATGGTCGCCGGCTTGAACGGCCAGGCGACGGTCGTCGCCGCTACCGTCGTCAGGAACTCGTCGACGCCCTCGACCGCGACGGCCGTCGGCAGCGGCTGTGCGACCCCCTGAGTGAGCTGGGCGTCGTAGGTGTGGACGGCCAACTCCTGGATCTGGTGACGGGCCACGGCTCCGCTGGTCTCCGGGGCCTGCGAGCGACCCCACCAGGTCCAGCAGCCGCGGTCCGGGCCGGCCGCGCGCATCGCGTCGAGCATGAGCCCGGTCGACTCGGCGAGCCAGCCGTCCAGGGCTTCGCGGTCGCGGGGCGCAGTCGGGGCGCCCTTCGGGTCCGTCCGCGCCGGGGGCTCAGCGCCCGGACCCGCCGCGATGATGGCGGCCTGGCGGCGGCGGCCGTCGCCGAGGTGCTGCGCCAGTTCGCGCAGCGTCCAGTCCGGACAGGTCGGGACCTGGACGTCAAGGTCGGGGGCGGACGCGATCGCGGCGCGGAACGCGGCCGAGCGGCCTTCGATCAGCCGCAGGACCTCGGGGAAATCCAACATGTGCTGCACCTCGGTTGTGTATCACTGCGCGCCGGCCACCGGATAGCGAAATTAGCCGGACGAACGCGTCGACAGCCGGCGCCGGCGCCACCCGGAAACTCCGCGCATGCTCGCCAACGGCGATCACGTCCTGACCAGGCATCCTCACCCGCGCCCGTGATGACTTACGCACGCTCCCGCTCAGAGCACCAGGAACCCGGCGGGCCTGGGCGGTGTCGGATAGGTGCGACGAGTGCTCGACGCGTACCGGAAGGGGCGAGATGGTTTCCTGGGGCAGGTTGATGCTGGCATCCTCGGTGGTCCTGCTGGCGGGGTGTACGACCACGGCCGGCGGAGCGGCACCGACGGCGGGTGCGGCCACCACGGCGAGCACCGCGACCGCCTGCGCGGCGCGGGTCGAGACGGGGTCGCTGCCGGACTGGGCGGACGCCGGGTTCAGCGGGGATGCGCGGATTCCGCACGTCTTCGGCGCGAAGGGTGACATCGTGGCGGTGCTGTTCGCCCATCCGCTGCGGCAGGTCCGGACGGACGGGTCGAACAACAAGATCCTCTGGGTGGCCCGCGCCGCCACGACCTCGCCCGACCCGACCGCACCGGCAACCCTGGTGATCACCGCGAGGCTGGACGGCACCGACACCCGGGTGATCCGGGAGGTCGCCGGCGGGCCGGGGCCGTCGATCATCGACCTGCCGGAGGCCGGGTGCTGGCGACTCGACCTGCGCTGGTCCGGGCACACCGACACGATGGACCTGGTCTACGCCCCCTGAGCCGGTGCCCCGGCTGGCTAGGCTGCCCGACGTGCTGGAGGACGTGCGGACGGCGGCCCGCAACAACGCCGAATGGTGCGACATCGTCTGCGGCAGCCACGGGTTGGCCGGCCGTACCGACGCCGACGCCTGGTCGGTCCCCCACCGTTCGCCACAGTGGTACCCGGACGCCGTCACAGTGCGACCGGGCGTCGACGCCGAGGCCCTGCTGTCCCGCATCGACGCGGGGCCCGGCGCGTCGGTGAAGGACAGCTTCGCCGACCTCGACCTGTCCGGGTACGGGTTCCGGGTGCTCTTCGACGCGCAGTGGATCTACCGGCCACCGGCGGCACCACCTGTCGACAACCCGCTGGCCCCGGTCACCACACCCGACGAGTTGACGGCCTGGGCGGCGGCCCACGGCGGTGGGCAGCTGTTCCGCCCCGCGCTTTTGGCCGACCCCCGGGTTCGGGTGCTCGCCCGCCACGACGACAGCGGTGTGATCACCGGTGGAGCGGTGCTCAGCGGTGACGGCCCGTACGGCGTCTCCAACCTGTTCACCCGCACCGACACCTCCCGCGACATCTGGCACGCGGTGTGCGCCACAGTGCCCAACGCGCCGCTGGTCGGCTACGAAACCACAGCGGACCTTCCTCCGGCGCTCTCCGCTGGCTTCGCCACCACCGGCCCTCTCCGCGTCTGGCTGCACACCTAGCGCTCCGGCCACTGGCGCCGTGCACGGACAGCTATGCTGGGCGGCATCGGCACCGATCCGGCCATCACCGGGGAGCCTCCGGAAGAACGGGCAGCCTCGCCGCCCCAGTAGAACCGGACGTCGCGGCACGTCACGTCGCGAAATTGAGCGGCGCCTGCACCATCGAGGCGCAAGCGGGGTGGTACCGCGGGGTCCTGGCCATACGCCCGGCACTTCGTCCCCGTGTGGGCATCGAGCTGATGCCCTCGCGAGCGGACGTGAAGTGTAGGGAGAACGTCGGTGCCGGACGGTCCGTCGAAGTCGCCATTCGTGCCACTTCCCACCAAGATCGATCTTGGTGGGCTGGACCGCGCGGTCATCGAGTGGTGGCAGGCCAACAACGTGTTCAACCGGAGTCTGGAGCAGACGGCCGACGGTCCGCCGTGGGTGTTCTACGAGGGGCCGCCGACCGCCAACGGCACGCCTGGCACCCACCACATCGAGGCGAGGGTCTTCAAGGACCTCTTCCCCCGGTACCGGACGATGCGGGGCTTCTCGGTGCCGCGCCGCGCCGGGTGGGACTGCCACGGTCTGCCCGTTGAGCTCGCTGTGGAGAAGGAACTGGGGCTCAGCGGCAAGCCCGACATCGAGAAGATGGGCGTCGCGGAGTTCAACGCCCTGTGCCGCACCTCCGTGTTGCGGCACGTGGACGAGTTCGTCCAACTCAGCGAGCGTATGGGTTACTGGATCGACCTGGAGCATCCGTACCAGACGATGTCCCCTGAGTACGTGGACAGCGTGTGGTGGTCACTGAAGCAGATCCACGACGGCGGGCGACTGGTGGAGGACTTCCGGGTCGCGCCGTACTGCACCCGCGACGGCACGACCCTGTCCGACCACGAGGTGGCGCAGGGGTACGAGACCGTCACCGACCCGTCCGTGTACGTGCGGTTCCCGGTGCGCGGGGAAGTAGCCGGACACGGCGGCGTCGACCTGCTGATCTGGACCACCACCCCGTGGACCCTGGTGTCCAACACCGCCGTCGCCGTGCATCCCGCTGTGACGTACGCCCTCGCCCGCACCGGGCAGGGCACGTTCGTCGTCGCCGAACCGCTGACCCGGCGGGTGCTCGGCGACGAGGCGGAGATCCTGGCGACCCTGCCGGGGTCGGCCCTGGAAGGTTTGCGCTACGAGCGGCCGTTCGACCTGGTGGACATCCCGGACGCGCACCGGGTGGTCCTCGCGGAGTACGTCACGACCGAGGACGGCACCGGGCTGGTGCACCAGGCGCCGGCCTTCGGCGCGGACGACCTCGCCGTCTGCCGCGCGTACGGGTTGCCGCTGGTGAACCCGGTCGCCCCGAACGGGCGGTTCAACGACGACATCGACCTGGTCGGTGGCGTGTTCTTCAAGGACGCCGACGCATTGCTCATCGACAGCCTCAGAGAGTCTGGGCGGTTGTTCCGGCATGAGCCGTTCGAGCACCCGTACCCGCACTGTTGGCGGTGCCACACGCCGCTGATGTACTACGCGCAGCCGTCCTGGTACATCCGGACGACCGAGGTCCGCGACGAGCTGACCCGGGAGAACGAGAACACCAACTGGTTCCCGGAGCACATCAAACACGGCCGCTACGGCGACTGGCTGAAGAACAACATCGACTGGGCGGTGTCCCGCTCGCGGTACTGGGGCACTCCGCTGCCGTTGTGGCGATGCCCGGACAACCATGTCACAGCTGTCGGTTCCCGTGCCGAGCTCGGGAAGCTGGCCGGCGCGGACCTGTCCGAGCTGGACCCGCACCGCCCATACGTCGACGAGATCACCTTCAACTGCCCGGACTGCGGCCAGGTCGCCACCCGGGTCCCTGAGGTGATCGACGCCTGGTACGACTCCGGGGCGATGCCGTTCGCGTCGTTGGGCTACCCCCACGTGCCGGGTAGCAAGGAGATCTTCGAGCGCACCTACCCGGCCCAGTACATCTGCGAGGCGATCGATCAGACGCGGGGGTGGTTCTACACGCTGATGGCGGTCGGCACGCTGGTCTTCGACAGGTCCCCGTACGAGAACGTCGTCTGCCTCGGACACATCCTGGCCGAGGACGGCCGCAAGATGAGCAAACACCTGGGCAACATCCTGCTGCCCATCCCGTTGATGGACACGCACGGGGCCGACGCGGTGCGCTGGTTCATGGCCTGCTCCGGCTCACCGTGGTCGCCGCGCCGGATCGGGCCCGGCCCGCTCGACGAGATCGTCCGCAAGGTGCTGATGACCTACTGGAACACCGCGGCGTTCTTCTCCCTCTACGCGGCGAACTCGACGTGGGCGCCGCACCTGGCGCAGCCGGTGGCCCAGCGACCGGTGTTGGACCGGTGGATCGTCGGCGAGGTCCACGCCCTCGCCGCCGCCGTTGACGAACGGATGCGGAACTACGACACTGCGCGCGCCGGCCGACTGCTCGCCGACTTCATCGACGACCTGTCGAACTGGTACGTACGACGGTCGCGGCAGCGTTTCTGGGAGGGCGACCCCAATGCCCTCACCACCCTGTACGAGTGCCTCGACATCCTCACGCGGCTACTGGCGCCGTTCATACCCTTCGTCACCGAGGAGGTGTGGCAGCAGGTCGTCCGGCGCGGTGCCGAGTCCGCTCCGGAGTCGGTGCACCTGGCGACCTGGCCCACACCCGACACCACAGTGATCAGCACTGAGTTGTCGGCCCAGGTGGCCACGGCGCGGGCGTTGGCCGAGGCGGGCCGGTCCGCGCGTAAGGCGAGCGGTCTGCGGATCCGGCAGCCGTTGAGCCGGGCGCTCGTGGGGCTACCGGCCGGCACCGTTCTCCCGCAGGCGTTGCTTGACGACATCGGCGACGAGTTGAACGTCAAGGTCCTCCAGCCGCTCGATGCCCAGAGCGGGGTCATCGACGTGCAGGTCAAGGCGAACTTCCGGACCCTGGGCCGCCGGTTCGGCAACCGCACCCAGCACGTCGCGAAGGCCATTGCCGCCGTGGCCCCCCGGGACCTGGTCGACGGCGTCCGGGCGAACGGGACGTACCCGCTGTCTGTCGACGGCGCGCAGGTCGAGGTGGGCCTGGACGACATCCTGATCACTGAGGTGCCGCGTACCGGTTGGGTGGTGGAGTCCCAGCGCGGCGCGACCATCGCGTTGGACACCGAGATCACCCCCGAGCTGGCGGCCGAGGGCGTCGCCCGCGACGTCGTGCGCATCATCCAACAGGCCCGCCGCGACGCCGACTTCGAGGTCGCCGACCGGATCACGGTGTCGATCGCCGCGTCCCCGGAGGTGGCGGCAGCGATCACCGCGCATCAGAAGCTCATCGCGCACGAGACCCTCGCGCTCAAGCTGACCGTGCTGGACGCCTTGTCGGAGGGTTTCTCCGGCACCGTGGGCGACGGCTACGAGATCGTCGTTCACGTGGTGCGGGCCTGAGCGGCGGCCGGGCGGGGCGGTCGACCGAGCTGGGTCAGGTCCTCCGGGCACGGGGCGAGCGAGCGCCGCGCGGATCAGCTCGGTGGCGTAGCGGGCCGGGCCGGTGCCGACGCGCAGGGTGCCGCCGGGCGGGACGTAGAACGCGGGGTCCAGCTGCCCGCCGCGGCGGCGGTGATCTCGTCGGTTGGCATCGGGCGACCGTAACCAGCACGGGCGCGCGGCCCAGTCGACCACGCACCCGATACCGCGCCCGGCAGCGAAGTGGGTCAGTTTTTGACCACCGACGGAGCAGTCTCAGCGGGGTGCGGCGGGCGCAGCACCGGCACCAGCAGCAGGGTCGGCAGCAGCAGCAGCGGCACCGCCAGCAGCGCGCGCAGGATACCGACCTCGTCACCGATCAGCCCCAGCAACGGCGGGCCACCGAGGAACGCGGTGTAGCCGATCACCGCGACCACGCTCACCCGTACCGCCGCGTGCGCCTCGTCGTCGGCCGCCGCGCTCATCCCGACCGGGAAACCCAGCGACGCGCCGAGGCCCCACAGTGCGACGCCGATGACGGCCACCGGCCCGGAGCCCGCCAGCACGGCCAGGCCGGCGCCGAGCACGGCGAGGCCGATGGTGCCGCTGAGCACGGGCACCCGACCCCACCGGTCCAGCGCGATGGTGCCGAGGGTGCGTCCGACGGTCATGCCCACCACGAAGACGGCGAAGACCGCCGCGCCGGCGGCCTCGCTCAGGTCCCGTCCGTCGATGAACGCGACGGCCAGCCAGTCGTTGGCGGCACCCTCGGTGAACGCTGCCACCAGCACGAACAGCCCGATCAGCAGGGTGCGCGGCTCGCGCCAGGCGGCGAGTTGCGCCCGGCGACGGGCGGCCGGGGTGGCGTCCGCCGGGTCACCGGTGTGATCGCTGCCCACCGGCAGGAACGTCCGGGCGGCGAGCGCGGTGCCGGTCAACACGACCACCGCCACAGCGACGAGATGCGCGCCGACCGACACGTCGAAGCGGGCCGCCCCGGCCCCCAGCGCCGCCCCGGCCACCGAACCGAGGCTCCACCCGGCGTGGAAACGGGGCATGATCGTCCGGCCCAGCCGCCGTTCCACAGCCGCGCCCTCGACGTTCATCGCCACGTCACAGGCGCCGGAGCCGTAGCCGAGGGCAACCAACCCCAGGGCGACGAGGGCGAACGACCCGGTCATCGTGGCGCCCAGCCCCGCCACGGTCAGGCCGACCGCTACCAGCACGGTGGCCATCGTCACGGTGCGGGCCGCGCCGAATCGCTGGGCGAGCAGGCCGGAGGTGGGCATGGCGAGCAGCGCGCCGACGCTCATCGCCAACAGCAGCAGCCCGAGTCGGCCGGCGGAAAGGTCCAACGCCTCACGGACCGCCGGAACGCGGGAGAACCAACTGCCGACGGCCAGCCCGTTGAGGGTGAAGGTGGCGGCGACACCGTTGCGGGCGAGCCGCACCGTCCGCAGGTTCGGCGAGGCGGTGTCCGGGGCCAGGGGTCGACTGGTGGGGGCGCTCACGAGGGCGGTTCCTCTTTCTCGGGGTGATCTCCTGGCACGATCGCACACCTGAGAGCGCTACCACCACAACCGGGGACCGCCCCTTACCGCTGCTGGTCGGGCCGGGGCATGATGTGCGCAGGCGTTGGTCCGACCGGACGGGCCGCCGCGGGAGGCGATGATGACGACAGCGGCACAGCAGCGACCGGCCACTCTTGACGACGTGGCCCGGGTCGCCGGGGTGTCCCGGTCCACGGCGTCGCGGGTGATCGGCGGCACGGGGTTCGCGTCCCCGGCCGCCCGGAAACAGGTCACGGCAGCCGTCGACCAGCTCGGCTACGTGCCCAACCCGGCAGCCCGGGCGTTGGTCCGCGGCGGCGGCGTCCGCCTGGTGGTGGCCGTTCTGGGGACCAGCGACGCGGTGCTGGACGACCCGTACGTGCACCAGGTGGTCGGCTCGGCCGCCCGGGTGTGCACGCCCGCCGGTGTCGGGGTGGCACTGCACTGGCTGCCGTTCGGCGACCCCCGCAGCCTCGTCCAACTCGACGGGGATCGCAGCGTGTGCGGGGTGATCCTGGTCAACACCACCGAGGAGTTGCTGGCGGCGGTGCCCCGGTCGCTGCACGGTCGGGTGGTTTCGATCGGCGTCGGCTCGGCGGCAGTGCCGTCGTTCGACGTCGACAACGCCGCCGGCTCCGAGGCGGTGCTGCGCCATCTGTACGCCTCGGGTCGCCGCCGGATCGCCATGGTGACCGGCCCCCGGTGGCTGCCCTGCGCGCAACGCCCGGTGCAGACGTACCGCCGGCTGATGGCCGAGGCGGGCCTAACGGAGCGGATACTGCCCGGGGACTTCCGGGCGGCGCGCGGCCGGACGGCGGCCGGCGAGGCGCTGCAGCGCTGGCCGGACATCGACGCGGTCTACGCGATCAGCGACGACACCGCGCTCGGGGTGATCGCGGGCCTACGGGACGCCGGTGTGCGGGTGCCCGGCGACGTCGCGGTGGCCGGCTTCGACGACATTCCGTTGGCCGGGATGACCGCCCCGGCGCTGACCACGGCGAGTCACCCGGTGGGGCGGATCGCCGTCGCCGCGGCCACCGCTCTGCTGGACGGACGCCCGGCAGCACCGGCGACCTTCTTCCCGTCGACCCTGGTGGCGCGGGCCAGCGCCTGAGTCGACGCGCGGCGGTTAACCCCGTACCGGCCGGGTAACCGCGTCGGACCTTTCGTCCAGCGTGAGGAGCGCCGACCCGTGTCCGACTCCGCGCCGTCGCACTGGGACCCGGCGCCGAGCCCCCGGGACGGCCGGTTGACCGCCCGCCGCCACCCGCCGGTGGCGCAGGGCCGCACCGGGCTGGTGCAGATGACCGGCCCCGACGGTGACCGGCTGGCACTGGGGTACGCCCCGGAGCCGGCGACCGCCGCTTCGGCGTACCGGTTGGTGCTGCTCCTGCACGGCGCGGGCGGTTCCGCGCGACAGGGGCTTGACCTGCTGTTGCCGGTCGCGGACGCGCAGCACCTGCTGCTTGTCGCCCCGGACTCGTCGGCGGCCAGTTGGGACCTGATCGCCGGCGGCTTCGGGGCGGACGTGGGGCGCATCGACGGGCTGCTGGCGACCGTCTTCGACACCTACCCGGTGGCCGACGTGACGGTCGGTGGCTTCTCCGACGGCGCCTCGTACGCGCTGTCGCTGGGCTTGGCGAACGGGGATCTGGTCGACGCGGTGCTGGCCTTCTCCCCCGGCTTCGCCGCCCCACCGGTCACCCACGGCCGGCCACGGATCTTCATCTCGCACGGGGTCGACGACCGGGTGCTGCCCATCGACGTGTGCAGCCGCCGCCTCGTCCCCCACCTGCACGACCTCGGCTACCACGTGACCTACGAGGAGTTCCCCGGCGGCCATGACGTTCCCACCCCGATCCGCGATTCCGCCCTCGCCTGGCTCACCACATAACCCCCCACCCCACCCCCCACCCCGCCCGCCGCGCGCCACGCCGCGGTCGATCATGGAGTTGTGGTGGGCGATTGACGACGAAAAGTGGCTTACGGGAGGCACCACAAGTCCTTGATCGACCCGGGCGGGGCATGGGAGCCGCCGCTGATCGGTGCGGACGTCAGACCGGGGGGAGGCCGAGGGCGTCGTCGACGCGGGCGAGGACTGCGGCGTCGTCCTCCGGGTTGACGCCCCGCAGCAGGTCAATGGCCGTGGCCCGAACCTGACCGATGATCATCGCCAGGGGGAGGGTCTGCGTGGGGCCGAAGAGCAGCCCGGCGGCGTGCACAGCGGCCAACGCCGACTCGTCGGCCCGGCTGGCGTGCCGGTCGGCGGTCTCCTCCTGCCCGTTCAGGTCTGCGGCGAGGGCGGCGCCGGCCTGACGGACCGCCTCGGCCAACGACCGCAGGGCGGCACCCAGCTCGGGCGGGACCGGGGTGTGCAGCCGGCTGAGGGTCACGCCCGCACGGGCCAGCACCCGCACATTGCGGACCGCGTAGTCGATCTGCCGAATCGACTCGTCCACCGAGCGCAGCCGACCGATGTGCCGGCGTCGACGGACGTTGAGCCGCAGCGCCTCACCGGCGGCCAGCACCCCGTCGCGCAGCCCGTCCACCCGGGCGTCCATCCCCCGGGCCTGCCGCAGCGCGGCGACCGCCGCCGGCTCGTCGCGGTCGTCCAGCGCGTCGGCGATCCCGCCGAGCAACCCGGCCAACTCGTCGAAGGTCCGCCGCACCTCGGCGACCAGCGGCGCCAGCGGGTGCCGGGCGTCGACCAGCAGGCTGGCCGCGAGGGCGACCACGCCGCCGACCAGCGCGTCGACGAAGCGGAACGGCACCAACGAGCCGTCCGGTGGTGCGACCACCACCAGGTAGAGCGCCGAGACGGCCGCCTGCACCAGCGTCACGCCGGTGGCGCCGAAGGCGACCGCGAGCAGGACGGTGAGCAGAATGACTGTGAACACCGTCCAGGTGCTGCCCGGGCCGAGCGCCTGCACCACCAGGTCGGCGACGAGCACCCCGGCGGCTACCCCGAGGATGACCTCGACGGCCCGGCGGATGCGTTGCCCCCGGGCCTGACCGAGGACGATCAGCGCGGCGGCCGGCGCGAAGAAGGGCTGCGGGTGCCCGAGCAACCGGGTGGCCAGCAGCCAGGCCACGGTCGCCGCGACGGTCGCCTCCAGCACCGGCCGCCAGCCCTGCCGCAACCGCCCGCCGGCCGTCCGCAGGCCGCTGAACCGCACCATCACCAACCCTCTCCCGGCCACGCCGGCCGATCCGCCGCGCCCTCGGCCCGACACCAGGTCGCCCGCTCACCACACCCGCCACCAGCTCACGCCCGGCACAACGCCAACCCGCAACAGCACATCGCACCGCCGCCGAACGGCCATCGCACGCCACCGCCACACCACGCCACGCCACCGCACCGCCACACCACCGCCACGCCACCGCACCGCCACACCACCGCACCGCCACGGCACCGCACCGCCACACCACCGCACGGCCATGGCACCGCACCGCCACACCACCGCACGGCCATGGCACGCCGCGGCGCGGCGCGGCACTGTCAGGTCACGACAGATCACCAACTCACCGCGGCACACCGCCGGAGGTGCGACACCACGCCGCTGGCTGACCGCAGCAGGCCGTCCGTTCCCCCTTTGGAGCTGATGCCGTAGACGCATCAGGTTCGATGTCGTAAACGATTCAGCTCCAAAGGGCCGGCCCATGGCACCATGCCGGCGGCCGGCGGCATCCCGAGGCGATCGTCTCCCATCACGCGTCGGACCTGATCACCGGGCTGCTCGCTACCCGCCCGGGTGCCAAAGCGTTGCTACCCGCCCGGGTGCCAGCGCGTTGCTACCCGCCCGGGTGCCAAAGCGTTGCTACCCGCCAGGGTGCCGGCGGGCCGGCGGGCCGGCGGGCCCGCACGATGCCGGGCCCGGCGGCCTGATCGACGACGGGCGCGCCGTCCGGGTCAGGTTCCGGTGAGGGCGCGCAGCAGCGTACGGACGGCGGAGCTCAGGTCGGCCCGGCTGGCCGCGGTGCCGGGCGGCGGGGCGCTGAGCGCGCCCGCGCCGGCCAGCCGGTCGAAGAGCAGCCCGTCCACGAACGCCACGAACTGGTCGCCCTGTCGCTCGGGGTCGGTGGCGCCGGCCCGGGTCAGCAGGTCCCGGGCCTGCACCCGCAGGCCGGTGCCGTGTTGCAGGATGCCGCGCAGCTCGGGCCGGTGCACCGCCTCCAGCAGACAGGCGTAGCGGGCGAGGCTCCGGCTGCGCCCGGTGCTCAACCAGCGGTCGAGCACCTCGGCGACGCCGGCGGCGAGCACGTCGAGGTCGCCGCTGTCGAGTCGGGGGGCAGGGGTCGGGGGTGGCAGGCCGGTCGGCAGGTCGTACGCGGCCAGGTCGGCCCGGTCCCGTTCGGCGAGCCGTCCGACGACCGCCTCGATCAGCGCCTGCCGGGTCCGCAGATACGCGGAGGTGGTGCCTGGCGGCATTCCGGCGCGGCCGTCGACCGCCCGGTGGGTCAGGGCGCGCATGCCACCGTCGGCGATCAGTTCGATGGCCGCGTCGGTAAGTGTCGCGATCCGGTTCGCCCGCGCCGTCATGGCTCTCCTCCCTTCCGGTGGTCCGCAGGTAGTATCGCTCTTCTACAGATGTAGAAGGAGGATCGACATGGACGACTCACACGCGGTGGTGGTAGGTGCCGGCATCGGCGGGTTGAGTGCGGCGCTCGCCCTGCACCGGCACGGGTGGCGGGTCACGGTGCTGGAGCGCGCCCCCGAAATGCGCGAGATCGGAGCTGGCCTGAGCCTGATGGCCAACGCCGTGCGCGGGGTGGACGCCCTCGGGCTCGGCCCGGCCCTGCGCCGGGGCGGACACGGTGAGGCGCCCGGCGGGATCCGCAACAGGCACGGACGGTGGTTGTCCCGGGTGGACGCCTCCGAGATGATCAGGCAGCTGGGCACCACGGCGCTCGGCGTGCACCGGGCCACCCTGCACCGCACCCTGCGCGAGGCCCTGCCCGCGTCGTCCCTGCACACCAACGCCACTGTGCAGCACGTCGAGTCCGGCCCGGACCACGCCGAGGTGCGCTACCAGGGGCCGGACGGCCCCCACACCCTCACCGCCGATCTGGTGGTCGGCGCCGACGGCCTGCGCAGCCGGGTCCGCGCCCAGCTCTGGCCGCAACACCCCGGCCCGGTGTACGCCGGATCGACGACGTGGCGGGCGGCCATCGCGTTTCCCGATCCGATCCCGGCCGCCATCACGTGGGGGCCGGGAGCCGAGTTCGGCATGGTGCCGATCGGCGACGGCCAGCTCTACTGGTACGGCGCGCTGAACGCCCCGCCCGGCGGCCACGCCCCCGACGAACTGGCGGCCGTGCGGGAGCGCTTCGGCGAATGGCACGACCCCATCCCGGCGCTTCTCGCGGCAACCCCACCGGACGTCGTGCTGCGCAACGACATCCACTACCTGGCCGAGCCCCTGCCCTCGTACGTACGGGGCCGGGTGGCGCTGCTCGGCGACGCCGCCCATCCCATGACACCCAACCTCGGGCAGGGCGCCGGGCAGGCGATCGAGGACGCGGTGGTGCTCGGCGCGGTCTGCGCCGGCGGCGCCGCGGAAGTGCCGGCCGCCCTGGCCGCATACGACGAGCAGCGTCGACCACGCAGTCAGTCCGTTGCCCGTGCCTCCTACGTCGCTGGGCGGTTCGGGCAGCAGTTGCACAACCCGGTTGCCTTCGCGATGCGGACCCTCGCGTTGCGGCTCACTCCGGGACGGGTGGCGCTGCGCAGCATGGCCCGTTACGCGGACTGGCGACCACCGGCGGGCTGAGCCGACCCGGCGATCCGGCCGGTGGCCACTGCGGTGTACTCGGCTGAGGCGAGGAACTCGGTCAACACCTCCACGGTGCCCGGCGTCCACTGACGACCGTCGAGCACCTCGGGACCGGGGACGAAGAGCATCGCCGCGCCCTCGCCGAGCACCACGTCCTCCTGCCGGGCACTGGTGCTGCCGAGGAAGTAGTGCTTCACCCGGGCCAGCTCGGGCAGCGACTGCACGGCGACCGGGCGCAGTGGTCCGTCGGCCCGCAGGCCGGTCTCCTCCCACAACTCCCGCTCGGCGGTCTGCTCCGGCGTCTCCCCCGGCTCGCCGTGGCCGCCGGGCAGCCCCCACACGTTCGGGTGGTGCCTCGCGTTGCCGTCGCGCAGTTGCAGCAACAGCTGCCCGTCAGGATCCACCAGCAGGACGCACGCGACAATTCTCATCCGACCAGACTACGACCGGCGAGGAACCGTCGCGGCCCCAAAACTCCAGAATAGTCATTCGGGTCGCCGTCGGGGCTAATCAAAGGCGACAGCGCGGCGGTACAATCGGCGACTTCGTTGTGACCGATCGCTGACTGCTGATGGTGAAAGCGATCACACACACTGAGCCCATGAACAGGAGAGTCAACCGCGGCAGGGCACTCCGCGTCGCGGTGTGCCTCCTTCTTCTCGCCGCGCTGAGCGGCTGCATGCAACTCAACATGGGGTTGACAGTCAACGCCGACGACACTGTCGACGGGCAGCTCCTGCTGACGGCCCAGAAGTCCGTGCTGAGTGGTCGTAACAAGAACCTCCCGGTCGCCTTCGCGGAGCTGCGGCAGAACATCCCCGCCCTACCGGCGGGCGAGGAAACCCTTTACCAGGACGACACTTTCTACGGGTCCCAGATCAGTTACCGCAAGGCGCCGCTGGCCGGGTTCGACACCGAGAGCGTGAAACTGGTCAGGGACGGGGATCTGTACCGCTTCACGCTGCCGCTCGATCCGAAGAAATATGGCGGAAAGGTTGCGGAGCAGAATCCGCAAAACCAACAGGCGTTCCTCAAGCTGATGTCGTTCGAGATCTCGGTGACATTTCCCGGCCGGGTGATCGACAGCAATGGCACCGTCAACGGCCGTTCGGTCAGTTGGAAGGTCGACCCCAACCAGGAGAAGCCAGCCGAACTGCGGGCCGTGGCCGAGGCGCCAGCGCGACCGTCCTCCGCACCGGTTGCCGCCGGCGAGGAGGACGACAGCGGGTTCCCCTGGCTGCTGGTCGTCGGCGGTGTCCTCCTCCTGCTGCTGCTCGCCGCGGTGGGCGTACTCCTGGTTCGTCGCCGTCACCCCGCGGCGCCGGCTGCGCCCGGTCCGACCCCGCCGCCGGGCCCGCCCGCCGGCGTCCCGGGGCCCGGCTGATCCATCTGGTGGCCGGCTCAGCCGGCCACGCCCGGCCCCGGCCGCCCCCGAAACGACGGCGACCGGCCCCGGTGCTCCCCGCAGGGACACCGGACCTCACCACCACATCCCGGTCGCACCATCGCAGAAGGGGGATCGTCATGAACGATCTCTTCACCTGGGCAGCCCTGGGGACCATCGCCGGCGCGAGCGCCGCCACCCTGCTGGCCACCAACGTCATCGGCGGGCTGATCGGCCCGAGCGGCGACAAGCTCCGCAAGTGGATCGCCATCGCCATCGCGCTGCTGCTGTCCTACCTGACAGCGGCGTTCGCCGACGACGCCGGCGGCGAGAAGTGGGTCATCGCGTTCTTCAACGCGCTTGTCATCTTCTCCGCCGCGCTCGGCGTCAACCAGTTCCCGCCCGGCAACCGGCAGGCGACCCAACCGTCGCCGACCCAGGTCGCGCAGGGCCGTGAACCCCGAGTCTTCCGTTCCTGGGTCTGAGGGGTGCCGTCATGGTCTTCGGAATTCTCAGCGCAGCCATCCAGGTCGGCTTCGCCGCCCTGCTCGGCTTCCTCGCCGGTGGCTCGATCGGGCTGCTGATCGGCGCCGTCGTGGGCCTGGTGGTCGGCGCGGTCTTCGGCTGGTCGGTGGCCTCCGCCGGGGTGTACGCCTCGGACGCCCGCGGCATCTTCCTCTTCGTCGTCGACCACACCTGGAGTCTGCTCAACACTGTCGTCGGCGCCATCTACCTGACCGTGCACCTGATCTTCGGGCACTCACTGGACCGGCCCACGTCACTGAACAGCGGACGGGTCAGCGTGGTGGAGGGGGTCTCACCCCGCTACGCCACCACCATCGGCACCGTCTGCGCCGGCTCCAGCTCCGGCATCCAGCGGCACGAGGACGTGCACATCTTCCAGGGCCGCCTGCTCGGTCCGCTCTACATCCCCCTCGTCCTGGCCAACTACGTCCTGTTCACCATCGCGCCGGTGTGGCTGCTTTACCACGACCACACCAACGCGCCGATCAACCGCTTCACCCGGTACTTCGAGATCGGCGTCTACCCGCACGTGTGGAACGAGGCCATCGCGTACCGGATCCAGGGGACGCCGCCGCGATGACCACCCACGGGCGCGGACCGATCGAGACCGCCAGCGCCGAACTGGTCGCCTGGGTGACCAGCGCGGCGGGGGAACCGGTCCCGATCGGCCCGCCCCGCGCGTGCGACGACGCCGACGGGCTCACCCTCTGGCCGATGGAGCTGCGCACCGCCCGGCAGACCCGCTCCAGCGGCGCGGTCCGGGAACCGTACCGGTTCACCGTCCGCCACCTGCTCTGCGTCACCGGTCCGGCCGGGTTGCCCCGGCTGGACCGGGTACTCACCGCCGCTACCAGCGACGGCAGTTACCCGGTCGTGCTGGAGGCGGGCGATCCGGCACTGTGGACGGCATTCGGTACGGCACCCCGACCGGCGCTGCTGATCGACGTGGCGACGCAGGTGGAGCACCCGACTCCGGCCGCGCCGCCGGTGCTGCAACCGCTGCGGTTGCGGCAACTCGACGTGCGCAGCCTCAGTGGGCGGGTGGTCGGCCCCCAGGAGCAGCCACTGGCCGCGATGCGGGTCGAGCTGCCCGCCACCGGGTCCGCCGCCCGTACCGACACCGAGGGCCGGTTCCTGATCGTCGGTGTCCCGCACGACCCCGAGCACCCGGGCCCGGTCCGGCTGCGGCTGACCGGACGCGGGCTCGTCCTCACCGCCGACGTCGACCCGGCCGAGGACGACATCGTCATCGTCTGCGCGCCACCGACCCACTGACACCCACAGGCACAGGAGGACCGATGCCCAGTTACTTCTCCCCCGGCATCTATGTCGAGGAGGTCCCCAGCGGCGCCCGACCGATCGGGCCGGCGAGCACCAGCATCGCCGCCTTCGTCGGTGTCGCCCCGGACCGCTCCGCCCACCTGGGCAAGGCGGTGCCGGTCAACAACTGGACGGAGTTCCTGCGGCTGTTCGCCAGCGGCGAGCGGGTGGAGAGCACCCCGCTGGCCCGGGCGGTCTTCGGCTTCCTGGACAACGGGGGCGCCCGCTGCTGGGTGGTCAACGTGGGTGAGGGCGGCGCGATCACCGGCAGCGGGCAACGCCGTGGCGGTCTGCAACTGCTGGAGGCCGTCGACGAGATCTCCATCATCGCCGCGCCCGGCTTCCACGACGTGGTGTCCCACGAGGCGCTGCTCAGCATGGCCGAGCGCACCCGCACCATGGTCGCGATCTGCGACCCGGCACCGGACATCGACGACATCTCCGCGCTGACCCGGGTCGCCACGCCGTCCTCCGGCAAACCCGCCAAGCCCGCCGAGGGTACGGGCGGCGGTCCCGGTGGCGGCCCGGCCCAGCCGGGTGGTTCCGGCGGGCACGAGGGGGCCGCGTACCGGCCGCGACAGTCCGAGTTCGGCGCGTTCTACTACCCCTGGCTACGGGTGCGCGACCCGATCAGCGGCGAGTTGGAACTCACCCCGCCGAGCGGGCACCTGGCCGGCATCTGGGCCCGCACCGACGCCCTGCGCGGGGTGCACAAGGCGCCGGCCAACGAACCGGTACGCGGCGCCGTCGACCTGGGTTACCTGGTCACCCGACCGGAACACGACGTGCTCAACCCCAAGGGCGTCAACGTGATCCGCTACTTCGCCGGCGAGGGCATCCGCGTCTGGGGCGCCCGTACGCTCGCCGCCGAGGCCAGCGAGTGGCGCTACCTCAACGTCCGACGCCTCAGCATCGCCATCGAACAGGCCATCGCCAACGGCACCCGGTGGATGGTGTTCGAGCCCAACGACTTCACCCTCTGGCGTTCGATCCGGCGCGATATCGGGGCGTTCCTCACCCGGGTGTGGCGCGACGGCGCGTTGCTGGGGCGCAGCCCGGAGGAGGCGTTCTTCGTCAAGTGCGACGAGGAGACCAACCCGCCGGACGTCCGCGACGCGGGCATGGTGATCGCCCACATCGGCATCGCGGTCGTCAAGCCCGCCGAATTCGTGGTGTTCAAGCTGAGCCAGTGGGCCGGCGGCACCGAGACCGAGACGATCGGAGGCTGACATGCCCACCACCGCCACCCCGCAACCCGGGGCCCCTGTCGACCCGTACCGGGCGTACAACTTCCGACTGCTCATCAACGGCGTCACCAACGGCCACTTCACCGAGATGACCGGGTTGGAGGTGAACATCCCCGGGCAACCGTACCGGGAGCACGGCCTGGGTCGGATGCGGATGGTGCCCGGTCAGGCCGAGTACGAGCCGGTGACGCTGCACTTCGGCCTCACCGCCTCCCGCGAGTTGTGGGACTGGGTGAACGCCACCGCCCAGGGCACTCTCAACCGGCGCAACGTCTCGGTGGTGCTGCTCGACTCGGTCGGCACGGCCGAGGTGCTGCGCTGGAACCTGATCGACGCCTGGCCGACCCGGTGGCGCGGGGCACACCTCAACACCCTCAGCCACGAGATCGCCATCGCCTCGCTGACCCTGCGCTACGAGGGCCTGGAGCTGGAGACCGGCGGTGCCACCGCGCCGACGCCCGCGTAGCTGGCTGGCCAGCCGGCTGCGCTCGGCGGCCGGGGCGGTGCAGCGCCTCGCCGGGCGGGTCGAGTCCGCCGGCCACCTTCCGCCGCCGTCGCAGCCGCCAGTGGTGGCTCCCCGCCGTTTCGGGGAGCCTCCGCGGCACTGGCTGGACCTGGTGGCGGCCCACGCGCCAGGCCTGCTGCACGACCTGGACCTCGACCCGTCCGGCATCGCCGAGGCCGGGGTCGGCATCGGCGGGCAGGGCGGGCCGACCGCTCGGGTCGACGCCGACGGCGCGGACCCGGTCGCGAACGCCAGGTTCGGCAGGTCCGGCAGGTCCGGCGGATCCGGCAGGTCCGGCGGGCTCGGCGGGGAGGGGAACGTGGGCGGTCCCGGTGCGAGTGGGGACAAGGGGTCGACCCGGTCGCGGGCCGAGGGCCGGACCGGCGGGGCGGACCCGTCGCGAGCCGGTGACCAGCCCGACGGTACGCGCACCGGTGCTGCCGGCCCATCCGGTGACGGGACGCCTCCGAGCAGCTCGGACCTGACCACCCCGCCGGCCAGGTCCACCTGGCCGAACCGGTCGACCCCGCCAGCCGGTTCGACAGGGCCGGCGGGACCGGGCGCGGCAGCGCCTGCGGTGCGGCGGGCGACCCGGGTCGACACCACGGCCTCCGACACCACGGCCCTCGACACCACGGCGCCCGACACCAGGGCTCTCGACGCGAGCCGGCTGCCCCGGGCGGATGGGCCCCGACAGCCGGTCCGTTCCATGGTCTTCGGGCCACCCAGTTCGTCGAGCAGCCGTCCGCGTCAGGCCGGGGCCGAAGCCACCCGAACCACCTCCCACCCGCACCCTGACGCACAGTGGCCCGGCCAGGTCGCCCACCGGCGGTCCGCCGACTCGTCCATCGCGCTACCCACCGCCGATCGACTCTCGGCTGGTCACGACGGGTTCCGGGGCGACCCGGCGGACGGCCAGGCCCGGCCGAGAGGGGATGCGGGCGGGCACCCGCGTGGTGGTGCGCCGAGCGCGGCGCGACTGGACGCGGTGGCTGGGCAGCGCTTCGTGAACGGGCCGACCCGGGGCGGGGTCGACGCACCCTGGGCCGGTGCGACGGCGACGAGCGGCGAAAACCCGTCGGCCGCCGCGCGCGACGAACTGGATCGCCTCGGAAACGGTGGACCCTGGCTGGCCCTGCCCGGCGAACCGACACCACCCGGGCCCGCGGCCCCGCTGCGCGACGCACTGACGGGAGCGGCCGGCGGAGGGCGGGCGTCGGTGGTCGACGGGCCGTCGCCCAGCGCCGCGACGCGGAGCGTCGACCCATGGCCGGCACTGCCCGACGACACCGCACTGTGGTCGGTCGCCCCAGCGTCGGTGGACAACGCCCAACTGACCCGACTGGACCGGGAACAGGCGGGTGACTGATGGAACGCGTCGCCTTCCTCATCGACTCCTCGGGCGTCCGGGTGGACTGCCTGCTCAACCCGGAGACCGTGCAGGTGACCCGGCTCGCCGGCGTACGCCAGCGGGGTGCCGGCGGCGGGCAGCTCACCGGGTCCGGTCTGGCCGACGACCCGCTGGTCTTCACCGGCGGTGGCCGTACCGAGCTGGTGTTGGACCTGCTCTTCGACGTCGACTTCGTGGAGGCGCAACTGCGTCCCGCCGACGTCCGGGTGCTCACCCGTCCGCTGTGGATGCTTGCGGAGAATTCCACTGCCGAGCATGGTTGGCTGCGACCGCCGTTGGTCCGGTTGGTCTGGGGCAAGACCTGGAACGTGCCGGGTGTGATCGTCGCGGTGGCGGAACGGTTCGACGCGTTCACCGGCACCGGGTCGCCGCGGCGGTCCTGGTTGCGGCTGAAGCTGGTCCGCACCGCCGAGACGGCCGATCAGGCCGAGGCCGGCTTCGCCGAGGAGCTGGCCGCGGCGAGCACCCCGACCGCCGCGCCGGGCAGCGCGGTGATCGCCGCCGGTGACGGCGCGGCCGAGCCGGGTCGCTCCGGTGTGCGGTTCGACCTGCTGGCAAACGACGCGCTGGGCTCGCCGCTGCGCTGGCGGCTGCTCGCCGAACACAACCGGATCACCGATCCCCTCGCCGTGCCGGCCGGCACCACCCTCGCCGTCCCACCGACCGCCGGCACCGCTTCGCTGACCGGGTTGGCGCGGTCGGTGGTGGGCGCGGGAGCGTCGTACCTGGGCGCTTCGGTCGCCGGAGCGCCGTGGGACGGGGCCACCGGCCCGACCGGCGCGGTTCCGAGCGGGTCCGGCAGTCCCGGGGGTACGCCGTGACCAGCCTCGCGCCCCGGGCGTTGATCGTCCAGCTCGACGGCGTCGAGCTGGTCGGCGCGGCTCGTCAGCGGGTCCGCTCAGTGCGGGTGGCGGCCCGGCTCAACCAGCCCACCCAGGCGGAGCTGGTGCTCGCCACCAGCTCCGGGACCGGCGCGTTCGACCCGGTGGTACGTCCCGGCACGGCGCTCGACGTACGGCTCGCCGACCACTCGGACGCCCTGTTCAGCGGCGAGGTCACCTGCGTGGAGGTGGAGTTCGCCGCCGACGGGGCGGCGGTGCTGCGGCTGCGGGCGTACGACCCGCTGCACCGGCTGCGCAAGCGGCAGGGGTTACGGGTCTTCACCTCGGTGACCGCCGTCGAGCTGGCCCGGGAACTGTGCGGCGCGGTGGGGCTGGCGGTGACCGCCGAGGTCGACGGCCCTCGGTTGGAGCGGCTGCTCCAACACCGGCACAGCGATCTGGAGCTGCTGCGCGAGGTGGCCGGCCGGGCCGGGCTGCATCTGGCCGCCGACGGTGACGGCGTCCGGCTGGTCACCCTCGCTGGCTACGGGGAGCCGGTCGCGTTGACGCTCGGCGCGGAGGTGCACACAGTGCGACTGTCCACGAACACCGACCAGGCCAGCGGTGCCAGTGCGGCGCTGGGCTGGCACCCGCAGCGGGCCGAGGTGATCAGCCAGCAGGTCGACGAGGCGCGCTGCGGCCGACCCGCCGACGATCGCCCGGACCCGGCCGACGTGGGTGCCGGCGGCGTTCGCACCGCCGTGGACCAGCCCGGCCGCAGCGACGACGAGTTGGCGGCGCTGGCCCAGGCCCGGTTGGACATTCGCGCGGCGGCGCTGGCCACGGCCGAGGGGGTGGCCGAGGGCGATCCGGCGCTACGGCCGGGCCGGCGCGTCGACCTCGGCGGGGTGCCCGACCCGGTGGCCGGGACGTACGTGCTGACCGAGGTGGTGCACACGGTGGACGGCAATGGGCACCTGACCCGTTTCTCCACCGTGCCGCCGGCCACCGCGACGACCCCGGGCGGCGGGGCGGTGGTCACCCTCGGCAGCGTCACCGACGTCGCCGACCCGGACGGGCTGGGCCGGGTCCGGTTGACCCTGCCGGCGTACGGGGACCTCGACGCCGGCTGGCTCGCCGTGCTCTGCCCCGGGGCCGGACCGGGCAAGGGTCTGGTGGCGCTGCCCGATCCGGGTGACACCGTGCTGGTGGTGCTGCCCGGCGGCGAGCCGGCGTCGGGCATCGTGCTCGGTTCGCTGTTCGGCGCGGTCGAGCCGTACGACGCGGGCATCGACGACGGAAGGGCCCGCCGCTGGACGATGCGCACCGCCGGCGGACAGTCGATCGTCGTCGACGACGTGCGGCGCAGCCTGCGGCTGGGCGCCGAGGGCGGCAGCTTCCTGGAGCTGACCCCTGACCTGGCCACCCTGCACGCGGCGTCCGACCTGGTGATCTCCGCACCCGGCCGGGCCATTGTGGTGCGCGCTCGCAGCGTGGACTTCCGGCACGCCGACTCGACCGAGGACCCGACCACCGCGGCGCAGCAGGCCCGTTCGCTCGCCCGCGCCCACCACGAAGGAGGCGGCTGATGCGCTGGATCCACAGTGACTCCGTGATCACCTGCGATCACGACGGCCGGGTCGAGAACCGACCCTCACGGCAGTGGGTGACCGTCACCGGCGTGCCGGTGCTCGTGGACGACGACCCGGAGGGACGCACAATCGTCGCCTGCCCGAACTACGGCCCGACCATCAAGCCGTGCACGACGACGCTGACCGTCCGGGTCGGCTACAGCGACTGGATCCGCGTTGACGGGCACCGGGTGGTGCTGTCGCACCTGGAGGGGTTCACCAACGGCACACCGCCGGGGTTGGTCAAGCACACGGTGCGCGACCCCCGCCAACAGTTCCTGGGGGCGGACCGATGAGGGCTTTCCGCTTCGTCGGTGCCGGCTTCGACGCCGGCCGCACCGGCGGGTTGGCGCTCACCGCGGCCGGCGGCCTGGCGATGACCGAGGGCGACGAGAGCGTACGGCAGGCGCTGTTCCTGCTCCTGTCGACCACGCCGGGCGAGCGGCTGATGCGACCCGGGTACGGCTCCCGGCTGCACCGGTTGGTCTTCGCGCCCAACGACGACACCACGGCCGGCCTGGCCATTCACTACGTCCGGCAGGCCATCGCCCGGTGGGAGCCCCGGGTCGAGGTGATCGACGTGGACGCCGGTCCGGACCCGGAGGACGCGTGGCGGTTGGTGATCCGGTTGGACTACCGGGTGCGGGCCAGCCTGACCCCCGGGCAGCTGGTCTTCTCAGTGGATCTGCTCCCGGTCGACGAGCCCGCTCAGGGAGGAGCATCATGACGCTGCCCGTGCCGCACCTCGACGATCGCGGCTTCCTCGACCTGGTCACCGAGGCCCGGGAACGGATCCGGCAGTCGTGCCCGGCGTGGACCGACCTGTCGGCGCACGACCCCGGCATGGCGCTGGTGGAGACGTTCGCGCACCTCACCGAGGTGATGATCTACCGGTTGAACCAGTTGCCGGAGAAGGCGTACGTCTCGTTTCTGAACCTGCTCGGGGTCAGCCGGCACGCGCCGACAGCGGCCTGGGCGGACGTCCGGTTCACCCGTAACGGCACCGACCGCGGTGCGGTCCGGATCCCGGCCGGGCTGCGGGTCGCCGCGGCCCGGGGCGCGGACCCTCGGCCTGTCGTGTTCGTCACCACCGAGCCGACGCTGCTGCCCGCTGACGAGACGTCGGTGACGGTGCGGATGCACCACTGCGAGCTGGTCGAGGCGGAGTTGCTCGGGGTCGGCACCGGCCAGCCGGGGCAGGTGCTGCGCGCGACGCGCGCGCCGCTGACACGCACCGCGGAGGCGTTGGACCTGCTGCTCGGGGTGGAGGTGCCGGCCGGCGCTGTGGAGCTGGGTGCGGCGGCCCGCGAGCACGACTCCCGCACGTTCGAGATCTGGCGGCCGGTGGACAGCTTCGCCGGGCTCGGTCCGCAGGCCAAGGCGTACCTGGTCGACCGCTGCTCCGGCACTGTCACCTTCGCCCCGGCTCTCGACCTGCGTCCCCCCGCCACGGCGACCCCGCACGGCCAGGCCACCGCCGACGTGGCGGCACCGGCGAGCACCGTAGCGCCGGTGACCGTCGCGGCGGTGCCGCCGGCCGGACGGCAGATCCGGCTGTGGTACCGCGCCGGTGGCGGACCCACCGGCAACGTGGCGGCGGGCACGCTGACCAGCCTGCGCGACCCACTACCGGGGGTACGCGTGGACAACCCCGCCCCCGCGGCCGGAGGCCGGGAGATGGAGGCGCTGGAGTCGGTGCTGCTGCGCGGCCCGTACGAGTTCTTCGCCCAGCAACGGGCGGTCACCGCCCGCGACTTCGAGATCCTCGCGACCAGCTCCGGCGCGGTGGCGCGGGCGCGGGCGTTCACCCGCGCGGCGGTGTACAGCTTCGCCCAGCCGGGCGAGGTCGAGGTGGTGCTGGTGCCGTACGTGCCGGAGGCGGCCCGACCGGGCGGTCGGCTGCCGGTGGCGCTGCTGCGCGAGCACGAGGTACCCGAGGCGCGCCATCGGGTCGAGGCGGACCTGGAGGAACGCCGGATGGTCGGCATCCGCTCCCGGGCCACCTGGGCGCGGTTCAAGGCGGTGTCCGTGCGGGCCCGGGTGGTGGTCCGCCGCGAGGAGGACGTGGACGCGGTCCGTCGCCGCATCCACGACCGGCTGCACCAGACGTTGAGCCCGCTGCCCACCGCGCTCAACCCGACTGGTTGGCCGTTCGGTGAGCCACTGCGGGCGTCGAACGTGTACCGGCTGCTGGAGCACGCCGAGCCGGGGGTGCGCTACGTCGAGTCGGTGCGGTTCGTGGTCGACGAGGCCCCCGACGCCGACGTCCGCGCCCTCGCCGTGGACCAGTACCAGCCGCGCACCTGGTACGCCGGGCGCGGCCCGGTGCTGTTCCGCTCCAGCAACGGCGGCTCGGGTTGGGAACCGGCCGGCCGCTTCGACGGCGAGACGGTGCTGCGGGTAGCGCCCGCGCCCGCGCCGGTACGGCCGGGCATCGTCGCGCGTCCCGGTTCGGTGGCGGTGGTGACGCTGCGCGCCTCGGGCGGCTCCCGGGTGCACCTGAGCACCGACCTGGGCGAGACGTGGTCGCTGCTCACCGACCTGGACTCGCGGATCTCCGATGTGGCCTGGTTGGACCGCGACGGCGCGGGCGCGCTGCTGGTGGCCACCGACACCGGCCTGTACGAGGTGTCGCTGCTGCCCGGGGCGGTGCCGTTGCAGATCCTGGTCGACCCCTCCGACGCCGACCGGGGCTTCTACGCGGTCCGCACGTTCGTCTCCGAGCGGGGCGCGCCGGGAGTGGCGGTGGCGGCGCAGGCCAGCTTCGGGGTGTACCTGTCGACAGGCGGCGGCCGGCCCGGCAGCTTCGGTCACGTGGGTCTGGCCAACGTGGACAACCGGGTCCTCGCCGTGCAGTACGACGGCCCGGCCACCCTGCTGTGGAGCGGCGCCGGCGAACCGGACCCGAAGAAGCCCGGCCAGGGCTGCCACCGCACCCGGCTGTTCGAGTCCGACGTGAAGTGGCAGTCGGTGCAGGCCGGGTGGCTGGGCGGCACCTGTCGGGACCTCGCGTTCACCGGTCAGCAGGCGGTGGCGGCCACGCAGAGCGGCGGGGTGCTGCGGCTGGACACGCTGGCCGCCCAGCCGCAGTGGCAGGCGGTATCTGTCAACTGCGGGTTGCCGTTGCGGGACCGGACCCGGTTCGTGCCGGTCGACGCCATCGCGGTGAGCGGCTCGACGGCCGGGGGCGCTGCGGCTGGCGGCACCGGTGCGACGGAGCGGCTGATCCTGGCCAGCGGCGAGCGCGGCGTACACCGCAGCGCCGACGCCGTCACCTGGACGCCCAGCGCCAACCAGGCCACCGCCGACGTGGTGACCGTCCCGGACACCTGGCTGCTCTGCTCCGGCGAGCACGACATCGAGGTGGTGCGCCAGGATGCGACGCTCGGCGATTGAGCGGCTGCTGCCCGCCGCCTACCAGCGGGCCTGCGTGCCGGGCAGCGTGCTCTGGGCGCTGCTGGACGTGATGGAGGGGCTGCACGCCCCGGACGAGGCGATCCTCGCCGAGGTGGACGCGCTGTTCGACCCGTACCGTGCGCCGGACGGACTGGTGGTGCGGTTGACCCGCTGGGTGGCGATGGACCACGTGGTGACCTCGCCCCGGCCGGACACCCCGCTGCCGCTGCCGGTGGGTCGGCTGCGTGACCTGGTGGCCGACGCCGCCCTGCTGGCCCGCTGGCGTGGCACCCCGTACGGAATGCGACGAGCCCTGGAACTGGCCACCGGGACGTCGGGCTTCGTCATCGACGAGCCCGCCGAGCGAGCCTTCCACGTCGTGGTGCGGGTGCCGGTCGCCGCCGCCGGTCAGCTCGCCGTGATCACCCGCATCGTCGAGGCGGAGAAACCCGCGTCGGCCACCGTCGAGATCGTCCTGGAAGAGGAGTCGTCATGACCACCGAGTGGGCGGTCGTCGCCGCCGCCGAGCAGTTCACGGTCGACCCGCGCAACAGCGGCGAGCTGACCTTCACCGTGTCCAACCCGGGCAACGCGCCGGACACCGTGGTGTTCGACGTGGCACCCGGTGACGGCTCCCAGCGGGCGTGGTTCACCGTCGCCGAACCCCAACGGGTGGTACCCGGCCAGGGCTCGGTGTCGTTCCTGGTCACGCTCGCCGTGCCGGCCGGTACCCCGCCCCGGCGCTACGACATGACCGGGTTCGCGTACTCGGCGAACACCGCGCCGGAGGAGAGTTCCCGCTCCAGCGGCCGGGTCACCTACGAGGTGCGGGCGGTAGCGCCGCCACGGCGTACCCCGTTGTTGTGGATCGCCGCCGCGGCGGCGTTGGTGCTGGTGGTGGTCGCCGTGGGGGTGGTGTTGCTGACCCGCGACGGCGAGCCGACCCCTGGCGAGCCGCGGGTGGTCTCCGTCGAGGCGGAGAGCCTGGTGCCGGGCGCGGTGGTGGACTCCCCGGCGAAGAACGGGGCGAAGGTGGAGGCGCAACCCAACTGCTGTGGGGTGACCTGGTCCGGCGACAAGCAGTTGTTCTTCCAGGGGTTGGCCATCGGCGACAAGGTCACCGTGACGGTGCAGATCCCGGCCGACGGCACCTGGCGTTTCGCCGCGGTACGCACCACCTCCTTCGACTACGCCAACACCGTCTTCGTCATCGACGGCACCCAGGTCGGCGGGACGTTCCTCGGCTTCACGCCCACCGTGCGCAAGACGGAGTTCCTGGACGTCGGCACGGTCCGGCTCGCGAAGGGCCCCCACCAGGTCACGCTGCTGGTGGTCGGCAAGACGCAGGGCACGAACCGCTACTTCGCGGGCGTCGACGAGATCCGGTTCACCGAGATCGTGGCGCAGGCAGTGGCGCGATGAGTGGGCGGCAGAAGGCGGTGCTGGGGCTGCTCGCCGTCCTGCTGGTGGCGCTGTTCGTGGTCGCGGTCGGCGCCGGCCGCGACGAGCGGGGTGATCCGGGGGCCCGGCACGGGTTCGTCGACCGGTTGGGCGCGCTGGGCGGCGAGCATTCCGCTGTGGATCCGGCGAGGGTCAGCGCCGACTGCGCCGACGAGGCGGGTCGGCTGGAGTTCTCCGGCAACTGTGTGGTGCGCGTCGCGGACCCCGGCGGGTTGCGCACGCTGGTGCTGCGCAGCGCGGCCCGGTTCACCGTCGTCGCCCCGGCGCCCGGCGACGCCGACCTCACCATCCGCGACGAGGTCGAGCCGGCGGCGGACGGCACCGGCGCGGTGGCGAAGATCGCCGTCGACCAGGCCACCGAGGTGGGCCTGGTCTGCCCCGGGGTGGGCGGCTGCACTGTCGTCGTGGCCACGTCCTGACCCGACCCGGACCGAGAGGAAGGCGCCGCCGTGGGTGACCTGCGCAAGCCGTTCCTGCTGATGGCCATGCTGGCCATCGTCCTGGCGATCGGGGTCGAGCTGGGTGCCGGGCTGCTGCTCGGCGGCGCCAACGCCGGTGCGGCTCTCGCCGACAGCGCCGGCGCGCTGGACGTGGAGATCGACGACGTGTCCGGGGTCAGCGAACCGTCCGGCCGGGGCACCGGCTACCTGGCGTTGATCGACGCGGTGGCGGTCTGGAGCACCGGGCTGTTCTGCCTGGGCCTGCTGCTGCCCGAGCGCGTCCAGGGTCGAATCCAGGGCGTCGCCGGCCTGATCTTCTCGATCATCCTGATCATCGTCGGGCTGATCGCGCTGGTCGTCGCGTTCGTGGAGCTGTCCATCATGGTGTCGCTGTTCCTGGCCGTCCCGTTCGGCACCCTGGCGTACCTGGCGCTGTGGGGCTTCTTTCCGGTCGGCGAGGCGGCGGTGCTGCTCGGGCTGGTGCTGCTGCTCAAGCTGGTGTGGGCCGGCATGCTGGTGCTGGCGCAGCCGCGTTTCCTGCAGAACAAGGGCCTCGTCCTGCTGATCCTCACCACTCTGCTGTGCACTGTGGTGCTGGAGTTCCTGCACAACCTGGTGCCGGTGATCCTGGTCAGCATCGTCGACGACGTGGCGGCGCTGGTCTTCGCGGTCATCGCGATCATCTGGGGGCTGGTGCTGTTGATCGGCTCCATCCCCGCGATCGTCAAGGCCATCCGCACCACCACCACCTCGCCCCGTTGATCATGAAGTTATTGCCGTGACACGCCGGGTGAAGTGGCAACAACTTCATGGTCAACACCTGGGGTGCGGGGCCGGGTCGGAGCAGGTGGGGTCGGTCCAGCACCGCGATCGCCTCGCTTTGCGGTATCAGCAGCGGCCCGGTGGATTGTCTGTGACCCTGACGGCGTGGACAGGACGCCGGGGCGCGACGCCGTGGAGCTGCGGGTACACGGCATTTCCGGGGTCACCGCCGAACGGATCCTCGACCACCCGATCGTGGTCCGGGTCGCCGGAGACACGCACGCCGGCTTCTTCCGGCCCCGGCCGGGCAGCGGCACCGCCGGCGGGGCCACCGGCGGAGTCGTCGTCGAGGCGTACCGCTGGGGTTCGCTGACCGCCGGCGCTGCGGTGCGGACGGCATCGATGTTGCTGCTGCTGCCCTTCATGCTGAGCAACCTGGCGATCTGGCTCCGCCCGCCGGGGCACGACCGGTGGGGGCTGCTCGGCGCGCTGTGCCGGTTGCTCGCCGGCACCCTCACCGCCACGTTCGTGCTGGCCGCGGTGGGCGTCACGCTGGACCTGGTCGGCTGGCAGTGTGTGCCGTACCCCGGGTGTCGGGCCAGCCGCCCCTACCTGGCCTGGCTGCACAACCTCCCGACCGGGCCCCGGCTGGCCCTGCTGTCGGTCGTTCCCCTGCTGGCGCTGCGGGTCGTCTGGGCCATCGGCACCCGGTCGGCGCGGGCCTTCGAGGGGTTCGGCCCGTCGTCGGCGCCACCCCTGGCCGGTGAACGGAGCGAGAGCCTCACCGACCCCGGCTTCTGGCAGGACGAGCAGACCACCGGTTGGCTGCGCCAGCTCCACGTGGTGCTGGGCGTCGGGACGCTGAACGTCGCCCTGCTCGCCGGCATCACACCGGGTGGGGTGGGCGCGCCCGGTCACGGCGTGCTGTTCGGGATCGCCGTCGGGCTGCTCGTGGTCGAGGTGGTCCTGCTCGCCCTTCCCGTGCCGGCCAGCCCGGCGAGGGCGCGGCGGCTCCTGCGCCCCCTCTGGGCGGTCACCGCTGTGGTGACCGTGTGCTGCCTCGGCACTGCCGCACTCGCGGACCCGGCACCGGCCGGTCTGGGCAAGCTGCCCGGGTACGAGGGCGCCGCCGCCGGGGTGGTCGCCACGCAGGGCGTCCTGCTGGTCGTGCTCACCATCGTCACGTACACCCGGCAGCGTGCCGCCCGCGACGACGAGCGCCCCTTCCTGCGCGGGCTCGGTACCCCGATCGTGGCAGCGGCGGCCGTGAGCGTCGGCGCGGCCTTCACCGCGACCCTCGTCTACCGCGTCGCGGACGCCCTCGACCACGGCGACATCCCCGATCCGATCCGACCCAACCCGCCGATCGTCGGCCCGTTGGACCCGCCGGTGGCCTACTGGTGGGCCGCGCTCGCCGGGCTCGCCGCGCTGCTGATCGGCGCGGCGGTGACCTCGGCGACCCTGCTGCTGAGCCGCCGGCGGCGACGGAGGCTGGCGACGCGGATCATCGAGCGGGACTACCCCGACGTCCCGGCCGAGGACGCGCACCGGGTGAGCCTGGTCCGGGAGACCATCGCCCGGTCCCGGATCACCGAGGAGTTGGGCCCGGTGCTCATCGCGTTCCTGCTGATCGCGTCGCTCGGGCTGGCCACCGTCGCCTTCGACGTGATCGGGGTTGGTCCCACCCAGCTCGCGGACCGCCTGGGCGGGCACGGTGGCGCGGCCGCCGTGTTCGCCGCCTACGTCACCGACGCCGGGGTCTGGGTGATCAGCCTGCTGGTGATCTCCCTCATGATCCTCGGTTTCCGCGCCTACCGGTCGGCCCAGACCCGGCGGGTGGTGGCGGTGCTGTGGGACCTCGGCACGTTCTGGCCCCGAACCGTCCACCCGTTCGCGCCGCCCTGCTACGCCGCCCGCGCTGTCCCGGAGCTGGCGAAACGGGTCACCGGGCTCACCGCACGGGGACCGGTGGTCATCTCCGGGCACAGCCACGGCTCGGTGCTCGCCGCCGCCACCATCCTGCAACTACCGCCGTCAGCGCTGGCCCGGGTGTCGCTGTTGACCTACGGCTCACCGCTGCAACGCACCTACGCGCGGCTCTACCCGGCGTACCTCGGGCCGCGGACGCTCCGCGACCTGGGCGGGCGGATCGGGTGGCGGTGGCGCAACCTGTGGCGTGACACCGACCCGATCGGTGGGCCGATCTTTCCTCCGGGCCCGGACGGAGCACCGCCCGGCGTCGACGTCGACATTCGACTGCGTGACCCCCGCAGCCTGACCATCGACCCGGCGGACACCGTGCCGCCACCGATCGAAGGGCACTGGCCGTACCACACCCAGGCCGCGTACCAGGTGGCCGTCCGCGAGCTGACCGACCGCTCGCGCTGACCGGGACCGCTCAGCACGGTCACCGCACTGCCGCGACCAGGGCCGCCACGCCGTCCCGGTCGAGGCTCCCGTCGGCCACCCACACCTGGTACCGGCCGTGCCGGCTCCCACCGGCCGGCACCACAGCCGGTCTGTCGAACGCGAACGCCACACAGACCCCCGGATACATTCCGGTCCGCACGAACCACCGGTCGTCGCGGCCGAGGCCCGCGAAGACCAGTGTGTACGCCCCGGCACCCGACCGGACGCCGGTCAGCGCGAGCCACGGCGCCGCGCCGCCGTTGACCGTCTCCTCGCCGGCCGCGTCCGCGGTGAACACCGCCGGTTCGCCGTCGGCGGCGGCCCGCCAGAAGAACCCGCCGTAGCCGGCCCCGCCCGGGCGGCCGTTGGTGGCCGGGCTGCCCAGCCGGATCTCCCGGTCGTCAGGGGCGACGAGGACGGACTCCAGGTCGAGCCGCCAGGCGTCCGGCGTGACCACCGACGCGGTGAGCCACCTCCGCTCGGTGAGCAGCACCCGGCCGGCCCGGTCGCGCCACTGGAGATCATGCGCGTACCGGCCCGGGGACCGTTCGACCTCACCGGTGTGCGCGATGACGCCGTGGTCGTCCCGCCAGGTGTAACCGACATCGCGCACGTAGGTGCGCCCGCCCCAGAGGTTGCTGCCGTCGACGTCCTGCACCGCGAGGGACGCGCCGAGGTGCCACACGTGGTCGGCGGGGAGCGCGTCGGTGACCACGGTTCCGCCGAGCGTGCGTACCGGGTGCAGATACGGCCGGGGCCCGTGCCGCGCGTCCACCGCCGGGTCGAGCACGTACTCGGCCACCTCCGTGGCCCCGACCGTCAGCCGCACCGGCTCCCCGCTCACGGCAGCTCCCGACGACCGGCGACGGCGACGGCGACCGGGACCGGCCGGCGGGCGTCGGGGGCGGCTGGTCCCTGCCGGCCTCCGACGACGCAGGCCGGCCGACGGGCGGCGACCGCGTGCAGGGCGGCCACCGTGTAGCCGGCGAGGATCGGCACCGCGACAGGGGTGACCAGGACGGTGAGCAGCCCGGCCAGCGCGACGACCCCGGTGAGCGCCGCCCAGCGGGTGGGCGCGTCGAGGCAGGCGCGGGCGGCGCAGCGGGCCGACGCCCGCCACCGCCCGCCCCCGTTGCCGCCCACCTCGACGACGACCAGCCCGCCGTACCCGGCCAGGCCGGCCGCGATCAGCGCCGTCACCAGCAGCGCCGCTGGTCCGCCCGGCACCCGGCCGGTGGCCAGCGCCGCCAGGTCGGCGGCGAGCAGCGCCGCGCCGACCAGCGCGAGCAGGCTGACCGGCACACCGGGCAGCACCGCGTGGCCGAACCGGCGCACTGTCGTGCGCGCCGACGGCCAAGCGCCGGTACGCGTCCAGTCGTGCACCGCCGCACTGGCGGTGCCCGCCGCTGCGGCGGCGGTGAGCAGGGGCACCGCCGCGAGTGTCAACAGGATGCCCAGCAGTGCCAGGTCGGCGCCGTCGCGGGCGACGTCGCGCCAGTCCCGCCGCCCGCCGGTGTCCACGGGTTCAGCCCTTGATGCCACTGGTGTTGATCCCCTCGACGAGCATCCGCTGGAACGCGACGAAGAACAGGAAGACCGGCAGCAGCGACAGCACCGACATGGCGAACATCGGACCGACAGCGCTCTGGCTGGTCGAGTCGATGAACAGGGTCAGCGCGACCGGGACCGTGTAGTCCTCCAACTGGGACAGGAAGACCAGCTGGCGGAAGAAGTCGTTCCAGGTCCAGATGAACGAGAAGATCGCCGTGGTGACCAGCGCCGGGCGGCTCAGCGGCAGGATGATGTGCCGGAAGATGCCGAACGGGCCGGCACCGTCGATGCGGGCCGCCTCGTCCAGCTCCCGGGGGACGCCGCGCATGAACTGCACCATGAGGAAGACGAAGAACGCCTCGGTGGCCAGGAACTGCGGGATGAGCAGCGGCAGGTAGGGCCAGTCGCCGCCGACCAGCCCGAGCGTGCGGAACAGGATGTACTGCGGAACGATCAGCACGTGCTGGGGCAGCAGCAGCGTTCCGATCATGACGGCGAACCACATGCCGCGCAGCCGGAACCGCAGCCGGGCGAAGGCGTACGCGGCCAGCAGGCAGGAGAGCCCGTTGCCGACGACGGTGAGCAGGCTGACCATGGCGCTGTTGAGGAAGAACCGGCCGAAGCTGACGTCGAAGTTGGACCACCCGGCGGTGTAGTTGCCCGGGGAGAAGCGCTCGGGCAGCAGCCCGACGTTGTTGACGATCTCCTCCTGGGACTTCAGCGAGGTGCCCACCATCCAGATCAGCGGGTAGAGCACCACGGCGACGATCGCCACCAGGATCAGCAGCCGCAGCACGGGCCGTCCGCCGGGCCGTCGGCGCGCGTTCGGCGGCGCTGTGGTCGTCGGGGTCACCGTCACCATCACCGGTCCTCCCCGTCGGAGTAGTGCACCCAGAACCGCCCGGTGCTGAAGAAGATCGCGGTGATGACCGCGATGGCGAGCAGGAACACCCAGGCCATCGCCGAGGCGTAACCCATGTTGAGGTCGGTGAAGCCGGTGATGTAGAGGTTCAGCGTGTACATCAGGGTGGAGTCGACAGGGCCGCCGGTGCCGTTGCTGAGCACGAACGCGGCGGTGAAGCCCTGGAAGCCGTTGATGGTCTCCAGCACCAGGTTGAAGAAGATGACCGGGGAGAGCATCGGCAGGGTGACGTTGCGGAACTGGCGGAACCGGTTGGCACCGTCGACAGACGCGGCCTCGTACAGCTCGGTGGGCACCTGCTTGAGCCCGGCCAGGAAGATCACCATCGGTGCGCCGAACTGCCAGATGGCCAGCACCATCAGTGTTTCGAGGGCCCAGTCGGGGTCGTTCACCCACGGTTTGCCGGTGATGCCGAAGAGGCTCAGCAGCGAGTTGAACGCGCCGTCGCGGTTGAACATGTTGACCCAGACGATGGCCAGCGCGACGCTGCCGCCGAGCAGGGACGGCAGGTAGAACAACCCGCGGAACAGCCCGACGCCGCGCCAGGCGCGGTTGAGCAGCAGCGCCACGCCGAGCGCCGCGGCCAGCTTCAGCGGTACGGCGATCAGCGCGAAGGTCACTGTGACCCGCACCGCGTGCCAGTACGACGGGTCGGCGGTGAACATCCGTTCGTAGTTGGCCAGCCCCACCCACTCCACCTCGGAGAAGGGGGTGAGGATGTCGTAGTTGGTGAAGCTCAGGTAGAGCGACAGCAGCATGGGAATTGCCGTGACACCCATCAGGCCGATGAGCCACGGCGACAGGAAGACGTACCCCGCCAGACCTTCGCTGTGCCGGAAGCGGCCGGGCCCACGCCTCTGCGCGTGGGCCCGGTCGGATCCGGGGCCGCGTCGGGTCGGGTCGGGTGCCGTGGTCAACGCCACGAACAGCTCCTCTCCTCGCGTTGGGTCTGTGTCGAAGTCCCCGGTCGAGCCGAGGCGGAGTCCAGACGGCGGTCCGGCAAGGCGGAGATCGGTCCGGATACAACACCGGTATCCGGACCGATCTCCAACGCGGCCGGTCGTTGTCTGGGCCCGCCGCAGGCCGGCCGGGGACTTCGACACAGACCCTGGGGCGGTCAGGCGATGGCGGACTTGCACGCCTCGACGAACTGGGCGGCGGCCTCGGCGGGGGTGGCCCGGCCGTACTGCGCGTTCTCGGCCGCCTTGATCAGCTCGGACTTCACCTTGCTGTGGCCCTTGATCGGCACCTGCGGCGACTCGCCGAACTTCTGGGTCAGCTCCGCCTCGACGGCGATGGACTGCTTCATGGCCGGGTCGGTGGTGTCGTCGCTGACCACCCGGCGCAGATCCAAGTTGGACGGCAGGCCACGGTCGGTGCCGAGCAGCTTGACCGCTTCCATGTCGTTGTTCAAAAAGTTGATCACGTCGACCGCGATGTCCTTGTTCTTGCTGCCCTTGAACACCGACCAGTACATCGAGGCGCGGGCCCACTGCGCGCTCGGGTCACCGGGGTAGGCGATCACGCCCAGCTCGTCCTTGGTGTTCTTCTTCAGGTCCGGCATCTGGTTGGCCCAGACCCAGGAGGTCGCCGACTTACCGGTGACCACCAGTTGCTTGGTGACGTCGCTGGAGTTGCCCTCGTGGATGACGTCGGCGCTCGGGGTGGCCTTGCGGTCCCGGGCACCCTTCCACAGGTCGAACCACGTGGTCACGTCCTCGGCGGTGAAGCCCAACTCCTTGCCCTTGTAGAGGTCCTTGCCCTGTTGGCGCAGCCAGACCCAGAGCGCCTTGTAGTCGGCGCTCGGGTCCTGGGTGCCGGGCACCCTGGTCTTGGCGGTGACCTGCTCGGCCCAGGCGATGTGCTGCTCCCAGGTCATCCCGGTGGTCGGCTCGGGCAGGTTGTGCTTGGCCAGCAGCGTCTTGTTGTAGACCAGACCCTGGGTGTTCTCCCCGGCGGCCAGGCCGGCGAGCTTGCCGTCGACGACGCCGTACTGCCAGAGGCTCTTGGGGAACTTCGAGGTGTCCAGCTTTCCGGACTCCTGGTACGAGGTCAGGTCGAGTGTGGTGTTGCGGGCCGCGTACTCGGCGAGGTAGTTGTCGTCGATCTGGAACAGGTCCGGCGGGTTGCCGCCGGCGGTGAGCGTGGCCAGCTTGTCGAAGTAGCCCTGGTTGGCCTGCCAGGTCTTCTCGAATGTCACGTTCGGGTGCTTCTTGGTGTAGAGCGCGAGGGCGTCTTCGGTCAGCTTGGCCCGGGCGTCGCCACCCCACCAGAAGATGGAGAGCTTGACCGGCGCGTTCGGGTCGGTGGCGCCGCCGTCGTCTCCGCAGGCGGCGGCGCCGAACATCAGCGGTGCGGCGACCGTCACGGCGAGCAGGCCACGCAGCAGGCGCCGCCGGGGCAGCGGGGTACGGTGGGCGCGCCCGACGGGCGCGTCAGTGGTGGGGGGCGTTGCGGGGTGCATGTGCGCTCACTCCTCGGCATTAGGAGGCGACGGCGTCACCGGTGGCCGCAGTCGGGATGCCCGGGTCCGCAGGGCAATGCGGGCCCGGGCCACGTGGTGCGGCCAGGGGACGTGCCGGTCGGGCGTACGGGCCCGGGCCGGTCGAGTCGCGGATGACCAGGTCGGTCTGGAGCATTACCTGTGCTGTGGTACGACGGACGCCGAGCGCCGTGCCGGCACCGGACCCCCGCGCAGCGCGCGGTGACTCGATGTCCTGTTGCAGCAGCATGTCGACGGCCGTCCGGCCGGCGGCCCCGGTGGGTGTGGCCACCGTCGTCAGTTTGGGCCGGGTCAGCCGGCTCAGGGTGATGTCGTCGACCCCGACGACGCTCACCTCCTGCGGCACCCGGACCCCGAGCGCGTCCAGCCCTTCGATCAGGCCGATCGCCATCAGGTCGTTGTAGGCGAGCACTGCCGACACACCACTGCGTCGCACCTGCTCGGCGACGGCGGAGCCGCCGACCTCGGTGGGCGCGTTGGGGCCGAGCATGGTCAGCTCCGCGCCGCCGGCCCGCGCGGCCGCGGCGGCGGCACGGCGCATCTCCCGGTTGGTCCACGAGCTGCGCGGGCCACCGAGCAGCGCGATGCTGCGGTGTCCCAGGCCGACCAGGTGCTCGATCGCCGAGCGGGCGCCCTGCCCGACGTCCATCAGCACGCAGGGCAGGCCGGTCACCTGGCGGTTCACCACGACCAGCGGCACCTCGCGGCTGAGTTGCTCGATCAGGCTGTTGCTCATCCGGGGGCTGCACAGCAGCACCCCGTCCACCTGCTTCGCGAGGGCGTGGACCAGTTCTTCCTCGGCGGTCGGGTCCTCGTTGGTGTCGGCCACGAAGACGTGGTAGTCGCGGTGTCGGGCCTGACTCTCCGCCGCCTTGATCAGCGGCGGAAAGAACGGGTTCGCGATGTCCGCGATGATCAGCCCGATGTTGTGGGTCCGCCCGGTGATCAGGGCCCGGGCGGCGCGGTTGGGCCGGTAGCCCAGATCTTCCGCGCAGGCCAGCACCCGGACCCGGGTCTCCGGGTTGACCAGGTGTGGAGCGGAGAAGGTGCGGGACACGGTGGAGATGTGCACACCGGACGCCCGGGCGACGTCCCGGATGGTGACTGGCACGGCGACCCCTTCGTCCGATGTGGTGGCGGTCACGCAGGTGTGGCCCATTAATGCAAACGGTTGCGCCAGTGTCAACGGTCAATGGTTACGGCTTCGTTGCACCCACACTCCCCCTAGTGACTTGCTGCCCCTCAAACGCTGACAAATGACGCCGATCCCGCTGTCGTCGTTGACGCGAACGGATCGATCGTGATTACTTCATTGCAAACCTTTGCAGCATCACGGGAGGCGACCGCATGTCACCGAGAGCCGCCGGACGGGCCCGCTACGCCGTCGTGGGCACCGGCGCGCGGGCCGAGATGTTCGTCCGGGCGCTGGTGCTCGACCACGCCGACACCACCGAGCTGGTCGCCTTCGCCGACGTCAACCAGGCCCGCATGGACGCGCACAACCGCTGGCTGGGCGAGCTAGGTCACCGCCCGGTGCCCACGTATCCGGCCGGTGACTTCACAGCCATGCTGGACTCCGAGCGCGTCGACGTCGTCCTGGTCACCAGCGTGGACGTCACCCACGACGAGTACGTGGTGGCAGCGCTGCGCGCCGGCCGGGAGGTCGTCACCGAGAAACCGATGACAGTGGACGTGGCCCGCTGCCGGCGCATCCTGGACACGGTTGCCGAGACCGGCGGCCGGGTGACTGTCGCCTTCAACTACCGCTACAACCCGCTGCACGAACAGGTTCGCCGACTGCTCGCCGAGGGCGCGGTCGGCGAGATCGGCTCGGTGCACTTCGAGTGGTTGCTCGACGTCCGCCACGGCGCGGACTACTTCCGTCGCTGGCACCGCGACAAGGCCACCTCCGGCGGGTTGATGGTGCACAAGGCCAGCCACCACTTCGACCTGGTCAACTGGTGGCTGGCCGCCACACCCGTCGAGGTGTACGCGGCCGGCCGACTCTTCTTCTACGGCGCTGACGGTCGCCGGCACGGCTACGCCCGCGACTACGACCGGGCGCACGGCTCCCCCGCCGCCGCCGACGACCCGTTCGCGCTGCGGCTGGACGCGCACCCCCGGCTGCGCGAGCTGTACCTCGACGCCGAGGCCGAGGACGGCTACCAACGCGACCGCAACGTCTTCGCGCCCGGGGTGAGCATCGAGGACGACATGGCGGTGCTGGCCCGCTACTCCACCGGTGCCACCATGACCTACCACCTCACCGCGTACGCGCCCTGGGAGGGCTACCGGGTGATGGTCAACGGCAGCCGTGGCCGACTGGAGCTGGACGTGGCCGAGAACGACCACGTCGACAGGGGCACCTCCGGCGCGGTCAAGGGCGCCGCCCTGCACGGTGTCGAGGCGCCGGCCGAGGGCGGTGGTGCGACGCTTACCCTGCGCCCGTTCTGGGCCCCGCCCCGGCAGATCCCGGTGGAGGGTCGCAGCCGGCACGGGCACGGCGGCGCGGACGCCCGGATGACCGGGGTGCTCCTCGGCGGTCAACCCGACCCGTTGGGCCGCGCCGCGACCGCCGACGACGGCGCGTTGGCCCTGCTCACCGGTCTGGCAGCCAACCGGTCCTTCGAGACCGGCCAACCCGTCCGCGTCGCCGACCTGCTCACCCCCCGCTGACACAGGAGACGAGGAGCCCCACTCCGTGCCCACGTTCGACCACACCGATCTGCTCCTGCCGCCCGAGCCGGGCCAGCGCGCGCTGGCCCGGGAGCTGTACGCCCTGGCGGCGGAGCAGCCCATCATCTCGCCGCACGGGCACGTCGACCCGGCCCTGCTCGCCGAGGACCGCCCCTTCCCGGACCCGGCGCAGTTGCTCATCGTGCCCGACCACTACCTGACCCGGATGCTGCTCAGTCAGGGTGTGCCCCCGGCGGATCTGGGGGTGCCCACCCGCGACGGCAGCCCGGTGGAGACCGACGGCCGGGTGATCTGGCGACGCTTCGCCGCGCACTGGCACCTGTTCCGGGGCACGCCGTCGCGACTCTGGCTGGAACAGACCTTCCGCACCGTGTTCGGGGTGCACACCCCGCTTCGCCCCGGCACCGCCGACGCCCTCTACGACGAGATCGCGGCCCGCCTCGCCGAGCCGGACTTCCGGCCCCGGGCGCTGTTCGAGCGGTTCAACATCGAGGTCCTCGCGACCACCGAGTCACCGCTGGACGACCTCGCGCAGCACGCCAAGCTCGCCGCCGACGGGTGGGGTGGGCCGGGCGGCCGGGTGGTCACCACGTTCCGCCCCGACGACGTGGTGGACATGGAGTTCGAGGGCTGGTCGACAAACGTGGACCGTCTCGGCGATCGGGCCGGTGAGGACACCGGCACGTACGCCGGCTACCTGGCCGCGCTGCGGGCCCGACGCGCCGCGTTCATCGCCGCCGGGGCCACCTCCTCCGACCACGGTCACCCCACCGCGCGCACCCTGGACCTGACCCCGGCCGAGGCCGGGCGGCTCTACGACCGGGGCCGGCGCGGCGAGGCCGACGCCGCCGACGCGGAGGCGTTCCGGGCGCACATGCTCGTGGAGTTCGCCAGGATGTCGCTCGACGACGGCCTGGTCATGCAACTGCACCCCGGCGCGGTGCGCAACCACAACCGGTGGTTGCACGCCCGGCACGGCCGCGACGTCGGCGGCGACATCCCACAGGCCACCGAGTACGTGCACGCGCTCGCCCCGCTGCTGGAGCGCTACGGCAACGACCCCCGGCTACGACTGGTGCTCTACACCCTCGACGAGGACACCTTCACCCGCGAGTTGGCGCCCCTCGCGGGCGGGTACGCCGCGCTGCTGCTCGGCGCGCCCTGGTGGTTCCTGGACTCCCCGGAGGTGCTGCGCCGGTTCCGGGAGACGGTGACCGAGAGCGCCGGCTTCTACAACACCACCGGGTTCGTCGACGACACCCGGGCGTTCTGTTCCATCCCGGTCCGCCACGACGTGGCCCGCCGGGTGGACGCCGGCTTCCTGGCCCGGCTCGTCGCCGAGCACCGGCTACCGATGGACGAGGCCGTCGAGACCATCGTCGACCTGGCGTACCGGCTGCCCAGGCGGGTCTTCAACTTCGGAGGACACCAGCAATGACAGTCACCATCACCTCCGTCGAGGTGCACGACGTGCGGTTCCCCACCGCCGCCCGGGGCGACGGCTCCGACGCGATCAACCGGGGTGACTACTCGGCGACGTACGTGGAGCTGGGCACCGACGCCGGCGCGACCGGCGCCGGGTTCACCTTCACCAACGGCCGGGGCAACGAGATCACCTGCGCGGCGGTGCGTGCCCTGGCCCACCACGTCCAGGGGCGCACCATCGAGGAGATCACCGCCGAGCCGGTGGCGTTCTGGCGCTCGCTCAGCGCCGACGTGCAGCTGCGCTGGCTGGGTCCGGAGAAGGGCGTCATCCACATGGCCACCGGCGCGCTGGTCAACGCGGTGTGGGACCTGCGGGCAACACTGGCCGGCACGCCGATGTGGCGCTTCCTCGCCGAGCTGCCCACCGACGACCTCGTGGCCAGCATCGACTTCAAGCACATCACCGACGCGCTCACGCCGGACGAGGCGGCCGCCATCCTCGACAAGGGACGTGACGGGCTGGCCGACCGGTTGGCGGCCCTCGAACGCGACGGTTTCCCGTCGTACACCACCTCGGTGGGGTGGCTCGGCTACCCGGACGACAAGGTGCGGGCGCTGACCCGGCAGGCGTACGCCGACGGCTGGCGGGCGATGAAGATGAAGGTCGGCGGTCCGCTCGCCGACGATCTGCGGCGGGCCCGGATCATCCGGGAGGAGATCGGCCCGGACGCGCTGTTGATGATGGACGCCAACCAGGTCTGGGACGTCGACGAGGCGATCACCGCGATGGCGGCGCTGGCCGAGGTGGACCCGTACTGGATCGAGGAGCCCACCCACGCCGACGACATCCTCGGGCACGCCCGGATCGCCCGCGCGGTGACCGAGTTGACTGCCGGCCGCTGCCGGGTGGCCACCGGGGAGGTGGCCGCCAACCGAGTGATCTTCAAACAGCTGCTCCAGGCCGAGGCGATCGGGGTGATGCAGGTCGACGCCTGCCGGGTCGGCGGCGTCAACGAGGTGCTGGCCGAGCTGCTACTGGCGGCGAAGTTCGGCGTGCCGGTGTGCCCGCACGCCGGCGGCGTGGGCCTCTGCGAGTACGTCCAGCACCTGGCGATCTTCGACTACCTGCGGGTGGGCACCGGCCTGGACGGCCGGATGATCGAGTACGTCGACCATCTGCACGAACACTTCGTCGATCCGGTGCGGACCCGCGGTGGCCGCTATCTGCTGCCCGAGCGGCCCGGTTACAGCGCCACCATGAAGCCCGCGTCGATCGCCGAGTTCCGTTTCCCGGACGGTCCGGCATGGCGGTGACCGTCGGGGCCTCCCGGCTCGGCCTGGGCATGCTGCGCCGGCTGCCCGCCGAGGCCCGCCCGCTGATCCGGCCGGGCACCGTGCCGACCGGCGTCGTACACCTGGGGTTGGGCGCGTTCCACCGGGCCCACCAGGCCGTGTTCACCGAGGCCGCGGTCGGCGCGGCCGGAGGTGACTGGGGCATCGTGGCCGTCGCGCCGCGCAGCGCCGCGGTGGTCGAGGCGATCGCCGCGCAGGACAACCTGTTCAGCGTCAGCACCCTCTCCGCGGCCGGCAGCTCCACCCGGGTGGTGGGAGCCCTGAGCGGCGTCCGGCACGCGCCCAGCGACCCGGACGCCGTGGTGGCGTTGCTCGCCGACCCGGCGGTCCGCGTGGTGACCCTGACCGTCACCGAGAAGGCGTACCAACTCGACCCGGTGACCGGCCGACTGTCCCCGGACTCGGCGCTCGCCGCGGACCTGGCCGGCGGCGGAGCGCCGACCACTGTGCCGGGGCTGCTGCTGCGCGGGCTGGCCGCCCGGGCCGCCGCGGACGCCGGGCCGGTGGCGCTGGTGAGCTGCGACAACCTGCCGGCCAACGGTCGACGACTGCGCGGCATGCTCGACCAGGCGGTCGGCCGGGCCGCCGGGGTGCCCGCCGGGCTCGTCGAGTGGGTGGCCGGCAACGTCACCTGCCCGGGCACCATGGTGGACCGGATCGTGCCGGCCAGCACCCCGGAGACGATCGAGGCGGCCCGGCGGGCGCTCGGGGTGACCGACCTGGCCGCGGTGGCCGCGGAGCCGTACGCGCAGTGGGTGATCGAGGACGATTTCCCCGGCGGCCGGCCCGGCTGGGAGTTCGCCGGGGCGGTGCTCACCGAGGACGCCGGCCCGTGGGAGCGGTTGAAGCTGCGCGCCCTCAACGGGGTGCACTCCGCCATCGCGTACCTCGGAGCGTTGGCCGGTCGGGAGACGATCGCCGACGCGCTGGAGATCCCGCACCTGCGTGACGTGTTGCGCCGGCTGGTCGCCGAGGACGTGGCGGCCAGCTTCACCCCGCCGGACGGGGTGCGGGTCGTCGACTACGGCGAGCAGGCGCTCGCCCGGTTCGGTAACCCGGCGATCCACCACCGCACCCTCCAGGTGGCGATCGACGGCTCCCAGAAGCTGCCGCAGCGCGTCCTGCACACCATCGCCGACCTGCGCGCGGCCGGGCGGTCCGCGCGCTGGGGCGCGCTGGTCGTGGCGTCCTGGTTGCGCTTCGCGCTGGGGTACGCCGACGACGGCCGGCCGTTGCCGCTACAGGACCCACTGGCCGGGCCGATCCGGGCCGCGCTGGACGCCGGGGCGCAGAGCCCGGCGGGCGCCGTCGACGCGGTCTTCGCGCTGCGCGACGTCATCCCGCTGGAGGTGGCCGAGGACGACGAGGTCCGCGCGGACGTGATCGCCTGGCTGACCGCGTTGGAGCGGCACGGCGTCGAGGCCACCCTGGCCGGTGCCCGGTGACCGGGTCCACCCGGACCGGCCGGCGGTGAGCGGGGCGACCCCGCCGCCCCGGGTGGCGGTGATCGGGGCGAACGGGCACGGTCGCTGGCACCGGCGGGTGATCGCGCCGCTGCACGCCGCCGGTCGACTGCGGTTGGTCGCCCTGGTCGACGTCCGGCCGGTGGAGGACGACCCGGAAGCCCCGGTGCCGCCGGGGGTGGCGGTGTTCACCGACCACCGGTCGATGCTCGCCGCCACCCGGCCGGAGGTGGTGGTGATCTGCACGCCGCCGCACACCCACCTGGCGATCGCCCGCGACGCCCTGGCCACCGGCGCGGACCTGCTGCTGGAGAAGCCCCCGGTGCTGTCGTTGGCCGAGCACGAGGAGCTGACCTGGGCCCTCACCGCCGCCGGTCGGGTGGCCCAGGTGGGCTTCCAGGCGCTCGGCTCGGCGGCCCTCACCGCGCTGACCGACGCGCTGGCCGCCGGCCGGTTGGGCACTGTCACCGGCATCTCCACCATCGCCGCGTGGCAACGGCCGGACGCCTACTACGCCCGCTCTCCCTGGGCCGGTCGACGGAGTGTGGACGGCCGACCCGTGCTGGACGGCGCGCTCGTCAACCCGCTCGCGCACGCGGTGATGCAGTGCCTGGCGATCGCCGAGGCGCTCGCCGGGGCGACGCCGTGGCCGGTCGCGATAGAGGTGGAACGCTACCGGGTCCGGCCGATCGAGGTGGAGGACACCGCCGTGCTGCGGGTGCGGTTCCGCGCCGGGCCGCCGGTGCTGGTGGCGGTGACCCTGGCCGCCGAGGAGTTCGTGGCGGGCGAGGTGGTGGTGACCGGCACGACGGGGCAGGCGGTGTTGGAGTACCCGACCGACCGGTTGCGCCTGCCCGGGGACGTGGTGACCCGCCGGGTGCCGGGGCGGCTGGGGCTGCTGGAGAACCTGCTCGCCCACCGGGCCGACCCGTCGGGCGTTCCACTGATCGCACCGCTGGCCCGTACCGCGCCGTTCACCGCGCTGCTGGACGCGCTGCGGCCCGCGCCGGAGCCCCGGCTGCTCGACGGCGAGCTGGTGAGCACCAACGGCGAGGACGGGGAGCGGGTCCGTCACCTGCGGGGCGTCGTCGACGTGTTGCGCCGGGCGGCCGAGCGGGGGGCGCTGCCGAGCGAACTGGGGGTGCCGTGGGCGTCAGGCGCGTACCGCGCCGAGCTGACCGGATAGCGGTCAGAGACCACCTGGGACCGACCTCCACCACCAACGAATGGAGTGAGTCGATGCGCAGAATCCTCGGCGGCGCCACAGTTGTCGCCCTTCTCCTCGGCGCCGCCCCGGCCGCCGCCGCCACCCGTGGGGACGTTCCGTCCGCCGACCGGCTCTCCTGGTTGGCCGAGCACCTCGGGCGGCAGACGCTGCCCGAGCGCGACGGTTGGGCGTCCGACGGCCCCGGCACCACCGGCGGCTCGGCGGCCACCCCCGAGCGGACCCGGGTGGTCCACAACCGGGCGGAACTGGTCGCCGCGCTGGGCGGCGACAACGCTGGCAACGCCGCCGACGCCACCGGAAAGCTCATCTACGTCGACGGTGCCGTCGACGGCTTCGAAGGGCCCGCCGGCACGCCGCTGAGCTGCGCCGACCTGGCCGACCCGGCCTACCGGTTGGACGCCTACCTGGCCGCGTACGACCCGGCGGTGTGGGGGCGGGTGCCGCCGAGCGGGCCGCTGGAGGAGGCTCGGGTGCGCTCGGTGACCAACCAGACCCGGCAGACCCAGATCAACGTCGGGCCGAACACCACGATCGTCGGGCTGCGTGGCGCTCGGCTGACCGGCCTCACCCTCATGATCGACCGGGCGTCGAACGTCATCGTCCGCAACCTGACCCTCGTCGACGCCCGGGACTGCTTCCCCGCCTGGTCGCCGACCGACGGCGAGGCGGGCAACTGGAACAGCCAGTACGACCAGATCTCGGTACGCCGCAGCGAGAACGTCTGGGTCGACCACAACACCTTCACCGACGGCGACAACCCGGAAAGCGCTCAGCCGGTGTACTTCGGTCGGCCGTACCAGGTGCATGACGGGTCGCTGGACGTCACCCACACCGCCAGCCTGGTCACCGCCTCCTGGAACCGGTTCACGGGTCGGGACAAGCTGCTGTTGATCGGCTCGTCCAACACCGTCGGCCCGGACGTGGGCCGGCTGCGGGTCACAGTGCACCACAACCTCTTCGACGGCGTGCTGCAACGGCTGCCCCGGGTGCGTTTCGGTCAGGTCGACGTCTACAACAACCACTACCGGCTCGGTGGGGACGACTTCCAGTACGCGCTCGGCGTCGGTGTCCAGTCGGCGATCTACGCGCAGAACAACTTCTTCACAGTGGACGCGGGGGTCGACCCGGCGGACCTGCTCTACGACTGGGGCGGCACCGCGTTGACCGAGCGGGGCTCCTGGGTCCGCCGGGGCGCCGGCGCGGCCCGACCGGTCGACCTGCTGGCGGCGTACAACGCGACCCATGAACCCGACCTGGCCGCGGACGCGGGCTGGACGCCCACCCTGCGCCGCGACCCCGTGCTGCCGGCGCCGCTGGTCCCCCTCCTGGTGGGCCCGCTCGCCGGGGCCGACCGGCTGCCGATCTGACGGCTCGGCGCGCCCGCAACTCGCGGTCGGGTCGGCGACGCACGGGCTCATCGATCTGGTGATGATCGGCTATAAGTGACGGATGGACTTCCCGCCGCACCTGGGCAGCATGCCGATGCACGCGATCACCGAGATCCACGGCGAACCGGGCCTGCTGGAGCGTTTCCGGTTGGAGGTCCAGCAGTTCGACGACGCCGCCCGGGCACGGTTGACCGCCGCGCTCGACCTCGCCGCCGAACTGCACCGCGACGATCGACGCGTCCGCGAGCCGTACCTGAACCACCTGCTGCGGGTGGCGATCAGGCTGATGCACCACTACCAGGTGCGGGACGTGGACGTGATCGTCGCCGGTCTGCTGCACGACGCGGTGGAGGACCATCCGGTCGAGCTGGCCGACGGCGACGCGGGCACCGATCCGACCGGGGCCGCGCTGGCCGCGCTCGCTGCGCGGTTCGGGCCACGGGTGGCCACCCTGGTCGCCGCCGTCACCAATCCGGTGTACGACCCCGAGCGGGACCGCAACGCGCAGTACCGGGAGCACCTGGCGGTCAGTCTGGACCGGGAACCCTGGGCCCGGGTGATCAAGGTGTCGGACTTCACCGACAACGGGGTGGGCGTGATCCACACGGTCGGGCCGAAGGTGATCTCGTCGGCCCGGAAGTACCGGCCGCTGGTGCCGCTGTTCCGGGACCTGATCGGCCGGCCGGACACTCCGTTGTCGCCAGCGGTGAAGCGGCACATCTTCGGCCAACTGGATCTTGCCGAGGAACGGTTCAGCGCCATCCTGGACCAGCCCGCCCCGAACTGACCCGGCTCCGGATCACCCGACCGGGTTCCGTGACAAGTTCTCAGATCTGTCCGGAAGCCTCGGGCATTACGGTTGGTTTGCGCCAGATGAGAGGAAATGCCCCTCTCGGTTCGCTTTTCGGGCGTGTCACCAATCGAGAGGATTCGGACCATGCGCGACCTTTCCCGTCGTGATCTGCTCAGGGCGACGGCCGTCGGCGCCGGGGCGGTCGCCATCCCGAGCGTGATCGCCGGCAGCTCGGCCATCGCGGCCGACGGTCCCGGGTGGCCCTCCGACACGAGGTTCCCGCCAGCACAGCTGACCGGCCGGATCGTCCGCCCGCAGAGCCCCAACTACGCGGAGGCCAGCCTCGGCTGGGACGAGCTGTTCGTGCACTATCCGCTGGTCATCGTCTTCGCTCAGGAGACCCAGGACGTGGTCAACGCGCTCACCTGGGCGCGGCAGCACGACGTCGCGCTGCGGGTACGCAGTGGCCGGCACAACCTGGAAGGCTGGTCGAACGTCGACAACGGCATCGTGATCGATGTCAGCGAGCTGAAGGACGTCCACATCGACACCGCCGCCCGCACGGCGAAGGTCGGCGCGGGGCTCAACCAGTCGGAGGCGGTGACCGCCCTCGGAGAACACGACCTCGCGGCGACGACCGGCACGGAGGGGACGGTGGGCCTCTCCGGGGCCACCCTCGGCGGCGGCTTCGGCTTCCTCACCCGCTACCTCGGGATGGCCTGCGACAACCTAATCGGCGCGGAGATCGTCGTGGCGGCGGGCGCCGACGGGGCCAAGGTGCTCGAGGTGGACCCGTGGAACCACTCGGACCTGCTCTGGGCGCTGCGCGGCGCGGGCAACGGCAACTTCGGGATCGTCACCTCGCTGACCTACCAGGTCGCTCCGCTCGCCAGCGTCGCCTACCTGCAGGTGACCTGGCCCGGTCTCGGCGACCTGCACGAGGTCTTCGACGCCTGGCAGCGTGTCGCGCCCTTCACCGACCCGCGCCTCGGCAGTCAGGTCGAGGTCCACCCGGATGAGATCCTGCTGTTCGCGGTGCTCGCGGAGGGATCCGAGGCGGAGGCCAGGAAACTGCTGGCGCCGATCCTGTCAATCGGCAACCCCACTGTCACAGTGCAGATCGGCGGCTGGGGCGACGTCTACGCCGACTTCCAGATCCCGAACGAGGACGAGCCCGCGAAGTGGAAGTTCTTCTCCCAGTTCACCCGCGAACCGTTCCCGGAGAAGGCGGTCAGCATCGTCCGTGAGTTCATGGAGAAGGCCCCCTCGCCCGACAGCAACTTCTTCACCCAGGCCTTCGGCCGCGGGGCGCAACGGCAGGAACCATTCGGTGGCGCCGCCTTCCCGCACCGCGACGCGCTCTTCTACTCCGAGCCAGGCGTCGGCTGGGGCGAACGCGGTGAGCCCGACAGCGACGATGCCATCACGCCGATCGCCCAGACCTGGATCGCCGAGTTCAGCCAGGCGCTGCGGCCCTACGTGGACGGCGCCTACGTCAACGTGCCGAACATCGGCATGGCCGAGTGGGAGAAGGCCTACTGGGGGCACAACTTCCCCCGGCTGCGCAAGATCAAGGCGAAGTACGACCCGCACAACGTCTTCCAGTACGAGCAGAGCATCCCGCCCGCGACGCACTGACCCGGATGCCCGGCGGTACGGGTGGCACCCACCCGCACCGCCGGGCACCGCCGCCGACGGCGGGCTCGAATCACCGCTCAGGAGGGCGTGGCCTCGGTGAGGACGACGCGCAACGGGTGCGGGGCGCTGGTGGCGAGGTCACCGAGCACGCTGAACAGCAGGCCGTACTGGTCGGTTGGCTCGTCGGCGAGCAACTGGCCGGCGTCGGTGATCAGCAGGGTGAGCGGGCCGGCGTCGAGCAGGTCCCGGAGCACGTCGGAGAGGGCGTCCCAGGTCTCCCCCAGGTACGCCGGCAGGGCCAGTACGGCGGCGAGCGCGGCGAACAGGCCAGCCCTGGTCCGGGTCGCCGCCCCGGCCAGCACCACCGCGCCGGGCACGTCGAGGGCGTCGTCCCGGCAGACGGTCAGCCAATCGGGGGTCCGATCCGCGTTCTCATCGACCATCAACTGCCTCCTGATTCGAACTGGGCGACGACCTTACGAGGGCCGACCGACCTCGGCCGGCCGGCCCGGGTCGGTCAGAGGCGGTAGAAGTCGGTGTAGTGGTTGGGCGAGAACCAGGTGACCCCGGTGCTGCGGTTCACCACGATCCGGTACGCGTCCCGGGCGGCGCCCTGGGTGCGCGGGTAGACGTCGTACTCGTAGTAGGTGGCGTTTGTGGGCAGTTGACCCTCGTAGTTGTAGAACTGGCCGCCGGCGAAGTTGGACTTCCCGCCGCTCCAGGAGTACCAGCCTCGGCTGGTCGGGAAGCCCTTGGCGGACCAACCCGAACGGGCGGTGCGAGCGTCCGCGCAGCGGCTCATGGTGCAGGAGCTGTAGACCGCCGCCGAGGCCGGGTCGGTCAACCGAGGGGAAACCACGGACGGGCCGACCAGCGCGGCGGCGACCATGGCCAGGAGCAGGGCGAGGGTGGTGGTACGCCGGCGGATCGCGCCGAGCGTGGCCAGCGGGGACACGAGGGTGGACACAGGCTGCCTCCAGACCATCTGATCCATCGATCCGTGTGATTGTCGGACCGGACCCAGTCTCACCGCTGCCGGTCGGCGACAACACCCCTCGGCGCCCCAACTGCTCCACAATGCTCGGTAAACCCCGAGTGATCATCTGTATCAGCGAATCGACCGTCCCATCATCGACGGCGCGCATGGACTGGTTCGTACCGATATGTGGTCTGCTCGGCGACGGCGTGGCGGCAGGCATATCGGTCACCGGTTGTTAGCGTGAAACGCGGATCCGTGACCGGGGAGGGTGCCATGACGGACGCCCCCGACGGGAGGCCGAGGCCAGCGGACCAGTGGCGGCACCGGGGCATACGAGGGTTGACCGTGGCCCGCGACGCCGGTGTGCGCGGCTGGCGGTGGTGGGCGCGAAACTGGGATCGGCTGGTCGCCGCGCTCCAGGACGAGGCGCCCGTCGGCCCCGCTGCCGCGCCGTCGCCGTCCGGTCCACTCGTCGAACAACGCGACGCACCCCGGCTGATCGCGGTCCCCGCACGCGGGTACGTGTACTCCTTCTACATCCGCGCCACGTTCGCCTGGTCGTCATCAGCGAGCCTGCGGTCCGAGGTGCTGAGCTGGTACGTGCAGTACTTCCAAGCCAACGCCATCCAACGGCTGACCCGGCTCGCCGCCGACGCCGCCCGGGACCTGCCCCCGCACCGGGCCGGCGACCTGGAGGTGGCGTTGCAGCGGGCGCTCGCCGAGGACCCCCTGTGGCACTACCACCGGGGCGACATCACGCTCACCTGCCGCCCCGACGCCTCGGTACGGCTCGACGAACGGATCATGCCGGCGCTCCAGCCGCACGTCGACCGCCTGGTCAAGCTGGAATACCAGTTCGACGAGCAGATCCGAAAGGCCCGGTACGCCGAGGAGTTGAGCCGCCAGTGGGCGACGATCCTGGAGGATCACGCGGACGACGACGACCTGGCCGACGCCCGCGACCACATGCTCACGGCGCAACGAGAAGCCGCACGGTGGATCGCCGAACTCCTCCACCGCCACGCCAACCCCTCACCAGAGTCGGCACCGACGCCCAGGATTCCCCCACAACAGACCCACCCCACCCGTACACCGCCAGCCCCCGACTAGCCCGCCCCGCCCCACTCCCACTCCCTCCCCCTCATGATCAAGTGATGAAAAGTAGGTGTGGAGGGCCTCTGGGAGCTATTTCTCATCACTTGATCATGGTGCGGGTACGGTTGGCGAGGATGGCGAGGGTCTCCTGGCGGACCTGGACCGGATCCGTGGTGAGGCGGCGGTGGCTGAAGCGGACGACGACGATGCCGACGGTGGCGAGCAGGGCGTCGCGGCGGAGGTCGATCTCGCGTACGGCCGGGTCGCCGTGACTGGTCGCGCCGTCCAACTCGATGTTGACCCGTTCCGCCTCGGCGAACATGTCAAGGTAGATCGTCCGGGCACCGACCCGTACCCGCGCCTGCCGGATGAACCTCGGCATTCCGGGTCCGGTGAAGACGTGGTCGTGGCCCCAGATCTCCAACGGGCTGCGGCACCCGGCGGCGAGCCGGTCCAGCAAGGCGCTCAGAGCCCCACGGTCGGGCATTCTCACCACCTCGGCAAGGGCGGCGGCCAGGCGCGGCGGCGTGGTCATCGATCGTTGACCGCACCGATGAGCAAACTCGATCGGTCGACCGGCGGCAGCAGCGGCCAACAGTCCACCAGGGTCCGGTCGAGCCGGGTGACCAGCAGTCCTGCCCGTATCACCACCTGCGGCGGCGCGAGGGCGAAGTCGGACCGGTGGGCGACGACCAGATGCGGCCGGTCACGCAGGCCTGATCCTCGCGGCAGGTCGAGATACACCGGCTCGCCCGGTGGCTGGCGGCGTAGACCCCACACGTCGAGCGCGGTCAGGCGGCTCAGCGCCCCACGCCCGTCGGCGTACGCCAGCGCAGCGCGTCGGGCGACGTCCCGCTCGACCCGGGCCAGCATCGGCAGGTCGGCGTTGGGACTGCGGATCAGCGCGGCGTCGCCGTAGACCCCGGGCAGCAGTCGGATCAGCAGGTCCGCCCGCCGGGCGGTCTGGATCGTCCACGCCGGGGCCACCCGCAGCATGTCCCGTCGAGTGACCAGCCCATCGCCACGGACGAGGAGGGAATGAATCCGCGCATCCACCGCCTCACCCTGGCGTGACGCGCAGCCCTGCGAGGGCTGCTGTGGACAGCGGAGGCACCTGAGAACAGCCGCTCGGGCAGCGGTCGATTGTGCTATGCGTCCGTCAAGGCCCTTGGCGCAGCGTCCGGTCTCTCCACCAGCGCAGCCTCTTACCAGTCCGAACAATCGCCGCCCAGGCGAGGATGCACCGTCCTGCCCGGTACCGGCCTCTGCCCGCGGCGAGGTCCGGCTCGTTCACGTTCGCCGGCTCGTTTCCTACGGCTCCCGCATCCAGGTCTTCGGGTCGGTCACGAAGACGCCCTTGCCCTGCTGCCGCCGAATCACCCGCAGCGCTTCGAGGCGGGCGTAGGCCATTTGCACGGTCCCGTGGCTGACGTTGTAGCGAGCACGCAACTCAGCGATTGAGGGCAGCTTGTCCCCGGGCTTCAGCTTCTTTGACCTGACGTCGACGATCACATCGTCGGCGATGCGCCGGTAATCCGGCACTTCGACCTGCTCGTCATCGACGGCCGGGCCTCGGTGCAGTTCGCCGGAGATCGCGCGCTGACCCTCCGCGTCGTCTCGGTCTGCGACCAGCCGACGTACCAGGGCTGGGTCTGGTTGAGCGGCTATGTCCTCAACAGCCGAGGTGACGCGACCACCAAACGCGAGGTCTACGTTCAGCTCGCCGGCCTCACGGCGTCCGGGTAGTGGGATCAGCCCGAACCTCGCTTGGCGCGACTAGAACTGGATCAAGCCGCCTTGTAGACCGTGTCGAGGTGCCATTCGAGGAAATCGGCACGCGGCCGGTCGCTGCGCCGTTCTGGCAAGGCGATCTGCTCGCCCGCCTTCGCGTAGAACTGGTCACCGTTGCCGAACTCGCTGCGAAGCCGCGGACTGACCAGAAGGCGGTGCTTCGGATCAACGCCGAGGTAGCCGCGGTCGAAGAGGATGTGCACGTCGGACTTGAGCAACAGACCGTTGTCCAGCCGGTGCTCGCCCCCGAGCGGGAGCGGACGGATGTGCGCGGCCTGCAGCACCGGCTGGACCCTGTTCCCGGTGATCGCACAACGCCGACCGTAGGCTCCCAGGACCACCGCCTTGAATGACTGCTGCCCGAGCCGTTGGGGCACCAGTCGCGGGTCTCCGTAGACGGGTCCGGGACGATGCCAGGGCCCGCTCAGGTCAACCGACGCCGTCGTCCCGATCAGACGATAGATCAGCGGATCGAAGTACGGGGCCGTGTCAGCGTCGGCCAGGTTGTAGGTCTTGCCCTGCACGACATTCGATGCGAACTGTGGCGGCGGACCGACGGTCGATTCGTCGGAGAAGAAGCTCACGTCCCTGACGAAGATGCAGCCGATGATCGGATCCTCCCCTTCACCGATCGCCTGCTTGCGGTAGCGCCCGACGCTGCGGCGCATCTCGTCGATACTCGAAGCGCCATTGGCCTCGCCGAAGAGTTCCCACGCCTCGGAGATCCGCAGCTGTGTGAAGCCGCTGAAGAAGCCGCCGCCCACCACCCGGTTCAGCGGAAAGTGCGCCTTGAACAGGAAGGGCTCGCCCGGAGTGAGCGCCCGGAATGTGCCACCGGAGGGCCGCCAGAAGTTGACCTCGTTCAGCGCGGGACGCTCCGCGAGGAAGCGGTACCACCTCTCGTCAGTCACCCCCACGAAGGCCTTCACAACGAACAGCGTGGATCAAGGAGGACCTGGACGCCACCACCTGAACGGTCACCGGTCCGCGCGGAGCGGCGGCCGCTGTCCTCAGGGCATCGGGTAATCGCGCCAGCGCCCCGGCGAGGCTGCCAGCATGGGCCGGCTCCGCCAGCCCTGCTCCGACGTTCTGCGTCAGTGCGACCCGCCTCCCGCGATGGACCCCGGCGCTGGCCTTCCCGTCCAGGCCCACATTTCCAGTGCGGTCCGGTCCACGAGAGTGATGTCGAGCTGCCGGGCTATCTGGATGCCGTCCCCTGCGGTGAAGAAGCTGTTCGTCACGAGCATGCAGATCTCGCCGCCATGGATCACCCGGCAGGTGCCGGCGAACCGTTGGATCGCGGCACTGCCCACCCGGTTGTTGGGGCTCTGCCGCTTGCACTGCACCACGACGCGTCGGCCATCGGGAGCTGACGCCAGGACGTCGGCTCCCCGGTCACCGGGGCCGCCGCACACCGTCACATCGCGAAACCCGGACGCGACCAGGAGCCGTGCGAACCACTGCTCAAACTCGGATCCACTCATCGTGTCGGTCACCGCGATCAACCGGTCCCGCTGGGCCTGATCGGCCCGCTCGCGGGCGCGCTGCTTCGACACCACCAGAGCCACCGCGACCGCCCCCGCGACGACAAGGCTCACCAGGAGCGCGGTCCAGTGAGGATGCCGCCGCACGACGTCGACGACAACGCGCAGGAGCACGAAGACGACGACGGCACCCAGCGCGAGCACCCAGCCGTTGGCCGACCTGCTGCCACCGGTCAGGCGGCGGGCCGTCGATCTGCGCCGAACACTGCGGGCGCGCCGCCGTCGGTAGTGCGCCCGAACGCGGGCGCCGCCCTTCCTGGTGTGCGACCTGACGTACGGCACGCGGCACCTCCGCTGTCGAGGAAGCCTCAGTGTCGCGGCTGCGTCCGACAAACCGCGCACACGATCGCCGGGAATGTCGGCTACCCGTCAACCGTGGTCACCGAAGGTGGCGCTGCGCGAGCCTCGTCAGCAGCGCCCGTAATGCCGCAACCACGCCGAGCTGCCCTCTGTGGACAGTCGTCGACCTGGGTAAGAACGCCTGGCCGGAACCGCGTGTGTCAGCTCAGCTGATCGGTGGCAGTTCAGCGGGGCCGGCGTCGGCGTGTCGGGCCGCTCAGCTGCCAACGATCAAGAGACGCCCGCTCAGGACGGGACGTCACGGTGGCGGAAGGCGGCCACGCCGACGGCGAGCAGGGCCGCGGCCACCGCCGCCAGCACCACCAGGGGAAGCGCCGCCGGGTCGACAGCGGGCACCGCCGGCACATGGGTGTACGGCGAGACGTTGAGCGCGGCCTGCGGCAGCTCCAGCACCGCGCCGAGCTGCCCGAGGAGCAGGAAGACCAGCAGCGCCGTCCAGGACAGCACCACCGACCAGCGGGGCAGCAGCCCGAAGATCGCGGTCACCACCCCGGCGATCACCAGCAGGGCGGGCAGCCGCAGCAGCGCGGCGCCGCCCAGCTCGACGGCCTGGCCGAGCGGGTCTCCGGTGACGATGCCGTAGCCGAGGCCGGTGGTGACGCCGGCGAGGAGCAGCAGGACGATCGCGCCGAGTGTCGCGGCGAGCACCTGGGTGCCGAGCCAGCGGGTGCGGCTGACCGCCGTGGCGAGGGCAGCCTCCAGCACCCCGTCGGCTTCGTCGCTGCGGACGCGCAGCAGGGCCTGCACGACGTACGCGCCGATGGTCAGCGCGAAGAGGCCGAGCATCGCGGTCAGGTACGCGTTGATCAGGTCGTCTCCGCCGCCCATCGCGTTGATCGCCTCGGCGGCGGCCGGGTTCGCGTCGATCATGTCGTTGAACTCGTCGGCGGCGACGCCCATGGGGAGGCCGAGCGCGGCCACCCCGACCGCCCAGCCGAGCAGCGTGCCGCGCTGCGTCCGCCAGGCCAACCCGGCGGGGCTGAGCAGCCGTGGCGCGCCGCTGGCTGGTCCGCGTCGGGGCGCGATCAGCCCGGCGCCGAGGTCGCGGCGCTCGGCGAGGGCGTACGCCAGTGCCACCCCGGCGAGCAGCAGCGCGACGGGTAGGGCGAGGACCCACCAGCGTTCACCGTCGAAGGCGCGTACCTGGTTGCCCCAGCCGAGCGGGGAGATCCATGAGGGCCAGGCGCTGCGCACCCGGGTGCCGTCGGCGCTCTGCTCGCCGAGGACGTCTCCGGCGGCGCGCAGCACGAAGGAGAGCCCGACGGTGGCGGCGGCGAGCGCGTTGGCGCCGCGTGCGGTGACGGAGAGCTGGGCGGTGACGGCGGCGATCGCGGTGAAGGCGACCCCGACGCCGCCGATCGCGCCCGCTGCCGCGACGGAGCCGGCGAGCGGCAGACCGGCGCCGACCAGCGCGACCGCGAGCAGGGCGGCGGCCAGGGTGTTCGCGGCGACGATGACCAGCAGCGCGGCGGTGAGTGGCGCGTACCGGCCGACCACGTTGGCGCCGAGCAGTTCGGCCCGGCCGGTCTCCTCGTTCTGGCGGGTGTGCCGGGTCACCGCGAAGGTGCTCAGCAGCGCGACGATCAGGGCCAGCGTCACGTACGTCTCGGCGACCACCACGGCACCGAGGTCGGTGCCGTGGATGGGGCCGTTGAAGGCGCGGGCGACCAGACTGGACGCCGAGGTGGTGGCGTAGCCGAGCCGGGCGTCCTGGTCCGGGTAGATGCCGGCGACGCTGCCGGCGAGGGCGTAGCCGAGCAGGGGCGTGCCGAGGATCCAGATGGCGAGGCGGATCCGGTCGCGGCGCAGCACCAGGCGGGCCAGCCGAGTCGTGCCGGTGAGGGCGCTCACCGGACGCCGCCCCGCGGGGCGTCCGCCTGAGCATCGGCGTCCGAGACCTCGGCGGCGGAAGCGCCCGAGCCACCGGCGGGGGAAGCCCCAGTGGCAGCAGCGTCGGCGGAAGCGCCGGCGGCTGCGGGGTCGTCGCCGTAGTGGCGGAGGAAGAGCTGTTCCAGGGTGGGCGGTGTGCTGGTCAGCGCGCGGACTCCGAAGCGGATGAGCTGACCGAGCAGCGCGTCGAGGTGGGTGGGCTCGACCTCCAGGTGGGTGCGGCCGTCGACCTCGTGCACGTCGTGCACGCCGGGCAGCGCGTCCAGGCCGGTGACCGGGCGGGCGGTCTCAACGGTCACCGCGGTGCGGGTGAGGTGGCGCAGTTCGGTGAGGGTGCCGGATTCGACGGTGCGGCCCTCGCGGATGATGCTGACCCGGTCGCAGAGCGCCTCGACCTCGGCGAGCACGTGGCTGGAGAGCAGCACTGTGGCGCCGGCCTGCTTGACCCGCCGGACCTCGTCCTGGAACACCGCCTCCATGAGCGGGTCGAGGCCGGAGGTCGGCTCGTCGAGCACGTACAGCTCCACGTTGGAGGCGAAGGCGGCGACGATGGCGACCTTCTGCCGGTTGCCCTTGGAGTACGTGCGGCAGCGGCGGGTCGGGTCGAGGTCGAAGCGGTGCAGCAGCTCGTCGCGGCGCTGCCGGTCCAGGCCGCCGCGCAGCTTACCGAGCAGGTCGATGGCTTCCCCGCCGGCGAGGTTGGGCCAGAGGTTGACGTCGCCGGGCACGTACGCCAGTCGGCGGTGCAGGCGGACCGCGTCGCGCCACGGATCGGCGCCGAGCACCTGGGCGTCACCGGAGTCGCGGCGGAGCAGCCCGAGCAGGATCCGGATGGTGGTGGACTTTCCGGAGCCGTTGGGCCCGAGGAAGCCGTGCACCTCCCCCTGCTCGACCCGCAGATCCAGCCCGTCGAGTGCCCGGATGGCGCCGAACGTCTTGACCAGGTTGCCGATCGAGATGACGGGCATCGCCCCTCCTGCCGTTGGCTGCGTCGACCGATCTCACTGTACTGACCAACGGTCAGCCGAATCAACGGTGATCGTGCCCACCGGTCAGGACGTCGCTAGGCTGGCCGGCATGACCGCCGATCCCGCGGACGACACCCGCACCCGGATCCTGCGCGCCGCGCTCGACCTGTTCGCCGAACACGGCTACCAGCGCACCTCGCTGCGCCAGATCGGCGAGCGGCTGCGGCTGACCAAGACCGCGGTCCTGTACCACTTCCCGGCCAAGGAACACCTGCTCGCCGCCCTGATCGAGCCACTGCTGGCCGACCTGGAGGGGCTGCTCGACGCCGCACAGGGACAGCCGACCGATCAGGCCCGGTGGACGGTGCTGGAGGGCTGGGTGGACATCATGCTCGCCCACCGCCGACCGCTGGGCATGCTCTATCACGACATCGCGCTGGTCGGTCGGGGCGACACGTACCACCGGTTGATCACGATTGCGATGCGGGCGAACGACGTCATCGCGGGGCCGGACGCCGGGCGTCGGGAGCGGGTCCGGGCGGTGCAGGCGGTCGCCGCGTGCAGTGATCCGATCGTCTTCTTCACCGACGTGTCCGACGAGGTGCTGCGCGCCGACATGCTCGACGGCGTACGCCGGCTGCTGGGCCCGCCGCCCCCGGACGCCGCAGCCCCGCCGCCCCTGGGCGCGGCAGCCGGGCCGCACGCGAATGCGGGAACCGGACCGCACGCGGACGCGGCTGCCGGAGCACGCACCGACCTCGCGGCCGGGCCGCGCGGAACCACGACGGTTCCGGCGTCGGCGCGCGAAACCCCGGTGCCCGGGACCGGGAGGGAGGCCGCCTCGGGTAACACGGCCCCGGCGTCGCCATCGGGCGCGGCCGGTACGGCAGCCCACCGGCGTCGACGGCCGGGACGGCCGCCAGCGCTGGGCCGGGAGCAGGTCGAGGTGGCCCGGCGGATGCACGCGGCGGGCACCCACTCGGTGGACGCCATCGCCGCCGCGTTGGGTGTCTCGCGGGCCACCGTCTACCGGCACCTGACCGCACAGTAATGAGACAGTTTCAAGACTGTTTCGAGACGGTTGTGAGTCGGGAAGTCAGGCCGCCAGGGTGGCGTAGCGGCCGTTGCGGTCCAGCAGGCTGTCGTGGGTGCCGGTCTCGACGATCCGGCCGTGGTCGAGCACCGCGATCTGGTCGGCGTCGCGGACCGTGGAGAGCCGGTGCGCGATGGTGATCGTGGTGCGCCCCTGGGCGAGCACGTCGAAGGCCCGCTGCACGGCCCGTTCGGTCTCGGTGTCCAGCGCGCTGGTGGCCTCGTCGAGGACCAGGATGCGCGGGTCGCGCAGCAGCGTGCGGGCGATCGCGAGGCGCTGCTTCTCGCCGCCGGAGAACCGGTGCCCCCGTGAGCCGACCACTGTGTCGTACCCGTCGGGCAGCCCGGCGATCAGGTCGTGGATCTGGGCGGCGCGGGCGGCCTCCTCGATCTCGGTGTCGGTGGCCTCCGGGCGGGCGTAGCGCAGGTTCTCCCGGACTGTGGTGTGCAGCAGGTACGTCTCCTGGCTGACCACGCCGACGATCGCGGCCAGGTCGGCCAGGCGCAGGTCGCGCAGGTCGACGCCGTCGACGGTGATCCGGCCGGCGGTCGGGTCGTGCAGTCGGCTGACCAGCCCGGCGAGGGTGCTCTTGCCGGAGCCGGTCTCGCCGACCAGGGCGAGGCTGGTGCCGGCGGGCACGTCGAGGGTGATTCCGGCGAGGGCGGCGGTGTCGCTGCCCGGGTAGCCGAAGGTGACGTCCTCCAGGCGTAGGTGGCCGCGGACCCGGGTCGGGTCGAGGCGGACCGGCTCGGCGGGGTCGGCCACGTCGACCGGCAGGTCCAGGTATTCGAAGATCCGGGCGAAGAGCGCCAGCGACGCGGTGAGCGAGACACCCACGTTGAGCAGGCCCATCAGCGGTCGGAACAGGCCACCCTGCAGGGCCGTGAAGGCGACCAGGGTGCCGATGCTCAGCGTGCCGGCGGTGCCGGGCAGCCCGGCGGCGAGGTAGATGACCGCCGGTACGGCGGCGAAGATGATGCTCATCGAGGCCATCCGCCAGCGGCCGGCCAGCTCACTGCGTAGCTCCAGGTCGACCAGGCGCGCCGAGGAGGCGGTGAAGCGGTCGATCAGCGCGGGGCCGGTGCCGAGTGTCTTGGCCAGTTGTACGCCACTGATCGAGAGCCCCTCCTCCACTGTGACGTTGAGGTCGGCGAGTTCGCGTTGTCGCTGGGCGGTGATCTCGCGGCGCATCCGGGCGACCCGACGGGTCAGCCAGATGGCCGGCGGCAGCACCACGAGCGACACCAGGGAGAGCTGCCAGGAGAGCGCGACCATGGCGACAGCTGTGGCGACCACTGTGGTGAGGTTGGCGGCGACGGCGGTGGCGGTGGAGGTGACCACCGACTGCATGCCGCCGATGTCGTTGGTGATCCGGGACTGCACCTCGCCGGTGCGGGTGCGGGTGAAGAAGCCGAGCGACTGGCGCTGGAGGTGGCTGAAGACGTCGGTGCGCAGCCGGTGCATGACCCGCTGGCCGACCTGGGTGGAGATCCAGGTCTGCACGACGCCGAGGGCGGAGGTCACCGCCGCGACGGCGACCATCCCGAGGACCAGCCAGACCAGCAGTGTCACGTCGCCCTGCGGCAGGGCCCGGTCGATCACGGCACGCAGCAGGAACGGGGTGGCCATCGCGATGATCGAGGAGACCACGATGATCGCGGTGACGGCGGCCAGCGCGGGCCGGTGGGGGGTGAACAGGCGACCGATGCGGCGCAGCGACACCTGACGGGCCTGCGTCTTCTCTTCGGCGCTGAGGGTGCGGTGGCCGCGGTCGCGGCCCTTCGGGGTGGGTTCCAAGGGGGGGACTGCCTTTCGTCGACAATTGCTGAGGTTACCTCATCATGAGGGAGCAACCACATATCCTGCTACCGTATTCCGGTGACCGAGCACACCGTCGACAGCGCCGACGACGAGAGCCTGGCGGAGACGTTCTGGGCGGTGGCGTCCCGTCTGCGCCGGCAGAGCCGCGACTCACTGGCACCCTGGGACGTCACCCCCAGCCAGTCCCGGGCCCTCGGTGTGCTGGCCCGGCACGGCGAGGTACGCCCCGGCACCCTCGCCGAGCACCTGCGCATCGCGCCCCGCTCGGCGACCGAGGTCGTCGACGACCTCCAGACCCGGGGGCTGGTCGAACGCCGACCCGACCCGGCCGACCGTCGGGCGACCCTGGTCGCGCTCACCGAGGAGGGCGACCGGGTCAGCACCGCCATCCGGGCCGCACGCCGGGCCGAGGCCGACCGCTTCTTCGGCCACCTCAACGACACCGACCGCGCCGAACTGGCCCGCATCCTGCGCACCCTGCTCGACTGAGCCGGACGCGCGGGATCACCTGCGCGTTTGCCCGCCCGATGCTCGGGTAGCCAGCGGCCCCGTTCCCACCGCGGGCCCCGCCACCACCAGTCGGGGAGACCTGACAGGAGGGCCATGTCTGCCCTGAACCAGCACCGCCTCGCCTGATGTGCGGGATCAGCGGGGAGGCGCGATTCGACGGTCGCTCGCCCGACGCGGCGGCGGTCACCCGGATGACCGAGGCCATGCGCTCACGCGGCCCGGACGACGAGGGCCTGTTCGCCGACGGCTGGGTGACCCTGGGGCACCGCCGGCTGACCATCATCGACCTGTCCGACGCGGGCGGGCAGCCGATGGTCCGCGACGACCTGGGCCTGGCACTGGTCTTCAACGGCTGTATCTACAACTACCCCGAGCTGCGCGAGGAACTGCAGAACGCCGGGTACGCCTTCGGATCCACCAGCGACACCGAGGTGATCCTGGTGGCGTACGCCCACTGGGGCGAGCGTTTCGTCGACCACCTGGTCGGCATGTTCGCGATCGGGCTGGTCGACCGGGTCCGGCGGCGGCTGATCCTGGCCCGCGACCGGCTCGGCATCAAACCGCTCTACCTCGCCGAGACACCGGGGCGGCTGCGGTTCGCCTCGACCCTGCCCGCGCTGCTGGCCGCCGGCGACGTCGACACCGGCATCGATCCGGTGGCGCTGCACCACTACCTGTCCTGGCACTCCATCGTGCCCGCGCCGCGGACGGTACTGCGCGGGGTACGCAAGCTGCCACCGGCCACCCTGCGGGTGATCGAGGCGGACGGGCGCAGCCGCGAGGAGGTCTACTGGCGGCCCGACTACGTGCGGGAGCCCGCCGACGCGGGGATGGACGCCGCCGACTGGCGGGCCACGATCGGCGACGCGCTGCGCGCGGCGGTACGCCGACGGCTGGTCGCCGACGTGCCGGTGGGGGTGCTGCTCTCCGGCGGACTGGACTCCAGCCTCATCGTGGCGCTGCTCGCCGAGGCCGGTCAGCAGCACCTGCGGACGTTCAGCATCGGCTTCGACAGCCGCGACGGCGAGTCCGGCGACGAGTTCCACTTCTCGGACCTGGTGGCCCGCGCGTACGACACCGACCACCACAGGATCCGACTGGCCGACGACGACCTGGTGCCCGCCGTCCGACGGGCCGTGCTGGCGATGACCGAGCCGATGGGCAGCCACGACGTGGTCGCCTTCCACCTGCTCTCCGAGCAGGTGGCGAAACACGTGAAGGTGGCCCAGTCGGGGCAGGGCGCCGACGAGGTGTTCGCCGGCTACGGCTACCACCAGCCACTGGTCGAGGCGCCCCGGCACGGCGCCGCCGAGACGTTCGCCGCCGCGTTCTTCGACCGCGACCACGACGAGCTGCGCCGCATCGTCGGCCCGGCGTACGCGCTGGAGCACGACGCCAGCCGGGACCTGCTCACCGGGCACCTCGCCGCGCCCGGGGCGCAGACCGCGCTGGACGCCGTGCTGCGCCTGGACACCCACCTGATGCTCCCCGACGACCCGGTCAAGCGGGTGGACAGCATGAGCATGGCGTGGGGGCTTGAGGTGCGTACGCCCTTCCTCGACCAGGACCTGGTCACCCTGGCCGCGCACTGTCCGCCGGAGCACAAGGTCAGTCAGGGCGGCAAGGGCGTCCTGAAGGAGGTCGCCCGTGAGGTGCTGCCCACCGAGGTGATCGACAGGCCCAAGGGCTACTTCCCGGTGCCGGCGCTGCGCAACGTGGACGGCCCGGTGCGCGAGCTGGTGGCCGAGGCGTTGCAGGCGCCGGCCGCGCGCGAGCGGGGGCTGTTCCGCCCGGAGTACGTGGCACATCTGCTGGCCGAGCCGGACCGGGCGGAGGCCGCGGCCGGCAGCAACAAGCTGTGGCAACTCGGCCTGCTGGAGCTGTGGCTACAGACCCACGACATCCGCTGACCCCGGTGGGCAGCGGCGGCGGTCAGCTGGCGGCGGTGCGGGTGACCAGGTCGTCGAGGACCGCGTGCAGGTCTCCGGCGCGCTCCAGCACCCGCCGCTGCCGGGTGGCGCCGGTGCCGTCGCGACGCAGCCGGGCGAGCTGCGCCAACACGTACCCGAGGTCGCCGTGGCGCAGCAGCGCCGGGGCGATCACCGCCATCAGCTCGTCGACGAGCGCCCAGGCGGGGCGGGTGCCGCCGGCACGCAGGTCGATCAGCTCGCCGTCGAGACCGTCGTGGGCGGCCCGCCAGTGCGCCGCGGCGACCAGGCAGTCCCGGACGTGCGGGGCGCTCACCCCGGCGCGTACGTCGTCGGCGAGGGTGGCCACGAGGGACCGGACCAGCGCGGCGACCAGCACCGCGTCGTCCACCTCGGTGCAGACGTCACCGACCCGCACCTCCACCGTCGGGTAGGTCGACGACGGCCGGGCGTACCAGTAGACCATCGCCGCGTCGAGCATGATGCCGGCGGCGATCAGCTCGTCGACGGTGCTGTCGTAGTCGGCGACGGAGTCGAAGTACGGCGTCGGACCGATACTGGGCCAGCGTTCCAACTGCATCGAGCGCCAACTGGCGTGCCCGGTGTCGTACCCGTCGTGCAGCGGCGAGTTGGCGGTGATCGCCTGCACCACCGGCAGCCACACCCGCAGGTGGTTGCAGACCTGCACTGCCAGTTCCCGGTCGGGCAGCCCGACGTGCACGTGGCAGCCGCACACCGCCGGGTCGTGCGCCACCGGCCCGTAGCGGCGCGACATGGCGTGGTAGCGCGGTTCGTCGGGGACCGTCCGGTGCGGTTCGGCCACCGGGGTGGCGCCGACCGCCACCAGCCGGGCCCCGGCCGCCGTGGCGGCCTCGACGGCGCAGCGGCGCAACGCCACCAGGTGCGCGCGCAGCTCGGTGAGGTCGGCGCAGACCGGGGTGACCATCTCCACCATGCTGTGCCGGAACTCCTGGCGGCTCTGCTCCCGGGCGGGGCCGCGCAACGCGCCGCGCACCTGGTCGGCGACCGGGAGGTTCCGGCCGCTGTCCGGGTCGAGCAGCAGGAACTCCTCCTCCACACCGAGCGTGAGGGTGGACAGGTCGGGCGCGGTGTCGACGGCGGTCGGTCGGTACGCCATGGCCCCTCCCCATCCCCTGCTGCGGCGGTGCCTCGGGGTTCCCGGCCGCCCCTGCGGCAAACGCGCCCTCAGGGCGTCGCCACTGCCGTCGCGCGTACGGTGAGAAAGGCCCGTTCGGCCGCGTTGTCCGTCAGGGCGACGGCCGTCCGGTACGCCTCGACGGCCGCCCCGCACCCAACAGTCATGCGCCGGGCGGTGGCGGGTAAGTAGCGCCGCGTGACCGACGGCTTGCGGGTGGTAGTGGTCGGCGCCGGCTTCTCCGGTCTCGCGGCCGCGCTGGCGCTGAGCCGCGCCGGCGCCCAGGTGCGGGTGCTGGAGGCCCGCGACCGGGTGGGCGGTCGGGTGCTGACCCGATGGCTGCCCGAGCTCACCCAACTCGACCTGGGGGCGCAGTGGATCGGGCCGACCCAGGACCGGATGTACGCGCTGGTCGCCGAGCACGGGCTGGCCACCTTCGCCTCGGCGTCGGTCGGCGCGCCCACACTGCTCTGGGCCGGTGCGCCCCGGGCCGAGCCGCCGGCACAGGTGGGCCGGGTGCTCGGCCTGCTCGACGAGTACGCCGCACGTCTGGACCCGGCCGCACCCTGGGCGACGCCGGAGGCAGCACTGTGGGACCGGACGACCCTCGGGGGATGGCTCGCCACCACCGCCGGGGACGACGACACTGCCGACTACCTGGGGCGGCTGCTCGCCGGCGGGCTGCTGGCCACCGGCCCCGACGAGCTGTCCCTGTTGCACCTGCTGTTCTACCTGCGCAGCGCCGGCGGGACCGGGCCGTTGCTGGGGATGGCCGGCGGCGCGCAGCAGGACCGGATCGTGGGTGGGCCGCCGGCGCTGGCCGAACGGATGGCCACCGCCCTGCCGCCGGGAGCGCTGACGCTGGCCGCGCCGGTGCGGGCCATCGAACAGACAGTCGACGGTGCGACGGCGTGGACCGACACCGGGCGCGTCGACTGCGACGCCGTGGTGGTCGCGCTGGCCCCGGCACTGGCCGGCCGGATCCGGTACGACCCGCCGCTGCCCCCGCTGCGTGACGGGCTCACCCAGCGGATGCCGATGGGTTCGGCGCTGAAGGTGCACGCCGTCTATCCGGAGCCGTTCTGGCGTGCCGACGGGCGGTCCGGGGTGGCCACCAGCAGCGCCGGTCCGCTCACCGAGACGGTCGACAACTCCACCCCGACCTCACCGATTGGGGTGCTGACCGGGTTCAGCTACTCCACCGACGCCGCGACCCTGCGCGGCATGTCCCCCGAACGGCGTCGGCGATGCCTGCTCGAGGCGTTCGCCAGCGTGGTCGGGCCACGCGCCGGGGACCCGGTGGACCTCGTCGAGTACGACTGGTCGGCCGACGAGTGGACCCGGGGCTGCTTCTCCGGTGCGCTCACCCCGGGCACGTGGCGGACCTACGGCCCGCACCTGCGGACGCCGGTGGGGCGGGTGTACTGGGCGGGCACCGAGACGGCCACCCGCTGGAGTGGCTACCTGGAGGGCGCGGTGTGCGCCGGTGAACGGGCGGCGGCCGAGGTGCTGGCCGGCTGAGCGGCACGACCGCAGCCGGCCCGGTCTCGGCGGGACCGGGCCGGCCACGGCCCTGGGTGCCACCCGGCCGACCGGTCACAGAGGACCGGCCGGCGCGGGCGCCCCGGTCAGGGGTAGGTGGTCAGGTACACCGTCTGGTTGGCCGCGTTCGCGGTGCCACCGGCGTTGTTGATCACCCGGTTGATGGTGCCGACGCCACCGAGCGAGACGGTCACCATGTTCGTGAAGCGCACGTTCGGGTTGGTGGGCACCTCGAAGGACCGTTCCTCTACCACCGCGGGGTTGACATTGAAGTAGCTGTAGCTGCCCAGCCCGAACGCCTGGTGACTGGTCACCGAATCGGCGACCTTGTACGCGGCGTAGCCCCGGGTCGACCCGTTCATCCAGGCCGCCTGGTTCGGCGGGTCGTAGGGCAGTTCGTTCTGGTAGAAGTACGTCCGCCCGCCGTTGCCGTTCCAGATGGTCTGGTACTTCTGGTAGTGCTCGACGAAGAGGCCGTACATGGTGACGTTGTCGCCGTTGACGGTGAGCCCGGTGTCGGCGGTGTTCAGCGTCCACCCGGTCGGTACGCCGCTGGCGGCGTGGTCGGCCCGCCACAGCCACATGTGGTCGCCGATCACGTTGTCGCTGTTGACTGTCAGCGTGTTGGTGGCCTTGCCGACGTGCGGGCCGCCGATGCGGAAGAACACGTCGTGCAGCGAGGTCGGGTTGCTGGCGTGGCTCGCGGACGATCCGGACGGCCCGACCTCCATGAGCACCGGCGAGTTGGTGGTGCCGGCCTCGAACATGATGCCGGCGACCTTCACGCCGTCCACATCGGCCACCCGCATCCCGACGGTGCCGTTGTCGGCCTGGATGGTGGCCAGGCCCAGACCGAGGATCACCGTGTCGGCCCGGTTGACCTGGATCGGCTCGGTGATGCGGTGCACGCCCGGGGTGAAGAGCAGGTGCTTGCCCTGGGCCAGAGCCGTGTTGATGGTGGCGGCGCTGGTGCCGGGCTGGACCACGAAGAACTGTGACAGCGAGAGGGACGAGCCGGCCGGGGTCTTGTTGTACCAGCTGGTGCCGGTCGAGTTGGTGCGCAGCGCCGGCACGAAGACCCGGTACTCGCCGCTGCCCGTCACGTACAGGAACGGCTTCTCCCGGACCTGCGGGGTCTGGGCGATGACTGTGTGCGACGGGTTGGGAAAGCTCGGCGCGGGAGCGCCGTTGACACCCTGGAAGACCATGTTCCACACCGAGCCGGTCCAGCCGTTGCCGAACTCGCTGTTGCGGGAGTACCACTGCTGCTGCGAACCGGAGACGACAAGGCCGTCGATGCGGGTGTCGGCCAGCAGGCCACCGCTGGACCAGCCGTCACCGCCGTTCCAGAGCTGGATCTGGTTCTGCGCGCCGCGCAGGTGCATCCGCCGGTACGGTGCCGCCTGGGACACCGCCCAGCGCTCCACGGTCTGCCCGGCGGGCAGGGTGACCGAGAGGTTCTCGGCGGCCCGCCAGAAGTTCTGGGTGGCGTTGCCGCCGAACCAGAACGCCTCGGTGCGGACGTGGCCGTTGAGGTTGACGTCGTCCGGGCTCATGCCGAGGCCGGCGACCTGGGTGAAGAAGCCGAGGTTGACGTCGGCGGTGTAGGTGCCGGGCTTGAACAGCACGGCGTAGCGCTGCGGGCCGAACTGGTTGGTCTCCTGCTGGGTGAACAGGGTGTTGAGTCGACTCTGGATCGTCGACGTCGGCGTGCTCGGGTCGAAGACGAACGTGTTCGGTCCGAGGTTGGGGTTGTACGGGTCGGTGGGCGTCACCGGGGGCTCGTTGGTGCCGCCGCCGGTCTCGCCGTAGACCTGGAACTCCCAGAGCGAGAAGCCGTAGCCGGTGCCCCGGGCGGTGCCGTACATGCGCACGTAGCGGCCGGCGCCGGAGACGGTGAGGTTCTGGGTGCCGCCGGTGCCGGTGGTGGTCGAGTAGATAGTGGTCCAGGTGGATCCGTTGTCGGAGGTCTGGAGCTGGAAGGCCCGGCCGTAGGCGCCCTCCCAGAGCAGGTTGACCTGCGTGATGGTGGCGCGGGCGCCCAGGTCGACCTGGAGCCACTGCGGGTCGCTGAACGCGCTGGACCAGCGGGTGCCGGTGTTGCCGTCGACAGCGGCGGCGGCGGGGGTTCCGCCGTTCTCGGTGGACGAGGCGGTGGCCGTGCGGCCCTGGGACAGCAGGACGGGGGCGGCCTGCGCGGGTGTGGTGGCACCGGTCGGGGTGAGCGCCGCGACCAGGGCCACGGTGAGCCCGACCAGCAGGTGCCGGACGGCGCGTCGAGGACGCAGGCGTACGGATGTTGCACGAGATGTCATGACATCGCCTGTCGATAGGGGGCTACGAGGGGGTGCCGCGTGGATGGGATCGGCTCGCCCCGTGGCGCCGTGGGTGGTGCCGCCGATGCGGCGTCGCGGGTCGGAGAGCGCTCTCGTAGGAGTGTTGCGGCGAGATTGCGACGGCGTCAAGACATCGATCTATAACTTCGTTATTTATCCCGAGGATTCTTTTTGGGTAATTTGGCGACGGCGCCGCCGTCGCCCCCCGCTCAGCGGCGGACGCCACCCTCGGTGAGGAAGCGGGCGATCGGGAGGGTTGCCGCGCCCAACGCCACCGCGTCCACCCCGAGTCGGCACAGCTCGATCGACGCCTGCTCGTACGGCTGGCGCAGCGCCTGCCGACCGGCGGCCTCCCGCACGGCCGGCAGCAGGTCGCCGAGGGCCATCGCCGCCCAGCCGCCGAGCACCACGCGCTCCGGGTTGAACAGGTTGATCAGGTTGGCCACCCCGGCGCCGAGGTAGCCGGCGGTGTCCGCCAGCACCCGTCGCGCGGTAGCCGAGGTCTCGGCGGCGGCGACCAGCGCGGCGATCTGGGACTCCTCGTCCTCGCCCGGCACCGGTCGACCCCGGCGCGCCTCCCGGTAGCGGTCGATGATCGCCTCCGCCCCCACGTACGCCTCCAGGCACCCGCGCGCGCCGCACCGGCAGACCCGGCCGCCGTACACCAGCGTGGTGTGCCCCCACTCCCCCGCGCTGCTGGACGCGCCCCGGTAGGTGGCGCCGTTGGTCACCACCGACGCGCCCACCCCGGAGCCGACGAGCGCGAAGACGGCGTGCCGGGCACCCCGGCCGGCGCCGAACCACATCTCGGCCTGGCCCAGGGTCTTCGCGCCGTTGTCGATGTGCAGTGGCAGGTCGGTGCCGGCGCCGATCAGACGCTCCAGCGGCACCCGGTCCCAGCCGAGGGCCTGGGCGTGCACGACGGCCTCGGTGCCCTGCTCGACCACGCCGGAGACGCCGATGCCGACGCCGAGCACGTCACCGGGGGCCACCCCGGCCTGGCCGGTGACCGCGTCGATGCCGGCCAGCACACGCCCGGCCACCAGGTCGGGCTCGGTGCGGGCCGGGTCGAGCGGGTACTCGACGCTGGCCAGCAGGGTCATCGCGAAGTCGAACAGCTCCACCCGGACCCGGGTCTCGCCGACGTCCACGCCGACCACGAAGGCGAAGCGGGGCGCCATCCGCAGCAGCATGCTGGGCCGGCCGCCGTCGGACTCGGCGGCGCCGGCCTCGACGACCAGTCCTTCGTCGATCATGTCGGCCACCACGTTGCTGACCGCGGGTTGGCTCAGCCCGGTGCTGCGCACCAGGTCCTGGCGGGTGAGCGGGCCGTCCAGGAAGAGCTTGGTCAGCAGGGCGGACCGGTTGCGCAACCGCACGCTGCGGTTGGTGGCACGCGCCAGCTCCACTCGTCACCTCGTTCCCGTCGGCCGTTCGAGGCGACTGTAACCGCCTCGTGCTTGACGACCCACCTGCCAGCAACTTTAATGACGACATAAATTAAGCCGTGATGTAACTCCCGGGAAACGCCGACGGACCCCGACGGCGCACCCCCGAACCCTGTCCGCAGCCGGCCCCCGTCGCCCGACCCCTATCGGTGACGGAGGCCGGCGGACCCCCACCACGCACCGGAAGGGCTGACCCGTGTCGAGACGACACCTCGGGATATTCACCGCCGCCGTACTGGCGGCCGCCTCGCTGACCGCCTGCGGAGGCTCCGGCGACGACTCCGCCTCGTCGCCCAAGACGCTCACCTACTGGGCCAGCAACCAGGGCGCCAGCCTGGAGGCCGACAAGACCACCCTCCAGCCGGAGTTGGACAAGTTCGAGAAGCAGACCGGGATCAAGGTCACCGTGGAGGTGGTCCCCTGGTCGGACCTGCTCAACCGCCTGCTGGCCGCCGCCGCCTCCGGCAAGGGCCCGGACGTTGTCAACATCGGCAACACCTGGTCGGCGTCGTTGCAGGCCACCGGCGCGCTGGTCGAGTTCGACGACGCCGCCCTGCAGGCCGTCGGCGGCAAGGACCGGATCGTGCCCGCCGCGCTCGCCGCCGCCGGCGCCCCCGGCAAGCCGCCGGCCGCCGTGCCGCTCTACAGCATGGCGTACAGCCTGTACTACAACAAGAAGTCGTTCGCCGACGCCGGCATCACCGCACCGCCGACCACCTGGGAGCAACTCGCCGAGTACGGCAAGAAGCTGAGCACCGGCGGCAAGTGGGGCCTGGCGATCGAGGGGGCCAACCCGTCGGAGAACGCCCACCACGCCTTCACCTTCAGTCAGCAGTACGGCGGCGAGTGGTTCGACTCGGCCGGCAAGCCGACCTTCGACACCCCGCAGAACGTCTCGGCGATCAAGCGGTACATCGACTTCATGGCCGCCGACAAGATCACCAACCCGAGCAACGCCGAGTACGCGCAGAACCAGTCGGTCTCCGACTTCGCCAACGGCAAGGCCGCCATGCTGCTCTGGCAGTCCGCCGGGTCGAACCTGAAGACGCAGAACATGCCCGCCGACGCGTACGGGGTGGCCCCGGTGCCGTTCCTGGCCAGCCCGCCGGCCGGCGGCAAGAAGGTCAACAGCATGGTCGCCGGGATCAACATGGCGGTCTTCAAGCACACCAAGAACAAGGACGGTGCGCTGAGCTTCGTGAAGTTCATGACCAGCGACGAGGAGCAGACGATCCTCAACAAGACGTACGGCTCGCTGCCGGCGGTGAAGACCGCCGCCTCCGACCCTGCGTTCAGCGCCACGGAGCAGAAGACCATCCAGGAAACCCTCGTCACCACCGCGGCCCCGCTGCCGCAGGTGCCCGATGAGAGCACCTTCGAGACCCTGGTCGGCACCGCGATGAAGGAGTTGTTCGCCGACGCGGCCAGCGGCAAGCCGGTCACCGAGGAGTCGGTGAAGGCCAAGTTGACCGACGCGCAGCAGAAGATGCGCTGACCCAGGCGTCACCGGTGGCCGTGGTCGGGCGCTGAGCCCGGCCACGGCCACCGCCTCCGAGAGGACCCCGATGGCAACCAGCACCACCGCGCCGGACGCCGACCGGCGCGAACCCCGGGCCGGGTCGCCGGCCCGGGGGCCGGCCCGCCGGCCCCGCGGCCCCCGCCGCTCGCTCCTGCCGTACCTGCTGCTCGCACCGGCCGTCGTGCTGGAACTCGCCATCCACGTCATCCCGATGGTGGTCGGGGTCTGGATGAGCCTGCTGGAGCTGACCCAGTTCCACATTCGCGACTGGTCCACCGCGCCCTTCATCGGGCTGGAGAACTACCGGGCGACGCTCGACCTGAACAGCGCCGCCGGCAAGGAACTGCTGCACTCGTTCTGGGTCACCCTGGCCTACAGCCTGCTCTCGGTCGGCTTCGCCTGGCTGCTCGGCATCTCGGCGGCTGTCGTCCTGCAACGACCGTTCCGTGGACGGGCCATCCTGCGGGCACTGTTCCTCACCCCGTACGCGCTGCCGGTCTACGCGGCCGTGATCACCTGGAGCTTCCTGCTGCAACGCGACACCGGCCTGGTCAACCACGTGCTCGTGGACCAGCTCGGGCTGATGAACGAACGGCCGTTCTGGTTGATCGGCGACAACAGCTTCTGGTCGCTGCTGGTGGTGTCGGTCTGGCGCAACTGGCCCTTCGCGTTCCTGTGCCTGATGGCCGGGCTGCAGAACGTGCCCGGTGAGCTGTACGAGGCCGCCGCGATCGACGGCGCCGGGTTCTGGCGCCGGCTGCGCTCGGTCACCCTGCCGATGCTGCGGCCGGTCAACCTGGTGCTGCTGCTGGTGCTGTTCCTGTGGACGTTCAACGACTTCAACACCCCGTTCGTGCTGTTCGGTGGTTCCGCGCCGGAGCAGGCCGACCTGATCTCCATCCACATCTACCGCAGCTCCTTCAAGACCTGGGACTTCGGCTCCGGGTCGGCCATGTCGGTGGCGCTGCTGCTGTTCCTGCTCGTCGTCTCGGCCGTGTACCTGCTGATCACCAACCGTCGGAGGGATGACCATGCGTGAGACAGCCGGTGAGCGCTGGGGTCGGCGCATCGTGCTGACCCTGCTCGCCCTCTTCGTCGTCATCCCGCTCTACGTCATGGTCACCTCGGCGGCGAAGCCGTTGCAGGACGTGCAGAACGGCTTCACCTGGTGGCCCAGCCGGCCCACCCTGCAACCGTTCGTCGACATGTGGAGCACCGTGCCGCTGGCCCGGTACCTGGTGAACAGCCTGGTGGTGTCGAGCATCGCGGCGGTCTGCTCGGTGGCGGTGGCCATCTTCGCCGCGTTCGCGGTGAGCCGGTACCGGTTCCGCGGTCGGGGTGTCTTCACTGTGACGGTGCTGTCCACGCAGATGTTTCCCGGCATCCTGTTCCTGCTGCCGCTGTTTCTCATCTACGTCAACCTGGGCAACGCCACCGGCATCGAGCTGTACGCCAGCCGCACCGGCCTGGTCATCACGTACCTGACCTTCTCGCTGCCGTTCTCGATCTGGATGCTGGTCGGCTACTTCGACTCGATCCCCCGGGGTCTGGACGAGGCGGCGCAGGTCGACGGCGCTGGTCCGCTGCGCACCCTGTTCCAGGTCATCCTGCCGGCCGCCGTGCCCGGCGTCGTCGCGGTCACCGTGTACGCGTTCATGACCGCGTGGGGTGAGGTGCTCTTCGCGTCGGTGATGACCGACGAGGGCAGCCGCACCCTGGCCGTCGGCCTGCAGGGCTACTCCACCCAGTTCAACGTCTACTGGAACCAGATCATGGCTGCCTCGCTGGTGGTCAGCATCCCGGTCGTCGTCGGGTTCCTGGCCCTGCAGCGCTACTTCGTCGCCGGCCTCACCGCCGGCGCTGTCAAGTGAGTCATCCAACCCCAGAGGAGAACCGACCCGTGCCCGACCTGTCCAAGCTGCCACCCGACTTCCTCTGGGGTGTCGCCACGGCGGCGTACCAGATCGAGGGGGCCGTCGACGTCGACGGCCGGGCGCCGTCCATCTGGGACACCTTCTCGGCGACTCCCGGCAACGTCGACAACGGCGACACCGGCGCGGTGGCGTGCGACCACTACCACCGGTGGCCGGAGGACCTGGCGCTGCTGCGTCGCCTCGGCGTGGACGCGTACCGCTTCTCGGTGGCCTGGCCCCGGGTCATGCCCAACGGCGTCGGGCGGGTCAACGCCGCCGGGCTGGACTTCTACGATCGGCTCGTCGACACGTTGCTCGCCGACGGGATCCGACCGTTCGTCACGCTCTACCACTGGGACCTGCCGCAGGTCCTCCAGGACCGGGGCGGTTGGCCGGAGCGCGCCACCGCCGAGGCGTTCGCCGACTACGCGGCGGTGGTCGCCGGCCGGCTCGGTGACCGGGTCGCAGACTGGTGCACAGTCAACGAGCCGCTCTGCGTGTGCTGGATCGGGCACCTGGAGGGCAACATGGCCCCCGGCGAGCGGGACCTCACCCGGGCGGTGCACGCCTCGCACCACGTGCTGCTCGGGCACGGCCTGGCCACCCAGGCGATCCGGGCCAACGCCGCCCGGCCGGCCTCGGTGGGCCTGGTGCTCAACCTCAGCCCGGTCGAGGCGGCGACCGACCGACCCGAGGACGTCGCGGCGGCCCGCCGGGCGGACGGGCACGTCAACAGGTGGTGGCTGGACCCGATCCACGGGCGCGGCTACCCGGCAGACATGATCGCCACCTACGGGGTCGAGCCGCCGGTACGCGGCGACGACCTGGCGGTGATCGCCACGCCGACGGACTTCCTCGGGGTGAACTACTACTTCCGGCAGTTGGTGGTCGACGACCCGACCGGCGCGGCGCCGTACGCCCGGCAGGTGCCGGTGCCCGGCTCGGTGGAGACCGCGATGGGCTGGGAGATGTACCCGGCGGGCCTGGAGCGGCTGCTCGTCGACGTGCACGAGGAGTACCGGCCGGGCCGGATCATCGTCACCGAGAGCGGCTCGGCCTGGCCGGACGAGGTCACCGCCGACGGCACCGTGGAGGACAAGGAACGCACCGACCACCTGGAGCAGCACCTGGCCGCGTGCGCCTCGGCGGTGGCCCGAGGGGTTCCCCTCGACGGCTACTTCGTCTGGTCGCTGCTGGACAACTTCGAGTGGGCGTACGGCTACGACAAGCGCTTCGGGTTGGTGCACGTCGACTACGCCACCCAGCGTCGGACGGTGAAGGCGAGCGGTCTGCGCTACGCCGAGGTGATCCGGGCCCATCAGCGGGTCGCCCGGGCGGCGGGCACCGTGACGCCGGTGGCCTGACCGGCGGGCAGCGCGACGGCCGCCCGGGGGTGACCCTGGGCGGCCGTTCGTGTCCCAGTCGGGCGAAACCGCCACCGGCCGCCGCGCGGAATGGCTAGCCTGCGGCAATGTCCGCAGCGCCCGACGAGATCGAGCAGCCCGAGCCCACCGGGCGGGTCTCCGGCACCGAGCGGATGGCGGCGTTCAGCGACGGCGTCTTCGCCATCGTCATCACGCTGCTCGTCATCGACCTGCGGGTGCCCGAATACCACGAGGGTGAGCTGCTGACCGATCTGCTCGACGAGGGTCCCTCGTACCTCGCCTTCGTGGTGTCCTTCGTCTACATCGGGGTGCTCTGGCTCAACCACCACGCGCTGCTGCGCCTGATCCGCCGGACCACCCTCGCGCTGAGCTGGATCAACCTCGGCGTCCTCTTCGGCGCGGTGATCATTCCTTTCCCCACCGCGGTGCTGGCCTCCGCGTTCACCCGGGGCGACATCGACGACCAGCGCGCGGCGGTCGCCCTGTACGCGCTCTCCGCGGCGTTGATGTCGGCGCCCTGGCTGGTGTTCTTCGGCTACCTGCACCGACACCCGGCGCTGCTCGAACACCGGGTCAGCCCCGGGTACGTGCGGGCGCAGCGGCTGCGACCGGTCACCGGCCTGATCCTGTACGGGCTCAGCGGTCTGCTCGGCTGGTTCGTCAACCCGCTGCTGGGCCTGATCGGTGTGATCGTCATGATCAGCTATCACGCGGTGACCAGCGAGGGGCTGCCTCGGTGGCTGACGCGTCGGTGACCGCGCGCAGATCGGCCGGAGTGTCCACGTCGACGGGTGCGCCGACGTCGTCGCAGGGCACCTCGACCACCAGGTCCGGCCGCTCGCGCAGCAGGTCACGCGCACCCCGGTCGCCCACGGCGTACCGGTTCAGCAGCGGCCAGGTCTGTCGACCCAGCAGGATCGGGTGCCCCTGCCGACCGGCGTAGGTGGCGACCGCGACGACCGCGCCGTGGGCGTACGCCGCGCGTACCCGACGCACCGCTACCGGGCTGAGCAGCGGCTGGTCGACGAGGACCACGACGGCGGCCGGCACGTCGACAGGCAGCGAGGCCAGGCCGCGCAGCAGCGACGAGCCCAGCCCGTCCGACCAGCGATCGTGCCGGACCGACACCGCACCGGGCAGGTCGGGCATCTCGTCGGCGCCCGCGCCGAGCACCACGTGCACCGGTGCGCAGCCGCCGTCGGCGAGCAGCCGGACCGCGCGCCGCACCAGCGGTTCGCCGTCCAGCTCGACCAGCGCCTTCGGCCGGCCGTAGCGCCGCCCGGCGCCGGCGGCGAGCAGCAGTCCGGCAGTCACCGTCGTCACCTCCCGTGCGAGGGGCTTTGCGTTATTCGCCCTGAGATATACCGACAAAGCTAGTCTGGGCCGGTGCAGGACCGACCGGAGAACACGACGACGATCGACGAACGCCACTCGTCACGGGTGACGTTCGAGGTCAACGGCGCGTCCCGCGAGGTGACCCTGGACAACCGCACCACAGTGCTCGACGCGCTGCGCGAACACCTCGACCTGACCGGGGCGAAGAAGGGCTGCGACCACGGCCAGTGCGGCTCCTGCACGGTGCTGCTCGACGGCCGCCGGGTGAAGAGCTGCCTGATCTTCGCCGTCACCGTCGACGGCCGGTCGGTGGTGACAGTCGAGGGGCTGGCCGGGCCGGACGAGCTGTCCCCGTTGCAGGCCGCCTTCATCGCACACGACGCGTTCCAGTGCGGCTACTGCACCCCCGGGCAGCTCTGCTCCGCCCGCGGCATGCTCGACGAGGTCTCCCGGGGTTGGCCCAGCGCGGTCACCGACGACCTGACCACGTCAGCCGAGCTGACCGACGCGGAGATCCGCGAGCGGATGGCCGGCAACCTGTGCCGCTGCGCCGCGTACCCACACATCGTCGCGGCCGTACGTGAGACGGCGGCGTCCTCGTGAAGGCGTTCCGCTACCACCGGCCCGCCAACGTGGCCGAGGCGGTCGCCGTGCTGGCGGCCGAACCGCAGGCCGCCTACCTGGGCGGCGGCACCAACCTGGTGGACCTCATGAAGCTCGGGGTGCAACGCCCCGACGTGCTGGTGGACGTGACCCGGCTTCCACTCGACACCGTCGAGGAGCTGCCCGACGGTGGTCTGCGGATCGGCGCGACAGTCCGCAACAGCGACCTCGCTGCCCACCCGGTGGTACGCCGCGCCTACCCGGTGCTGGCCCGCGCCCTGCTCGCCGCCGCCTCCGGACAGCTGCGCAACATGGCCACCACCGGCGGCAACCTGTTGCAGCGCACCCGCTGCGTCTACTTCCAGGACACCGGCAAGGCGTGCAACAAACGAGAGCCGGGCAGCGGTTGCGCCGCTCTGCACGGCCAGAACCGCGACCTGGCGGTGCTGGACTGGTCCGAGCAGTGCGTGGCCACCCACCCGTCCGACCTGGCCGTCGCGCTGGCCGCCCTCGACACCGTGGTGGAGGTGCACGAGGCCGACGGCCCCCGTGACGTCCCGATCGCCGAGTTCTACCGCTCCCCCGGCACCCACCCGGAACGGGAGACCACAGTGGCCCGGGGCGCGCTGATCACCGCCGTCCGGCTGCCGCCACTACCGGCCGCGCGCCGCTCGACGTACCTCAAGGTGCGCGACCGGGCCTCGTTCGCCTTCGCCGCCGGGTCGGTGGCGGCGGTGCTGGACCTCGACGGGGACGTGGTTCGCGACGTGCGGCTGGCGTACGGGGCGGTGGCGCACCGGCCGTGGCGGGCGTACCGGGCCGAGGAGGAACTGCGCGGTCGTCCGTTCAGCCCCGAGTTGGCGGCCCGTGCCGCCGACGCGGAGCTGGCCGAGGCGCGCCCGCTCCGGCACAACGGCTTCAAACTGCCACTGACCCGGGCCATCACCGTGCGGGCGCTCACCGAACTGGCGTCGTCATGAGCAGCGGGGCGGTCGGACGGGCGTACCCCCGGTTGGAGGGCCCGGCGAAGGTCACCGGCACGGCCCGGTACGCGGTGGAGTACCCGGTGGACGGGGTCAGCTACGGCTGGGCCGTCCCGTCGGCGGTGGTGCGGGGCCGGATCACCCGGATCGACACGACGCAGGCGTTGGCCTCGCCCGGCGTGCTGGCCGTGGTGCACCACGGCAACGCGCCCCGGATGGCGCCCGGCCCGCAGCCGGAACTGCGGCTGTTGCAGGAGCCGGCCGTGCACTACCGGGGGCAGTACGTCGCCGTGGTGGTGGCCACCAGCCTGGAGGCGGCCCGCGAAGGCGCCCGACTGGTCCACATCGACTACGACACCGGCCCGCACAGCACGGTGCTCACCGACGACCACCCCGGCCTGTACAAACCGGACCAGGTCAACCCCAGCTATCCGACGGACACCGTCGAGGGCGACTTCGACGCCGGGTACGCGGCCGCCCCGGTGCGGGTGGACGTCACCTACCGGACGCCGGCGTACCACAACAACCCGATGGAACCGCACGCCACCACCGCGCAGTGGCACGACGGACGGCTCCTGGTGCACGACTCCACCCAGGGCGCGACACCGGTGCGGGCCACCCTCGCCGAGCTGTTCGAGCTGCCGCCTGAGTCGATCCGCGTCGTCGCCGAGCACGTCGGCGGCGGCTTCGGCAGCAAGGGGTACGCCAAGGCGTCGGTGGTGCTGGCCGCCCTCGCCGCCCGGCACGTGGACCGCCCGGTCAAACTGGCACTGACCCGCCAGCAACTGTTCGGGCCGGTCGGTTACCGCACCCCCACCATCCAGCGGGTCCGCCTCGCCGCCGACACCGACGGGCGACTCACCGCCATCTGCCACGACGCGGTCAGCCAGACCTCGACCATCCGGGAGTTCGCCGAGCAGACCGCCGTCTACACCCGCAGCATGTACGCCGCACCACACCGCCGCACCACACACCGGCTGGTCAGCCTCGACGTGCCCACGCCGTTCTGGATGCGCGCCCCGGGCGAGTGCCCCGGCGCGTACGCCCTGGAGTCCGCTGTGGACGAGCTTGCCATAGCTGTCGGCATGGACCCGGTGGAACTGCGTATCCGCAACGACACAGCTGTCGACCCCGACCAGGGACGCCCGTTCACCAGCCGCAACCTGGTGGCCTGCCTGCGTGAGGGCGCGGAGCGCTTCGGCTGGGCCGGCCGTGACCCGTCGCCCCGGTCCCGCCGCGACGGACGTTGGCTGATCGGGACCGGGGTGGCCGGTTCGAGCTACCCGGCCCGGGCCCGGCCGTCCACCGCGACGGCCACCGCTCGGCCCGACGGGAGCTTTCTGGTCCAGATCAACGCCACCGACATCGGCACCGGCGCCCGGACGGCGATCTGGCAGGTCGCCGCCGATGCGCTCGGAGTGCCGCCGGAACGGGTCGAGATCCGCATCGGCGACAGCGCCCTGCCGACGGCGACGCTGGCCGGCGGTTCGATGGGGACCGCCAGTTGGAGCTGGGCGGTGATACGCGCCGCGCAGGCGCTGCGCGAGAAGCTGCGCGACGGCGGGCCACCGACCGGCGAGGTGACCGCCGAGGCGGACACCACCGAGGAGGTGGGCGGGCAGCCCGCGCTGCCCCGGTACGCGTACGGGGCGCAGTTCGTCGAGGTGCGGGTCGACGCGGACACCGGCGAGGTACGGCTGAACCGGATGCTCGGGGTGTTCGCGGCGGGGCGGGTGGTGAACCCGACGACGGCGCGCAGTCAGCTCATCGGCGGCATGACGATGGGGCTGTCGATGGCGCTGCACGAGGAGGGCCTGCTCGACGAGCGGTACGGCGACTGGGTCAACCACGACCTGGCCACCTATCACATTGCCGGCTGCGCGGACGTGGAGTCCATCGAGGCGTACTGGCTGGACGAGCGCGACGACGAGCTGAACCCGGCCGGGGTGAAGGGCATCGGCGAGATCGGCATCGTCGGCGCCGCGGCGGCGGTCGCCAACGCGGTGCACCACGCGACCGGGGTACGGGTCCGGGAGCTGCCGATCCGGCTGGACAAGCTCATCGGACTATCAGACTTGGCTTAAATAAGCCGTTAGTGATACAACTGTCGTCGTGCACGCCTTCGACGTGCTGGGCGATCCGGTCCGGCGCCGCATCCTGGAACTGCTCGCCGGTGGCGAGCAGACCGCCGGCGCGGTCAGCGCGGTCATCCGCGAGGAGTTCGGCATCTCCCAGCCCGCCGTGTCCCAGCACCTCAAGGTGTTGCGCGACAACGGCTTCGCCACAGTGCGGCCGGAGGGCACCCGGCGGCTCTACGCGGTCGACCCACGCCCACTGCGCGAGGTCGACGGCTGGCTGGAGCACTTCCGCCGGTTCTGGACCCCACCCCTGGCGGCACTCGCCACCGAGCTGGCCCGGGGCCGACGCGAACGTCGGCTGCGCGGCCCGGCCGACCCACCCGACGAGAGGAACACCTGATGTTCGACGCCACCGAGCAGATCAACGCCGTCCAGCGGCAGGTCGGCAGCCGCACCCTGGAAGCCGGTGAGGCGCGGGTCACCACTATCAGCCAGACCTACCAGGCGACTGCCGAGGACCTGTGGGACGCCTGCACCAGTGCCGAGCGCATCCCGCGCTGGTTCCTGCCGATCTCCGGCGACCTGCGGCTGGGCGGCACCTACCAACTCCAGGGCAACGCCCACGGCACCGTCGAGAGCTGCGAGCCGCCGCACCGCTTCACCGCCACCTGGGAGATGGGTGGCGAGGTGAGCTGGATCGAGGTGCGGGTCACCCCGGTCGGCGACGAGCGGGCCCGCCTCGACCTGGACCACATCGCGCACGTCGACCAGGACCGGTGGGCCCAGTTCGGCCCGGGCGCGGTCGGTGTCGGCTGGGACCTCGGGCTGCTCGGCCTCGCCTCACACCTGGCCGGCGACGGCAGCGGGATCACCCCGGAACAGGGCGCCGAGTGGACCGCCTCCGCCGAGGGACGACGGGCCATCGAGCTGAGCAGCCAGCTGTGGTGCGAGGCGAGCATCGCCGCCGGCACCGACGCCGACGAGGCGAAGGCCGCAGCCGAACGCACCACCGCGTTCTACACGGGGGACCCGGCAGCCTGAGCGCCGGGACGACGCGGCGGCGCGGCGGGCTACGCGCGGGACGAAGCGGCGCGGCGGGCTACGCGCGGGACGACGCGGCGGCGCGGCGGGCTGGGCGGGGGACGAAGCGGCGGCGCGGCGGGCTGGGCGGGGGACGAAGCGGCGGCGCGGCGGGCTGGGCGGGGATCGGAGTAACGTGCTGCGGCATGACCGGCACGCCGTACTCGCACTGTTCCTACTGCGGCGCCGCCTACCCGCCGGCCGCCGGATGGCCGCGAGTCTGCGCGGTCTGCGGCGAGACCGTCTGGCGCAACCCGCTGCCGGTGGCGGTCGCGGTGCTGCCGGTCCGCACGGCCGAGGGCCTGGGTGTGGTGGTGGTCCGCCGCGACATCGAACCAGCCCGCGGCCTGCTCGCGCTGCCGGGCGGCTTCATCGAGTACGGCGAGGAGTGGTCCGACGCACTCGTGCGTGAGCTGCGGGAGGAGACCGGCCTGATCGCGGCTGCCGAGGCCGCCCGCCTGTTCGCGGTGCACGGCGCACCGGCGGGCGGCACGATGATGGTCTTCGGGGTGCTGCCCGAGCGGGCGGCCGAGGATCTGCCACCGTCGGCCCCGACCGAGGAGGCGACCGAGTGGTTGGTGCTGACCGATCCGGTCGAGCTGGCGTTCAACACCCACACGCGCGTCCTCGCCGACTTCCTCACCCCCGCCCACCCCGCCTGACCCACCGCCTAGCCCGACCGACCGGCCTCCGCGCGCCTCACCGCCCCACCGCCTCGACCGCCTCGACCGCCTCGACCGACCCCGCTGCCCCAGCGGCCCCGACGCGCGCAAGATCGCGCTCGATCCTTGTTGTAGTGGCATCAACGACCGCCGAGGGCACTACTTCCTGGATCGAGCACGATCTTGCGGGGCGGCGCGGGGCGGCGCGGGGCGGCGCGGGGCGGCGCGGGGCGGCGCGGGGCGGCGCGGGGCGGCGCGGCGCGGGGCGGCGCGGGGGGGGGCGGCGCGGGGTGGGGCGGGGCGA